>NZ_JBFALF010000038.1:0-103566 GCF_040656115.1 Nonomuraea sp. NPDC050202 | reverse complement strand
CCTCCGCGCCCCTTCAGGCACCCGCTCCAGCTTGGTATTCCCGCCCATCGCACACCTCCGTGATCAAGGTGTTGCGACGACCGGTTGAATCCGCCCTGCGCCCCGTTGTCGCTGTGAAACACCGCGCCGTCCAGATGCCCACCGCGGGTGTGCGCCGCGGCCTGCAGCGCGTCGACGACGAGCTCGGTGCGCATGTGATCGGCGATCGACCAGCCCACCAGCCGACGCGACCACAAGTCCACCACGGTGGCCAGGTAGAGAAACCGGCCACCACCCACGGGCAGATAAGTGATGTCGCCGACGTAGCGGGTGTTCGGCCGCTCGGCGGTGAAGTCACGCTGGAGCAGATCCGGCACCGGCGCCGCGTCCGGCTCCGGGATCGTGGTGCGGACCTTCTTACGCAGCCGCAGCCCCACGATGCCGTGCTCGCGCATCACCCGCTCCACCCGCTTGTGGTTGACCTTCATCCCAGCCGCGCGCAACGCGGCCGTCACCCGGGGCGAGCCGTAGGTGCCGTCATGCTCGACATGGATCCGCCGCACCTGCCCGGCCAGTTGCTCATCGGCCTGGCGGCGGGCCAGCCGCGCCGCGGCGCCCTTCAACCATCGGTAGAAACCCGAGCGTGACACCTGCAGCACCCGGCACAACCGCTTCACTCCGTAGAGCGCCTTGTGATCTTCAACAAACTGGAAGCGGTTCACCAGTTTGTCTCGGTCGCGAAAAGCTTGGCCGCCTTGCGCAGGATGTCGCGCTCTTGCTCCAGCTCACGGATCCGCGCCCTGAGCTGCTTGTTCTCCTCTTGCAGCACGTCGTCCGAGGGTACGGGCCCGGCCGAGATGTTCTTGCCGGTCCCGGCCCCGCCGGCCGGTCGCTGCCCGCCTTCACCCCGAGCCTGCGCGGCGCGTACCCACACCCGCAGCGTCTCGCGGCTGACCCCCAGATCCCGCGCGATCGACGTGATCGTCCGATCCGGCCTCGACAGCACCAGCGCCACCGCGTCGGCCTTGAACTCGGGCGGGTAGTTCTTCATCACCATCAGGGACATCTCTTCCCCTGGACCTCAAGATCCAGTCTCCAAGGTGTCCACGTTCAAGGGGAAAGGCCCCCGGCTGCCTTCCCCTCAGCAGGATACGGACGCGGGCCAAGCACTCCCTGGACAGCAGGGCGCGGAGCAACCAGCGGACGTGACCGGCTTCGGGATCTTCGATGCTCACGCCGAAGCTGAAAGGTGGCTATGACGCACGCGCAGGCCGGCCTCGATATCGCATCCTGGCTGCAGGACGAAGTTCCGCCGGACCATCCGCTGACGACCAAGGAGGGATGGGGCGAGTTCGTCCGGCACAGCCTCGAGCCGCCAACGCTGCTCACACAGCAACAACTGCTCGCGCTGACGCCGGCACTGCAGGCGGCCGATGCCGCAGCACGGCGCAACTACCACGCGGATCTGCCGCTGGTGAACACCCCGATCATCAAGCAGTTGCTGAGCACCGGCAGGTTACTGATTCAGCTGAACCGCAAGCAGATCTCCGCCCGCTGCGGATGCATCGTCAGCGGCGCCTCAGGCACCGGCAAGACCACCGCGCTCACCCAGCTTGGCCGCGCGCACGAACTCGCGATCCGCAACCGCTATCCGCAGGATGGCCACCGGCTCCCGGTCATCTATGTCACGGTTCCGATGGCCTCGACCCCGCGGATGCTCGCGGTCGAGTTCGCCCGCTTCTTCGGCCTGGAGTTCTCCGCCCGAGCCAACCTGACCGACATCGTCAACGCGGTCTGCCACCTGGCCGCCCACACTCATGTCGACCTTGTGCTCGTGGACGAAATCCACAACATCTCGCTCGCGACCCGCTCCGGCGCGGAGACCTCTGACCAACTGAAGTACTTCGCCGAGCGCATCCGCGCCACCTTCTTCCTGGCCGGCGTCGAGGTCGAAGCCCAAGGTTTGTTCGCCGGGCCACGCGGCCGGCAGATCGCCGGACGTTTCACCGTCATCCCCTCCACTCAGTTCGCCTACGGCACCGTCCAGCAGCGTGAGGACTGGAAAGCCCTGGTGGCCACCATGGAGACGATGCTGCGGCTCCGTGAGCACGGCCCCGGCACCCTGGCGAACATGGCCGAGAACCTCTACCAGCGCAGCGGCGGCGCGATCGGTAGTCTCTCCCAGCTGATCCGCGGCGCTGCGGTCCTGGCGATCGAGCACGGCACCGAACGGATCACCGACAACCTCCTGGACCTGGTCCCGGTCGACTTCGCCGCACACACCGCCTACACCACAGCCAAGACCCGTGCAGCCAAGCCGCGCACCGCCGACGCCGAGGCAGTGTGATGCTCCGGCGCCTGCCGATCACGGCCCCACCCGCCACCGGCGAAACCATCAAGTCCTTCCTGCAGCGGCTGGCCACCCTCAACGGCATCGACTACCCCGAGCTTTGGGGCTGGGTCAGCGAACCCGAGACCATCGGCAAAGCCCGCCGGATCATCGTCGGGCCGCGCCTGGCCGACCTCACCGGCTATCCCGCCGACCGGCTCGGCCAAGCCCTGCCCGAACTCCGCAAGGGCCTGGACTGGCAACTCCTGCGTGACGTTCCGCAACACTCCTGCCCGAAGTGCGCCGCCCGCCATCCCGGCGGCCAGGTCATGCGGTTGTTCGCCCTCCATCACTATGCCTGCCGCCGCCACGGCTACTGGATCGGACCGCCCGACGTCGGCGAGGGGCCCTGCCTGCCACACCTGCACGAACTCCCCGAAATCCTGCAGGCCCAACGCCGGCACAACCGGCTCGTCCGCGAGCGCGGCCCGATCCCCGCGTTCGACGGGATCATCCACGCCTTCCGCATCCTCGCAGGACTCTGGCGCGGCGGCCCCGAAGAAACCTACGGCACCAGTCAATGGTGGCAATGGGACCGCCGACTCGACGTGCTCATCCCCAAACAGCAATCCGCAGCCCTGTTCAGCCACTCCCGCTGCTACGCCGCGATCTATCCGGAAGCCGTCACCATCGCCAGCCTGCTCGCCTCACCGTTCTGGCGAACGAAAGCCACCTTCCCCTTCGGCGACCCCGACACCGACGACCGCTGGGACTTCACCGAGGAGTTCGGACGACGGCTCGGCATCGAGGAGTACTACCCCGAAAACCCACAGCACCCCGTCCACCTCTGGGCCGACCACCACGCAACCCTGCCCCCGATACGCCCGGCCAAAGTCTTCCCCGACCGTCGCCGCCTCTCCTCAGACGGCACCGCCAAGACCGACCGGCGCGCCATCGACAGCCACCACAAATCAGCTGTGATCTTCGCCAAGCGCCGCTACGCCGCCAACGCCCTCACCTACCACCACCACACCATGGCCCCGGTCATCGACACCTACATGGACCGGCCCGGCCCCTATGCCCGCCAACGCATGCGCCTCGCCGCCGATGCCTCCCACCACTCCGAAATGGAAGAGTAGGTCCGGACGAATCCAGGCCGCGCCGCGGCGGTGCTCGTCCCCGCCCGTGAGGCGTTCGCCGGCGGGGCTGAACGTGGCGGCCGTCGTCGCGGCGGTCATCGCGGCCGGCGCCGCGATCCTGGCGCTCCGCCAGCTCCGTCACATCCCGCCCACCGGCTGAAAGGCAGGCGCGTCAGGGCCAGCCGTCGGCGTGAACGTCGACCGTGTGCGTGAGCTGCTCGCACGTCCCGAGATCACCTACCTGATCGCGGAGCGGGACGGGCGGCTGGTCGGTTCCGTGTCCTGGCTCATACGGGTGTGGTCGGGCGGCGACCATCTCGGCGCAGGACGGGGAGCACGGCCATGGGGTGGGGGAACGGCCGATGCGCGAGTCTCGTTCACCCGGCCACGCCCTTCATCGCTCGCAACTCGCCGAGCAGATCGCGGATGATCGCCGATCTGGCCAGCTCCGGCGTGGTCACATACCCCACGCGGCGCTGCGGCGCACCGTCGCCGAGCTCGGCCGTCGCGACCTTGGCGGGCGCGCCCACTGTGGACAGCCGGGGCACGATCGCCGCACCGAGTCCGTGACCCACCATCGACATCACCACCCCGTCGTCCTCGACGGTGATGTCGCCGGGTGGAATCCACTCCTGCCGCGCCAGCCAGCGCCGGGTCTCACCCGCGCAGTTCTCATGCCAACCGATCATGGGCAGCGACCGCGGATCCGGATGCCCTTCCGGATGAGCCAGCAGGTACGGCTCCGCGTACAGTTCCTTCGTCACCAGCCCGTCCACGTACACCGGCAGCGCGGCCACCCCCACATCGGCGCGCCCGTCCGCCACCTCTCCCGCGATCCCCCGCCCCAGATCAGGCACGACCCGTACAGTCACCGTCACCGCCGGATACCGCTGCCCGAACCGCACCAGCACCCTGGGCAGCAGGTGGAAGGCCGCACTGCGAAAGGCCGCCACCCGGATCGTCCCCGTGACCTCGCCTCGCGCGGCGGCATGGGTGTCGGCCTTCATGACCTCGATCATCCTCAAGATGCGCCGAGCGTGCCCGACGGCGGCATCACCGGCGGACGTGGCCCGGGCACCGCCCCGCCCTCGCTGGAAGAGCACGGCGCCCATCTTCTTCTCCGCCGCGCGCAAGGCATGCGAGACCGCTGACTGCGTCAGCCCCAGCCGTACCCCGGCCGCCGACACGCTGCCTTCGCCGTCCACCGCCACCAGGACGCGCAGCTCGGCCACACTCAGGTCATCCACGAGAGCGACAACGTATGAAAAATCCTCATACATTCCGCCTCATCCACAAATCCAACCCGCTACCTGCGCAATCGCGCGGCTTCTAGCGTCTACGGCATGAGAGCAATGGTCGCAGAACGCCTCGGCGCACCCGATGTCCTGACCCCCGCCCACCTCCCCGACCCGGTGCCGGGCCCCGGCCAGATCCTCATCGACGTCGAGGCTGCCGGCCTCAACTTCGCCGACGCCGAACGCCTGCGAGGCGCCTACTCGCCGCCGCGATTGCCGTTCATCCCCGGCAGCGAGGTTGTCGGCCGCGACCCGGACGGCCGCCGCATGCTCGCCTTCGCCGACAGCGCCTTCGCCACGAAGGCGCTGGTGAAGGATCCGGTCGAGATCCCCGAAGACCTTCCCGCGGGCGCTGCGCTCGCCCTCTTGGTCCAGGGTTTGACCGCCTGGCACCTTCTGCGGACGGCCGCGCGGATCCTCCCCGGCGAAACCGTCGTCGTCAACGCCGCGGCAGGAGGCGTCGGCCACCTGGCGATCCAGCTGGCCAAGGAGTTCGGCGCCGGACGGGTCATCGGCACCGCCTCCACTCCCGCAAAACGCGCCCTGGTTCTCCGGCTCGGCGCCGACGCCGTCATCGACGGCGAGGCCGACGGCTACGCCGAGCGCGTCGGCGAAGCCAACGGCGGCGTCCTCGCCGACGTGATCCTCGACGCCGTCGGCGGCCCCGTCTTCGACGCGGCTGCTCTTGCGCTGGCCCCGTTCGGCCGCCTGATCGCCTACGGCACTTCCGGCGGGATCGACGCCGCCCCCATCGACCCCGGGATCCTCAGCGAGCGGAACATCACCGTCGGCGGCTACTGGCTGGGCGCCCACCTGCGCCTCCCCGGCAGCCGTGCCGCGGCGCCGCTCCACGACCTGATCGCCTTGGCCGCCTCGGGACGCGTCCGCCCGTCGGTGGGCGCCGAGTATCCCCTCGACGAGGCAGCGACCGCCCTCACCGCCCTGATCACCCGCCACACGACCGGCAAGGTCGTCCTTCGCATGGCGTGAAGATCTTCTACGGCGAAAGCCCGTTGTTCGCCTGCTTCCGGGTGACGAAGGGTGCCAGCTTTGATTGCGGGTTTGACATGCGTAAATATGGGTCTGACTTCTGTTGGGACATAGTTCTGAGCGCGACCGTGCTCCGAGAGCTCCCGGGGATAACTGGAGTATCTCTGGCGCGCCGCTCGCTGCCTGCACACCGCCGACGACCCGGCCGCCGAGCAACGCGTCGCCGGCTGGGCACTGGCCCTGCTGGCCGGCCGCCTCGAGGAGGTGATCACCGACCTGAAGGCCCGGACGACCAGCCGAGGTGATGGTCTCGCCGTCGCAGCCCGCTACCTGACCAGCCACCGCGCGTTCCTGCGCTATGACCAGGCGCTGGAGCAGGGCTGGCCGATCGCCACCAGCGTCGTGGAGGGAAGCGCCCGCTACCTGATCGGCGACCGCCTGGACATCACCGGCGCCCGCTGGGGACTGGCCGGAGCCGAGGCCATCTTGAAGCTCCGCGCCCTGATCGCCAACAACGACCTCGATGAGTACTGGACCTTCCACGTCGACCGCGAGAATCAGCGCGTCCACCACCACCGCCACCAGGACGAATACACCCTCAGCGCCTGATCGAATCAGCCACTACGGAAGAGCTACACCCTCCACCTCTGGGCCGACCACCACGCAACCCAGCCCCCGATACGCCCGGCCAAAGTCTTCCCCGACCGTCGCCGCCTCTCCTCAGACGGCACCGCCAAGACCGACCGGCGCGC
Organism: Nonomuraea sp. NPDC050202; assembly: GCF_040656115.1. Lineage (NCBI taxonomy): Bacteria > Bacillati > Actinomycetota > Actinomycetes > Streptosporangiales > Streptosporangiaceae > Nonomuraea > Nonomuraea sp. NPDC050202. The sequence continues at coordinate 97,082 of NZ_JBFALF010000038.1, read as the reverse complement.
CATCGACAGCCACCACAAATCAGCTGTGATCTTCGCCAAGCGCCGCTACGCCGCCAACGCCCTCACCTACCACCACCACACCATGGCCCCGGTCATCGACACCTACATGGACCGGCCCGGCCCCTATGCCCGCCAACGCATGCGCCTCGCCGCCGACGCCTCCCACCACTCCGAAATGGAAGAGTAGGTCCGGACGAATCCAGGCCGACGGTTCGGTCCTACTCTTCAACCTCCAGCTCGCCATCTTGCGCCTCGGAATTCTTCGCTCGGACCGGACACCGAGGAGTACGCGAGCTGGTTCAAGGCACTGGCCGACGCCACGCGCATTCAGATCGTGTCCTTGCTGGCGCGGCGCCGGGCGCCGATGAGCGTGGGCGAGATCGTGGCCGCGTCCGGGGTGGGCCAGTCCACCGTCTCGCACCACCTGAAGATCCTGGCCGAGGTGCGGTTCGTGCTGGCCGAGAAGCAGGGCACCTCCAGCCTGTACCGGATCAACGAGAACTGCGTGAGCTGCTTCCCCACCGCCGCCGACGTGGTCATGGGCAACCCCGTGCCCGCGGCGCCCACCTGCGGATGAAGGAGCTGAGCCATGGCGCACGATGAGGTCATCGACCACTACTCCGCCCTGGCCCGCGCCGCGGGCGCCGGTCGGGCCGTCACCGGCTGCGGGCGGCACGCGTTCGAGCTGCGCCATCCCCAGGTGGGGCCGCTGGAACTGCACTACGAGAAGCTGCTCGTACCCGACGCCAGGGGCCAGCACCTCGTCATGCTCAGCGCCGACCCCGGCAGCCCGAGCGCCGAAGCGCTCACCCTCCTGGCCTCCTTGCAGCCGGGGGCGGCGGGGCCGGTCCAAGACGCTGCGGCGCGGTGAACCCCCCGATCGGCGACGGGGCCGGCAAGCGAGAGGAGGCCGTTGGTCGTGAGCGATGCCGGGCGCATCGATGGTGAGGTGATCGCGTGCTTGCTGTCCCAACGCGTGACAGGGTACGAGCTGCTGGCCGGGTTCGCGGCCAACACGGTCGCCGCGGTGACCCTGGCGTCCGGGGCGCGCGTTGTCTTCAAGGCCGCCGCCGCGCGTGAGGTCGAGGTGGAGTTGTGGGCCCTGCGGTCCATGGCTGCGAGAGGCGTTCCGGTGCCCGAGGTCGTCGCCGGGGCGCCGGACGCGGAGATCCCGTACCTGGTGACGCGACTTCTCGCAGGCGAGCCGGGGAGTCGCGACGCGCAAGGCGGCGTCCGCAGTGGGACGGCTGCTGCGTGCCATCGACAACATTCCGCCGGATCCGCGTGACGTGGGAGTGCAACGCCCGTCGCGCGCCGTCCGGTCCACCCGGCCGGTGTCCGTCGCTGCTACGAGGCGGCGATGGTCGGCCGGGACCGCGTGAGACAGACGATGGCGGGGATCGGGAAGAGCATGAGGTAGAGGTTCGGCAGCCACCACACCAGCGAGAAGTCGCCCCGCAGTGTCCAGAACGCGATCGCCATCAAGCCGGACGCCATGGTCAGCACGAGCGAGACCAGCATCAGCCCCGGCCCCGACGGCGAGCCTCGGCGCAGGAGGTAGAGGCTGACCAGCCCGGTGGCGCTGGCCGGCAGGTCGATCCAGAGGAACGACCAGTTCCAGTCGGCCATCACCGGGTCGGAGTAGCCGTTGAACGCCCATTCGGGCGGGATCAGCCCCAGCCCCGTGACGGTGAAGTAGACGACGAACGCCACATCCGTGGCCAGCATCAACGCCTTAGTGACGGGTAGCACGGTCGATCTCCTCCATCAGGTAGCGCCTGGTCTGCTCGTGCAGCGCCGGGTCCGGTTCGCCGAGCCCGAGGAGCCTGGCCGCCCACCAGCCGTCGATGGCCAGCCGTACCGCCGTCGCCACGGCCGGGTCGATGCCGTCGTCGGTCAGCCTGGCCTGCCAGCCGGCGAACCTCTCTCTCAGCGGCGCCAGCCCCGCCGGGTCCACGAGCACCGCGGCCAGCAGGGCGGCGGTCGCCCGGTCGGCCGGAGTCCTGGCCGTGGTGTGGTGTTCGGGGATCGTGGCGTTCAGGTAGGCGCGCAGGAAGCCGCCCGGCTCGCTGCCCGTCTCGGCCAGTGCCTGGTCGAAGGCTCCGGTCAGCCGCTCGACCATGGCGGCGACCAGGGCTTGTTTGGTGGGGAAGTGGTAGAACAAGCCGCCCCTCGACACGCCCGCCCGCCGGGCCACCGCTTCCAGGGTCAGGGCTTCGGCCCCCTCGGACAGCAGGACCTCGGCCGCGGCGTCGAGCAGTCGTTCTTTCGAGCTGGGTCGTGGCATGGGGAAACTATACCGGCTGACCGGTACAGTTTGCCCCATGTGCCCGCGGGTCACTGCGCTGTCAAGGGCAACCAGGTGCCTGTCAGAGCTTGACCAGCATCTTCCCGACGTTGCCGCCCCGCATCATGTCCAGGAACGCGGCGGGCGCCCGCTCGATCCCCTCGGCCACGGTCAGCTCGGTGTGCAGGGAGCCGTCCGCCAGCCAGCCGGCCGCCTTGGCGATCCATTCAGGGAAGAGGTGGAAGTAGGAGTTGATCAGCATGCCGCGCAGGGTGGCGTCCTTGGCGGCCAGGGTGAACAGGTTGCTCGGGCCGGGCACCGGCTCGGTGGCGTTGTAGGAGCTGATCGCGCCGACCATCGCGATCCTGCCGCCGTGACGCAGCGCGTCGATGGCCGCCACCAGGTGGTCGCCGCCGACGTGGTCGACGTAGACGTCGATGCCGTCAGGGGCGACCTCGGCCAGCTGCCCGGCGACCGAACCGGCACGGTAGTCGATCGCGGCGTCGTAGCCGAAGTCCCGCACGAGCCTCTTGGCCTTCAGCGTCCCGCCCGCGGAGCCGATCACGCGGGAGGCGCCGAGCTTGCGGGCGAGCTGCCCGGCGATGGTGCCGACCGCCCCGGCAGCCGCCGAGACGAGGACCACGTCACCCTCCCGTACGGGCGCCACGTGCGTCAGAGCCGCGTAGGCGGTCAGCCCCGTGGTGCCCAGCACGCCCAGCCACGCCTGCGCGGGAGCCAGCGTGAGATCGGCGAGGGTGGCGGCCGCGGCGTCCACCACGGCGTACTCGCGCCAGCCCAGGAAGTGCACGACGGTCGCGCCCACCGGGATCCCGGCCGCCCGCGAGGCCACGACCTCGCCGATCGCCGAGCCGTCCAGGGGCCGGCCGAGCTGGAACGGCGGCAGGTAGGACTCGGCATCGTGCATCCGCTCGCGCATGTAGGGATCGACCGACATCCAGGTGTTGCGCACCAGGACCTGGCCCTCGGCCAGGTCGGGCAGCGCGGTGGTGACCAGCGTGAAGTTCTCCGCGCCGGGCTCGCCGACGGGGCGGGCGGCCAGGTGGATCTCACGGTTCACGGTCATGGTGGTGCTCCTTGCTCGTGGTGCTCTCTGCTTGGGCTCCACCGTGGACCGGGGCGCGCACGATCCGCTGGGGGTTCGCTGCGGGTACGGTGACCTGGTGCGATTCGGTGTACTTGGCCCCCTTTCTGTGTGGACCGGCGACGGGCGGCTCGTGCGGGTCCCCGAGGTGAAGGTCCGGGCGCTGCTCGCCGACCTGCTGGCCCACGAGGGGCGTCCGGTGTCGGCCGACCGCCTGGCCGAGGACCTGTGGGGGGACGACCCGCCGGGCAACCCCGTCAACACGCTGCAGACCAAGGTGTCCCAGCTGCGCCGCGCCCTGGAGCAGGCCGAGCCGGGAGGCCGCGAGCTGGTGACCTACCAGGCGGCGGGCTACGTGCTGCGCGCCGCCGACGTGGACGCCGCCCGTTTCGCCGCCCTGCTCGACCAGGCCCGCGCCGCCACCGATCCGCGGGCCAGGGCCGGGCTGCTGTCGGACGCCCTGGCACTGTGGCGCGGCCCGGCCTACGCCGACTTCGCCGACGAGGAGTTCGCCCGCATCGCGGCCACCCGTCTGGAGGAGCAGCGCCTGACCGCGCTGGAGGAACAGGCGGAGGTGCGGCTGGAACTGGGCGAGCACAGCCTGATGGCCGACGAGCTGGGCGAGCTGGTGGCCGCGCACCCGCTGCGCGAGCGCCTGCGCGCCGCCCACCTGCGCGCGCTCTACCGGTCCGGACGGCAGGCGGAGGCGCTGGCCGGGTACGACGACCTGCGGCGCCGGCTGGCCGGCGAGCTGGGCCTCGACCCCGGGCCCGAGCTGGCCGCCCTCCACCAGGCGATGCTGCGCCAGGACCCCTCGCTCGCACCCCCGCGCCCGCGCACGAACCTGCCCGCCCCCCTCACCGAACTGATCGGCCGCGAGCAGGCCGTGGCCGAGGTCGGCGCCCTGCTCGGCGCGGCCCGGCTGGTCACGCTGACCGGTCCGGGCGGCGTCGGCAAGACCAGGCTCGCCCTGGCGGTCGCCGGCCTGGCCGCCGACGCCTTTCCCGACGGGGTGTGGCTGGTCGAGCTGGCGGGAGCCTCGGGTGAGACGGCGACGGTGGCCGAGGTGGTGGCCGCCGGGCTGGACGTGCGCGACGACACGGCGACCGGTTCGCGTCCCGGCGTGCGCCCGGCCGGACTGGCGCACCGGCTCGCCGACGCCCTGCGCGGCCGGCGGCTGCTGCTCGTGCTGGACAACTGCGAGCACGTCGTCGAACCGGTCGCCGAGCTGGTGGACCTGCTCCTGCGGGCCGCCCCGGACCTGCGCGTGCTGGCCACCAGCCAGGAGTCGCTGGCGATCCCCGGGGAGACGCTGTACGCGGTGCCGCCGCTCGCGCTTCCGGTGCCCGGGACGGACCCGGCGCGGGCCGCCTCCGTGCAGCTCTTCGTGGCCCGTGCCGCGGCCACCGCGCCCGGTTTCGTGCTGGACGAGGGCAGCGCGCCCTCGGTGGCGGCGATCTGCCGGAGGCTGGACGGTCTGCCGCTGGCGCTGGAGCTGGCCGCCGCCCGGGTACGCACGCTGGGCGTCCGCGGCGTGGCCGACCGGCTGGACGACCGCTTCCACCTGCTCACCGTCTCGGGCCGGGGACGGCCCGCCCGCCAGCAGACCCTGCGCGCGGTGATCGACTGGAGCTGGGAGCAGCTCACCGAGCAGCAGCGGCAGATCCTGCTCCGGCTGGCCGTCCACCCGGGAGGCTGCACGCTGGAGGCGGCCGAGGCGGTGTGCGCGGGCCCGGGACTAGACCCAGGAGCGGACGTCGCCGACTTGCTGGACCAGCTGGTGGCCAGGTCGATGGTGGAGTCATCCGGCGGGATCCGCTACCGGCTGCTGGAGTCGATCGCCGCGTACTGTCTCGACCGGCTCGCCGGCGACGACCCGGTCTTCCAGCGCCGCGACCTCTACTACACCGAGCTGGCCGAACGGGCCGGACCCCACCTCCACGGCCCCGCCCAGCGCCAGTGGCTGGACCGCCTGGACACCGAGGCGCCCAACCTGCGGGCCACACTGGAGCACACCACCGACCCCGCGCTGGCCCTGCGCCTGGTCGACGCCCTGGCGTGGTACTGGTACCTGCGGGGCAGGCACCGCGAGGGCCGCGCTTCCCTCGCCGCGGCCCTGGCGCTGCCCGGCGCGCAGTGCTCCAGGACGGCGGCGTGGGAGACCGGGTTCGCCATGCTGACCGGCGACGGCACCGACCTGCTGCGGCGCAGCCGTACCGCGGCGCGGGCGCTGGACACCCGCGACGCACGGTCACGCTGGTTCCTCGCGCTCGCTCACCTGAGCTTCGGGGACGCCGCCACCGCCGAGGGCCTGCTGACGGAGGCGCTGGCCGGGTTCCGCGCCGCCGGCGACCGCTGGGGCGAGGCGGCGGCGCTGGCGAGCCGCGCCAAGCAGGCGATGTTCCAGGGCGACCACGCCCTCGCCGAGCGGTCCGGCAGCCGGAGCCTGGCGAGCTTCGAAGAGCTGGGCGACGGCTGGGGGCGGCTGCAGGCCTCCGACATGCTCGGCTACCTCGCCGAGATCACCGGCGACTACGAGCGCGCCGCCCGCCTGCACCGCGAGGGCCTGCGCATCGCCGAGGACCTGAGGTTGTGGACCGACGCGTCCTACCGGCTGTCCAGCCTCGGCCGGCTCGCCCTGCTGACTGGGGATCTGGACGGATCCCGGGAACTGCACGAGCGGGGCAGGCGCCTGGCGGCCGAGCAGTCCAACAGCTTCGCCGAGGAGTTCGCCCGCGTCGGCCTCGGCCTCGTGGCCCGCCGCGCCGGCGACCTCGACACGGCGGAGCAGCTCTTCCAGCAGTCGCTGGCCTGGAACCGCCGCCTGGAGGCCGACTACGGCCTGCCCTTCTACGGGGTGACGCTGCTGCTGGCTGAGCTCGGCTTCATCGCCGAACAGCGCGGCGACCTCGCCACGGCCAGGTCGCTGCACGAGGAGGGGCTGGCCGCGGCCCGCGAGGTCGGGGATCCGCGCGCCGTCGCGCTGGCCAGGGAGGGCCTGGCCGGGGTCGCGGCGGCCGAGGGGGCCTACGAGGAGGCGGCGGCCCTGCTGGGCGAGGCCGCCGCGCTCAGGGAGTCGGTCGGCGCGCCCCTGCCGCCCGCCGAACGCGGCGACATCAACAGGATCGCCGCCGCCGTCCGCGCGGCGCTGGGCGAGGAGGCGCCCCTGCGCTGACGCCCAGCGGAACGCGGCTGCCTCGACCGGGTCGCGGCCGCCGTCCGCGCGGTGCCGGGCGAGGTGGAGGCCCTGCGCTGACCCCCAGCCGATCGTGCGCGCGTTGCGTCAGGGTCGTCCCCGTCACCCACCGACGGAGGAGCAACGATGCGAGCCCTGACCTTCAACCCGGACCTCTCCTTCGAGGTCGTGCCCGACCCGGTGCCCACGCCCTCCCAGGCGCTGGTACGGGTCGCGGCCTTCTCGCTCAACTTCGGGGAGATCGCCTTCAGGGGCCCGGACGCCCGGCCAGGCCACGTCCCCGGATGGGACGCCGCCGGGGTGGTCGTCCGGCCCGCCGCTGACGGCTCCGGCCCCGCCGCCGGCGCCCGCGTGGTCACCTTCGGCTGGTCGGGAGCCTGGGCGGAGCTGCGCGCCGTGGACACCGCCGAGCTGGCCGTCGTGCCCGGGACCGTCGACCTGGGGCAGGCCGGCGCACTGCCGGTCGCCGGGGTCACGGCGCTGCAGGCGGTCCGCCGGCTCGGCCCGGTGGCGGGCCGCCGGGTCCTGGTCACCGGCGCGTCCGGGGGCGTCGGCCGGTTCGCCGTACAGCTCGCCGCCCGCGCGGGAGCGCGGGTCGTCGCCTCCGCCGGCAGCCCCGCCCGCGCGGCCGGACTGCGTGAGCTGGGCGCCGCCGAGATCGTCATCGGCCCGGAGAACCTGGCGGGCCGGGTGTACGGCGTGCTGGACAACGTGGGCGGGCGGCAGCTCGCGCAGGCGTTCTACCGCCTGGAGGACGACGGAGTGGCGCTGGCCATCGGACGGGCGGCCCGCGAGGCCACGGTCATCGACTTCGAGCTGGCGGGCACCCGATCGGCGCGGGGCCGGATCGAGAACTTCAACGTGACCACGCCGTTCGGCGACGACCTCGCTCACCTCGTCGGGCTGCTGGCGGCCGGCGAGCTGGACGTGCGGGTCGGCTGGCGCGGGCCGTGGGACAGGGCGATGGAGGCCGCCGAGGCCCTGCTCGCCCGCCGCGTCGCCGGAAAGGCGGTCCTGGACGTACGCGGGGGTAATGCGGGCGAGGACGCCTGAGCGACTGCCGCGAGCGCCCGGCAACAGGGCCCCCGCCGGGCCGGGCGCGGCGGCAGGCGCACGGGGACGCCGCCGCCGATCAGCGCCACACCAACGCCGAATTCGATGACGTCGCCTGGCATGAGAGCTCCGTCAACAGCGCGCCGTGCCGTCGTCGTGACGGAGCCGGCCGGCACCGGATGGAGACGCCCGCGGGCAGGCCGGACACCGCCTGGCTTCATCCCGGGTCACGCCCGCGCCACCCTCCGGGAGCGGGTCGGGCATGCCGAGTTCATGGCCTGCCGTCCATGGGTAGGGCTGAGGGTGCTTGTGACCCTCGGGGGAGGTCACGATGGAGGTCACAGATCGCGGGGGCAGCAACCTCTCGTTCGAGGTGCTGGACCCGGCGCCGGTGGGGATGGCGGTGACGCGGGGGCCGGATCACCGGCTGGTCTACAGCAATGCCATGTACCGGTCGCAGGTCAGTGGTCCCCGGGGCGGGATGCCCGTCGAGGAGGCGTTCGCCGCCTTCGTGCTGCCGCACTACCGATCCTGGTTCGACCAGGTGTACGCCACGGGCGAGCCGGTCATCAGGACCGCCGAGGAGGCGATGCCGATCCCCGGCGCCCGGGAGCCGGGGGAGCGGTTCTTCACCTTCAGCCTGTCGCGGGTCGCCTTCGGCGCCGGCGAGCACGGCGTGCTCGTGATGTTGATGGACGTGACCGAGCAGGTCACCGCCGCGCACCAGGTGACGGCCGTCGCCGAGGAACGCCGCCGCATCCTGCGGCGCTACGAGAGCCTGATGCGCCTCAGCGCGGACATCTTCTGGGTGACCAGCGGGGACGGGTACGTGTCCGAGCCGAGCCCGAGCTGGGAACGGGTGACCGGGCAGCAGTGGGCGGACTACCGCGGGCAGCGCTGGCTGCGGACGGTCCACCCCGACGACCGCCCCGCCACGATCACCTCCTGGTCGCACGCGGTCGGCGGCGCCACCGCGATGTGGGAGCACATCTACCGGCTGCGCACCCGCGACGGCTACCGGCACTTCCAGCTCCGCGCGGTGCCGATCTGCGAGAACGGCCAGGTCGTGGAGTGGGTGGGCAGCTCCGTCGACATCGAGCAGCAGTGGCAGGAGCAGCGGCGCCAGCGCCTGCTCGACCGCGCCGCCATCGCCACGGCGCAGCTGCGGAGCCTGGAGGAGATGCTCGGCGCGCTGGCCGACGTGATCGTGCCGGAGCTGGCCGACGGCTGCGGCGTCTATCTCGTCACCGACCTGACCGGCGACCGGCACGGCGGCGCCCCGTTCATCATCGAGCGGCTGGCCACCGCCGCACGCCCGGGCTCGAGGCGGCTGCCGCCTTACAGCGAGGAGCAGCTCCCCGCAAGCAACGCCTTCGTACAGGCCGTGCGGGGCAGGCGGCCCCTGCTGATGACGTTCCCCGTCGGCTCGCCCCCGCCGCAGGCCGTCCCCAGGGGCACACTGCCGTGGCTGAAGGCGAACGACGCCAACGGTGTCCTGATCCTCCCGGTCGTGGTCGACGGCGCGGTTCCCGCGGTGGTCTGCGCGGTGACGTGCGGCGACCGCCCGGCGATCAGCCGGGACACCATCACCCTGCTGAACCGCATGTTCGATCACGCCCACGACGCCCTGAGCAGGGCCATCCGCTTCCAGCGCGCGCAACAGATCGCGCTCGCCCTGCAGTACAGCCTGCTCGCCGACCCGCCGAGCCTGCCTGATCTGCGGATCGTCGCCCGCTACCGGGCCAGCCCGTCCGCGGCGGACGTGGGCGGCGACTGGTACGACTCCTTCGTCCTGCCCGACGGTGTCCCTGCGCTGGTGATCGGGGACGTGTCCGGCCACGACCTGAGCGCCGCCGTCGCGATGAGCCAGCTGCGCAACATGTTGCGCGCGCTGGCGATGGATCGCCGCGAACCGCCGGGCGAGATCCTCACCAGGCTGAACGTCGCGATGGAGTCGCTGTCGGGCGACGTCACCGCCACGTGCGTGTTCGCCCGCGTGGAGAGGTTCGACGACGCTTACCGGCTGTGGTACGCCTCGGCCGGGCATCCGCCGCCGCTGCTGGTCTCGCCCGACGGCGGGGGCCGGTTCCTCGAGGGCGGCCTCAGCCCGCTGCTCGGCTTCCCCCATACCGAGCCGCGCGTCTCGGAGGTGGAGCCGCTGCCGCCGGGCAGCACGCTCCTGCTGTACACCGACGGTCTCGTCGAGCGGCCGGGCGAACATCTCGACGACGGCCTGGAGCGGTTGCGCCGCCTGGCCGAGTCGGTCGCCGACGAGCCGGTGGACAGGTTCTGTGACTCGGTGCTGGCCGGGCTTCCGGCCAGCGGGCTGGACGACATCGCCGTGATGGCGCTCCGCCTGCCCGCGTGAGCTTCGCCGACGACCTTGTGCCGCCTTGACCGAACACATAGCGTGTCTTCGTCCACACTGTACGTAGTGAAGAATCGCGGTGGAGAGATGCGGCACCATGGCGGCGGAACGCGGGCGGCGGACGGCCCGGAGCGGCGAGCGCTGCTCGCGGGAGCGGCGTCCCTGGCAGCGGCCTGCCTGGCCGGCTGCTCATCGGCCGATACGAACCAGCCACGCCAGGCGGGGCCCGCACCCGCCGCGGCACCGCCGCCCCGTACGCCGGAGGCCGCCTACGAACGGCTGATGGCGGGCAACGGGCGCTGGGTGACCAACGCGCTGCGGCACCCGGATCGCGACCCCACCCGCCGGCAGTTGCTGGCCGCCAGCCAGCAACCCTACGGGGCGGTGCTGTCCTGCATCGATTCCCGCGTGCCGCCCGAGCTCGTGTTCGACACCGGCCTGGGCGACCTGTTCGTCATGCGCAGCGGCGGGGCGGCGCTCGGGCCCGTGATCACCGGCTCCGTCGAGTACGGGCCGATGACCAGCGGAACCCCGTTGATCGTGGTCCTCGGCCACCAGCGGTGCGGCGCGGTCTCCGCCGCCTACCAGGCCCTGCGGGACGGCAGGCCGCTGCCGGGCAACCTTCAGGCGATCACGGAGGCTCTGCGCCCGGCGTACGAGCAGGTGTCGGAAGAGCGCCATGCCGACCCCGCCGACTCGATGGCCAGAGCGCAGGTGAAGCTGACGGCGAACGCCCTGCGCGACAACCAAGACCTCGCGCCGCTGGTGGCCAAGGGGGCCCTGGCCGTGGTCGGCGCGTACTACTCCCTGGACACGGGCGAGGTCGAGACCCTGAACGGCGCACCGGCCCGAACCGGCTCTCAGTGAGGCGGTCTCATGCGTAGAGCCCGGCGATCTCGCCGAGCAGCTGGTCACGCGCCACCTGGGGGGCGGCGACGCCGGTGAGGACGTAGGCGGCCAGTCCTTCGGCCAGGGCCACCAGGGCCAGGGCGGTGCCGTCCGGCCGCACGTCGCCGCGGATGCGGCCGGCCTCCTGATCCTTGCGGATGAGCTGCGCCAACTGGTGGTGGAACCCGGCATACAGGACGCGCAGCCGGGCCGCGATGCTCTCCTCGGCGAAGCCGAGCGCGTGAAAGGACTGGCGTACGCGCATGTGGGCTTCGGTGGCGGCGTCGTACGGGATGAGCTCGGTCAGCACGGTGGTGAGCACCAGCCGGGGGTCGGCGGCGTCGAGGTCGGAGCCGGTCTTCTGCCTGATGCGCCCGCTGGACAGCTCGTTGCCGCGCTCGAAGGCGGCCTCGATGAGCTGGTGTTTGGCGGGGAAGTAGTGCTGCACCCGGCCCGGTGAGATGCCGGCCTGCTCGGCGACGGTGGTCAGCGACACGGCGGCCAGGCCGCGTTCGGCGACGATGGCGAGCACGGCGTCGGCGATCTCGTTGCGCCGCTGCTCATGGTGCACCCCCGGCCCGCGAGTACGTCTGCCTGCCACGTAGCCGCCTTCCCGATGCGCTCACACTGGATTGGTTCGTCCAGTGTAGCGGGGGCGCGTAAGGGGCCGGCCTGGCATGCTGTAGATCGTCCCGGGCCTGCAACATGCGCCCCGTCCGACGTCTGCCTTGGAGCGTCGCATGACCGAGTCGCGACCCGGTGTTCTGCTGCCTCGCGGTGTTGCGGTGTTACGTCTTCTCAACTGGGCACAGGCGGGCTTCTGGGCCCTGTCGCTCGTCCAGCCGTTTCTGGGGATCACCGCACTGGGTGAAGAGTTGTGGCATCTGTTTCCGCCGCTCGGCATCATGTCGTTGGCGCTGGCGCTCTCCTTCGGTTCGGCCGCGGGATTCGCCTCGTCGGGCCGCACGTGGGTGTGGAACCTCGGGCTCGTGGCGAGCGGGTGCGGGCTGCTGTACGCCCTGCTCCTCGCATCCGGCATGCAGAGAGCGACGATGGGCGCCACCGCCCTCGCGGCGCTGCTCACGTTCGGGCTGTCGCTGCACGCCGGCACGAGGTCGTGGTTCCGCTGACCGTGGCAGCCCGGGAGCACGCCGTCAGTCTCCAAGGAGGTCGGCCCTCCTCGTGAGCACCCCCGCACCTTCCGGCGCGCTGGCATCGGATTGCAAGGCCGAGCCGGCCGTCCGGGGCGAGGCGGGGTGACGTCGGCCTGGGGAGTGTCCGCGTCTGTTCTTTCCCAGCGGCTGGCGTGTCCCCGTCCGGGCGGGCGCCGGGGGCGGCGATCATGCTGGTGTGTTGAGCAGGAGGTCATTCCTGGCGGCGGGGCTCTCCTCGGGCCTGCCGTCCCTGGTGCCGGCGGCGCCCTTCGGCGAGCCGTTCACCCTGGGCGTCGCCAGCGGCGACCCGGACCCGGGCGGGTTCGTGCTGTGGACCCGCCTGGCGCCGGCGCCGCTGGCGGAAGACGGGCTCGGCGGCATGCCGGAGGCTCCCGTGCCGGTGCACTGGCAGGTTTCCACCGACCCCGAGGGCAAGAAGGTCGTCCGCCGCGGCACGCAGGAAGCGGTACGGGAGTGGGCGCACACCGTCCACGTCGAGGTCACGGGGCTGCGGCCGGGCAGGCCGTACTGGTACCGCTTCAAGGCGGGCGCGCACCTGTCGCCGACCGGGCGCGCGCTGACCACGCCCGCGCCGGGCACGACGGCGCGCCCGTTGCGCCTGGCCGTCTGCTCCTGCGCCAACTACCAGCACGGCTACTTCACCGCCTACGCCGCGATCGCGTCCGAGCAGCCCGATCTCGTCCTCAACCTGGGTGACTACATCTACGAGCAGGGCAGCGACCAGCAGCTCGAACCGGGCGGCAACGTCCGCGACCACCAGGGGGCGGAAGCGGTGACCCTGGCGGACTACCGGCGCAGGCACGCCCTGTACAAGACCGACCCCGACCTGCGGGCCGCCCACGCCGCCGCGCCGTGGGTGGCCGTCTTGGACGACCACGAGGTGCTCAACAACTGGACGAGCCTCATCCCCGCCGAACGCCGCCGCGTCGCCTTCCGCGCCTACTACGAGCACATGCCGCTGCGGCAGGGCGCCCGCCCCGGCGGCACGGCCGTCCAGCTCTACCGGCGCCTGCGCTGGGGCGACCTCGCCGCCCTGCACGTGCTCGACACCCGGCAGTACCGCGACCCGCACCTGTGCGGCGCCGGCTACAGCAACTGCCCGCTCCCGGCGGGGCCGAGCCGCACGATGCTCGGCCTGGACCAGGAACAGTGGCTCCTGGACGGCCTGCGCCGGTCCCGGGCGCGCTGGGACCTCATCGGCCAGCAGGTCTTCTTCGGGCAGCGCGACCGCGACCCGGGCCTCGACCGGCTGGTCCGGCAGGATGCCTGGGACGGCTACACCGCCGCCCGCCTGCGCGTCACCGAGGGCTGGATCCAGGCCGGAGCCCGCAACGTCGCCGTCCTCACCGGCGACGTGCACGCCCACTGGGCGGGGAACCTCGTCCTCGACTACGACGATCCGGCCTCCCGCCCGATCGGCGCCGAGTTCGCCGTCACCTCCATCACCAGCGGCGGCGACGGCCACGACATCGACCAGGCCGCGGACCCGCTCCTGGCGGCCAACCCGCACCTGAAGCTGCACCTTCGCCATCGCGGCTACCTCATGCTCCGGGTCACCCCGAGTGACCTGACCGCCGACTTCAAGATCCTCCGTTACGTCAGCAGGCCGGGCGCGCCGGCGGAGAAGGCGGCCACGCTCACCCTGCGCGATCGCGGCCAGGGCCTGTCAGGCCCCGCCTGACAGACCCGAGGCGCCGGGGACCGCCCAGGTGCTGTCAGCGATCAGCAAGGGCTCATGGTCGCATCACATGTTCGTTGCAGTGTGCAAGGTTTTCTTGGCATGCCGGGCGTATCTGGATGAAATGGGACGCTGGCGCAGGACGTGGGGGAAGCAGGTGGCGTCCCGGGCGGGGGACGTGGTGGGCTGCGAGCGATCGGGGGAGTGCGGCATGGGACTTTCGCGTGAGGAGCGCCGGGCGCTGGCGGAGCTGGAAAGCCGCCTCGTCCGGGAGGAGCCCGAACTCGACGCCATGCTCTCCGGCGCGCTGGGCTCCGGGACGGAGCCGCTCCCGGCCACGGCAGGGAGCCGCTCGCTGCTGCACGTCTGGTGCATGCTCGTGATGCTGACCTGCGCGGTGCTCATGATCGGCATCGTGCTGCTCATCGCGGGGGAGCGGAGCTGCACGGGATTACAGTCCAGTACGTGCCAGCGGCCTGCTGGTACGCACGAAGGGTAGAGCGCGCCAGGCCGGGCGAACCGGCCCCGACGCTCGCCGGCAGCCGCGACCTGGACGCGCTGCCCACCACGTACGCGGCCAGGTGACACTACCCGGCCGGCGTTCCCTCCGGGGTGAGCTGCCAGCCGCGGGCGCGGACGCGCTCGTTCCAGAAGCGGGCGTAGGTGCCGCCGGCGGCGAGCAGGGTGCCGTGGTCGCCGTGCTCGGTGATCCGGCCCTGGTCGAGGACGAGGATGCGGTCGGCGGCGACCACCGTGGACAGGCGGTGGGCGACGACGATGACGGTGCGGTCGCGGGCCAGCTCGGCGATGGCGCCGGCGACGGCGGCCTCGTTGGCCGGGTCGAGCGCGGCGGTCGCCTCGTCCAGCAGCACGATGGGGGCATCCTTGAGCAGGGCGCGGGCGATGGAGACGCGCTGCTTCTCGCCGCCGGACAGGGTGGAGCCGGCCTCGCCGACGCGGGTGTGCCAGCCCTGCGGGAGGCGTTCGACGACCTCGTCGAGGCGGGCGATGCGGGCCACCCGGTCGAGGTCGGCGTCGGTGGCGTCAGGGGCGGCCATGCGCAGGTTGTCGGCGATGGTGCCCTCGAACAGGTAGACGTCCTGGAAGACCTGCGCGGTCAGCCGGGAGACGCCGGCGCTGCCGAGCTCGCGGACGTCCCGGCCGCCGATGCGGATCGTGCCTTCTGTGACGTCGAAGAAGCGGCCGAGCAGTTTCAGCAGCGTGCTCTTGCCCGCGCCGGACGGGCCCACGACGGCGGTGAAGCTGCCGGCGGGGATCGTCGCATCGATGCCGTCGAGGACGGCCGGGCCGCCGTCGTAGCCGAAGCGCACGCCGCGCAGCTCGATGCCGGTGCCGGCCGGTTCGGCGGGGGTGATCGGTTCGGGCAGCGGCGGCACCGCCAGCAGCGCGCGTACGCGGCCGATCGCGTCGGCGTTGACCTGCACGGTGCCGGCCAGCTCGCCGAGCTGGGAGATCGGGTCGAGCATGCGGAGGGTGACGATCATCAGGCCGATCATGACGGCGATGGTCATGGTGCCCTGCAGAGTGAAGACGACCGTGAGGGCGATGACGGCGGTGACGACCAGTTGCAGGGCGCCGAAGAACGCGATCAGGCCCCAGGCTCCCCGGACGGTGAGCCGTGACTGGGAGCCCTGCTGGCGGACCAGGGATTCCTCCAGGGTGCCGAGCTCGGGTCGGTCGAGCACGCCGTAGGCGCGCAGGGTCGGTTGCTGGCGGGCGTACTCGACGATACGGGAGGCGCTGACGCCGATGTCGTGCTCGTAGTCGTCGTCGTTGCGCCGCACGATGACCATGAGCAGGCGCAGGGCCAGTGCGCACAGCACCGCGCCGGCGGCGAAGGCCAGGCCGATCCGCCAGTCGAGCAGGAAGCTGCCGATGATCACGGTGGTGGGGGCGGTGATGCCGACGACGACGTGGCGCAGCAGGTGGGCGGGGATGTTGGCGACGTCCATCGTGCCCTTGCCGAGCATCCGCCCGATCGGCCCGGTGCGGTCGCCGCGGAACCAGCCGATCGGCAGCGTGGCCAGGTGGTTGCCGAGGCGTGTGTGGAAGCCGGTCAGCACGTCCGTGCCGACGACGTAGCCCAGGGACGTGCTCCACGCCAGCAGCACGTGGTGGGCGGCGACCGCGGCGGCGATCGCGCCCGCCCAGATCCAGAAGCGGCCCCAGTCGACCGGCGCGGTGGTGAGGGCGGCCACGAGCGGGGCCACGAGCAGGAAGCCCAGCCCCTGCAGCACGCCCTGCCCGGCCTGGGCGGCGAGCATGACGCGCAGGTGGCGGCGCCCGCGTCCGTCGAGCAGCTCGGACAGGTATCGGATCATGGCGATCATCAGCGGGCCTCCAGGCTCTGTGCGGTCATCGGCCGGTCTCCAGCCCCTGCGCGCTGCCTTCGCGGGCGCGCTGGTCGTGCTCCCACAGCCGGGCGTACAGGCCCTGGCGGGCCAGCAACTCCTCGTGCCGCCCTTGCTCGGCGACGCGGCCCTCGTCGAGCACGACGATCCGGTCGGCCCCGCGGATCGTGCTCAGCCGGTGCGCGATGACCAGCACGGTACGGCCGCGGGCGACCTCGCTCAGCGCGTCCTGGATGCGGGCCTCGTTCTCCGGGTCCGCGCTCGCGGTCGCCTCGTCCAGGACGAGGACCGGCCGGTCGGCGAGGATCGCGCGGGCGATGCACACCCGCTGCCGCTCGCCCCCGGACAGCTCCGCGTCCTGGCCGGCCACCGAGTCCAGGCCACGGGGCAGCGCGTCGAGGCGGTCGAGGATCTGCGCCTTGGCCGCCGCCGCGCGTACGTCGGCGTCGCAGGCGTCCGGGCGGGCCAGGCGGATGTTGTCGCGGACGCTCATGCGCAGCAGCGCCGAGTCCTGGAAGACGAAGGCCACGTGCCGGTACAGCTCGGCGGGGTCGAGATCGCGCAGGTCGACGCCGTGCAGCTCGACCGAGCCCTGCTGCGGGTCGTCGAAACGGGGCAGCAGCTTGGCCAGGGTGGACTTGCCGGACCCGGACGGGCCGACCAACGCGGTGACCGTGCCCCGTTCGAGATCGAGGTCGACGCCGTCGAGCGCGACGGTGTCACCGTAGACGAAGCGCACCCCGCGCATCCGCACCACCGGACCGGGAGCGGCGGGGTCGGGCACGATCGGGCTCGCCGGGACGGGCAGCTCGGGGGCGGCGAGCACCTCGCCGATGCCGCGCGCCACGCTCAGCGCCGTGACCAGCGGATGGATCGACATCATGACCGTCATCAGCCCCGCGGTGGTGACCGTCCCGAACACCAGGAACGCGATGAAGCTCGCCGGCGGCAGCCATCCGGCGGCGGTGAGCGCGCCGCCCGCGCCCACCATGATGACGAGCACGCTCGGTGGTGACAGCAGGATCTCCGAGATGACCGAGGCTCTGGTGGTCGCCTTGGCCCAGTCGAGGAAGAAGCGGGCGAAATTCCGGGACACGTCCTGGAAGCGGCGGCTGGCCACGCCCGGGGTGCCGAAGGCTTTGACGACGCCGATGCCGTTGACGAACTCGACCGCGGCCCCGCTCAGCCGGGTCAGCCATGCCATGAACTCCGGGTACTTCGTCCCGGCCCCAGCCATGGCACGCTGGTACACGATCAGCCCGGCGACCAGCGGCACCAGGCTGATCACCGCCATCCGCCAGTCCACGGCGAGCAGGTAGCCGACCGCGACCACCACGGGGACGGCGGCGGCCGTCACCTCCACCACGGAGTGGGCGATGAGCTGGTGCAGCGCGGCGACGTCGTCCTCGACCGTCTTCTTCACGATGCCGGAGTTGCGGTCGGTGAACCAGCCCAGCGGCAGCCTGCGCAGCTTGCCCAGCAGCTCCCGCCGGATCCTGAACGACACCCGGATGTCGGCCAGGTGCGTCAGCACGCCCGCGCCGAACGTACCGAGCTGCTTGACGGCCAGGGCGACGAGCGTGACCACGATGATCGGCCACACGTCCGATTCCCCCTGCAGCAGCCGCCGGCTGATCTCGACCACCGCGATCAGCGGCGCCATCCCGGCGAGCGCGCTGACCGCGGTCAGGACCCCGCAACCGATCAAGGTGGCACGGGCGGGAGCCAGCACCGACGGCGCCCGTCGCGCCGATGAGACCGTGGAAGCAGACATGCGCCACCCTTCGCCGGACGTGGCCAGGATCGGCCATGTCCGGCAAATGATAATCATTGTCGCATGCTGGTGTAACCCCTGAACTTCGGGACGGTGAGCGCGTCGCCGCGGGGACGGGGGGCGGCGCCGTGCCGGGTGCTGGAACTTGGCCGCACCGCCACACCTTGCTTACCCCGGCAGCCCGGAGGAGGAACGGCGCCGGGCGAAGGGTAGCGCGGGGATGTTGTCGGATATCGCCGCCCCTGCCGGCAGACGTGGGCAGGGCGGCGCGAGCTTGGGGATGGCCGGCGCCATGACGGACCTCTTCATCGACGTCCAGCTCCTGCCGGACTGTCATGTGGTGCATCTGGACGGAGAGCTCGACCGCACGACCCAGCAGCCGCTGGCCCAGACGTTCGACCAGTTGCTGCAGGCGGACACCCCGAAGATCGTGGTGGACGTGTCAGGCCTGGCGTTCTGCGATTCCGGCGGCTTGTGGACGCTCATCAGCAGCCAGCGCCAGGCCGAGGAACGCGGCGGGGGACTGCGGCTGATCGGCGTGCACGGGGCCCTGGCGCGGCTGCTGACCATCACCCAGCTGGTACATCTGTTCCCGCCCTACCGCAGCCTGGCCGAGGCCACGAGCTGGGCCGGCTCGGGTGGTGGCCCCAGGTGAGCACGAGGTCAGCGGGGTGGAGCCGGAGCCGGATCGGGCCCCTGCGGATCGGCCGCGCCCCCCTGCGGACGCAGCCGCTGCTCCGGGTCGAGCTGCCAGCTGAGCAGGGTCAGCAGCTCGAGAACGGAGGCCGGCGCGTTCACCAGGGCCAGCGCGCGTGGCGGCGGCAGACCGGCAGCCGTTCGGACGATGAGCTGCAGGCCGGCGGCGTCGATGAAGGTAAGCTCGGACAGATCAAGGTGGATGTCGGCCTTGCTGATGCGCACAGCCCAGGCCAGCGAGCGGGCCAGCACAGGCCGGCTGGCACGGTCGATGTCGCCGCGCACGCGCAGGCCGAAGGGGTGCACCATGGGTAGCACGTCAGCAGCGCCGTCGGTTCGGTCGGTCATCGCACTCCACGCCACGAGGGGCTGTCTCAGGGCAGAGCCGAGCCACGCCCCATGCCCCGGCACGGCAGGGCATGGGCGCACGCAACGTACGAAGGCGCCGCGAGAAGATCGCCGAAAGCAGGAGCGCCCGGCGCGCCGCGCGAGCGTTCAGCGGCGGCACATCGGGCAGGGAGGAGAGCGGATGTCGGGCGATCAACCTTTCTCGCCAGGCGCCGGTCAGCACACCGCGTCGGCCGCGGCTGATCTGCCCGGGGGCACCATGGGTGTGCCCGGCTCGGTTCGCTTACTCGGTCACCTCACCCTCTGCCCTCACTCGTACGCTTTACGCCATCCCCCTTCCGCTCCAGGGGTGAGGTAGCCCATGCACGCACCCATCCGCCTGCACTGCCCCATCACCTACGACCTGGCGCTCATCCGGGACCTCATCCGGGTCTACGCCCGCCATGCGAAACTGCCCGGCGCCCGGGTGGATCACCTGGTGCTCGCGGTCAACGAGGCCGTCACCAACGTCCTCGACCACGGCGGGGGTGGCGGCACCGTGACCGCCTACACCAGCCCCACCAGCATCACCGTGGAGATCTGCGACAGCGCCGGCCGGCTGCGCCCCGAGCACCTCGCCACCGTCGAGCGCCTGCCCTCGCCCCCCGCCGACGCCGAGCAGCTGAGCCTGTGGCTGATCCACCGCCTGTGCGACGAGGTCAGCCTCGACCACCCGCACGGCCACAGCCGGCTACGGCTGCGCCTGGACCTGCCCCTGAGCACCTACCTGCGCCCATGGCGGGGCGACGGCTCCTCCGCGGCGGCCGGCTGACCCGCGAGAGCCCACCACTCGACCGCGAGAGGCCGCCGATCCGGAAAGAGATCGCGGCGGCCCTGGCCGTCGTGCTCCCGTCATACCTACACTTGCCTTGCTCTGTAGTAGCACAGATGGGGCCACAGTGGTGAGAAGCAGGCTTCTGATCGTTGGCGCGCTGGCCGTGACGGTGTTACTGGCCGGGTGCGGGAGCGCCCCCTCCTCCGGCGGGCCTGCGGCGAACCCGCCGGAGGACAAGTCACTGATCCTGGCCACCACGACCAGCACCCAGGACAGCGGCCTGCTCGACGAGCTGTTACCGGCCTTCACCCGCGACAGCGGCTGGCAGGTCAAGACCCTGGCGGTCGGCAGCGGGCAGGCCATCGAGCTGGGCCGGCGCGGGGAGGCCGACGTGCTGCTCGTGCATTCCCCCGCGGCGGAGGAGAAGTTCGTGGCCGAGGGCGGTGCCGGCCGGCGGCGGCTGGTGATGCACAACGACTTCGTGCTGCTCGGTCCGCGGGCCGATCCGGCCGGGATCCGGGGCGCGAAGAGCGCGGAGGCGATGAAGAAGATCGAGGCGGCGCGGGCGATGTTCATCTCCCGGGGAGACGAGTCGGGGACCCACGCCAGGGAGAAGGACCTGTGGTCCAAGGCCGCGGTGGATCCGGGCGGATCGTGGTACCAGTCCACGGGGCAGGGCATGGGCGAGACGTTGCGGGTCGCCGGCGAGAAGGCCGCCTACACGCTGTCGGATCGGGCCACCTTTCTCACCCAGCGCGGCAGCCTGGAGCTGGACGTGCTGAGCGAGGGCGATCCCGGGCTGCTCAACGTCTACCACGTCATCGAGATGACCAGGAAGGCAGGCGATCGGGTACAGCCCGACGGGGCGAAGGCGTTCGCCGACTGGATCGTCGCCCCGCCCGCGCAGCGGCTCATCGGCGAGTTCGGGCGAGCGAAGTACGGCCGGCCGCTGTTCACCCCGGACGCGGGCGCGGACGAGGCGACACTGGGCCAGTGAGCCCGGCCCGGGGAGTGACGTAGATGGACGTGCTGTTCGACGGGCTGGCGGAAGCGATCGGCCTGCTGCTTTCCGGGGACCAGGACAGCTGGTCGATCATGATGCTGACCTTACGGGTGTCGTTGACCGCGACCGCGATCGCGCTGCTGGTCGGCTTGCCGCTGGGCGCGGCCCTGGCGCTGGCGCGCTTCCCCGGCCGGCGGATCGTCCTGGCGGCGGCCAACACCGGGATGGGCATGCCGCCGGTCGTGGTCGGCCTGTTCGTCACCGTGCTGTTGTGGCGCAGCGGGCCGCTGGGCGGGCTCGGGCTGCTCTACACGCCGGCCGCGATGGTCGTCGCCCAGGCCGCGATCGCCACCCCGATCGTGGTCGCCCTGGTCACGGCCGCGCTGCAACAGGTCGATCCCGACTTCCGGGTGCAGATGCAGGCGCTGGGGGCGACGGCGATCCGCGCCTTCGCGGCGCTGCTGAACGAGGCCAGGCTGCCGCTGCTGGCCGCGGCGATGGCGGCGTTCGGCGCGGTGGTGAGCGAGGTAGGGGCCGCGCAGATGGTGGGCGGCAACCTGGCCGGGCAGACCCGGGTGCTGACCACCGCCGCGGTCCTGGCCACCAGCCGGGGCCAGTTCTCGCTCGCCATCGCGTTCGGCCTGATCCTGCTGCTGATCGCGTTCGCCGTGAACGTGTCGCTGACGCTGATGCAACAGCGACGGGCGGTGCCGCGGTGACCGGCCCGGGCACGGGGATCGGGACGGACCGGGCCGTGGTGACCGGGCCGTGGTGACCGGGCCCGGGATCGGCTGCCGCGACCTGCGCGTGCACGCCGGTGGCAGGGAACTGCTCAGCGTGCCGGAGCTGCACGTCGCCTCGGGGCGCACGCTGGCCGTGCTGGGCCCCAACGGCGCCGGCAAGTCCACCCTGCTGCGCGCGCTGGGCCTGCTCAGCAGCCACCGGGTCAGCGGGCAGATCGTGCTCGACGGCCGCCCCGCGACGCCGGCGCTGATGCGCGAGGCGATCGCGGCCGTGCTGCAACGGCCGATCCTGCGCCGCGGCACGGTGGCCGCCAACGTGATCAGCGGACTGCGTTTCCGCGGCGTGAGCCGCCGCGAGGCCCGGGTCAGGGCCTGGCCGTGGATCGAGGCGCTCGGCCTGGCGCCCCTCGCCGGCCGGGACGCCCGCAGCCTGTCCATCGGCGAGGCCCAGCGGGTCAGCATCACCCGCGCGCTCGCCGCCGGACCCCGCGTGCTGCTGCTCGACGAGCCGTTCAGCGGGCTGGACAGCACGACCCGCGCCGACCTGCTCGCCGACCTGCGTGCCGCGCTGAACGGGCAGCCCACCGCGACGATCCTGGTCACCCACGACCGGCAGGAGGCCCTCGCCCTGGCCGAGGACACCGCGCTGCTGATCGGCGGCCGGGTCCGCCAGCACGGCCCGACCGCCGAGGTGCTGGACCACCCGAGCGACGCCGACACGGCCCGGCTGCTCGGCTACACCAACCTCCTGCCGCCGGCCCTCACCGGCCGGCCGCACACCCTCGCCGCCCGGCCCGAGCACACCGAACTCGTCCTCGACCCGTCCGGCGGCGCCACCGGCCGGACCGGCGACGTCCCGGTGGTGACCGGAACGTTGCGCCGGACCGTCGCGCTCGGCATCGCCACCCGTGTCGACGTCGACACCTCCACCGGCCGGTTGACCTGCCTGCACCCCGGCGACGTGCTCGCGACCGAGCTGCCCCCGACCGGCAGCGACGTCCGCGTCAGGATCCGGCACGCACGATCGCTGACCGCCGCTGACTGAGACGGCGAGGCGGGCCCGCAGGGATGGCACCTGCTGGCCACCGCCGAGCCTGCCCGATGCGGTTGACGTAGGCGTCGCGGCGGCTCCCGCTGACCGCCTACGAAGCCGGCGGCGCGGCGGTGGAGGCGCGGACGACGAGGCTCGGCGTGACGGTGAAGCGCACGGGTGTCATGCGGCCTTCGACGCGTTCGAGCAGGAGTTTGCCGGCGGCGCGGCCCATCTCGTGGCCGTCCTGGTCGATGCTGGTCAGGGCGATGTTGGGGAGCGCGGCCAGGTGGGTGTTGTCGTAGCCGGCGACGGAGATGTCGGCGGGGACGGTCAGGCCGGCTTGGTGGATGGCGGCCAGTGCGCCGAGTGCGGCTTGGTCGGCTCCGGCGAAGATGGCGGTGGGGCGGGGGGTGCGGGCGAGGAGCTCGCGGGTGCCGTCGTAGCCGCCTTGCTCGTTGTAGTAGCTGGTGGCGATGGCGATCTCGTCGGCCAGGCCGTGTTCGCGCATGACGCGCTCGTAGGTCGTGGATCGGATGGTGTGCAGCAGGTCGGCGGGGCGGGCGAGGCTGTCGTCCTGGTGGGTGATGTGGGCGATGCGGCGGTGGCCGAGGTGGATGAGGTGGGTGACCACGAGCTCGGCGCCGGCTTCGTCGTCGTCGTAGACGGAGTCGTAATGGGGTGAGCGCTCGTGGCGGGCGAGCACGACGAGTGGTTTGTCCTGGGCGACGTCTTCCAGGCGGGCCTTCGAGGCCAGCGGGGCGACCATGATGATGCCGTCCACCTGGCGGGAGAGCAGGGCGTCGACCGCTCGTTGCTCGACCTTGCGGGTGGCGCCACCCTGGATCATGAACGCCTGGTAGTCGGTGGTGTGCAGGTGTGCGGTCAGGCCGTCCAGGATGTCGGCGAAGAACGGGTTCCTGATGTGCGGCAGCACCAGGCCGATGGTGAAGGTGCGGCCGCGCATGCCCCTGGCCACCGCCTGCGGCCGGTAGCCGAGCTCCTGGATGGCCGTTTTGACCTTGTCCTTCATGGCCGGGCTGACGCCGTAGGCGTTGTTGATCACCTTGGACACCGCCGTGACGGAGACCTGCGCGTGGCTCGCCACGTCGGCGATCGTCACTCGTCGTCGTCGGCCGGACGTGACCATGGAACTCCATTTCCGAGGCGTCGTCCGATTGTATGAGCTGGGCGCGCGGGCTCGATCTGCACGGCGACGGCCCCGCCCAGTACCGGTGCTCGTGCGCGTTCCGCCCGCAGCATCCGGCCGACCATCCCGCCCCGCCCTGGACTTTCCGCGATCCGGCTGGGTAGGCGTGCAAGCCCAGAACAGGAAGGAAAGGAGCGTTGTCGTGCATCCCTCCCACGAGCCGGTCATCAGCCAGGTGCACGCCGGCATGAAGGTCGTCGACCGTGACGGCAAGGAGCTCGGGACGGTGGAGTTCGTCAGGATGGGCGACCCGCAGGCCGCGACCACCGAGGGGCAGGAGTCCGGGGACCGCCCCGGCCTGGTGCCGGCCCTGGCCGCGGTGTTCCACGACGCCGAACCCGACCTGCCGCCCGCGCTGGCGGCGCGGCTGGTGCGTACCGGCTTCGTCAAGGTGGACGCCAAGGGGTTGTTCTCCCGCGACCTGTACGTGGCCGCTGATCAGGTGGCGGGGATCGAGGGGGACGTGGCGCGGCTGAGCGTCGACGCCGGCTCGCTGGCCAAGGAGAGCTGAGGCGCCGACGCCGGTTCGCCGGCTGAGGAGGGCTGCGCACTGACGCCCGTTCGCCGGCCGAGGAGGGCTGCGCCGATGGCGGGACGTCGGCCCAGGAGGGCTGAGCCGGAGGCCGTGCCCCCACCGGGCTCAGGCGTAGCCCCGGGCGGTGGCGTACCTGGGGGGAATCGGCCCGGCGCAACGCCGGATGGGTGGAGTTCGTCCGGCGCAACGCCGAGCCGGCGGCAGCGCTCGCCCGGGCCTGACAGGAGGCGCGCTCTCACCGCCGGAGGCGTGCCTGCCTGATCACTTGCGCCCCTTGCCGCCCTTGCCGGGTGAGCGGAGCTTGTGCACGTGTTTGGCGTTGCCGTTCTGCCCGGTGACCTTCTTCGCCTGGCCCGGCGGCAGGGAGTCCGCCGTGGCGGCGGGGGCGGGCCGTCCGCCCCGGTGCCGGGTGGACGGAGCGCTGCGCTTGACGGCCACGGGCTGCGCCTGCAGGATCGCGGTAGTCGGCACCGAGGCCGGCGTGACCGGTGTGGCAGGCGTGTTGGCGGCAGGCGGCTCGGCGGCGGGCCCGCCTGCCCAGGACGTGGCTGCCAGCACGCCGGCGATCAGAACGCTCACCGCGGCGGCGGGCCGCGCGAACGAGCTCCAGGACCGGCCGCCGGCCGCCCCGTCCCCGCCGCCGGGCTCGGCCCCGTCAGAGGGCTCCGACGATCGATCCGGCGTGTGGCCTTCCGGGAGACAGGGGCCGGAGGGCGGGGACAGCGACGGCGCCGGAGTCGTCACGGATGCGGGCAGAAGCACGGCACCGGTGGATGGCGGCCGCCCGGCGGGCGGGAGCACGGCGCCGGTGGCCGGCGGTTGCCCGGTGAGCGGGAGCACGGCGCCGGTGGCCGGCGCTTGCTCGGTGTACGGAGGCGCGGCGTCTGTGGTCGGCGGTTGCCCGGTGGCCGGAGGCGCGGCGCCGGGGGATGGCAGCTGCCCGGCGGGCAGGGCGGTGATGCGGCGCAGGTGCCGGCAGGCGTCGTCGATGCCGGTGCGGTGGGCGGGATCCTTGGCCAGCAGACCGGTGAGGAGGGGCGCCAGCGGGCCGGCGTGCTCGAAGGGGGCCGGTTCGGCGGTGAGGACGGCGCTGATGGTGGCCAGCGCGCCGCCCTGCTCGAACGGGCATCGGCCCTCGACCGCCGTGTACAGCGTGACGCCCAGCGACCACAGATCGCTCTCCGGGCTCGCCGACGCGCCGCGGGCACGTTCCGGGGCGATGTAGGCGGGCGTGCCGACCACGATGCCCGTCTGCGTGAGACCCACCTGGACCGGCCGCTCCAGGTCGGTGGCCAGGCCGAAGTCGGTCAGCACGGCGTGCCGGCCGCCGGTGTCCAGGAGGATGTTGGCGGGCTTGACGTCGCGGTGCACGATGCCGGCGGAGTGGGCCGCCTGCAGCGCGTCCAGCACCTGAAGGCCGATCCTGGCGACGTCGGCGGCCGGCAGGGGTCCTCGTTCGGCCAGTACGTCGGCCAGGGTCGGGGCGCGTACGAGCTGCAGCACGATCCAGGGGCGCCCGTCGGCGACCACCACGTCGTAGACGGCGGCGATGTGCGGATGGGACAGCCGGGCGGCCAGGCGGGCCTCGCTCATCGTGCGGCCCAGCAAGGTCTCACGTTCGGGCTGCGGCCGCTCGTCCAGGGTCACCTCCTTGATGGCGACCGGCCGGTCGAGCAGCTCGTCGTGGCCGCGCCAGACCCTGCCCATGCCGCCCCGGCCGAGCTCGGACTGCAACCGGTAGCGGCCGGCCAGCACCCAGCCCTGAAATCCCTCCGAAACGGACATGCGCGCGGCCTACCCGATCTACGCCCTTCCATGCGTCCTGTCCTGGGCCGCGTCGCGCCGTCTTCGGAAACGGGACGGCGAGGCTGCCCTCGATGTCGGTGCCCGCCCGGAGGGTGCCGCCCGCGATCGGCTTCTTACGGGTGTCCGGCTCCGCCATCGAGGGGCGGCTGCGGTTGCGCCCGCCCACGGGCAGCACCTGGTGGCGCCTCCAGCGCGGGCCCGGGTGGGAGCCGGCCGCCGCGCCGCCGCAGAGCGACGCGTTCGTGGCCTGCTGGGCGTGGCAGGTGGCCCGGCTGCCAGGTGGTTCACACGGCCGTCCCGCTCCGGCCGCCGGCGGAGGGCGAGAGGACGCGGAGCCGGCCGGGGGAGTTCCTGGGCGCCGCCTGCGACGAGCCATCACCCCGTGAGGAGGGAGGCGAGCGGACGTCCATGGGTTCCCGGCGGAGAGTGTGGCTCGTCACCATGTCCCGAGCGGCTTCCGGCATCTAACGTGCGCTGGAAACACCCCCAGCAGAGTCGTGCCAGAAGCAAGGAGCTGCCATGGCGACCACTCTCCTCAGCCGCACCCTCACCATCCTCCTGCTGGCCGTCCTGACCTGGACGGCGGTGCCGGCCGCGCAGCCGGCGCGGGCGGCGTCGCTGTCCCCGGTCGCCTCGTTCGGCGCGAACCCCGGCAATCTCACCATGTACGCCTACCGGCCTGACGGGCTGGGGAGCGGCCGTCCGCTGGTCGTCCTCCTGCACGGCTGCACCCAGAACGCCGACGGCTACTTCGCCGCCTCCGGCTGGCGCAAGTACGCCGACCAGTGGGGCTTCGCCCTGGTCCTGGCGCAGACCGGCAGCGCGAACAACTCCGCCAGCTGCTTCAACTGGTTCCAGACCGGCGACACCACGCGCGGCCAGGGCGAGGCGGCCTCGATCCGCAACATGGTCGCCCACGCCGTGTCCGCCTACGGCTCCGACCCCGCGCGGGTCTACGTCAGCGGGCTCTCGGCGGGCGGGGCCATGGCGGCGGTCATGCTGGCCACGTACCCGGACGTGTTCGCTGCCGGGTCGATCGGCGCGGGCCTGGCCTACCGGTGCGCCACCAGCCTCGTACAGGCGTCGAGCTGCCAGTACGGCCCCACCGGCCGGACCCCGCAGCAGTGGGGCGACCTGGTACGCGGCGCCCACCCCGGGCACGCGGGCCCGTACCCGCGGGTGGCGATCTGGCAGGGCCAGTCCGACTACACCGTCGTTCCCGCGAACGGCAAGCAGCTGCGCGACCAGTGGACCAACGTGCGCGGCGTGTCCCAGACCCCGTCGGCCACGCGTTCCCTCACCGGCGGCACCACTCTGACGGTGTACGGCGACGACGACGTGCGGCTGTACGAGATCGCCGGCATGGGCCACGGCCTGCCGGTGGACCCGGGCAGCGGGGCCGACCAGTGCGGCGCCACGGCCGCCTACTTCCTGGACACGATCTGCTCGGCCTACCACGACGCCCGCTTCTTCGCCCTGGACGGCGACGCCCCGCCCACCCCGACCCCCACCCCCACCCCCACCCCGACGGTGCCGGGAACCTGCGTGCGGGCCAGCAACTACGCCCACACCACCGCCGGCCGCGCCTACCAGTCGAGCGGCTACACCTACGCCAACGGCTCCAACGAGCCGATGGGGCTGTGGAACACCCACATCGTCCACAGCCTGCGGCAGACCGGCCCGGATCACTGGGTGCTCGCGGACGGCGAGTGCTGAGCCCGGCACCGGCCCGCGCGTACGTGGCGTGACGGGCCACCGGCTCCGGTGAAGAGCCACGCCGAGTGGGCCGCCACGTCCCCGCGTGCCGCCTGCCGGTTGCACGCGCTCGAACAGCGGCCCGCCGCTACGCCGAGCAGCTCACCGCCGCGCCGTGCGCCATCGGACGGGATCTCGCCGGAACCTGGGAGGCGCTCCCAGCCGCCACAAGTCCCCGGTCAAGGCCACAAGGCGGCCGGTGCGGTACGAGGCCCGGTCAGGATCGGTGGCTCACGCCGGCGGCCCCAGGTCGATGCCCGCCAGCTCGGCCCGCGAGGAGATTCCGAGCTTGGGATAGGCCTTGTACAGGTGGAACCCCACGGTTCGCGGGCTGAGGAAGAGCTGGGCGCCGATCTGCCGGTTCGTGGCCCCCGTGGCGGCCAGCCGGACCACCTGGAGCTCCTGGGAGGTCAGCGTGCTGAGCGCCGCACTCGCAGCGGGCGGGCCGGGCTCGGCGGCGTGGACCCCGGTCGCGGCCAGTTCGGAACGGGTACGTTCCGCCCAGGGCTCGGCGCCCAGCTCGACGAAGCCGTGCAACGCGGCGCGTAGCTGCGTCCCCGCGTCGGCGCGACGGCGGGCTCGCCGCAGCCATTCGCCGTAGAGGAGGCGGGTGCGCGCCTGCTCGAAGGGCCGGCCGGCCGAGGGGGCCGGCGCGAGGGCGGCCTCGTAGTGCTGCTCGGCCTGCTGGCGCGGGGCGAGCAGCGCCCGGCAGCGGTGGGCGACCGCGGCCGCCCAGGGGCGGCCGCTGGCCTGGGCCCACGCGTCGTACCTGGCGAACGCGGCGGCGGCTCGGGCAGGCTGGTCGAGGCGGGCGCAGGCCTCGACGTAGTCGGCGATGGCGAAGGTGACGATCACCGTGTGGCCGAGGGGGCCGTCGAGGATGCCCGCCATCCGCTCGGCCGCGGCGTCGTAGCGGGCTCGTACCAGGTCGAGGAGGGTCAGCGCGCAGCCGCCCCAGCCGGATCCGTTGCGTTCGCGGGCTGAGCCCTCGGCCTGATGGGCGAGACGCCGGCATTCGTCGTCCTCGCCGCGGATGGCGGCCAGGCGGGCGAGGATGCCGTGCAGGTGGCGCAGCCGTCCCTCCTGGCCGGTGTCGCGGGCGATCTGCCAGGCCTCCGCCCCTGACGCGGCCGCCTCGGCGTGCAGGCCGCGCAGGATCTGCGCCTGGGTGAGCAGTTGCAGGGCGTGCGGTAACGCGCCGACGAGACCGTGGCTGCGGCAGGCGGCCACCCGGGCGGCGGCCAGCTCGCAGGCGGCGTCGTCGTCGCCGGTCATGAGCGCGCCGAACACGGCATAGGTGCCCGCGACCCGATCGCTCCCGCCGCCACCCCCCACCGGAGCAGCGCCGTCGCCACCCCCCACCGGAGCAGCCCCGCCGCTGACGGCTGAATCAGCGCCGCCGCCACTCGCCGCCAGAACAGCGCCGCCGCTGCTTGCCGCTGAAGCAGCGCTGCCGCCTGCGGGCCGGCCCGCGTCTGCCGCCGTGATGGCGGCCTCTCCTGCGAGGAGGGCCGTGTCTCCCGGGGGAAGGGCGATGTCTCCCGGGGGAAGGGCGGCGTCCCCCTGGGGAAGGGCGGCGCGCAGCAGGGCCAGCCCGGTGGCCGGGTCGCCGGCGGCGACGCGTTCCATGCCGCGCACGGCCGCGATCACGCCGGCCAGGCGCGCTCCCACCTCGGCGGCGAGCGACTCCAGGAGGTCGGCGGTCCGCCCGAGCGCGCCCCGGTCGCCCGCGAACCAGGCCTCGCCCGCGGCCGTGGCGAGCAGGGACGCGGCCTCCGCGGGCGCGGCCCGTACGATGCCCTCGGCGGCGGCGATCAGCAGGTGCGCGGCCGGCGCAGGATCGCCCTGCTCGGCTTCGACCGCGGCCCGCACGCTGGCCAGCCGTGCCAGCAGCAGCGGATCGGAAGCCAGGCGGCGGCCCCGGTCGGCGGCGGCCGCGGCGCGGGGAAGCTGCCCGGCGCCGAGCGCCGACTCCGCGGCGGCGGCCAGCCATCCGGCGCGCCGCTCCCGGTCGAGGGTGAGCTGCGCCGCCCGCTCGTACGCGGTGGCGGCGGAGGCGTTGCTGCCGCGCCCTGCCGCGCGCTCGCCGGCCGCCGCGAGGATCGCCGAGGTCTCCTCGTCGGGTTCGAGCGTGGCCGCCGACAGCTGCCAGGCCCGCCGGTCGGCGTGCTCCTCGCCGTCGAGGACGCCGGCCAGCGCCCGGTGGGCGGCCGTACGCCGGGCGAGCGGCGCCTCGTGGTAGGCGGCGGCCTTGACGAGCGGGTGGCGGAAGCGCAGCCGGTCGCCGGAGACGTCGATGAGCGCGGCGTGCTCGGCCGGCTCCAGGTCCTCCGGCCCCGCGCCGAACGCCTGCGCGGCCCGCAGCACGAGCCGCAGGCTGCCGGAACCGTCGGCGGCGGCGACCAGGAGCAGCAGCCGGGCGGGCTCGGGCAGCCGCCGGATCGTGGCGCGCAGCGATTGCTCGAGCCGCCCGGCCATGGACGGCTCCGGCGGTTGCAGGGGAAGCGGCGCCAGGTGCCCGGCCCGCTGCTCGGGCGTCAGGATCTCGGCGAAGTGCAGCAGCGCCAGCGGATTGCCCTCCGCCTCCTCGATCACCCGGTCACGGGCCTCGGGGGTGAGCCCGCCGGCGCGCCCCGCGAGCAGTCGCTCGCAGTCGCTCCTGGCCAGTCCGGAGATCCGCATGTCCGGAACGCCGTTGATCGCCGGCTCGGCCCCGTCGCGGCCGGCGAAGACCATGGTGATCCGCTCGGCCCCGAGGCGGCGGGCGGCGAACGTCAGCGCGTCCAGCGACGCGCGGTCCAGCCAGTGAACGTCGTCGATCAGGCACAGCAGCGGACGCTCGTCGGCGAGGTCGGCGAGCAGGGTCAGCACCGCGAGCCCGACGAGGAACCGGTCAGGAACGCCCTCGTGCCCTTCGCCGAACGCGCCGCGCAGCGCCGCCCGCTGCCCGGCGGGCAGCCGGTCGATCAGGTGGCGTGCCGGGCGCAGCAGGAGATGCAGCGCGGCGTAGGGCAGCTCGGACTCGGCCTCGACGCCGGTGGCACGCAGGACGAGCGCGTCCTCACCGGCCCTGTTCGCGGCCTCCTCCAGCAGCGCCGACTTGCCGATCCCCGCCACGCCGTACACCGCGACGGCGTTGCCCTGCCCAGCCCGTGACTCGGCGATCAACCGGCTGAGCACGGCGATCTCCGCATTTCGCCCGATCATGATGGGCGACCTTACCTAAGCCGCCCGCCGGACCCCCACGAGACTCAGGTCACCGTGACTGATCCGGCCGGAACCGGGACGCCCTACTGTCAGAAACCGCAGCCCAGGACACACGGGAGGATCATCATGGAGCCGATCATCGTCGAGGCCGTGGGAACGGTCGTCGGCGGGCGGACCGAAGCGTTCGACGACGACTGGAACACCGAGGAGGCGCTGATCCGCCTCGACGGCGCCCGTTTCGGGCCCGGCAGCGTCGCCGGGCTGGACGCGTTCTCGCATCTGGAGGTGGTGTTCCAGTTCCATCGCGTGGATCCGTCAGAGGTGCACACCTCCGCCCGCCGCCCGAGGGGGAACCCGGACTGGCCGGAGGCCGGCATCTTCGCCCAACGGGGCAAGAACCGCCCGAACCGGCTGGGCGTCTCGCGCTGCCGGCTGCTCGCCGTGGACGGGCTCGACCTCCACGTACGCGGGCTGGACGCCATCGACGGCAGCCCGGTCCTGGACGTCAAGCCCTACATGGCCGAGTTCGGCCCGCAGGGCGAGACCGTGCAGCCGGCCTGGGCGACCGAGCTCATGCGTGCCTACTACTGAGGAGCACAGGACATGTCCGAAGTGATTGTCGTGGGGGCGGGGCCGACCGGGTTGCTGCTGGCGGGGGATCTGGCGGAGTCGGGGGTGGCGGTCACGGTGCTGGAGCGTCGTGATGGCACGGTGTCGAATCTGTCGCGGGCGTTCGGGGTGCATGCGCGCACGTTGGAGCAGCTGGATGCGCGGGGGCTGGCGGATCGGCTGGTGGGGATGGGGGCGGTGCTGCGCCGAGTACGGTTGTTCGAGCGGGTGGAGGTGGATCTGGGGGAGTTGCCGAGCCGGTTCCCGTTTCTGTTGATCACGCCGCAGTACAACGTGGAGCGGTTGTTGCTGGAGCGGGCGCTGGCCGCGGGGGTGGAGATCGTGTACGGGGCCGAGGTGCACGGCCTGGTACAGGACGGGGCGGGGGTGAGGGTGTCGGCCGGGGCGGGGGAGTATCGGGCGTCGTACGTGGTGGGCTGTGATGGGTATCACAGCGTGGTGCGGCAGGCGCTCGGTCTGCCGTTTCCGGGCAAGTCGGTGCTCAAGTCGATCATGCTGGGTGATGTGCGGATGGCCGAGCCGCCGGGTGGGCTGCTGACGGTGAACGGGGTGGGGGACGCGTTCGCGTTCGTCGCGCCGTTCGGGGATGGCTACTTCCGGGTGTTCGCCTGGGATCGCCGGCATGTGGTGGCCGATGATGCGCCGCTTGCGCTGGAGGAGTTGCGGGAGGTGACCCGGCGGGCGCTGGGCAGCGATTTCGGGATGGGGGAGCCGCGTTGGTTGTCGCGGTTTCACAGTGATGAGCGGCAGGTGCCGCGGTATCGGGTGGGGCGGGTGTTTGTGGCCGGGGATGCCGCGCATGTGCATTCCCCGGCCGGTGGGCAGGGTATGAACACCGGTCTGCAGGATGCGGCGAACCTGGGCTGGAAGCTGGCCGCGGTGCTGCGGGGTGCGCCGCAGGCGCTGCTGGACAGCTATCACGGTGAGCGGTATCCGGTCGGGCGTTCGGTGCTGCGCAGCAGCGGCGCGCTGATCCGCGCCGCGATGATCGAGTCGGCCGCCGGGCGGGCGGTGCGCGGGTTCGCCGCGCGGGGGGCGTTGTCCATCCCGAGGCTGCGGGAGAAGGTGGCCGGGCAGCTCAGCGGCATCGGCTACCACTACCCGGCCGGGCACGGCGCGCCCGAGGGCGCCGGCACCCGCGCCGCTGACGTCGCGCTGGCCGGCGGCGGCCGCCTGTATGAGGCGCTACGCGAGCGCCGCTTCGTCCTGCTCGGCGACCCCAACCCGATCAGCGACCCCGCCTCGATCAGCAACACCGATCTGCTCGCCGACGCCGGCCAGATCAGCGACCCAGATCTGATCGGTGACACCGGCCTGGCCGGCTGGCGCGACCGGGTCAAGGTGGACGCTCCCGCCCGCCCCGGCGGCCCGCTGACGCTCATCCGCCCCGACGGGTACATCGCCTGGACCGGCACCGACACCACCGACCTGCACCAGGTCCTCACCACGCTGGTGGGCCCCGTGGGCTCGCGCGCGGTGTGAGGGCGGCAGGGCGCTTGCCTCGAAAGCGCCCTGCCGGCCGCGGACATTCAGATGCTGACCTCGAACGTGTGACGCCCGGCCCCCACCTCCTGCGCGGTGACACCTGGCAGGTCCACCTCCGCGGTCGTGCCCGGGGGGACGTCGGCGGTGACGGTCAGGAGACCGTCCTCGCTGCTCCAGGAGACCGAGGCCGGCCCGTAGGGGGTGTCGAGTGAGGCGGAGGCGTGGGTGAGGCCGCCGCCGGGGCGGGGGGCGATGCGCAGGCGGCGGTAGCCGGGAGCGGCGGGGGCGAGGCCGGCGACCGTGCGGTGCATCCAGTCGGCGATGGCGCCGAGGGCGTAGTGGTTGAAGGAGGTCATCTCGCCCGGGTTGACCGTGCTGTCGGGGAGCATGCTGTCCCAGCGTTCCCAGATGGTGGTGGCGCCCATGGTGACCGGGTACAGCCAGGACGGGCAGTTGCGCTGCAGCAGCAGCGTGTAGGCGGTGTCGTAGGCGCCGACGGAGCAGAGGGCGTCGCAGATGAGCGGGGTGCCGACGAAGCCGGTGCCGATGCGGTGGTCGTCGGCGGCGACGAGCTGCACGAGCCGCCGTCCGGCGCGTTCGCGCTGTTCGGGGCCGTCGAGCAGGTCGAGAGTGAGGGCGAGGGCGTAGGCGGTCTGGGTGTCGCAGGCCAGCCGGCCCGACGGGGTGACGAACTCGCGGCGGAAGGCCGCGCGCACCTGCGAGGCCAGCTCCGCGTAGCGCGCCGCGTCGGCGGAGTGGCCGAGCAGGGCCGCTGTGTCGGCCACGACCTGCGCGGTCCACGCGTGGTAGGCGGTGGCGACGAGCGCGTGGTCGGTGCGGGCCTTGCCGGGCTGGTCCGGGGGAGCGGCGGGGTCGAGCCAGTCGCCGAACTGGAAGCCTTCGTCCCACAGGTGGTTCCTGGTGAGGGAGGCGATCTGGTCCACCCAGGCGGTCATGCTGGGGTACTGGCGCTGCAGCAGGCCGACGTCGCCGGTGCGCTGGTAGAGCGTCCAGGGGACGAGTACGGCGGCGTCGCCCCACGCGGCCGTGGGGGAGACGCCGAACGCCAGCGGCACCCAGGGCACGTAGTGCGGCACGGTACCGTGCTCGCCCTGCTCGGCGGCGAGGTCGGCGAGCCACGAGGTCAGCGGCCCGGCGCAGTTGTAGAGGAACGCGGCGGTGGGGGCGAAGACCTGGATGTCGCCGGTCCAGCCGAGGCGTTCGTCGCGTTGCGGGCAGTCGGTGGGCAGGTCGACGTAGTTGCCGCGCATGCTCCAGCGGACGTTGTCGTGCAGGCGGTTGAGCAGCGGGTCGGAGCACTCGAAGGAGCCGATGGGCCGCATGTCGGTGTGGCAGACGACCGCCACGACGTCCTGCGGCCGCAACTGTCCAGGCCAGCCGTCGATCTGGGCGTAGCGGAAGCCGTGGGTGGTGAAGCGCGGCTCGAAGGTCTCCGGTTCGGCGTCGCCGCGCAGCGTGTACTGGTCGAGCGCGGCGGCGTCGCGTAGCGGGCGCAGCGCGAGGGCCCCGTTCTCCAGGACCTCGGCGTGCCGGAGGGTGATCGTGTGGCCGGCCGGGCCCTGGACGCGGATGCGCAGCCGGCCGGCGATGTTCTGGCCGAAGTCGAGGATGGTCTCGCCCGAGGGGCCGGTCAGGACCTCGGCCGGGGCCAGCGTCTGGGTGCGGCGGACGGGCGGCCCGGTGGGCGCGATCAGGAGCGTGGCGTCGTGGGGGAGGGCGTCGGCGGGCTGCCAGGCGGTGTCGTCGAAGCCGGGTTCGGACCAGCCGGTCGGCTCCAGGCGGGCGTCGTGCTTCTCGCCGTCGTAGAGGCCGGCGGCGGTGACCGGGCCGGGGGCGCAGCGCCAGGAGTTGTCGGTGACCACGACGTCCGTGGTGCCGTCGGCGTAGGTGACCTCGAGCTGGGCGATGAGCGCGGTGCGGTCGCCGTAGAGGTTCGTCTTGCCGCCGAGGAAGCCGATGCGGCCGCGCCACCAGCCGTCGGCGAGGGTGGCGCCGATGGCGTTCGGGCCTTCCCGGAGCAGGGCGGTGACGTCGTGGGTGCGGTAGCGCAGGCGGTGGTGGTAGCTGGTCCAGCCGGGGGCCAGCACGTCGTCGCCGACCACGCGGCCGTTGAGCTCGGCCTCGAAGATGCCCTGCGCGGTGATGTAGAGGCGGGCGCGCTCGACCGGTCCGCGCAGGGTGAAGTCGTGGCGCAGCAGCAGCGCGGGCCCGTCGGGGACGCCCAGCAGCTCCAGCGGTGGTGCGGCGGCGGAGGCCTGCCAGTCGGCGGGGTTCAGCAGCCCGGTCTCCACGTACGACCAGGGGCTCCAGTCGCTGGTCGAGCCGTCGGCTCCGTGCACGCGTACCCGGGCGCCGCGCCGCTCGCGCGAGTCCAGGGGGGTGCCCGGCCACGGCACCAGCACCGATTCGGCGGACTCGATCCGGCCGGTGGTGGTGCCGTCGCTGAATTCGATCTCGTAGGCGGCCTGCGTCCAGCCGGGGGCGTCGGTGGTGACGGTCCAGGACAGCCGGGGCTCGGGCTCGCCGATGCCGAGCGGCTCGGAGTGGTGTTCGAAGGCAGGCGCGGTGATGGTGAGCAAGGCGCTCCTTAGCCCTTGATGGCGCCGGCGGTCATGCCGGCGACGATCTTGCGGTTGAAGAAGACGAACAGCAGCAGGGGTGGGATGGTGATCAGGACGATGTCCATGAACAGCAGGTTCCACTGGGTGTTGTACTGGCTCTGGAAGTTGTAGAGGGTGACCTGGACGGTGGCGTTGTCGTCTCCGGGTAGCAGGTAGAGCGGGTTGACGAAGTCGTTGAAGATGTTGACCGAGCTGACCAGGATGACGGTGATGGTGACCGGGCGGAGCAGCGGGAAGATCACGCGGAAGAACAGCCGGAAGCCGCTGCAGCCGTCGATCTGGGCGGCCTCGTCGAGTTCGCGCGGGATGGCCGCGATGAAGGCGCGGAACAGCAGCATGGCGAAGGACAGGTGGAAGGCCACCTCGGCCAGGATCATGCCGGGCAGGGTCTTGAACAGGCCGATGGCCTGCAGCAGCCAGATGGTCGGCACGACGGCGGGTGGGATGATCAGTCCGGACAGCACCAGGAAGTCGGCCAGCTTGGCGACCTTGCCGGGCCGGCGTTGCAGGGCGAACGCGGCCATGGCGCCGAAGATGACGAGCAGGGTGACCGAGGCGACGGTGATGATGGTGCTGTTGACGTAGGCGCGCAGCAGAATGTAGTCGCGCGCCTCGACGACGGCCATGAAGTTCTCGACGATCGGCCAGCTGGTGGGCCAGGCGAAGTCGAGGTCGGTGGCCTGGGTCTGGTCCTTGACGGCGGTGAGCAGCATGAGCGCGAACGGGACCAGGAAGATCGCGGTGGCCAGGACCAGCACGACGGCTTCGGCGCTGAGCCTGCGAAGTGTCTTCATGCGGCCACCTGCCTCTTGCCCAGGTAGTAGTTGAGCGGCACGGCGATGGCCGTGACGACGAGGAAGAGGATCACGTTCCCCGCCGTCGACAGGCCGAAGAAGCCGGCTTGGTACTGCTTGTAGATGATGGAGGCGATGGTGTCGCTGGTGAAGCCGGGTCCGCCGCGGGTCATGGTCCAGATGAGGTCGAAGGAGCGCAGGCCGCCGATGAAGGACAGGATGATCACTGAGTAGGTGGCGGGCCAGGACAGGGGGAGGGTGACGTGCCGGAAGCGGTGCCAGGCGCCGCCGCCGTCCACGGCGACGGCTTGGTAGTACTCGGTGGGGATGGACATGATGCCGGCGATGTAGATGACGGTGGCCAGGCCGACGCCTTTCCAGACGTCCACCAGGGCTACCGACAGCAGGGCGGTGGTGGCGTCGCCGAGCCAGTCGCGGCCGTCGATGCCGACCAGTGCGAGGGTCTGGTTGATCAGGCCGGTTTGTGGTTTGAGCAGCATGGCGAAGGTGATGCCGACTGCGACGGTGGAGACCAGGGTGGGGAAGAACACCACCGAGCGCAGGAAGCCGCGCAGCCGTAGTCTGCTGGTGAGCAGGACGCCGAGCAGCAGGCCAAGGACGACCTTGAGGCCGCTGGTGAGGACGGCGTAGATGATGGTGTTCTGGAAGCCGATGCGCAGGTTCTGTTCGGCGAGGAAGTCGCGGAAGTTGTCCAGGCCGACGAAGGTGCTGTCGAACAGCGTCCAGCGGGTGAGGGCGAAGTAGAACGCCATCGCCGTCGGTACCAGGAAGATGACCACGAACACCACGGCGGCGGGCAGGTACAGCCAGTACGGGTAGGCCGACTTGCGCCGGGCCGCCGGGCGGGCGTGCCGTTGCCCCGGAGTCGGGCCGGGCCCCGTGTGGGGCCCGGCGTGCTGCTGCGTCACCACCCTGCGAGCCCCAGCTGCTTGGCCTGCTTCTCGACGTCCTTGTCGTACTGGGCGGCGCCCTCGGCGGGTGGGGTCAGCCCGGAGCCGACGGCGACGGTGATCTGCTCCAGCGACGGGCCCTTGACCGGGGAGACGAACTCCAGCGCGGGCGCGGTACGGCCCTCGTCCACGTACACCTGCAGGTCCTTGGCCACCTGGATGGCGTCGTCGGGCAGCTCGGCGCCCTGGATCCGGTACGGCCCGGCCGGCTGGACGACCTTGTTGACCGCGTCGGCCGCGGTCGGCGAGGCGACGAAGCCGAGGAACTTCTTGGCCGCCTCCAGGTTCTCGGTGCTCTTGGCGATGTAGATGCCGGGAGGCTCCCAGATCGTGGCGCCGTTCTTGGCCGCATCGGTACCGGGGATGCCGAAGAAGCCGATGTCGGTGGCTGCCTGCGGCATGCTGGCCACCAGCGGCGGGAGCTGGGCGCTCAGCATCGGGTAGTGCGCGCCCTTGCCCTCGACCAGCAGTTTCATGCCCTGGTCGTTGGTGGCCGAGCCGAAGCCTTCCTGCATGTAGCCCTTGGCATGCACGTCGGCCAGGTGCTGGAAGCCCGCCTGGGCGGCCGGCGTGGTGGCGAACTTGGCCTGGTTGGCCGTGTAGTCCTGCGCGAAGCTCGGCACCGCGGCCTGCACGTTGTAGTAGTCGCCCAGTACGAACAGCTGCGAGGTCCAGGTGTCCTTGAACGTGCCGATCACCGGCGTGATCCCGGCGGCCTTGATCTTGTCGTTGTTGGCCATGAAGTCGGCCCAGGTCTTCGGCACCTCCAGCTTGAGCTGCTCGTAGACCTTACGGTTGTAGAGGATGCCGCCGCCCATCGCGGTGCCGGCGGGCACGCCGTACACCTTGCCGCTCTGGCTCACCACGGGCAGGAAGTCCTTCTGGACATGCTGCAGCACCGGGTCGCCGGTCAGGTCCACCATGGTCTGGGCCGGGTTGAGCGCCTGGAGCAGCGAGCCCGAGTTGTACCAGAACACATCCGACATGTCGCCCGTCGAGAGCCGGGTCTTGATGATGTTGTCGCCCTCGCTGCCGCCGGGCCGGGTCTCCGTCTCGATCTTGATCGTGGGGTTGGCCTTCATGAAGGCGTCCGCGAGCGCCTTGGCCGTGTCCACGGTTGCTTGGCTGTTGTCGACGAGGAACTTCAAGGTGACGGCGCCGCCACCGCCGCCCGACTCGGTGCCCGAGTCTGAGCCGCACGAGGTCAGAGCCGCCATCGCAAGGACGGCCAGGGCCGCTCCCATCGTGCGGTGCGAGGTCTTCACAACGCCCCTCCAGGTCGTTGAAACGTTTTAAGAGGCCCCCGATGGCAGTTAACGTAAGCGTTACTTTGAGAGAGCGTCAAGAGGCAAATTGGATAACGGTCCTCGATCGTGACCCTGGTGGGTCAGGCATTGGCAATAGCCGCCTCTCGCTGGTTGGATAACGTTGCCCATCGCGTGGCATCCCACGACCTCATCAAGGACGGGCGTCGAACCTGGAAGGCGGGCATGGTCACACGAGGTCGGCAGCGCAGAGTGACGATCACCGATGTGGCCCAGCACGCTCAGGTGTCCACCACGGCGGTGTCGAAGGTGCTGCGCAACGCCTATGGCGTCAGCGAGGCGATGCGCACGAAGTGCAGGCCTCGGCGCTGTACGACTGCGTGCTCGACGACGACGAGCTGGGCGCCCAACTGGTCGTCGAGCACCTCATCAGGCTCGGACACCGCCGCATCACGCACATCACCCAGAAGGACACCGCCTCCGGCCGCTCCGCCGTCCTGCTGCACACCATCCGTGCCAGGCGACGTTTCCGTGGCCGGCTACGACAACGCCCGCATGAGCTGCCTCGCGCACATCTCGCTGACCACCGTCGACCAGGACGGCGCCGGCCGGACACGGGTCGCCGGGGAGCCGGAGCGGCGGGCCTGCCCGGCCCGAACCCTGACGAAAGTAAGGGCGCGAGCTGGCCTTTCGGGCATGTCAGGCATGGCGCCGTCCTTCCTACAGTGCTGCGCGTGATCAGAACTCGACGCAACCCCGCCGCCCTCCTCCTCGCCTTGACCGTGGCCCTGCCGGTGTCGGCCGCCTCGACGGCATCGCCCGCCGCCGCCTCCCCCTTCGCCTCCCCCTCCGGCTCCTCCGCGGGCGCTTCCGGCGTGCGCTTCGCGATCCCCCACCCCACCGGACGGTACGAAGTCGGGCGCGACACCCTGCATCTCGCCGACGTCGGCCGCCGTGACCCCTGGGTGCCCTCGGCCAAGGCGCGCGAGCTGATGGTGTCGATGTACTTCCCGGCTCGCAGCGGCGGGAGCGCCGCGCCGTACATGACCCTCGACGAGGCCCGCCTCCTCCTCCAGGGGCAGCGGCTCGACTCCCTCTTCAAGCCCGAGCAGCTCGCCGACGTCCGCACGAACGCGCGCGTGGGCGCCCGTCCCGTCGGCGGCAGGCACCCCCTGGTGGTGCTCTCCCCGGGGTTCACCCTCAACCGCGCCACCCTGACCACGCTCGCCGAAGAGCTCGCCTCCAAGGGTTACGTCGTCGCCCTCGTGGATCACGCCTACGAGTCGTTCGGGACGGCCTTCCCCGGCGGCCGCACCCTGACCTGCGTCGCATGCGAGACGGTGGAGAAGGCCCCCTCTGCTGAGGCGGAGAAGAAGCTGCTGGCCAAGGCCGCGGTCACCCGGGCAGCCGATGTGTCCTTCGTCATCGACCGGCTGACCCGCCCCGCCGCCGCCTGGAAGCACTGGCGCATGATCGACCCGCGCCGGATCGGCGCCGCCGGCCACTCGCTCGGCGGCAACACGGCGGCGAGCGTCATGGCCGCCGACCGGCGCGTGCGCGCCGGGGTGAACATGGACGGCTCGTTCTTCGCCCCGGTCCCGGCCTCCGGCCTCGGCAAACGGCCGTTCCTCATGCTCGGCACCCAGGCCCAGCACTCGCCCGGCTCCACCGACGCCACCTGGCCGCGGGACTGGCGGCGCCTGGACGGCTGGAAGCGCTGGCTGACCGTGACCGGCTCCGGCCACTTCACCTTCATCGACCTGCCCATCCTGGGCGGGCAGGCCGGGATCACCGACCCTGCCGCGCCACTGCCGGGCAAGCGGTCGGGCGAGATCACCACGGCGTACGTGGGCGCCTTCTTCGACCAGCACCTCCAGGGCGAGCCCCGGCCCCTGCTGGACGGCCCGTCCCGCGCCAACCCGGAAGTGGCCTTCCAGAACCCCTGAGGGCCCGAGTGCCGTCTTACGGCTCCGGCTCGGGCGATCCCAGGAGGGACTCAGGCGTGGGTGTTGAAGGGGATCGCGCCAGGTCACGGCTTCGGCCGGCGGAACCAGTGGCGGCGCGTCCGGATGAACGTCACGAGGAACATCACCTGGATGCCGCCCTCGACCAGGATGAGCAGCGCGGCGTCGATCGCGGCGAGGGCGGGGCCGCCGTGGAGCCCGGCCCGCAGGGCCGTCAGCGCGTGGGTCAGCCCGCTGATGATGATCGGCGCGCCGTAGAAGGCGAAGACCGTCAAGGTGACGGAGCTGCCCAGCGCGAGGGTGACGGCGTAGATCCTTACGGCGCGGCGCTCGTGAGCGGCGAGGTCGCCGGTGGGATCGGTCACCGGCTGGCCGGGCCTCCTGAGCGGGGCGACCGCCTTGGCGAACAGGTACCGGACGTAGCGCAGACCGTCGCCGAACAGGTCCTTGCACCGGAGCAGGTCGCGGAGCACGAAGTAGAGGTCGGTCCGCATGTAGATCTGAGCCTGGAGAGGCAGGCACAGCAGCGTGGTCAGGATGAAGGCCCGCAGCAGCGCCTCGGACGGGCCGGGCAGCGGCAGGTAGGCGACGGCCAGCAGCATCGTCGCGATGAGGAAGACGTCGGAGGCCATTCCGGCCAGATACACGCGGTAGCGGTGCCGCCGGGGGACTCCCCAGATGGCGGTGACGTCGGTCTGCACGACGAGGTAGTGCAGCCTGGTGCCGAAACCGATCCTCGCCGGCGCGCCGAGCGAACGCGCCGCGATCAGATGCATCAGCTCGTGCACGCTCGCGACGACGGAGAAGAAGGCCGTGTTGACCAGCACGGAGAGCCCGGTGTACCCGCTCCAGAAGAAGTCCTGGTGGCGGGGGAACAGGCTGGGCCGGGTGAGCACGGTCAGGGACGCGGCCACCACGACGGCGAGCCAGAACAGCTTCATCGGTCCGGCGAAGACCCATCGGACGTGCCGCTCGGTGACGCCCATGAAATGGCCGGCCACCGGCGCGGACGCCGGGCCGGACAGCGGGTGCCCGTCGACCTCGGCTACGAAGGCGAGATCGGCGAGTGATTCCACGAAGTCGGCCACGTCCAGCTCGACGTCGTGCTCGGCGGCGATCGTGGCCTCGACGTCCGCGACCGGCCGCCCCTCGCGGAGCAGCCGGATGACCTCCCCGCACACCGCGGGCAGCTCGACGAACTCGCCGAGGTCCGGGCGGCCGACGATGATCGCCTCTGGGTCGTCGTCGTCGGGCCGGACGACGAGGGGGTGGAACCGTACGACGCTGCCCGTGCCGACCTCGGTCGCCTGGGCGCTCACCGCGCTCCTGGCCCGCAGACCGGGCACTCGTCGTCACGCGGGACGTCGATGTAGTACTGGTGGTCCCAGACGGCCAGATTCCAGTGGAAGACCCTGCCGCGGGTCTGCGCCGGCAGGCCGCCGAGCTGGTACAGCACCTCCAGGGCGCACAGGTGGCCGCTGATGTTCGCGCTGGCGGCGACCACCGCGTTCGGCCGCGACTCGGCCAGCAGCCGCCCGAGCTCCTTCTCCTTGCGCGCCTCCTCCTGCCGGTCCAGGCAGGCCCAGCAGCCTGTCTCCCCCGGCACGAACGAGCCCACGACGACCATCGGCCCGGTGTACAGGCTCATGAACCACGGGGTGCCGGTCCGCAGGGCCGCTTCGTTGGTCCACTCGACGATCTCCGGGTGCGGTTCGTCCGCGCACAGGACGAACACGTCGCAGCCGGTCATCAGCTCCACGACGTCATCGGGGCCGGCCACCTTGGTCTCGTCCCCGGTCACCAGCACCGCGCCGTTCATCGCCCGCAGCCGCGCGGTCGCCTGACCGACCTTGGACTTGCCCAGGTCCGCCTCGGCGTACAGGAGCTGGCGGGTCAGGTTCGACTCTTCGATGTCGTCGAAATCGGCGATCCGCAACGCGCCGATGCCGCTCGACACCAGCCCCGCCGCGACGGCCGATCCGGTGCCGCCCACGCCGAGCAGGCTCACCCGGGCGTTCTTGATCGCGGACTGGACGTCGTGCGGTGACGTGCGCGGCGAGGTGTCGATCCAGCTGTAGAAGTGGCGTGCCGACGCGTACCGGGCGACCTCTCGCTCCGTGAGGTTCGCCGGCACGGGCGCGCCGGCGTCCTCGACGAAGCCGCTCTCGACCAGGTCTTCGATGACGCCGCGCACGCTGTCGTCGTCCACGCCGGGGTGGGTCTTCCCGAAGTCGGCGCAGATCTCGTCGGCGGTCCGGGTGCCGTCCATCAGCGCCAGGATCGTGGCGATGCTGCCGTCCTCGTCGTCGGCTATCTCGGAGGCCACTCCGAATTGGGACAGTCCGATGACGATGCGATTGCCGGGCAGCACGAACGGCTGGTGAACACGTTTCACCCTGGGCAGACGCACTCGGCTACCCTCTCCTTCACACACTGGAAGCGGAACCGGCCGGACAACGACCGGCCGGTTCCGCGCATCCGTTGATCAGCCGCTGGCTCCGCCGCGGTTGATGGTGGTTTCGATCTTCTCAAGCTTCCTGATCTTGACCTCGAGCTTCTTCTTCATCGACATCTCCTCGCTCTCGATCTCAAGCCGGGTGACTTCGGGACAACCGGTGCAGGCACGCGCAAAACATGAGTCCCGCTCATCACCGCTTTGCCATTCAAGATCATTACATGGGGAAAGCGCGGCGGTCAATGGTCGTAGCTGCGACGTCCGGCATCGCGCCGGCCCGGCAGGTCCTGCGCCCCGTTCATCCTGTGCGCAAGGGTTCGGAGCGGGTGTCGGTCATGGCACGCGCAGGTTCGGGCTCCGCTCCAGCCCGAGGATGCCGAGCAGGTGGTCCATCATGTGCTCGAACAGCGGCATCGGGTCGTCGAAGGCGAACTCCTGGTGCCCGTACACGGCCATGCAGAGCAGCCCATAGATCTGCCGCCAGCAGATGACCATGAGCAGGACCACGCCGATCGGGAAGTCCAGGCCCACGTGCGTCCGGTACGTGCGCAACTGCTCCGCCAGGACGGGATCGATGTCCTCGTCCGCGTCGATGACCAGCCGCCCTTCGCGCCACAGCCGGGCGAAGGGCACCCCGAAGAAACCGCCCAGCTCGCGTGCGATGACCTTCGGAATGCCCTCCTCCGAGTCGGCGATCTTGACGTACGCGGCGCCCATGAGCAGGTCGAACTCGACCTTGTTGGCCATCGACCAGTCGAGCACGGCCCGGGTGGCGGCGTGGAGCTGGGCGCTGACGTCGTCGGGGTCCTGGCGGTGCAGGGCCTTGGCGACGTTGTCCATGAACTCGGAGGTGAGGTCGTCGTAGACGGCGCGCACGAGCCCTGCCCGGCCGTTGAAGTAGCGGTATAGGGCGGGCGGCGTCACCCCGACGGCGCGAGCCACGGCGGCGAGGGTCAGGCCCTCGACGCCCTCCTCCGCCGCGATTCTCCGGGCGGCGGC
The DNA here is from genome assembly GCF_040656115.1 of Nonomuraea sp. NPDC050202. Classification (NCBI taxonomy): domain Bacteria; kingdom Bacillati; phylum Actinomycetota; class Actinomycetes; order Streptosporangiales; family Streptosporangiaceae; genus Nonomuraea; species Nonomuraea sp. NPDC050202. The sequence continues at coordinate 52,837 of NZ_JBFALF010000038.1, read as the reverse complement.
CTTGGCGTCGCGTTCGAGCTCGGCCCGCAGTCGCTCCCGTCTCGTCAGCGCTGTCACATGGCCATCTTCGCGCGTTTCGCCTGGAGCCGCGACTTGCAGTGAAGCCGTGTCACATGGTTAATGGTATTCACTCTTTTAAGGATCATCATTGAATGGAGTTCTCCGATGGGTACTGCCAGAGGCGGCTGGGCGGCCGCGGCCGTCGCGATCCTCCTTGCCACCACCGGTTGTTCGACCCCGTTCGGCCCGGTCGCCGTCCCCGCGCCGCCGCCCACGAGCCCCACTCCCGCCCCGGACCCCCGGAAGGCGGCGCTGGCCGAGGCGGCCAGGAGCCTGCCCGCCCTGCTCGCCGCGCGGGGACCGGTGGTCTGCTCACGGGCCGACGAGCACTGGCGGGTCACGGCGTACGACGACGCCTTCCGCACGCCTGCCGTGAGCTTCTCCAGCGCCACGCTCCAGCCCCTCCTGACCGAGATCGCCGCGAAGGCGGGCGGCGAGGAAGCGGAGGTCCGCAGCCTCTGCGGTGACACGGGCGACCCCGGCGTCAGCCCGGTCTCGCCGGACGGTCGCCGGATCGCCGTCCAGGTGAACGGCGCCTCCGAGCACGACTCGAAGCACGTCGGCTGGCTCGACCTCGGCACGGGGGCGTTCACGGACCTCACCGAGCGATCGAACAAGAAGGGGTACGTGACGGAGACGTTCTCCGACGACCGCCCCGGCTTCGCGCCGGACGGCTCACTCTGGTTCCGCCGCGGCCTGCGGTACTACTCGGCCGACTCCAAAGGCTTGCTCACTCCACGCCGGCTCAGCATCGCCTGCATCAAGAACGAGAGCGACGAGATCTACTACCGCGTCATCCGGTCGATCGCCGTCGTGTGCCCCGGCGTCGTCCACCCCTCCGGCAGGTTCGCCGCCGACCCCACCACGGTGGCCAAGGGCCTGTCGTCGGTGCGAGGCGCCGAACTCGACCTCATCGACCGGACGATCGACGGGCACGACGACGAGCCGATGCACAAGCCGTTCGGCATGGAGATCGTCGTGCGCGACGACGGCGGGCTGCGCGGCTGCCTGCCCCTGGCCTGGCTCGACACCACCGAACTGCTCTGCCAAGGAGGGGACAACGACTTCTACACCACCCGGGTCGCCCCCCGGCTCGCCCGCGACGACGTCGAGTACGTGCAGAACGTAGAGGTCAAGGTGCTCAGGGAGGTCGCCCCGGCGACCCAGTCGTCGGTCATCGCAGCGGCCCTGTCCAAGGATCGCCGCTCCCTGATCATCGCCTCCGGCGCGGGCAACGACATCGACACGGCCAAGCTCTACCGCGTCGGCCTGGAGCCCGTTTCGGCCCCGGTGGAGCTCGGCCCGGTCCCGCAGGAGGCGAGGCTGGGCTTCACGCTGCTGAACAACTTCCAGCACCCGATGGACGCGCGGTGACAACGCGCCCGCCGTCGGCTCGTCCGGGCCCGGCCGGGGCGCTGGGACGGCGACCGGGTGGTCGATGCGCCAGCCGGGGCGGCGGGCCGGGAGCCGGCCTGTCACCGGGGGCCGTGCTCAGTCGCCGGCCAGGATCCCGCCCAGAGGGGTGCGCTCGTAGCGCACGGATCGGCCGGTCCGCGTCCGCGTGACCAGGCCGGATTCGCGCAGCACGGCCAGGTGGCCGCCGACCGCGCCCAGGCTGAGACCCAGCTGGCGGACCAACTGCGTGGTCGTCGCCGGCACCGCGAGCGCCCGCAGCACCTGCGCGCGGTGCGGGCCGACCAGCCGCGCCAGCGCCGCCGTGCCGGCCTGCGGGGGCGGCGGCCCGAGCAGGTCCGCGACGCCACGCGCCGGATACACCAGAGCGTACGGCCAGGGCGGCTCGACGTAGCTGATGAGGGTGCCGAAGACGGTCGGCATCAGCAGCAGCCCCTTGCCTCCCAGCCGGTGCCGCTCCCACTCGTTCCGGGGACCGGTGCGCACCTCGATCACACCGTCGGCCCCCTCCGAGCGCCAGCTCACCCGGGGATCCAGGTCGGACAGCGCCGCGGCCCAGCCGTACATGGCGAGGTGCCCTGCGCGGTGCACCAGGTCGCGCTCCAGCACCGTACGCAGCCGCGGCCAGTCGGGCTCGACCAGCGCGTGCCAGGTCGCCTCGATCGCGTCCGAAAGCCGGGTGAGCACGTCCGGGGCGGCCAGGATCTGCTGGACGTGGCGCGGCGGCGTACGAAGGCCGGCCAGGTTGCGGGCGATCTCCGCGCGTACCTGGGGCAGCGGGGTCGCCCGCACCGCGGCGAGTTCGACGGCGAAGTCGTCGCCGGAGCCCGAAGGCGGAGGATGGATGAAGTCGGCGTTGTAGCCGCCGCGGCGGAACAGCGTTGTCAGCGCCCCGACCGCGGGCGTCTCGCGCAGCAGCCGCGCGTACCGCGGCGCGATGCGCTCCGCCCAGGGCCGCAGCGGCCCGGCCGGTTGCTTGCCCGCCGCGACCCGCAGCGCGTTCATCGCCTCACCCAGCGGCGAGATCGCGTAGCGGGTGTGCGCCACGTCGACCGGGCCCACTTCGATGGCAAGCATCTTTCGCCTCCACGCGAAAGCCTAACGCCTCCGTCCGCACCGCCCCGAGACTGGCCCGCATGACGACACCCCAGGCCGCACCGGTGCGGGCCACCTACCGCGAGGTGTTCGCGGTAGGCCAGTTCCGCGTGCTGTTCACCGGCTACACGCTCTTCCTCGGCGGCGAGACGGTGAAGATGCTCGCGCTGTCGGTGACCGTCTACGCCGGCACCGGCTCGCCCCTGCTAGCCGCGCTGGCCTACGTCGCCGGCTTCCTGCCCTACGCCCTCGGCGGCACGCTGCTGCTGGCGTACGCCGACCGGTGGCCGCCGAGGGCCGTGATGGTCGGCTACGACCTGGTCCGCGCCGCGGTCGCCGCGGTGCTCGCCGCCGGGCTGCTCTCCTCCACCGCGATGCTGGTGCTGGTGTTCGTCACCGGCATCCCCGGCGCGGTCGCCTCCGCGGCGCGCAGCGCGCTGCTGCCCGAACTGCTCGACGGCGACCGGTACGTGCTCGGCCGGGCCGTGTTCTCCATGGCCGCCGGCGGCACGCAGGTGCTCGGCTTCGCCGTGGGCGGGATGCTGATCGCGGCGCTCGGCCCGCACGGCGCGCTGTGGATCACGGTGGCGAGCTGCCTGCTGTCCGCCGCGCTGCTGCGCCTGCGGCTGGCCGAGCAGCCGCGCCGCGGCCCGGCCGCCGGGTACGCGGTACGCGAGACCTGGCGCGTCAATCGCGAACTGCTGCGCCGGCCGGCGATCCGTTCGCTGCTGCTGGCCCAGTGGCTGCCGCCCGCGCTCGTGGTCGGCGCCGAGGGCGTGCTCGTCCCGTACGCCGTCCAGATCGGCATGCCGGACGCGGCCGGGCTGCTGTTCACCGCCGTGGCGCTCGGCATGCTCACCGGCGACCTCGCGATCGGCCGGCTGGTCACCCCAGAACGGCGGGAACGGCTGGCCGGGCCGCTGGCGCTGCTGCTCGGCGCACCGTTGCTCGGGTTCGTGCTCTCGCCAGGACCGGTCATCGCGGCGCTGCTGCTTGCCGTGTCCGGGTTCGGGGTCGCCTACCAGCTGGGGCTGGCCCGGCGCTTCCTGGCGGCGGTGCCGGAGGCGAACCGAGGCCAGGCCTTCGGGCTGGCGCTGACCGGGACCATGACGTCGCAGGGGCTGTTCGCGGCCGGCGGCGGGGCTTTGGGCGAGGTGGTGGCACCCGGCCTGGTCGTCGGCGCGGCGGGCGCGGCGTCCCTGCTGGCCGTACGGGGTCTCTGGCGCGTGCTCGCGCCGCCGCGTGCCTGAACCCGCGGCTGCCCCTTCTCGACGAGCCGGCCTGGACGCGTCCCCGGCGAGGGCGCCCAGGGCGTACCGCGTCAGGTGGAGTTCCGCTACGCCTACCGCGGCGGATTGACGGTCATCGTCAAATCCTGGGTGGACGACCGGAAACACGCCGGTCGATATCGTGATGCCGGATGTCGGACGCGGTCACGGGTGCGGGTAAACGACCGCCGATATTCATCTGCTCACCTTTGTGAAACCCCCTGATGACGTCTTCCGTCTGCCGAAAAACCGTCCTAGGAGGAAAATTCATGGGTTTACGGGGTGCGGCTGTCATCGTCTCGTTGACGATGATCGCCGCGAGTGTGCTCACTTTGTCGGGCACCGGGGAAAGACCGGCCGCCGCCGCGACGTCGGCGCCGGCCGCGGAGGTGACTTCCCCGTTGTCCATCATTCCGACGTCGTATCCCGTACCGGCTGACGCGATTTTCGTGGCCCCCGGCGGAAACGACGCCGGCGCCGGCACCATGGAGGCTCCGCTGCGGACCGCGGGGGCGGCGGTGGCCAGGGCCGCGGCGGGCAGGATGACCACGATCGTGTTGCGCGCCGGAGAGTACCGTGAACGGCTGGGCAACGTCGCCGCGCCGGTGACGCTGCAGCCGTACCCGGGGGAGAAGGTCTGGTTCAAGGGCAGCTCGGAGATCCAGCAGGGCCAGCTGACGGCCGACGGCAACGCCTGGCGGCTGGACGGCTGGAACCCGGCCAGCGTGTGCCGGGCCACCGCGCCGGCCTACGACGAGTGCATGAACCCGCTGCACTTCAACGACGACAACCCGGTCGGCGGGGATCCGCAGATGGTGTTCCTCGACGGTGAGCCGCTGCGCCAGGTGGCCACCAGGGAGGAGGTCAGGGCGGGGACCTTCTTCCACGACGGGCCGGGCGACCGGACCTTCATCGGCAGCGACCCGACAGGGCGCAGGGTCGAGATCACGGCCAGGAAGAGCGGCATGCACTTCTTCGCCGGCGCCGACGGGTCGGTCGTGCGGGGGCTCGGGTTCGCCCACTTCGGCAGCAGCCAGAACCAGACCAAGGAACCGGCCGCGCTCATCGCGCAGGCCAAGGGCATGGTGTTCGAGAAGAACACGATCATCCACAACGCGGCGTCGGGCCTGCTGGTCAACGCCGACGACGTGCGCGTGAGCGGGAACGCGATCGCCGAGAACGGCTATCTGGGCATCGGGGCGCACCGGTCGGCGAATCTGACGGTCGAGAACAACCGGGTCGTGCGCAACAACACCGAGCAGCTCGGCTTCTCGAAGGGCTATCACCTGGCAGGCGCCGGGATGAACGCCACCCGGGTCACCGGCGCGACCGTTCGTGACAACGTGTTCGAGGCCAACCAGGGCGTCGGCCTGTGGTGCGATCTGTCGTGCCACGACATGACGATCATCCGTAACCTGATCCGCGGCAACTCCCGGCACGGCCTGCACTACAAGGTCTCGGGCCAGGCGCTGATCGCCTCCAACGTGCTGGCCGGCAACGGCATGACCGGGCTGAGCCTGCTGGGCTCGAACCACGTCCGGGTGATCAACAACACCTCCGTCGGCAACGCGCAGGCGATCGCGGTGCAGGAGGACGCGCGGCCGACCTGCCCCGGCGCGGACGACGTCTGCCCGACCGACGCGGAGAAGGCGCTGGGCATCACGTGGGACACCGCCGACATCACGCTGATGAACAACGTGATCGCCGGCGGCACGAGCACCGCGCCGCTGGTCAACACCACCGACAACAACACCGGCGAGTCCGGGCGCCGGGTCGGCGCCGACGGCATGATCCCGGCCGCCCAGATGCACCACAACGGGTACTCGCGCACCGGCGCGGACACGCCGGCCACGCTCGTGCAGTGGTCGCGGGTGACCGGTTCGAGCATCCACTATCCGTCGCTGGCGCAGTTCCAGGCCGCGACCGGCCGCGACGCGAACTCCCGCTACCAGGAGACGAGCTACGTGGTCAACGCCGACGCCGGGGACTACCGGCTGGTGCCGGGCAGCCCGGCCGAGTCGGCGGGCGCGGCGCTTCCCGCCGATGTCGCCGCGGCCCTCGGCGTGCCGTCCGGGCAGCCGGTCAGGCTCGGCGCGCTGGCCTGGCCGGACGAGCCGGCCAGGACCGAGCTGGTCCGCAACGGGACGCTGGACGGGCCGTCGATCGTGCCGTGGTGGTCGGCGGGCAACCCGGCGCTCACCGTGGACAACGGCGAGCTGCGGGCCGCCGTCGCCGACGGCGCGGCCGAGCCCGGCGACGCCGTCGTCACGCAGCTCACCGGCAGCCTGATCAGCGGGCGCACCTACACGGTGTCGTTCGACGCCCGCGCCTCGGCCGACGTGGCCGTCGAGGTGGCCGTGCGGGAGGGCGAGGCGCCCTACAGCGCCGCGCTCGCGCAGAGCGTCGAGCTGGAGACGGGCCGCCAGCGCTACTCCTTCCCGTTCACCTCCACGCTCGACACCACCGCGGCCGAGGTGGTCTTCCAGCTCGGGGGCAAGGGCGCGATCACCGTCCATCTGGACAACGTCTCCCTGGTGGAGAACACCTGGGGCCTGTCGAAGGAGCCGAAGCAGACCGAGGCGGAGGCGCTGGCCGCCGCGGCCGCGAGCGGGCAGCTCGTCGAGGTGCTGTCGGAGCGCGGCGAGACCCGCGAGGTGTATGCCACACCCGACGGCAGCTTCACCTCCAAGGAGCATTTCCAGCCGGTTCGCGTGGTGAAGGACGGCGTCTGGACGCCCGTCGACACCAAGCTGCGCAAGCTGGCCGACGGGTCGATCGTGCCGAACGCGGTGCCGACGGAGATCAAGCTGTCCGGCGGCGGCACCGGCCCGCTGGTGACGATCAACCGGGCAGGCCGGCCGATGTCGCTGACGTGGCCCACGGCGCTGCCCAAGCCGTGGCTGGACGGCGACTCCGCCGTCTACCCCGGCGTCCTCGGTGCGGACGTGGACCTGCGGGTGCGGGTGGAGCCGGAGGGGTTCTCGCACGTGCTGGTCGTCAAGACCGCCGCGGCGGCCGCGGACCCGCGCCTGGCAGCCATCAAGCTGGGCCTGTCAGCGCCCGGCCTCAGCGTGCGGACGGCGGACGACGGCACCCAGCAGGCGGTCGACGAGACCACCGGCGGCGTGGTCTACGAGGCCCCGGTGCCGATCATGTGGGACTCCACCGCGCCGGCCACCGGGTCGGCCCTACGGGCGGCGACGGCCGACGACGGCGGGGAGAACCCCGGCGAGGACCTGACCGACAACGGCGTCGTGGAGGCCTCCGCCAGCCAGCCCGGCGACACCTCCAAGATCGCCACCGTGACCACCAGCGTGAGCGGCGGCGAGATGACGCTCAAGCCGGACCCGGCCCTGCTCACCGGCGCGGACACCGCCTACCCCCTCTACATCGACCCGATGTGGGACACCCCCCGCGCCTCGGCCCGCCTGATGGTCTCCAGCGCCGGATGGTCGAAGTACAACTTCACCAAGAACGAGGGCATGGGCCGCTGCCCCCGCGACTACCCGCCCGCCGGCCGCTACTGCAACGGCTGGTACGAGAAGCGGCTGTTCTACCGCGTCCCCACCGCCAGGTTCGCGCACAAGCAGATCATCTCGGCCGAGTTCCACGCCCAGGAGACCTTCGCGACCTCGTGCAGGAAGCGCGTCGTGGACATCTACCTGGCCAAGAGCTTCGGGACGGGCTCCACCTGGAACTCGACCTCCGACAACTGGGTGCGCAGGCTGGACAGCAGGAACGTGGCCAAGGGCTGGAGCTCCGGCTGTCCCGCCGGTGACGTGCTGTTCAACGTGACCAGCGCCGTCCAGGAGGCGGCCAGGAAGGGCTGGTCGAACACCACCTTCGGCCTGCGTGCCCGCGACGGCGGCGACCAGCTCGCCTGGAAGCGTTTCGACCGCAACGCCTTCGTCCGGGTGCACTACAACAGCCCGCCCGCGCAGCCGAAGATGAGCCAGCTCTCCTCCAGCCCCGGCGGCACCTGCCGCGGCCCTGCCACTCCGGCCACGTTCAACCGGCTGCCGACCCTGTTCGCCAAGAACCTCACCGACCCGGACAACAAGGGCGTGGAAGGGGAGAAGCTCAAGGCGCAGTTCCAGGTGATCTGGACGGAGAACGGCGTCCAGAAGGTCAAGAACCTCGGCACCGTCAAGAAGATGTCGGCCAACGGCCCGCGCAAGTCCTCCTTCAGCGTGGTGATCCCCAAGAACCTCATCCCGCAGGGCGTCGTCGCCCACTGGGGCGTGCGCGCCTCCGACGGGCGGGCGTGGAGCCCGTGGAGCTGGGACGGCAACGCCACGGCCTGCTACTTCGTCTACGACGCCAGGGCCCTGCCCGAGCCGAAGGTCACCTCCACCGGCGCCGACGGCTACCCCGCGCTCGATCCGGCCGACCCCGCCCAGGTCCCCACCGACGGCGTGGGCCGGTACGGCACGTTCACCATCGCCCTCGACACCCGGGTCAGCAAGTACGCGTGGGCGATGAACACCGACCCCGCCGAGGGAGCGGCCAAGACCAGGACCACCGCCACCGAGTCGATCAAGGCGATGCCCACGCACGCCGGCCTGAACACCCTGTACGTGACGGCGTGGGACGCGGCCAACAACTGGTCGACCGGCACCTACGAGTTCTGGGTCGCCGACGGCAAGGCCCCGAAGGCGCACTGGAAGCTCGACGAGGCGGCGGGGGCGACCCGGCTGGCCGACGCCCAGGGCGCCTACCCGGCCACGCCGCAGGGCGGCGCCACCCTCGGCGCGCCCGGAGCGCTGAGCACCGCGATGCGGCTGAACGGCACCACCTCCTACGCCGCCACCGGCGGCCCGGTGGTGGACACCACCCAGAACCTCGCGGTGTCGGCGTGGGTGAAGATGCCGGCCACGCTGCCCACCACCCACTTCGTCGTGGCCAGCCAGGCCGCGACCAAGAACTCGCCCTTCTACCTGAAATACGACCCGGCCGACAAGAAGTGGAAGCTGTGGCGGGTCCAGGCTGACGCGAGCACCACCGGAGCCGGCACCGCGTACTCCAGGGAGCCGGCCAGACCCGGCGGGTGGACCCACCTGGTCGGCGTGCAGGACGTGGTGACCAAGAAGCTGCGGCTCTACGTCAACGGCGTGGAAGGCGTGCCGGGGGACATGAGCTCGGCGGCCTGGGCGGCGGGCAACGCCTTCCAGATCGGCCGGGGCCTGTACAACGGTCAGTTCGCCAACTACACGCCGGGAGTCGTGGACGACGTCCGGGTCTTCGACCGGGTGGTGACCGCCGACGAGGTGCGGGACCTGTACACGATCAAGCCCGTGGTGGAGAGCAAGTGGCACCTCAACACCGCCACCGGCACCCCGCCCGGCAGCCCTGACACGGGGCAGGGCGTCGCCTACCCGCTGACGCTCAACGGCGCAGCCAAGATCACCACCGACTTCGCCGAGGTGCTCGTGAAGTCCCCGGCCGGAACCCCGAGCGGGGCGCTGAAGTTGCCGGGCGGCAACAACGACTACGCCGCGGCGACCGGGCCGGTGATCGACACCCGCGACAGCTTCACCGTCTCGGCGTGGGTGTCCACCCCGGGAGAGCCCAGCAGGCCGATGACCGTGCTCGGCCTGGCGGGATCGCACAACAGCGCGATCACGGTGCGCTACGACCCGGGCAAGCAGCGCTACGTGCTGGACGTACCGGACAAGGACGGCGCCGGCGCGACGACGGCCGGCGTGGAGCACTCCATGTTCCACCAGGGCAACTTCGGCGACTGGGACCATCTCGCCGTCACCTACGACGCGACCGAGGGGACGGTCACGCTGTGGGTCAACGGGGTGAAGGAGGCCGCGAGCGGCGCGGACAACCTGTCCTTCCGCCACCGCACCCGTCCCTTCGGCCCCATCGCCTCGCTCCAGGTCGGCCGGAGCCTGTCCGGCGGCACCTACCCGGCGGGCAAGGCCTGGTCCGGCGTGATCGATGACGTGTGGGTGCTGCGCGGCGTGGCCTCGCAGCAGCTCATCGACATGCTGGCGGTCCCGACGGAGATCGCCTCGATTCCCGGCTGACCCGGCGGGGGCCGGCGGTCCGACCGCCGCCGGCCCCCGCGTTGCCTGACTCCACGACGCGCTTCGGAGGTGACGCATGACTGTCCGCGGTGTCATGACGCGGGTGGGAAGCGGGCCGGTCCGCCGGCTCCTTCACTTGGCAATGACCACGGCCCTGGTGGCGGGGCTGCTCGTGGCCACGCCGGCGACCGGCACGGCCCGGGCCGCCGGGGAACCGCCCAGACCGGTGGACCACGAGGTCGTGGTGCCCGGCGCATCCTTGAAGGTCACGCCGCGCAAGGGCACCCCGCGCGCTCCCGACCCGGTCGTCCGCTGGCCGGCCGCGGGCGAGGCCGAGGTCACCCTCAGCGCCCAGAACAGCGCCCAGAACAGCGGCCAGAACAGCGCCCGGCAGGCGGGCGCGCAACGGGCGGGCGAGCTGCCCGTCTGGATCTCCGCTCCGGCATCGAAGGCGAAGGCGGCCGCACAGGGGCCGGCCGCCGAGCCCGGCAAGGTGCGGGTGCGGATGCTCGACCGGGCGGCCGCCGCCCGCGCCGGTGTCAGCGGGGTGCTGCTCACCGTCGGGCAGGCGGCCGGCCGGCCGGGCAAGGTGGGCCTGCGGCTGGACTACTCGGGGTTCGCCGAGGCGTTCGGCGGCGCGTTCGGGTCGCGGGTGCGGCTCGTGAGCCTGCCCGCGTGCGCGCTGACCACCCCTGACCTGCCGGGATGCCGGACGGCCGCGCCGCTGCCGTCCGCCAACGACACCCGCGCCAGGACGGTCGCCGCCGACGTCGAGGCCGCCGCGGAACCGGCCGTGCTCGCGGCGGTCGCCGGCGCCGACAGCTCCCGCGGCGACTACAAGGCGACCGAGCTGGCAGCCTCGGCCACCTGGCAGGTCGGCACACAGACCGGCGACTTCACCTGGTCCTACCCCCTGCGGATGCCCCCGGTGCCCGGCGGGCTCACCCCCGAGCTGGTCGTCGCCTACTCCTCGTCCTCCATCGACGGGCGCACCTCCAGCTCCAACAACCAGGGCTCGCAGGTCGGCGACGGCTTCGACCTGTGGCCCGGCTACATCGAACGCAAGTACCGCTCGTGCAAGGACGACGGCGTGCCCAAGGACGGCACCTACGACGTCCACCCCATGGACCAGTGCTGGGGCTACGACAACGCCGTGCTGACGCTCGGCGGCAAGGGCGGCGAGCTGGTGCAGTCCGGCGAGAACGAGTGGAGGCTCCGCAAGGACGACGGCACCCGGATCAAGAAGGTGTCCGGGTCCGGCACCGACACCGCCAACGGCGACGACAACAACGAGTACTGGGTGCTCACCGCCCCGGACGGCAAGCGCTACTACTTCGGCAAGAACCGGATGAAGGGCTGGGCCTCCGGCAAGGCCGAGACGAAGTCCACCTGGACCGTGCCCATCTTCGGCGACGACTCCGGCGAGCCCTGCCACGGCGACACCTTCGCCACGTCGTGGTGCCAGCAGGCCTGGCGGTGGAACCTCGACTACGTCGAGGACCCGCACGGCAACGCGATCGTCTACTACTACGGGCAGGAGGGCAACCGCTACGGCCGCAACCTGCGGGCCGAGGACGACACCCCCTACGTCAGGGGCGGCTACCTGAAGAGCGTCGAGTACGGCCTGAACGCCGCCGACCCCTACCCGGCCACGGCCCCGGCCAGGGTGGACTTCAAGGTCGCCGAGCGGTGCCTGCGCTCGGCCGACGACTGCGCCGAGTCGAAGATCGACGACCATCCCGCCTACTGGGAGGACGTCCCCTGGGACCTCAACTGCGCGGCGGGCACCAAGTGCGAGAACTACAAGGGGGCGTCGGCGCCCACGTTCTGGACGCGCAAGCGGGTCGTCGAGGCCGCGACGAAGGTGATCCAGAGCGACGGCTCCGGCCACCGCACCGTCGACTCCTGGTCCTTCTCCCACGACTGGGGCACCGCGGACGTGGACCGGCAGCTCCTGCTGAAGTCGATCGTGCACACCGGCCACGCCGGTCCCGCGCCGGTGGTGATGCCGCCGGTGAGCTTCGCCTACACCCAGCTTGCCAACCGGGTCGACGCCCTCGGTGACGACGTGGGCCCGTTTATCAAGAACCGCGTCGGCTCCGTCACCAACGAGACCGGCGGCGTCCTGGACGTCAACTACTCCGCGGCGGACTGCCGCCCCGGCGACACGCCCAGCCCGCCCGCCAACCACCGCCGCTGCTTCCCCGTCATGTGGGAGCGCACCAGCGGCGACGCCAGCCCGACGCTGGACTGGTTCCACAAGTACGTGGTGACCCAGCTCGTGCAGACCGACCTCACGGGCGGCTCGCCGGACATGGTCACCGACTACGACTACAGCATCGGCAAGCCCGCCTGGCGCTTCACCGACGACGACGGGCTCACCAAGGAGAAGTACCGCACCTGGTCGCAGTGGCAGGGCTACGACAAGGTGCGGGTGCGCACCGGCGCCACCAGCGCCGCCCCGTCCCAGACCGACCACTGGTTCTTCCAGGGCATGGACGGCGACCGCCTGAACGCCGACGGCGGCACCAAGAAGGTCACCGTCAGCGACGGCGAGGGCGGCTCCTACCCCGACCACGAGTCGCTCCAGGGCCTGACCCTCAAGACGATCACCTACGACAAGGCCGGCGGCCAGCCGGTCAGCAAGACCATGAACAGGCCCTGGCACCACCAGACCGCCTCACGCACCCGCACGATCGACAAGGGCACCATCACCGTCACCGCCAACCTCACCGGCGTCGCCGGCACCCGCGGCCTGAAGAAGCTCGACGACGGCTGGCGGGCGACCCGGTCGAGCGTCACCGCCTTCAACCTCACCACCGGCGCGCCCGCCCAGGTCGACGACGAAGGCGACACCGGCGTCACCGGCGACGAGAAATGCGTCACCACGACGTTCACCGCCGACGGCGCCCGGGTGCTCGCCAAGCCCGCCCAGGTCAGGACCGTGGCACGGCGCTGCGCCGACACCCCCGACCTGGCCAAGGACCTGATCTCCGAGGAGCGCACCTACTACGACAACGGCGCCTTCAAGGCGGCGCCCACCCGGGGGAACGCCACCCTCGTGGAGAAGGCGAAGGACGCCACGGCGACCGCGGTGACACCCCTCGCCGCGTCCCGCACCACGTACGACGCCTACGGCCGCCCGGTCACGGTCACCGACGCCGCGGGCCGGACCACGACCACGACGTACACCCAGACCCACGGCCTGACCACGAAGGTCGAGGTGAGCGGCCCGCCCGCGACGCCCGGCGACGCCGCCACGGCGCACACCACCGTCAAGGTGCTCGACCCGGCATGGGGCAGCCCCGTCAGCGACACCGACGCAGGCGGCAGGACCACCACCGTCCACTACAACGCCGCCGGCCACCTGACCAAGGTGTGGCTGGGCGGCCGGCCCGCCTCCGCCGTGCCGGACAAGGAGTACGACTACCTCATCCGGCCCAACGCGGTGGTGGCCGTCTCCACCAAGTCCCTCACCGCCGAAGGCGGCCAGGAGCTGTCGTACACGCTGTACGACGGGTGGCTGCGGCAACGGCAGCTCCAGGCGGCGGGCCGCGACGGCACGACCAAGGGGCGGCTCATCTCCGACACCTTCTACAACGCGGCCGGCCAGGTGGACCGCACCTACGAGAGTTACTACGCCGACGGCGAGCCGAGGCCGGAGGTCTTCGGCGTGGCCGACCCGGGCAAGATCGAGACCCAGCACGTCCACGAGTACGACGGCCAGGGCCGCACGACGGCCGAGCGGCTGCTGGTGGGCAGCAGCGACGCGCAGGAGAAGTGGCGCACCCGCTACGAGTACGGCGGGAACTGGACCAGGGTGACCCCACCGGCGGGCGGCACGCCCGTCACCACCTTCACCGACGCCCACGACCGCAGGACCGAGGTGCGCGAGCACCGGGCCGGCGGCTACGTCGCCACGCAGTTCCGCTACGACCACCGCGGGCTGGAGTCCTCGGTCACCGGGCCCGGCAACCACGTCTGGACCACGACCTACGACCTGCGCGGCCGCAAGATCCAGACGTCCGACCCCGACAAGGGCGTCACCAGGTTCACCTACAACGACGTGGACCAGCTCATCTCCACCGAGGACGCCCGGGGCAAGAAGCTGTCGGTCACCTACGACGGCATCGGCCGCAGAACCGGCCTGTACGACGCCACCACGGCCGGCCCCGGCGTCAAGGTCGCCGAGTGGGTCTACGACACCGTGCGCAAGGGGCAGCTCACCAGCGCCACCCGCATCGTGGGGACGGCCAGGTACACCACCCAGGTCGACATCTACGACAACCTGAACCGGCCCACGCGCAAGCGCATCCTGCTGCCGAGCAGCGAAGGAGCGCTGGCCCCCGACGGCGGCTACATCTTCGACACCACCTACAACCTCGACGGCAGCGTCAAGGCCGCGAGCAGCCCGGCCGCCGGCGACCTGCCGGCGGAGAACACCGCCTTCACCTACGACGACCTCGGCCGGCTCGTCGCGACCGGCTCCAACCTGTCGACGTACCTCGTGGGCGTCGACTACACCAAGACCGGCAAGCAGATCGGCCAGCGGCTGTCGATCGGCGCCGCCGGCAAGCAGGTGGACCAGACCTTCACCTACGAGTACGGCACGCAGCGGCTGCAGAAGGCCACCACCGCGCACGCCGGCACGGCCGGGACCGACCGCAGCGTGGAGTACCGCTACACCGACTCCGGCAACCTGCTCCAGGCCGTCGACACCTCCAGGGACGGGGTGGACAACCAGTGCTTCCGCTATGACGACCTGCAGCGGCTGATCGACGCCTGGACCCAGGAGGGCGCCACCTGCGCGGCCGACCCGGGCCAGGCCACGATCGGCGGGCCGGCGCCGTACCGGGTGAACTACACCTACGACGACGCCGGCAACCGGACGGGGGAGACCCACTACGCCGCCGGACCCTCCGGCGGCGCGCAGACCGCCACGCGCGGCTACCGCTACGCCGGCAACGCCGGCGTCGACCCCAAGTACCGGGGACACCAGCTCGCCGACGTGAGCGGCAGCCCCGAGAGCTACGGCTACGACCCGGTCGGCAACACCACCGAGCGCAGAACCTCCTCCGGCAACCAGACGCTGCACTGGGACGCCGAAGGCGAGCTGGTGAAGGTCGTCGACGACAAGAAGGGAGAGACCACCTTCCTCTACACCGCCGACGGCGAGCGGCTGCTGCGCCGCGACCCGGCCGGCACCACCCTCTACCTGCCCGACATGGAGGTGCGGCTGGACAAGGGGCAGAGCGCGGCCAAGGCCGTGCGCTACCACCGCAACGCCATGCGCACCGGCCAGGGCGTCACCTTCCTCGTCAACGACCACCACGGCACCGCCGAGCTGGCCATCAACGCGACCGACGGCTCGCTGAGCCGGCGCCGCTACACCCCGTTCGGCCAGCTGAGGGCCGGCAAGGGACAGTGGCCCGCCGGCAACGAGAAGGGCTTCGTCGGCGGCGTGGTCGACTCCACCACCGACCTGACGACGCTCGGCGCGCGCGGATACGACCCAAACACCGGCCGCTTCATCTCCGTGGACCCGGAGATCGAGATGGGCCGCTCGCAGCAGATGAACGGCTACAACTACGCCGACAACAACCCCACCACCATGTCCGACCCGGACGGCCGCTTCCCCTACGTCAACGTCTACCTGCTCGGCTACCGCCAGTTCTGGGTGCGGTACGGCAACTACAACTACCTCATGCGGCAGAACCTCTACCTGGTTCACGTGTACCTGAACATCTTCACGCACCGCTTCTACCTGGCGGTCAGCAACTGGTACGTCGCCGCCCGCCAGTGGGCCTACCGCCAGGGGCCGGTCGTGCCAGGGCAGAAACCGCTGCTGCGGCAGCCCGGCATCCCCGACCTGACCCCCAGGCCGCCGGCGGAACCGGCCAAGCCTCCGGCGCCGGCCAAACCGAAGAAGGGCACCATCGGCCTGTGCGGGGGACTCGGGATCAAGCTGACCGCGGCCTTCAGCGTGGAGGCGTGCCTGGTCGTCGACAGGAAGGGCGTGGGCGTCTCCGGCACCTACAAGACCGGCATGTCCACCTCGGTCGGCGCCGAGGCCACCGGCGGCCTGTTCTACAAGCACACGACCATCGAGGGCCTGGCCACCAAGCCGGGCACGTGGGACGCCTACTACGGGGCCGAATACGAGTCCAAGAAGGGCTGGGGTGGCGGCGGCTACGCGGTCACCGACGGCAAGGGCAACATCAAGGGCGGCGGCGCCGACGTCACCTTCGGGGTGTCGCAGAGCCTGCACCACGCGACCCACGGCCAGCTCCCCGTGGGCGTCACCGCCGAACGGGGCAGGACGGTGTCCAAGCGGCTGCGTAACCCGGTGAGCTGGTTCCAGGAGAAGATGCGCGGCTTCGTCTGGGAGTCCTACCACCCAGGAGGCTGAGCACGGGCGCCCGGGCGGTCCGCCGCCCGGGCGCTCACCCCCACGGAAGACGCACCTCGACCCTGAACCCGCCCTCCGGCAGCGGCGCCCCGGACGCCGTCCCACCGAGCCCCTCGGCGCGCTCGTGAATGCCGATCAGGCCGTACCCGCTCGCCCCGGCCCACCCGCGCTCCGCGCCCCCGCCGCCGTCGTCGGTGACCTGGATGTGCAGCCCGTCCGCCGCGTGACGCAGCACCACCTCCGCGGTGGCGTCCTTCTCCGCGTGCTTGAGCGTGTTCGTCAACGCCTCCTGCACGATCCGGTACGCCGCCTGCCCCACCTCGGGCGGCACCTGGCGAGGAGCACCCTCGACGCGTAATCGCACATCCAGGGGCAGCCACTCGGTCATCTCCCCGATCGCCTCGATGCCCAGTTGCGGCATCGCCGGGCCCTCCCGCAGCACGCCGAGCAGCATCCGCAACTCGGCCAGCGCGGTACGGCCCACGTGCCCGATCGCCTCGACGGCCGCGCCCGCCGCGGCCTTGTCGTCGTTCAGCAGCGCGACGCCCGCGCTCGACGACTGGATCACCATGGCGCTCACGTTGTGCGCCACGATGTCGTGCAGCTCGCGGGCGATGCGCATGCGCTGCTCGGCGAGCGCGGCCTGGGCCTTGCTCTCCTCGGCGCGGGCCGCGGCGCGCGCCACCGCCTCGGCCTCCGAACGCCGCAGCCTGCCCAGCCCCCACGCCGCCGCGCACGTCACGAACGACACCACGTACAGGTCGTCAGGAGGCGCGGCGGCCACAGGCCCCGCCGTCACCGTCACGAGCGCCGGCAGCAGCGTGCCCGCCAGGAAGACGACCGGCCGGCCTGAGGACGTCCACCGGCCCGCGGTGTAGAGCGCGAGCATGAGCGCGGTCGGGGTGCTCAGCTCCGACCACGAGGCGTTCCACTCCGCCCAGATGTCCCACCGGCCGCCGGCGAACCACAGCGCCCACACAAGGGCCAGCACCTGCACCGGGTATCTGCGCCGCAGGGCGAGGCTCGCGTAGGCCAGCAGGTCGCCCCAGAACGTCACCGGCAGGCGGCCGGGGCTGGCGATGGTGTGCTCACTGTAGGGCACCTCCACCAGCAGGAACGTGCAGGCCGCCGCGGCCAGCAGCGCGTCGGCGAGCTGAGGATGCTCGCTCCACCAGTCCAGGGCTCGCCGGATCATGGTCGAACGCTACGGCCGGACGTCCCGCCGCGCCAGCCGGTGATCGCCTCAGGTGTGCGCCGAGCCTTCCCAGCCGGGGACGATGAGGCCGGACTCGTACGCCAGCGCCACGATCTGCGCGCGGCTGGAGAGGTTGAGCTTCGTCATCGTACGGTTGAGGTGGGTCTTGACGGTGGCCTCGCTGACGCGCAGCCGGGTGGCAATCTCGGCGTTCGACAGCGCCCGCCCGACCAGTTTCAGCACCTCGACCTCGCGGGCGGTGAGCGGGTGCAGCGCGGGGGAGCGCAGCGCGGCGGGCGGGTCCGCCCGGGTGGTGTAGGCCTCGATCAGGCGCCGGGTGACGCTGGGCGCGAAGAGCATGTCACCCGAGGCGACGGTGTGAACGGCGGCGATGAGCCGCTCCGGCGGGGTGTCCTTGAGCAGGAATCCCGAGGCGCCGATGCGCAGGGCGTCGTAGACGTACTTGTCCAGGTCGAAGGTGGTCAGGATGAGCACGCGTGGCCGATGGTCGCCGTTCGCGGACAGGATGTGCTCGGTCGCGGTCACGCCGTTCATGCCCGGCATCCTGATGTCCATGAGGATGATGTCGGGCCGCGCGGAGGCTGCCTGGTCGATGGCCTCCTCACCGGTCGCCGCCTCTCCGACGACGTCGATGCCGGGAGCCGCGCGCAGCAGCGCCGCCAGACCTGCGCGGACGAGAACCTGGTCGTCGACGACGAGTACCTTGATCATGTTTTCGGCTTACCGTGTGTCCGAGGGGGGCGGTCGTCCGGGTGGGCGGACGACAGGGGCAGGGTGACCACGACCTCGAACCCGCCTGACGGCTGCGGCCCGGCCGTGACCGTTCCCTTGTAGAGCTTGACGCGTTCGCGCATGACGATCAAGCCATGGCCGTCCTCCTGGGGGGCGGCGTCCGCCCCGCGCCCGTCATCGGTGACGCGCAGCTCCAGCTCGGAGCCGTAATGGAGGAAGACCCGGGCCGTGGCCGGGCCCGCGTGCCGGAGCGCGTTGGTGAGGCACTCCTGCACGACGCGGTACGCGCACAGGTCGATCCCGGGCGGCAGCGGGCGCACCGAGCCGGTGACCGACACCTCGACCGGCAGGCCCGCCGAGCGCAGCCGTTCCACCAACTGGTCGAGCCGCTGCAAGCCGGGCGCGGGGTCGTAGCCGTCCGCGTCGTCGTCCATGTCGATGCGCAGGATGGCCAGCAGTCGTCGCATCTCTCCCATGGCCTCGCTGCCGGTGTCGGCGATGGTGGCGAGCGCGCCGCGCGCGGTGGCCGGATCGGAGCCGAGGACGTACCGGGCGAGGCCGGCCTGGATCACGATCACCGACATGTGGTGGGCGACCACGTCGTGCAGCTCGCGGGCGATGCGCATCCGCTCCTCGGTCACGGCGCGCCGCGCCCTGTCCTCCTGCTGGTGACGCAGCCGCTCGCTGAGGTGGGTGAGCCGCTTGTTGCGCTCGACCAGCATCCTGCGGCTGTTGCCGAACGTCCACGCGACGGCGATCATGACGCTCGTCTGCGCGAGGTTCGGCCAGAGGAACTCCGCCGGGCCGAGCAACGCCGTGTGCCACAGAGAGACGACCGGGAGCAGGATGCACGGGACGGACACGGCGGGCGATCGCCGGCCGGCCACCGTGTAGAGCGCCAGCAGCGGCGCCACCCCGTTGATCCGGGCATCGTAACCGGCGGCGTGGAAGACGATCGAGGCGGCGCAGGAGACCACCAGCATGCTGACCGGGGCACGCCGCCGCCAGGCCAGCGCCAGATTGACCATCAGGGTCAACACCACGCCGGCCGTCTCCAGCGGGCGCCGCGCATAGCCCGGATCGGCCGGGCCGTTGCCCAGGACCAGGCCGAACGTCAAGGTGACGCCGGAGACGAGGATGCTGAACAGCAGATCGGTGAGGAAGGGGTTCATCACGGCGAGCCGTCTGAGAGACGACAGCACCTTTGCGCGCATCAGCGCATGGTAGCCGCGACCGGCCGCGTCACTCATCACTCGTTCGGATGAGCGCTGCTACAACCCGTGCGGTATGCGCGCGGCACCGTACCGCAGCGGGTTGACCTCTTCGGGCGTGGCCGCCGGTCGGCTTTGTGTGCGATGCCGGTTTCCAGCGCCCTGAACGCTGCCGAACGTAAGGCTCACTCTTGGGACGACTGCCTTCTTCTTCCTCGGCGCGGGAGGACGCCACACTAGAGCCCGTACGGAGTTCGGATTTTCACCTAGGTCGTAGGCTGCGGGTCCACAAGACGGCTCTCCGGAGGTAACGTCCTGCCAGGTAGCTGCTGGGTGTCTTGTCGAACCGGAAGGCCCAGCCCACGCCACTTCTTGACCCGACCGGCGGCCTGCCCGCCCTGTCGGTGCGCCGACTGCGCTCCTCCTGGATCGTCGAGCTGCTGAGCGCCCGCATCGACCTCCTGCACCATGGCGCCATGCAGCCAATCTACAGCCCGAACAGGCCCGCGACCTCGCGGTCCGGCTCCCGGGCCGACCCTACGAGGGTACGGACGCGTCTTCCGCCATACCCTGACAACTCCCGACTCGCCCGGCATCCGCGGGGACGGAGCATTCGGGGCGGTCTGGAGCTCCACTTCCTCAAAGCCGAGGCGCCGGGGAACGCCCGCGCTGGCAAGATTGGCCGCGTCGTGCCGGATTTCCAGCCACGTGACTCCATCCAGCGCGAATCCCGCCGTGATCAGCGCGGCGACGGCCTCGGTGACCAGGCCCCGGCCGGTCCAGCCACCGTGCAGCCAATAGCCGATCTCCAGGCCGCCAGGCCCGGCCCTGCGCATCAGCCCGCAACCGCCCACGACCAGACCCTCCACGAGGATGGCGTACTTGTACGCCTCGTCCCGCTCCCACTCCGAATGAGCCGTGGTCACCAGGTTGGCCGCGACGTCGTGACTGTCTCCCACCGCAAGGAGCGACCAGGGGAGCAGATGATCGTGGGAGTCTCGGATCGCCTGGGTCGCCGCATCGATGTCCTTCTCCTCCCATCGGCGTAGTACAAGGCGGTCGGAGACAAGAATCGCGGCAGGACGATGCACCACCCCATGATGCACGCTCATACAGATCAAGCTCACCACGCGCTGAGCAGCTGTCGATCTCTGGAGTCGGCTGCCCACATGTCCGAAGTCCTCTGCGCAGCGCTGTCGGCGGTCCGAGGCACTGAAGGTGCTTGCCTCTCGATCACCACGCCGTGGCTCTACCGTCAGCTCTGCGCCTTGCCCAACCCGACGCCGGCCCCACACCGCTCGCAGACATGCTCATCGACCTCCTGCGTGATGTCGCCCGGCCGGCTGCCGCACCCGGCCGCATCGTCGGCGCTTCACCCGGCGGTTGCGGGCTACGGTTCTACCGTCCGCCGGCCGGGGACGGGGCGTGGCGAGGCCAAGCTCGATACGGCTGTTCAGGTCGAGCTCGAGCCGACCGGACGGGTACACGTGCGTCCTGAACAGCGGTGACAGCCCCCGGCACTCCGGCGGCGGTAGCGGCCGTCCCGTAGTGCCTGGTGATCGGGCATGCTCAGCGGGCGACGGCGCCGGCGGAGAGGAGCGTCGCGGCGGCGAGGCTGCCCCAGAGGGCAGCCGGGCCGTGGGGGGCGAGAGCGGTGATGACCGCTGGGGAGGCGGCGAGGCCGAAGCCCGTGGAGAGCTGGAAGCGGGCGAGGGTGCGTCCCAGGACATGCGCCGGGGCGAGGGCGGTGACGAGCGCGGTGGCGCTGCCTGCATAGATGATCTCGCCGAGGGTGCAGACCACGGACACCGCGGCGACGGCCGGGGCACCCCAGCCGTGTCCCAGGGAGGTGGCCGCGAGGAAGCCGAGGTAGGACGCGGTGAGCACCACGCCGGCGACTGCCAGCACAGACCGGCGGGGGAAGCGGGACATCAGGACGGTGACCGGAACCTGCAGGGTGACCACCAGCACCGTGTTGCCCACAAAGATGGCCGCCGACCACACCGGGGAGGCGTGCAGCTGCGTCACCAGGACCAGAGGGAGCGCGATCTCGGGGACGTTGAGGCAGAAGACGTAGATCACGTTGGCGGCCAGCAGCGCGCGCATCCGGGGTGCGGGCTCGTCGTCCCCGTCCTCGGCGGCGGTCGCGGCAGGGGCCGGATGCGCGCGCACGTGGACCGACCACGCCAAGGCCGCCGCGGCGAGATAGGCGAGCCCGGTGACGGCCGCGAGCACCTGCAATGCGGTGCTGCCGCCCGC
The DNA here is from genome assembly GCF_040656115.1 of Nonomuraea sp. NPDC050202. Lineage (NCBI taxonomy): Bacteria > Bacillati > Actinomycetota > Actinomycetes > Streptosporangiales > Streptosporangiaceae > Nonomuraea > Nonomuraea sp. NPDC050202. The sequence continues at coordinate 31,139 of NZ_JBFALF010000038.1, read as the reverse complement.
CAGGCACGCGGTGGCGAGGAGTGCACCGGCGCCCAGGCCGGCGTTGCGCAGGGTGCGGCCTCCTGCGAGGGCGGCGTCGCGTTCCCGGCCGTGGGCGAGCGTGGCCACGAGAGCGGCGTGGGCGGCCGGCCATGCCTGGTTGCCGATGCCGAGAAAGAGCGACGCTGTCGCGAACAGCCAGACGTTCCCCGCCGGGGTGGCCAGCAGCAGCGCCACGCCCAGCACCCGCACCAGCATCGACGCCGCCACCACCGTGCTGCGTGCGCCCCGGTCCAGCCATCGGCCCACCGCGGGCATGCACAGGAGCCCCGCGACGACACCGGCCGTCATGGCGGTGCCGGTGACCGGCGCGGACAGCTTGAGCACCGTCATCCCGTAGAGCAGCAGAAAGGGCCGCAGCAGGCCGGTGCCGAGCGCGTCCACGGCCAAGGCGACGGCGTAGCGAGGGCCTCCGGAGGCACGGAGGAGGGCGCGGAAACGGATTCTGGTGGTGGTTGCCATGGCGCCAACGGTCGTGTCGGGCGCCGGATGCGGCACGCCGGTTGACGGACATCGTCAACCGGCGCCGTCACCGGCCGTCCGACCAGCGATGATGGGGGGATGGCGCTGCGCATCGACATCACCGGGCTCCCGGCCGAGCGGCTGCGGTTCGCCGCCTCCCCTCTGGCCGAGCTGACCGCGATGTTGCACGTCCTGGCCGAACCCGGACATCACCCGCGGCTGGCCGGCTGGGCCGGGGACGTCTGGGCCGGGCTGCCGCCGGAGCTGGCCGAGCGGTTGCGGGAGGCGGAGTTCCTCTGGCGTTCCTCACGAGCCGATTTCCTGGTCCCCGCCCGGCCTCGGCAGACTCTCGCCGAGGAACTGGACGATGTGGACCGGATCGACGACGAGGCCTATGTGACCGCCGCGCTCATCACCACGTGCGGCAGCAACCGGGTCCACTTCGCCGGGCCGTCGCCGCTCGCCGACGCAACCGCCCGCGAGCGGGCCCTGGACCTGGCCCAGGCCCGCGGCGCGCTCCAAGAGGCCTTCGCGGAGCGGCTGCTCGCGGACCCGGCCGCAGTGCGGGCGCGGGTGCGCCACACCCTCGAACAGTGCGCCGAGGCGTTCTTCGACGCCGCCTGGACAGGCGTCGCCGTGAGACTGGCCACCGATCTGCGCCTGAAGAACGACCTGCTGAAGCGCCAGGGCATCGGGGCGGCACTCGCGTCGGTCTCCGGCGCGGTCACCCTGGCACCGGACGGCGACCGCATCGTCGTGGACAAGCTGCAGGACAGGGCGGTCGCCGCCCACGGCACCGGGGTCACCTTCATCCCCAGCGTCTTCGGCCGCCCGCACCTGGTGGTGGTCCACGCGCCTGGGTGGCAGCCGGTGGTGCAGTACCCCGTGGCCGAGCCGAGCCCGTCAGAGCCGGTGTCGCTGGAAACGGTCACCCTCCGGCTGGAGGCACTCGCCCATCCGGTACGACTGCGCCTGCTGCGCACCCTGGCCCGCGGCCCGCACACCACCGGCGAGCTGGCCCACGCCTGGGAACTCTCGCCCCCGGAGGTCTCCCGCCACCTCGCCGTCCTGCGCCGCGCGGGCCTGCTCACGACCCGGCGGCATGGGCGCTACGTCCACTACACCCTCAACCTGCCCGAGATGACGACGCTGGGCACAGACCTGCTGGCGGCCGTCCTGCGCTGAGCAGAAGCGATGGATCAGGGCCATGAGCGAACGAATCCGCCATCGCCCCATGAAATCCTGCCATGACGGCGCGTAGTAACTCCTGTGACAAGTGTTACATTTTCTGGCGCGTAAAGCCGAGTGAGGCACATACTCCAGATCATGCAAAATGATCTTAAGATGGATCGGCGGAGATTGCTGCGCACGGGGCTTGTCGTGGGAGGCGGCCTGGTCGCCACGACGGTGTCCACCGGCACTGCCGTACACGCCCAGGCCTCCGACGGGACCGGGCCCGAGGAGCGTCCCGCCACCCCGGACCAGGCGTGGGCGAGGCTGCGCGAGGGCAACCGCCGCTGGGTGGCCGGCTCTCCCACGCATCCGCACCAGGACGCGGCGCGACGCGCGGAGGTCGCGGAGAAGCAGGACCCGTTCGCGGTTGTGTTCTCCTGCATCGACTCGCGGGTGCCCCCCGAGCTCGTTTTCGACGCCGGTTTGGGTGACCTGTTCGTGTTGCGGACCGCTGGTCAGACCATCGACCCGCTCATCACGGGCTCGGCGGAGTACGGTCCAGCCGAGCTGGGTACCCCGCTCTTCGTCGTGCTCGGCCACCAGCGCTGTGGAGCCGTCACGGCCGCCGCGGAGTCGCTGCACGACCACAAGAAGCTGCCGGGCAAGCTCAGCACGATCGCCTCCTCGCTGCGTTCGGCCTACAAGCGCTCAGGCGGCGACATCGACAAAATGATCCGGATCAATACCATCGACGTGGTGAAACAGCTCAAGAAGGATGAGCTGTTCGCGCCGCGCATCGCCAAGGGGCAGCTCAAAGTGATCGGCGCCTACTACTCGATCGACAGCGGCGAGGTCACCCGCCTGGTCTGACGGCGATGACCGAGACAAGCGCTTCCGGCCAGGGGCTGACCGACCGGCGGGACAAAGTACCGGGCTGCCACGGACCTGCGCGGTATCGCTGAGCACTGGCCGGCGACCCCTCAGACACTCCCTCAGCCCCGTGGTTGAGGGAGTCGGCGGGACCGGGGCGTCGCCGGGCAGGCTGGGCGTCCGCCGCAGCACAGAGCTCCTCGGTGCGGCGCAGGTAGGTGCGGAAGGCGGCTGGGTCGAACGTGCCGTCGGGGATCTGCTCGGGGAGGGAGGCATGGCCGCGAACTGTGAAGCGCGGGACAGCGGGCGCGCGACAGCCGTAGGATTCCGGTCTGGTCCGGAATGGCGGGTGACTGCGACGGAGTGAGGACGACGCCATGCACATGCGGGTCAAGGTGCTGGGGCCGTGGGAGCTGACCGCGGGAGACGCGGCTCTGCCGCTGACCGGCAGCCGGCGCGTGAGCCTCCTGGCCAGGCTGGCGCTCAGCGCGGGGCAGGTGGTCACCGCCAGGCAGTTGCTGGCGGACGTCTGGGGTGACGGTCCGACGGCGACGGCACCCAAGCAACTGCACATCGTGGTGTCGAAGATCCGTGAACACCTCACGCCGTACGTCGGTGCCGACGTCCTGGTGACCGCACCCGGTGGCTACCGCCTGGACCTGCCACGCGATCACGTCGACGCGAACGAGTTCCCCCACCTGGTCCGCGCCGCGCGCGCCGCCCAGCGGCAGGGGGAGCTCGCCGCCGCCGACCGGACGTTCCGGCGGGCGCTGGCCCTGTGGCGCGGGGAGGCGCTGACCGACGTGACGGGCCCATGGGTGCAGATCGAGGCCGCCCGTCTCACCGAAGAGCGCCTCACCGCCGTGGAGGATCATGTTGACGTACGGCTGGCACAGGGCGACCACAACGCCGTGGTGCCGGAACTGATCGCCCATCTCACGGATCACCGACTCCGGGAGCGTCCGTGCGGCCAGCTGATGCTGGCGTTGTACCGGGCCGGACGTTCGTCGGAGGCGCTGGAGGCCTACCGGGAGACCCGGCGCGTCATGCTCGCCGAGCTCGGCCTGGAGCCGGGGGTGACGTTACGGCGCCTCCAGCAGGCGGTGCTCCGCCGCGATCCCGCTCTCGACCTGACGACGCCGGCCCAGCGGATCACGCTCGGCAGGCCCCCCGCGCCCGCCGAACTGCCCGCCGGCACCCCTGCCTTCATCGCGCGCGACCTGGAGCTCGAGCAGCTCACGAAGGCGCTGTCCAGCGTCCCGGCGATCGTGGCCGTCGACGGTCCGGGCGGGATCGGGAAGTCCGCGCTGGCCGTGCACCTGGCGCACACCGTCGCCGACCGCTTCCCCGACGGCACGATCTACCTGGATCTGCGCGGTTCGACTCCCGGCCTGCAGCCGCTGTCGGCGCTCGACTGCCTCGGGAGGCTGCTGCGATCGCTCGGCGTGGGGGGCTCGGCCGTACCGGGTGATGCGGACGAGGCCGCGGCCCGCTTCCGCTCCCTCACCGCGACGCGGAAGCTGCTGCTCATCCTGGACAACGCGCTGGATGCCCGCCAGGTGCGCCCGCTCATCCCGGCCGGGCCGGGGTGCGCGGTCGTGGTCACCAGCCGGCAGGTCCTCACCCCGCTCGACGGGGTCCACCACCTGAGCCTGACCGGGCTCGACGCGACCGAGTCCACCTCGCTCCTGGCCCGGATCGTGGGCCCTGAGCGGGTTCACGGCGAAGCCGAGGCGGCGGAGCGGATCGTGGCGCTCTGCGGCGGCCTGCCCCTGGCCTTGCGCGTCGCGGCGGCCCGCCTGGTGGCGCGTCCCGACTGGACGCTGTCCCATCTCGCCGAGCGGCTCAACGACGCCACCCGCCGGTTGGACCTGCTGGAGCACGCGGATCTGGCGGTACGGGCCAGCCTCTCCGTCAGCCTCCGCCACCTGCGGGAGGATCCCAGCGGACAGGACGCCGCCCGCCTGTTCGCCCTGCTCGGCCTCCTCGACCTGCCCACCCACACCGTGGCCGCCACCGCCGCGCTGACCGGCTGGCATGAGCATCGCGTGGAAGAGGCGCTCGACAGCCTGCAGAACGTCCGCCTGCTCGAACCGGCGGGGCCGGCCCGTTACCGGATGCACGACCTGGTCCGCATCCACGCCCGCGAGCAGGCCGGGGACCTCTCCGAGCCCGAACGCCACGCCGCCGCCGTTCGCCGCGTGCTGCACCACTACCTGGCCACCGCCAAGACCGCCAGCCTGCTGCTCGATCCCGCGGCCGCCCTGGCACTGTCCGGCTACGAGGCCGACCGCCCCGGGATCGCGCTCGGCACCGCCGAGGAGGCCAGCGACTGGACGGAGCAGGAGCGCGACAATCTCGTGGCCGCCTGCCAGCAGGCCATGGCCGTCCAGGACGACCCCCGGACCGCGTTCGCTCTGGTCGCCACCGTCTACTGGCCCCTGGTCAGCAAGGGCCTCAACCACGAGGTGATCGAGCTTCAGACGCGCGCTCTCGAGATCGCCGTCGCGTGCGGTGACCACGCCGCCGAGGCGATGGGGAACCACCTCCTCGGGTGGAGGTACCAGGCGCTGGGACGGTTGCCGGATGCGACGCGGCACCTGGAGCAGGCGCTCGTCTGCTGGGAACGCGCGAACCTGCCAGAACGCATGATGTCCACCTACAACGGCCTCGGCATCGCCTACGCCCAGATGGGACGCTTCGACGACGCGCTCGACGCCATGGAGAAGGGCCGCACCCTGGCCGTAGCCAGTGGGAGACGGGAATTCCAGGCCGCCTTCCTGGGCAACACGGCCATGATCTACGTGAAGCTGGGCCGGCTCACCGAGGCCATCTCGACGGCGCAGGCAGGCGTGGCCCTGTGGGCCGGGCTCGGGCACCCGTTTCGTGAGGGAACCGCCTACGACACGCTGGCGAACGCCTATCGCCGGGCAGAACGGTTCGACGACGCCGAGTCCGCTTACCGCAAGGCCATCGAGCTCCAGCGCCAGGGCCGCTACCCCTTCGGGGAGGCCGCCTCCGAATGGGGGCTCGGGCAGACGTACCACGATCAGGGGCGCAGGGCGGAGGCGTGGGCATGCTGGCGGCGGGCGCTCGCCATCCTCCGGGACATCGATTTGCTGACCCAGGAAGAGGTGGAACGGCTTCTGTCGCAGGACGTGCCGGAGACCCCTGCGCCGATCCGGAACTCGTTGTGACGGCGCCGGCGCCGTGCCATCCATCCCCGCCGCCGGCCACCTTGCGGGGATGCGGGATGGTGAACTGAACGCCGGTCTCAGCCACCGGCGAGGTACGAGCAGGGAGGGGAGGGCGTCAGGACGTGAGCGCCGACGACGTCGCCGTGTCCGCCCGCGCGGTGCGTTCTCTTCCGCTGGCTTTCGCCGCCGGCGCCGCGGTGGGCGTGCTGGGCGGCATGATCGGCCTGGGCGGCGCGGAGTTCCGGTTGCCGCTGCTGATCAGCCTGTTCGGGTTCGCCGCTCTGGCGGCGGTCATCGTCAACAAGGCGATGAGCCTGATCGTCGTGCTGGCCGCGCTGCCGGCCCGGCTGTCCGCCGTCCCGCTCGCCGAGCTCGGCGCGCACTGGACGATCGTGGTCAACCTGCTGGCCGGGAGCCTGATCGGCGCCTGGGCGGGCGCCTCATGGGCGGTGCGGATGCGTGCCGCCACCCTCCACAAGGTGCTGGCGGTCCTGCTGGTGGGCATGGCGGCGGCGCTGGTGCTCACCCACACCGCCACCCTGGGCGCCCTGGCCCTGCCCGATCCCGCCCGGGCGGCCGCCGGGGTCGCGGCCGGGGCCGGCATCGGCGTGGTGGCCGCCATCATGGGCGTGGCCGGCGGCGAACTGCTGATCCCTGCGATCGTGCTGCTGTACGCCGCCGGCATCAGGACCGCCGGCAGCCTGTCCCTGCTGGTGTCCCTGCCCACCATGCTGGTCGCCTTCGCCCGCTACAGCCGCGACGGCAGCTTCACGGTCCTGAACGCCAACCGGCGCTTCGTCGCCGCCATGGTCGCGGGCTCGATCGCCGGCGCGCTGGCGGGCGGCCTGATGCTCGGCGTCGTCCCCGACGCGATCCTCGTCCCCGCCCTGGCCGTCGTCCTGCTCATCTCGGCGATCAAGATGTCGCGCCACGCCTGAGGCCCGCGGTCCGGCCACCGTGCCGCCATGACCGTCACCGCGATGGCCAGGAGCAGAACCCAGGCAGGGACGGGCCGTTTCCGTCAGCGGGCGGACGACGGCCCGAACGGGCGGTCGCCGCGCAGGGTGATGCGGTGCATGACGCGGTGGGCGGTGCCGTAGTCGCGGTTGGCGTAGTGGGAGGTGCTGCGGTTGTCCCACATGGCGACGTCGCCGAGGCTCCAGCGGTGGCGGACGACGTGCTCCGGCTTGGTGAGGTGGGCGTAGAGCAGGTCGAGGATGTGGCGGCTCTCGGCCTCCGAGACGCCGACGATGTGCGAGGTGAAGCCGGGGTTGACGAACAGGCCCTTGCGCCCGGTCTCCGGGTGGACGCGTACGACAGGGTGCTCCACCGGGTCCAGCCGGGTGACGACCTCGCCGTCCCAGACGCTGCCCTTGCCGCCGCGCCGCTGGGCCAGGTAGTAGCCGAACTCGCGGTTGCCGTCGTGCACCGCGGTGAGCTGATCGGCCAGCTCCTTGACCGGCGCCGCCAGGGAGTCGTAGGCGAGCTGGCTGTCGGCCCAGCTCGTGTCCCCGCCCGTGGGGGGCAGGACCACGGCGCGCAGGATCGAGCCGAGCGGCGGGCGGGGCATGAAGGTGACGTCGGTGTGCCAGACGTCGGCGAAGCCGTTGTCGGCGCTGTCGAGCGCGTAGATCTCCGGATGCGCCTCGTCCACGCCGCCGACGACGGGGTGGGAGGCGGTCAGCTCGCCGAGGCGGCGGCCCAGGGCGACCTGTCCGTCCTCGTCGAGGGTCTGCCCGGAGAAGAAGAGCACCTTCCGCTCGACGAGGGCTGCGCGTACCGCGGCCAGTTCCTCGTCGCCGGCGGTCGCCAGGTCGAGGCCTTCGACCTGGGCGCCGAAGTGCGGTCCGAGCGGGCGCAGGGTGAGCTTGGCGGCCAGAGGTGTGGACATGTGCGGCTCCTGTTCTTGCCGGTCATCCGGCGGCGTCGCGGACGGCGTGGCTGATCGTGGCGCGCAGCGCCGCGTATTCGGGCAGGGCGCGGAGCTCGTCGGGCTCCAGGCCGGTGCGGGGCAGGGGGATGTCGAGGTCGAGGGCGATCCGGCCGGGCCTGCTGGTGAGCACCACGACGCGACTGCCGAGGAAGACCGCCTCCTCGACGCTGTGGGTGACGAACACGGAGGTACGGCCGGTGCGCTCGCTCACCCGGCGCAGGTCCTCCTGCAACCGCTCGCGAGTGAGCGCGTCCAGGGCCGCGAACGGCTCGTCGAGCAGCAGCAGCGGGTCGTCACCCGCCAGCGCCCTGGCGATGGCGACCCGCTGCTGCTGGCCGCCGGACAACTGCCAGGTCCGGCGGTGGGCGACGTCGTGCAGGCCGACCCGTTCCAGCAGCTCAGGGACGCGCCGGGCGCGCCTGTCGCGGGGGACGCCCGCGTAGCGCAGGGCCAGCTCCACGTTGCCGCCCACGCTCTTCCAGGGGAACAGCCGGGGCTGCTGGAACACGATCCCGGCGCCGGTGCCGGGCACCGGCGGCGCGCCGGCGGTCCGTACGACGCCGGCGGTGGGCCGCTCGAACCCGGCGATCAGGCGCAGCAGCGTGCTCTTGCCGCACCCGGAGGCGCCGACGATCACGACGAACGAGCCTCGCGGAACGTCGAGGGAGATCGGGCCGAGCGCGGTCACGGCGTCGGCGCCCGTCCCGTACACGTGCACGACCTCCTCCACGTGGACGGCGGCCTCAAGGGGCGAGGACATCGGGCAGGCCCTTGTTGTAGATGGCGCTCCGCACGGTCGCCAGGTCGGGTACGGCCTCGATCTTCTGCAGGTCCTTGAGGAACTGCGCGGCGCTGACGAGGTTGCCGGCCAGCGCGCCGGGCTGCTCCGGCGTGCCGAGCCATTCGGCGGAGGCCAGGTCGGCCGGCTTGAGGAAGACGCCCTGGCTGAGCTGGTCCGCGGCGTCCTCCTCGGTGAGGTTGAGCTCGGCGGCGACGGCCGCGGCGGCCTCGGCGCGATCGTCGGCGATGAGCTGCAGGGCTCTCGCTTCTGCCCTGCGCCAGGCGTCCACCGCCTCCGGGTGCGCCTTGAGGAACGCGGTGGACACCACGCCGAGGTCCAGCGTGGGCTTGCCGGCCGTCGCCAGCTCACGGCTGGCGATCAGCACCTTGCCGTCCTTCTTCAGCTCCTTCAGCGTGGGCAGCCAGGTGTAGGCGGCGTCGATGTCGCCGCGCGTCCAGGAGGCGAGGATGTCCTGCGGCTCGAGGTCGACGATGGTCAGCTCCGACTCGCGTATCCCCGCCCGGTCGAGCGCGGCCAGCAGGCTGTAGTGGGCGGTCGAGGCGAACGACGTGGCGACCTTCTTGCCGCGCAGGCCCTCGATCGCCGACACGCCGCTGCCGTTCCTGACGACCAGCGCCTCGTTGTCGCCGGCCACGTCGAGCACGAACGCCACCTGGTACGGGATGTTCAGCGGGGCCGACAGCCCGCGGGCGACGGGGCTGGACCCGATGGCGGCGATGTCCACGCTGCCGGCGACGAAGGCGGTGTTGATGCTGGCGCCGGAGTCGAACTTCGTCCACTGGATCCGGTAGCCGGGCAGCGCCTCCTCCAGCCACCGCTTGTTCTTGACGATGAGGTCGCCGCTGGGGAAGGCCTGGTAGGCGAGGCGGATGCGGGGGGCCGCCGCGCTGTCACCGCCTCCCCGGGACGCGGTGCCGTCGCCGCAGGCGGCCAGGGCCGTGATCAGCACGAAGGGCAGCAGGAATCTCAGACGCATGGGGGCTTCCTCATGAGGGACGTGCGGCGGGTCACGAGCGGCCCCGCCAGGGGATGAGCCGTTTCTCCGCGACCCGCAGCAGACCGTCGATGAGCAGCCCGGACAGGCCGATGGCCAGCAGCCCCAGCACCACGACGTCGGTCTGCAGGTAACGCTGCGCGTCCCGCACCATGCCGCCGATGCCGGGCACGCCGTTGACCGTCTCCGCGGCGACCACGGACGAGTACGCGATGCCGACGGCCAGGCGCACGCCGGTGAAGATCTCCGGTAGCGCGCTGGGCAGCACCACGTCCCGGATGACGTGGCGCCGTGAGGCACCCAGCGCCCTGGCGGCCTCGACCAGGTCGGCGGGCGCGCCGTGCACGGCGGCGGCGGTGGCCACCGCGACCGGCGGCAGCGCCGCGATCGCCAGCAGCCACAGCTTGGGCGTCTCGTCGATGCCGAACCAGATGATGAGCAGGCTGAAGTACGCCAGCGGCGGCAGCGCCCGCACGAACGTGACCACCGGTTCGGCCACGACGCGGATCCACGGCACGGTGCCGAGCACGACGCCCACGACGAGCCCGGCGGCGATCCCGATCGCGGATCCGATGAGGATGCGCCGCAGGCTGATGCCGAGGTGCTCCAGGAGAAGGCTGCCGCTGTAGCCGCGGATGCCGTCGTGTGTCGTGGACAACCGCAGGAGCTGCTCCCACACGGCGCCGGGGGCGGGGATGAAGGAGGGGTTGGCCGCAGCGGTGGCGCCGAGCTGCCACAGGCCGAGGAGGGCGGCCCCGGCGAGCACGCGCACCATGATCCTGCGGGCCGCCGGCCGCCATCGCCGGGTGGCGGACGCCGGTCCGCCGTCGGGGACGGCGGTCGAAGGGACGGCCGTCGAGGTGGGCGAGGTCACCGCCTCGGCCGCCTGGTCGGGGGGCTCATGACCACGAAGTTACGGCGAAGCCGGGCTAAAGTCAACATTTCCTACTAGGAAAATGGGTTATAGGCGTACGCCTGCCACCAGGAGCTGTTCACCGCCCGCCCGTCCCGCACGAGGATGGCGCGGGCGGCCCCGGCCGGCCGGCGTCAGGCGACCGCGCGCAGCGGGACCGCGTTCACCTCGTCGGCCAGCGCGCGCAGCCGGGGCCGCAGTTCCTCGGCCAGCGGGGTGATCTGCGTGTCCAGGACGAACAGCCTGGCCCGCATGCTGCCCCACCTCGGCCTGGTCCCGCTGCTGCTCATCTGGGTCGGTATCGGGGAGCCGCTGAAGATCTCGCTGGTCGCGCTGGGCGCGTTCTTCCCGGTCTACCTCAACACCTACAGCGGCATCCGGGGCATCGACGAGCGGCTGGTGGAGGCGGCGCGCACCTGTGGCCTGTCCGCCGCGGCCCGGCTGCGGCACGTCGTGCTGCCCGGCGCGCTGCCGTCGCTGTTCCTGGGCCTGCGGCTCGCGTTCGGCGCGGGATGGCTCAGCCTGGTGGTCGGCGAGCAGGTCAACGCCGACAGCGGGCTCGGCTTCATGATGATGGAGGCCCGTGAGTTCGCCCAGACCGAGGTCGTCGTGCTGGGGCTGCTCATCTACGCCCTGCTCGGCCTGCTGTCCGATCTGGCTCTGCGTACGGCGGAAGGGAGGGCCCTGGCATGGCGGCGCGGCCTCGAGGCGAGCTGAGCCCCGTCACCCGCGCGGCGGACCTGGCGGCGGAGACGGTGGTCACCGCGCGGAAAGTCACGCGCGCGTTCGGCGGCACGACTGTCCTTGACGGGGTCGACCTGCGGATCCGGAGAGGTGAGGTGGTCGCGCTGCTCGGCGCCAGCGGCTCCGGCAAGAGCACCCTGTTGCGCGTCCTGGCGGGTCTCGACTCCGGAGCGGACGGCGAGGTCAGCACCAGCGGGCGCACCGCGGTGGTGTTCCAGGAGCACCGGCTGCTGCCGTGGAAACGCGTCGCCGACAACATCGCGCTCGGCCTGCGCGGACCAGACCTGGCCCGGCGTACGGCGGCGGCACTGGCCGAGGTCGGGCTCGCCGACCGCGGGCGGGCCTGGCCCGCGGAGCTGTCCGGCGGCCAGGCTCAGCGGGTCGCCCTGGCCCGCGCGCTCGTCCGCGAGCCCGACATCCTGCTGCTCGACGAGCCCTTCGCCGCCCTGGACGCGCTCAACCGGCTCAGGATGCAGGCGCTGTTCTTCCGCCTGCGCGGCGAGCACGACTTCGCCGCTCTCCTGGTCACGCACGACGTGAACGAGGCGCTGCTGATCGCCGATCGTCTCCTCGTCCTGGAGGACGGGCGCATCGCCGAGGACACCCCCGTCACGCTCGCGCACCCGCGCGCGCAGGACGATCCGGCCTTCGGCGCCCTGCGCCGCCACCTGCTCACCCGCCTGCGCGTGCCCTTACGCCCCGACCAGTCCTGATACAGGCCGGGACGGCTCCGGCGGTGGTGACGTTCATCCGGGTCGTGCTGGTCCCGGTCTGCCTTCGCGGAAGCCGTCCCCCAGGCTCGACCTGCTCACCTGCGGGGAGCGGGAGACACTCTCGCTAGTCGGCCGCGGCCTGTCGAACGCGGAGGTCGCCGCGGCGCTCGTCGTCGGCGAGCACACGGTGAGGACCCACGTCGGCAACGTGTTCGCCAAGCCGGCGCGCAAGGACCGGGCCCAGGCCGTCGTCGCCGCGTACGAGTCGGGCCTGATCTTCCGTACGGCTGAACGGCCCTGACGTTCGTGACAGGGCGGGTGGGTCGTCGTCCCAGGCGGACAGGCCGGCCGGGCGCAGCTCAGGTCGCCCTGGCCAGCGACATGTTCACGCAGATGCGCGCCCTGCACACCATCCAGCGCATGCGCGCCGTCCACGCCGCCTACGGCACCGGCGAGCAGCCCGCCCGGATCGGCGTGGCCGACGTGCTCGACTTCGCCACCCTGCAGGGCGCCAGGAGCATCGGCCTGGGTGACGTCACCGGCCCCCTCACCCCCGGCAAGCAGGCCGACGTGCTCGTCGTGCGCGCCGAGGACCTCAACAACATGCCGCTCAACGACCCCATCGGCACTCTCGTCCTCGGCTCCGACGCGCGCAACATCGACGCCGTCTTCATCGCCGGCCAGGTCCGCAAGTGGGCCGGCGCGGTCCTGGATGTCGACCTGGTGGCGCTGCGCGAGGACGTGCGCGCCTCCCGCGAGCGCGTCCTGCACGCCGCCGGCCGAGCTGACCGGCCACGTCGATGTACTGATCAACAACGCGAGCCGTCCCGGGCCGCCCACCCGGTTGCCGCCCGGCCGCCGAACTGACCAGCCGCCGCACCTGGTCGAGCCCGATCGCTGACTGCCGACGCCGCGCCCGGACAGCGACCCGGCCGCCCTGCGCACCGCGGTCTTCACCTTGCTGCGGCTGCGCAACGGCAAGGTGCGCGAGGTGCCCATCCACCCGCAGCTGCGCCAGCCCCTGACCGACTGGCTGGACGCACCGCTCCTGGCCCGCCGCCGCCACGCCGCGCGCCCTGTTCCTCAACCGCCGCGGCGGCCGCCTGCCGCCCCGCGGCGGCGAGGGCCTCGTCACCGTCGCCGAGATGGCCGGCCACACCCGCCTGGACACGCAGCGCGTCGCGACGCCTTCGCCATCAGCGACGGCTACTGCGAGCGCGCCGCCGCCCTGCTGGCCGAAGTGCTCGGCGAGCACCTGCGGCGCCGCTACTTCCATGGTTCCCGCGGCGCCGACCTGGCCATACTGCTCCGCAACGGCGAGGCAGAACTGCTCGACGCGACCCCTGACGACGTCGACCGCGTCGCCGTGGCGATGGTCACCCTGGCGACGGTCCTGCAGGACGCGTTCGCCCCGCCGCCGCCGGACAACGAGAGTCCCACCGACCGTGCGTGGAGCCGCCCGGGTGGCCGCCGACACAGCCCGCATCCTCAGCATTGACCAAGCGGATTTACTGCAAGATCAACACCGCTTGGGCGTCATGCCGGGTTCCTTGTCGCCACGCCGCCGCAGGGCGCTCGAATGGGAATTTATTGGAATGAGTGTCGTGCTATGTCTCGCGACATGCAAACGAAGCCAAAATCGTTGTTGAATGATGGCCCCTTTGAAGGCTTTGGATTTGGGGCGCTGTTTAGCTTCATAGGCGTAAATACAATGATCCTAGTGGGTATGTCTGCTTCGTCCGGGCGTCTAACAAGGTGTAGGCACCGGATTTCGCGCCGATTTATCCATGAATGGAAACAAAACACGTGAACACCGAAATCCAGCGATCGCGGACGTTCCGCCACGGGCGTATCGCGACACTAGCTCTGGCCGCTGTGGCCGCCGGTCTCATGTCCGCTCCGCTGGCCCAGGGAGTGGCGAGCGCGAGCTCTGTCGCGACCCAGGCCGACGCCGGCTACGTATCAACGGGGAACCTCGCCATGGGCTGCCCGGGCTTCGTCTCGACCGCGTGCGGTTCCTACTGGCGGGACGACGAAAGCACGTCCGACCACGACGAGTGGGCCTACAACGAATCCGACCAGGACCACGAGAAGTGGGACGACGACGAGTCCGACCAGGACCACGCGAAGTGGGACGACGACGAGTCCGACCAGCACCACGGCAAGTGGGACCGCAAAAAGGTCGTCTTCGGTAAGTTCGTCTACGGCAAGTTCGACAGATACAGCCACGGCAAGCCCGAGAAGTGGGCTTACGACGAGTCCGACCGCCACCACGACAAGTGGGGTTACGACAAGTCCGACCACCGCTACGACAAGTGGGGTTACGACAAGTCCGACCACCGCTACGACAAGTGGGACGAGGACGAGTCCGACCAATACCACGGCAAGTGGGACCGCAAAAAGGTCGTCTTCGGTAAGTTCGTCTACGGCAAGTTCGACAGATACAGCCACGACAAGCCCGAGAAGTGGGGTTACGACGAGTCCGACCGCCACCACGACAAGTGGGGTCACGACAAGCCCGGCTTCTACCAGCGCGCCTGGAACTAGCGCGCGGGCATTTCGTGGCATGGCGATCGGCGATTGAGTCCGAAATCGTTATCGCCCGCTTGTAAAGGTGAACGACAAATACCGTGGCGAATGATTTCGCCGCGGTATTTGTTTGGCGTAGGCGTCTATGCGGCCGTCCCGAGGACCGCCGGACCCGCCACGGCGCAGGCCGGCACGCGTACATCGACCTGCCGCATGGCGTCGGTGGCGTGGCGCCGAGCCGTCGAGGTGGTTGCCGTTTCCCGCCTTCCGCAGGTTGCTCGGCACGTCGTGGCCGCGCCGGACAGGCGGTCCGTCAGCCGTGCTCGCCGCCGCCCCGCTGCGGTGGCCGGACCCACGGCTGCTCGTGCCCGTCGCCGTGCTCACGGGTATCGTGCCGCTGCCGGGTGCCGCTGCCGGGTGCCGCGGCGAGGCCACGGGGAGGGCCGGGAGGAGCTGGGGCTGGGTGCCGCGCCGGCCTACTCCTTCGTCCTGCCCGGCCGGCGCTGCTGCTGTCGATCTGTCAGGACAGTTACGACAACGGTGTGCTGCGCCACATTCAGGAAGCTCGTCACCCGCGGAGGGCGCCGGTCAAGCCGGGCTCGTCCGCGAGGATCACGACCGCGGCGGCGCCCCGGCCAGGCGATGGGCGAGCCCTGGCCAGGCGCCACCCGACCGCGCGGGCCCGGGAATCGGCGCTGCCCTGAGCGCCTTCGCCGGTTCAGCCGGTCAGGAGCGCACGTGCCTGCGCGAGGGTCTCCGCCTGCCGCATCCACTCCCCGCCGTCCAGCCCCAGCCCGACCGCGTCGGCCCCGGCCTCCGCGTACGCCGCCAGTCGCTCGGCCACCCGCTCCGCGCCGCCGGTGACCGGGATGTCCCTGGCCACCTCCTCCGGCATGCCGTGCGGCCCGGTCAGCGAGGCGACGAACGACTCCAGGGCGGCGCGGTCGTCGACCAGGATGGCGTGGCCGCCCACCGACACCTGCGGCACCGGGCGGCCGAGCTCCTCCGCCAGCTCGCGCAGCCGCGCCACCTTGGCCGCCAGGCCGGCCGGGGTGATGAGGGAGGGCGCCCAGCCGTCGCCGTACAGGATCGCGCGGCGCATGGCCGCCTCCGAGTTCCCGCCGACCAGGATCGGCGGGACGGCGGCGGCCGGGCCGAGCGTCACCTCGGTCTCGCCCACCAGGGTGGGTCTTCCGGCGATCAGATCGGGCAGCGCCCGCAGCGCGGCATCGGTCCAGCGGCCCCGGCCGGTCGCCGGCGCGCCGACCGCGCGCCAGAACGGCGAGCCGGGGAAGCCGCCGATCCCCACGCCGAGCACCACCCGGCCGCCCGAGAGCTGCTGCAGCGTCTGCACCTGGGAGGCCACCCACGCCACCGGGCGCAGCGGCAGGCTCAGCACGCCGAACTCCAGCCCGATCCGCTCCGTGACGGCCGCCACGGCGGCCAGCGTGAGCGCCGGGTCCGCGCCCGGCGTGCCGTCCCCGATGATCACGTCGGCCATGCCGGCGGCGTCGTAGCCGAGCTGCTCCAGGTGGCGCGCCTTGGCGATGTCGGGGACGCCTCTGTAGTCCGTGGGCAGGCTGGTGGACAGGCGCATCGTGATCACCCTTCTTGTGGCATGCGGTCAGGCGTCACGGTAGGACCTCAAGCTTGGTTGACATCAAGTCGGCCGGGGGAGTCGTGGTGTGACAAGATGGCGATAATGGTTTTCATTCTGGTTTGAGGGGGTTCGCGTGACCACTCCTGTCATCCTGGTCGCCGGTCCGTACGCCGGCGCCCGCGCGGCCGTCGTGCGGCGGCTGCTGGCGGATCACCCGGGGTCGGTGGCGACCCGTCACGAGCTCGGCCCCGGGCCGCTCCCCGGCGCCGCCCTCCTGGTGATGGAGCTGGCGGACACCGCGGAGCCGCGCGCGTTCGCCGAGGCCGTCGCCGTCCGGGCGGGCCTGCGCCTCGCCGCCGTGCTCACGGTCCTCGACGCCCGCCTCATGCCGGTCGACATCCTGCGCGGTGACCGCCTGCCCGGCCGCGACGAACGGTACGTCGCCGAGGTGCTGGCCAGGCAGCTCGAGTACGCCACCCACCTCGTCCTCGACGGCGGCGACGCCGAGGACGGCGAGCTGGCACGGGCGGTGCTCGCCCACCTGGCGCCCGCCACCCCCGTCCACCACCTGCGCGACGGCCTGCCGCGGCTGGCCGGCCGGACGGTGTGCCCCGAGGAGCTGGCCGACCGCGTCGATCCCGCCACCGCTCTGCTGCCCTGCGAGGCCAGGACCGGCACGGTCACCACGGTCGTCTGGCACCGGCTGCGACCTCTGCACCCCGGCCGCCTGTTCCAGGTCACCGAGGAGCTGGCCGCCTGCTCGGTACGCGGTCGCGGCCGCTTCTGGCTGGCCAGCAGGCACGACCGCCTGCTGGCCTGGGACTCGGTGGCGGGCCGGCTCACCGTGCACGACGCCGGCCCCTGGCTGGCCGCCCGGCCTCCGTCGGCGTGGGACGCCTGCCGCCCGGCCCGCCGCGCCGTGGCCGCCCTCGACTGGAACCCCCTGACCGGCGACCGCGTGCAGCACCTCGTCTTCACCGGCCCCGACCTCGACCACCGGCGCATCTGCGACCTGCTCGACGGCTGCCTGCTCGACCAGGCGGAGATGCTGGCCGGCTCGGACGCCTGGAGCGGCTACGACGACCCGTTCTCCCTCGTCCTCGACGTGGACACGATGATGCTGTCCTGACGGACCCGGCGTCCTCCCGAGCCGGACTCACGTGCCCGGCTCACGTGCCGGACTCACGTGCCGGGCCGCGACGCGTACGGCAGCAGGGCCATCTCGCGGGCGTTCTTGATGGCGCGGGCGAGCTCCCGCTGCTGCCGCACGCTCACCCTTGTCACCCGCCGGCTGCGGATCTTCCCGCGGTCCGAGACGAACCGGCGCAGCAGGTTCGTGTCCTTGTAGTCGATGCGCTCCACGCCCATCAGCGGGTTCGGCTTCCTGCGCGGCGTGCGGCGGGCCTTCATGCGGTCTCCTTCAGGTCGAGCATCGGGGCGAACGGGTCGTCGAGGCAGGCGGCGGGGCCGTCCTCGGGGGTGATCAGGCACGAGTCCAGCAGCGCCCGCAGCCGGCCGGTGTCCAGGTCGGGGCCGGTGAGGACGAGGTGCTGGACGCGGTCCCCGGCCTCGGGGTGCCAGTCCAGGGCGGCGGCCAGGCGGCGGGCGGGCGAGACCAGGTCCCAGGCGGCCTCGGGCAGCGCCGCCAGCCACGGGCCGGCGTCCTCGACCGAGACGATGCCGGCCACCGCGTCCCAGGCCAGCAGCCGGCTGGGCCGGGTGGCCAGCCAGAAGCGGCCGCGCGAGCGTACGGACTCGGTGACCAGCTCGTCCACCGCGTCGAAGAGGCGGCGCGGGTGCAGGGGGCGGCGGCTGTGCCACACCATGGTGGTGATCTCGCCGGTCGTGGTGTCGCCGGGGAGCTGGGCGGTGGCGGGCTCCACCCGCTCGGCCAGCTCCGACGTGCACAGCGCGGGCCCGGTGACCGCGGGCAGGGCCGTGACGGGATGCACCGGCGTGAACGGGGTCAGGTGCGTCAGCACGGCGCGCGTCAGCTCCAGGTCGTCCTCGTCGCCGCCGTGCGGCACCAGGCCGGTGGCGTACTCGAGCTGCCGGGTCAGCACCTCGGCCAGGAAGCGCTGGTCGCCGGCCGCCGCGGGCTTGCCGACCTCGATGAGGCGCTCGCCCCTGGTCAGGTCCTCCGGCATGGCGCCGGCGTCCACGGCGGTCAGGACGGCGGTGAGCCGCAGCAGGTCCCGGGCCTCCGGGCAGTCGACGGCCTCCGCGACCGAGCGGGGCTCGACGGAGTCCCACAGGTCCGCGATCAGCAGCGGGGCCGCGGGCGCGAGCGCGACGAGCCGCGGGAGCAGGTCCTCGCGGACCGTGCAGGTGACGCAGCCGTGCGCGAGCCGGACCTCGGCGCTCTCCCGCACGCCCCGCGCGTCGCGGACGGTGCGCCTGATCACGCCGGTGGTGACCCGCCCGAGGTCGTGGTGTACGGCGAGCGAGCCGGGATGGTCGGCGAGCAGCCGCTCGACGGCGGCCGTGCGGGCCGCGCCGTGCAGGCCCGCGACGAGGACGACGGGGGTGGGCACCGGACCTCCAGTTGTCGAAATGAAAATCGTTGTCATTATCATGGCACAGCTCCGCAACCCGAAAGGAATCGCGATGGCCAGGAACGAGCTGCGTCCAGTGATCAAGCTCCGCTCGACAGCCGGGACCGGCTACACGTACGTGACCAGGAAGAACCGCCGCAACGACCCCGACAGGCTGACGCTGCGCAAGTACGACCCGATCGTGCGCAGGCACGTGACGTTCCGCGAGGAACGATGAGGCCGGGCGGTCTCCAGGGCGGGAGATGACCTCCGCCCGGCCTCGTGCCGATCGTCATGAACGGGCGGAGCCGCTCGTGCTCCGCCCGCTCGTCAAGGCGTGCCGGCGAGGGCTGGTCGCCCGCCGCTGACCGCCCCCTCGGCCGGCGCCGCCCACCCGGCGCCGCCCACCCGGCGGCGCCGCGCCAGCACGCCCTGCTCACTGGCCGGCAGCCGCCCGCAGCGCGTCGACGTCGATCTTCTGCATGCCCAGCATGGCCTTCGTCACCTGCTGCGCCGTGGCCGGGTCGGGGTGCTGGAGCAGCTCGTGGAGCTGCTTGGGAACGATCTGCCAGGACAGGCCCCACCGGTCCTTCAGCCAGCCGCACTGCGACTCCTCGCCGCCCTCGGTGAGCTTGGCCCACAGCTCGTCCACCTCCTCCTGCGACTCGCAGTTCACGTAGAGGGAGATCGCCTCCGTGAACGTGAACTGCGGGCCCCCGTTCAACGCCAGGAACCGCTGGCCGGCCAGCTCGAACTCGACCATCATCACCTTCTGGGCCTCGCCCGCCCCGGCCTCGCCGTAGCGCTGCACGCTGACGATGCGGGAGCCGGGGAACAGCGAGGTGTAGAAGGTGGCGGCCTCCTCGGCCTGGTGGTCGAACCACAGGTACGTGGTGATCTTCTGCATGGCGGGTCCCTCCTCAGGGGTTCGTCGTCATCCGTCACCAGCGCGTCGTACGGCCGGAGCGCGGATCGACACGATCCCGGAGAATTTTTCCCGCGGTTCCGTCAGCCGAGCACGGCGCCGATCGCCGTCATGATCGGGATGGACAATCCCGTGGTCAGCAGCACCGCGCCGCGGGCCAGGCGCCTGCCGGTGTCGTAGGTGACGGCGTAGACGTAGATGTTCTGGGCGGTGGGCAGCGCCGCGAACAGCGTCGCCGCCAGCAGTTGCGTGCCCTCCAGGCCCAGCGCGAAGCGGGCGGTCACGTACGCGAGCGCGGGCTGGGCGAACGCCTTGAGCGTCACGGCCAGGGCGATGTCCTTGCCGACGCCGTCCTCCTCCGGGGCGCTCGCCGCGCGGCGCGAGCCGTACAGGCTCAGCCCGTACGCCAGCAGCGCCACCGGCACGGCCGCGCCGCCGAGCAGGTCGATCGGGCGCATGACCGTGACCGGCAGCGAGAACCCGCTGAGCGCGAGCGCCAGGCCGAGCAGCGAGGCGACCGTGAGCGGGTTGCGGAACGGCAGCAGCAGCGCCGCGCGCGGCGAGCGGGAGCCCTTGTCGAGGATCAGGAACGAGACCGGGGTCAGGACGAGGAGCTGGAAGAGCAGGATGGGCGCGACGAGGGCGGCGTCGCCGAGCACGTACAGCGAGATCGGCACGCCGAGGTTGCCGGCGTTGACGTACGACGAGGCCAGCGCGCCGATCGTGGCCTGCCCCGTCGTCCGCCGCCAGAGCAGCTTGGCCACCAGCACGAACACGAGCTGCGTGACCGCCACCGCGATGATCTCGGTCAGCAGCACCGGCGAGAGCAGCGCGCCCAGATCGGCCCGCGACACGGTGGCGAACATCAGCGCCGGGGTCGCCACGAAGAACGCCAGCCGCGACAGCACCAGCTCGTCACTGGCCCGGAGCAGGCCGATGACACCGATGACGTAGCCGAGCACAGCAACTGACACCAAGGCGGCGAACGCCGCAACAACCCCCGACAACCCATTCCCTCCCAAACTGGACGTTCAGGAGGGTATCCGAGGTCTCCCTGCCGGTCCGAGCCGGTCCGGTCCGGGCTCGCCGCGCGGTACCGGCATAGGTCCCCAAGGAGGGGGTAAGCCCGTCGTACGGCGCTGACCTGCGTAAACACCGTCAAGTGAGGGCGCCGAGAGCACCACGGGGCAAATGGGGGGTCTCCGGTGACCATTGACGAACCGCGTACTGACGAGCCGTTGACGTCCGCCGTGGCGCCGGTCGAGTCGACGGGCAAGGGCCGCGTCATCGTGCGCTGGATGTCGAGCACGGACCACAAGGTCATCGGCTACATGTACCTGATCGCCTCCTTCGTGTTCTTCTCGCTGGCCGGCATCATGGCGCTGATCATCCGGGCCGAGCTCGTCCACCCGGACCTGCAGCTGGTGAGCAACGAGCAGTACAACCAGCTCTTCACCATGCACGGCACGATCATGATGCTGCTGTTCGCCACCCCGCTGTTCGCCGGGTTCGCCAACGTGGTCATGCCGCTGCAGATCGGCTCGCCGGACGTGGCCTTCCCTCGGCTGAACGCGGTGAGCTTCTGGCTGTTCCTGTTCGGCGGCCTCATCGCGGTCAGCGGCTTCTTCAGTCCGTCGGGGGCGGCCAGCTTCGGCTGGTTCGCCTACACGCCGCTGTCGGACGCGGTCTTCACGCCCGGGATCGGGGGCGACCTGTGGGTCATGGGGCTGAGCCTGGCCGGCGTGGGGACGATCCTCGGCGCGGTCAACTTCATCACCACGATCATCTGCATGCGCGCCCCCGGCATGACCATGTTCCGCATGTCGATCTTCACCTGGAACGTGCTGCTGACCAGCATGCTCGTGCTGATGGCGTTCCCCGTGCTGGCCGCCGCGCTGCTCGCGCTGGAGGGAGACCGCAAGCTCGGCACGCAGTACTTCAGCCCGGGCAACGGCGGCCCGATGCTCTGGCAGCACCTGTTCTGGTTCTTCGGCCACCCCGAGGTCTACATCATCGCGCTGCCGTTCTTCGGCATCATCACCGAGGTCATTCCGGTCTTCAGCCGTAAGCCCATCTTCGGCTACATCGGCCTGGTCGGGGCGACCATCGCCATCGCCGGGCTGTCGATGACCGTCTGGGCGCACCACATGTTCCCCACCGGGCAGGTGCTGCTGCCGTTCTTCTCCTTCTTCACCTTCCTCATCGCGGTCCCGACCGGCGTGAAGTTCTTCAACTGGATCGGCACGATGTGGCGCGGGCATCTCACCTTCGAGACGCCGATGCTGTTCGCGGTCGGGTTCCTCATCACGTTCCTGCTCGGCGGCCTGACCGGTGTCATCCTCGGCTCGCCGCCGCTGGACTTCCACGTCACCGACACCTACTTCGTCGTCGCGCACTTCCACTACGTGGTGTTCGGCACCGTGGTGTTCGCCATGTTCGCCGGGTTCTACTTCTGGTGGCCGAAGATGACGGGGCGCATGCTGCACGAAGGGCTCGGCAAGCTGCACTTCTGGCTGCTGTTCATCGGATTCCACATGACGTTCCTGGTCCAGCACTGGCTCGGCGTGGCGGGCATGCCGCGCCGCTACGCCGACTACGGCCCCGATGACGGCTTCACCGACCTGCACCTCTTCTCCTCCATCGGGGCGCTCGTCCTGGGCATCTCGACGCTGCCGTTCCTGTTCAACGTCTGGTACACAGCGCGGAAGGGGCAGAAGGTGGTCGTGGACGACCCCTGGGGGTTCGGCAACTCCCTGGAGTGGGCCACGTCCTGCCCGCCGCCCCGGCACAACTTCACCAACATGCCCCGCATCCGCTCCGAACGACCCGCCTTCGACCTGCACTATCCGCATGCCGGCGGCCGAGCGGCGGAGTGACGGCGTGGACGGCCTGTCACCGCGGGAGCGGCACGTCCTGGCGGCGATCGAGCTCGAACTGCGGCGCAGCGGGGAACGCCTGGCCAGCCGGCTCACCGAGTTCAACGAACGCGCCGCGCAGGACGGCCCGCGCCGCTTCGGCGACCACGTCAGCCGCACCGAGGTGGCCGTGGTGGCGGCCATGGCACTGATCCTGAGCGGGGCCCTCACGCTGGTGATCGTCACCTGCGGCAAGTGACCGCTCCGGGCGGGCTGCGCCCTGCGGGAACGGCCGGTCGGGCATCGTGCTCAGTTCTGACAGCGGGCGTCGTACTCCCGCCGCGCCGCCACCAGGGCCGGGATGGCGCCGCGGGCCCACTGGGCGAGCAGCTCCAGGGGTTCGCGGATGTCCTCGGCCAGCGGCGTGATGGCGTACTCGACGCTCGGCGGCGAGTCCGGGTGCACGGTGCGGGTGACCAGGCCGTTGCGTTCGAGGTTGCGCAGGTTGAGCGTCAGCATGCGGCGGCTGACGCCCTCGATCGCGCGCTCCAGCTGGGTGAACCTGCGCGGCCCCGCGCCCAGCTCGACCAGGATCTGGATGCACCACTTGTCGCCGATCAGCCGCAGCACCTCGGGCAGCGGACAGTCGGTGACCTGGTCCGTTACGGCGGTGTTCCGTTGCGACAAGAAAGTGCCTCCTTTCGAACCCGTCGATCATCCCTCAGGATGACTCCCGTTACAAGAGGTAACGTTCCTGCTCAGGGGGTTCTGACCGTGCACTACGCGCACAGCAACGGACATCGCATCGCCTACCAGGTCGCCGGGAACGGCGGCCCGCCCGTGGTCCTGCACCCCGGCATGTTCGAGGACGGCGGCCACTGGGCGCACCTCGGCTACACCGGCGTCCTGGCCGCCTCCCACACCGTCATCGCCATCGACCCGCTCGGGCTGGGCGCCAGCGACGCGCCGCACGAGCCGGAGGCGTACTCGGCGCGGCGCCGCGCCGAGTACGTCACCGCCGTCCTGGACGACCTGGGCCTCGACCGGGCCGCGTTCTGGGGGTACTCGCTGGGGGCCATGACTGGGTACGCCGTGGCCGCGTACGCGCCCGAACGGCTGACCCGGCTGGTGGCGGGCGGCTTCGACCCGGACGGCTTCCGGTCCCGGGTGCCGGCGGTGCTGGCCGCGCTCGGGCTGCCGGGCGACCACGACGTGTACGAGATCGTCAAGGGGGGCGCGCTGGCGCATCCGTACCAGGTGGCGGTCATCGAGGCAGGCGACCCGGCGGCGTACCGGGCGAACTACGACATGTTCTCCCGCGAGCCCGGTCTGGGCTCGCGGCTGGCCGCCTCCGGGGTGCCCGTCCTGATGTACGCGGGCACCGCCGACCCCTGGCACGACCCGATGCGCGACCACGCGCTCACCCACGGCGCCCGGTTCTTCTCCGTCCCGGACGCCGACCACGGCGAGGCGCTGCGGCGCACCGACCAGGTGCTGGACCAGGTGCTGCCGTTCCTGGAGGCGCGCCGGGCCGCTTGAGGCGCGGCCGGCCGCGGTGCGCGGTCAGTTGACGCAGTCCTGCTTGTCGAGCCCGAAGGCCAGCTCCCTGACCTGGCCCTGGGAGTAGAGGAGGGCGTAGTAGGCCTTCGGGTTGCCCGGCACCGCAGCGTACGCGATCCCGCTGGGCGACATCCTCAGGCCCCGGGTACGCCTTCTTGACCTGCTTCCGGGAGGAGCCCAGGCCGATTCCCTGCGGCGTCCTCATCCCCTTCTGTGCCAGGATCACGGCCACGCCGGCCTTCCTGGAGATGTACAGGCCCACGCGCCCCTTGCCGGCGGGATGCGCCCTGAGGTTCCAGCCGAAGCACGGACCGGCTCCGGCGGGCATCCTGAGCGCGATCTTCCCCGTGGCCCGCGCCTTCGTGGCGCTCATGCCGAGCTGCACCGGGCCGTAGCCGTACGGGCCCAGGGCGGGTTCCTTCGCCGCCGTGGCGAGGGCGGGCGCGGTCGCGGCGGGGGTGGCGGCGGTGGTCAAGTCGTCACAGCAGGCTGTGGGCGGGCTTTGATGGCTTGGAAGATTCCGCGGGCCAGGTAACGCTTGCCGGCGGTTGAAAGTCTGAGGTGTTACCGCGCGGCTGCCTGCTCGGGGTGGGGTTCGGGAGTATGCCAGAGGGATGCGTCATCCGGATGGCGGCGGTCTGACCCCGGCGGCGCGAGCCAAGCGTGAACAGGTGCGTTTGGAGGCTGCCGGGCTGTTCGCCGCGGGCATGGTGCCATCACAGGTGGCCAAGAAGTTGCGGATCTCCCGCAAGTCGGCCTAAGTCTGGCACAAGGCCTGGCGCACGGCCGGCAGGCGCTGGAGTCGAAGGGGCCGGGCGGGCAGCGCTGCCGGCTCAGCGAGGCGCAGGTGCAGCGGCTGGAGGCCGCCTTGGACGTCGGCCCGGCCGTGTGGGGATGGACCGAGGATCAGCGATGGACCCTGGCCGCGGGTGACGGTGCTGGTCGGCAGGTTGTTCCACCTGTCCTACACCCCGCGCGGGATCTGCTTTCTGCTGCACCGGCTGGGCTGGAGCCCGCAGGTTGCGAAACGCCGCGCTGCCGAGCGCGACGAAGAGGCGATCACCACCTGGATGAAGGACACCTGGCAGCACGTGGAACCACGGTGCGGGATCAGGACTCGTGGATCGGCTTCGCCAACGAAGCAGGCCAGTCGCTGAGGCCGCCCAAGGCCCGCACCTGGTCCCGCCGTGGATGCACCCCTGCCGTCACCGTCTCGGGCAAGGGCTCCGGACGCGTCAACCTGGCCGGGCTGCTCTGCCTCAAGCTGGGACGGCGAACCCGGCTGATCTACCGCATGACGATCTACCGGCGGCGGAAGAACGAACGCAAAGGGTTCACCGAGCCCGACTGCGCGCGCCTGCTGGACGCCGCCCACCAGCAGCTCGGCGGGCCGATCGTGCTCATCTGGGACAACGTCAGCACCCACCTCGACGCCCGGATGCGTGCCATCGCCACACGTCCGTGGCTGACGGTGTTCTGTCTGCCGACCTACGCGCCCGAGCTCAACCCCATGGAGATGGTGTGGTCGCATCTCAAACGCGGCCTGGGCAACCTGGCGCCCTGCACACTCGACGAACTCGCCGCGATCATCCGCAGCCGGCTCAAGCAACTGCAGTACCGCCCCGACCTCCTGAACGCCTTCCTGGCCACCGTCCTGATCACAAACCCGAGATCGACATGAAACCCCGAACTTTCATCTTGTTGTAGCGGCGAGCGTCTGCACCAGTTCGTCCACATCCGTAGTGCTCGCGTTCCAGATTCCCGCCTGCGGGCGTCAGGACGGGGAGGTTCCAACGCTCACTACCGGCGCGGATACAGCGGCGGGCCGTTCCATTCGGGGCCCGGACATGCCCCGTCGTTGTGAGCAGTGTCAGAGAACACCCCATGGCGATGTAGGGAAGGCCCATCTGGGAGAAGGCGGGGCCTTCCCTACGGCTATCAGATGCGCCGTAGCGCCTGGCCGTAGCGATCCGTCTGTTTATAGATCAGCTCAGGCGCAGCCTCGGACGGCCACGAGGCGATCAGATACGATTCGACAGGAGTTCGTACCGTCCCGTCAGGATCCGTATCTCGTCCCCGTGCATGGATCCGAATGCGGTATTGACCAGGACCCGTCGATGCGAGGTTAGAGAGATCGGTCAGATCTCCGTCCAGTCCAAACACATGAAGACTACCGTGGGTGGACTCGACGGAAATCTCGGCCACCTCCTCCCACTCATCGAGAGCGAGAGGCGGCGCCGCGTCGGCAAGCTCCACAGTCACATCCACCGGCCCTCTGGCAACTCCCGTGATAATAATCGCACCGTCGCGACTGCCCGCCACCAGGCCATTTGGGAACCTGCCAGGGTAAGCAGGAGGCGGGTCCTCTATACCCCTCAACAGGAGGATGTGGTCAGATACCCGCACATTGTCCCGGGACGGTGTGATCTCGCTACTCATGACATGAGCCTTGTATGCTAGGGGATTGTTGTGTCCACCCAGAACGCGTCTGCGTCGAGAATGCGATTATCTCGAAAGAATGTCGCCATCGCAATACCCTGCGCATTGTTGTCGACGATCAGGACCGGCCTAGACGTCCAGTCGTCGCAGCCGCACGTGATTGCGCCCTGATACGTATGTGCCATGGGATACTCGTCGCAGTTCTGGGTTTGAGGATTAGGAATTGCCACATTCCCGCAGGCCTCCGTACGATTATCGTCCGCATCAGTGTCATTGTACATGCGCTGCAGCGGCGTTGTGCCAGGCTTTCCGGGCGATCCTACCGACTGTGAATAGCGAATATGGTCGACTATGGTCGGCATCTCAGCATACTTGAACACCAGCGTGGGCCAGTAGTCCCGGATTACGCACCCTTCGGTCGTTTGATAACCCCTAAGCCGGCCGTCGTCACACCGGACGGTAGGCACGAATTCAGCTTCGGGGCTAAGATTGAGCTCTTCTCCAACATTAGGATCAACGAAGGTCAGTTCTCCGTCAAGGTCCATCGGTCCCCGGCCGGGCAGTGGCAGGGTGTTGCGGAATCTTGTGTCCCATCTGATCATCGAGTTTATCTGAAGGGTTTGCTGGGCCGATGGAGTCGTACTTACATGTTCGCACTGGCCGCTACAGAATGGAGAAGCCAGGAAGTAGGATGTCGGACTATAGTATCCCTGCTGATTATAGGAATAAACACTATGCCCGAAGATGAATGTTCCTTCGTTCCAGGCGGTTACAATGTCATACCAAAGAGTCAGCTTCATCGTGCCGACTTCTTCTCCCGTGCGTACGTCGATCCATGACAGGGACTCGGTACGCCACGTGCATGCATTGACTCGGGTGGTTAGCCATTGGCCGTCTCCGGCATCAACGCACCACGCAGGTAGACCTTCGGGAAGCCCGCCGGCGGGCTCTTCCGCTGTGGACTTAGTGCCGGGATCGGTGGAGGTGCAAGGGACTGGCGGTGCGTCTTTGGCCGCCAGTTTAGGCAGCCGCTTTTTTACTTGTTCACAGGATCTGGCTAGAGACTGGACGGCCTTGGGCCTCGGCATGGCTTGCGGCTTTGCGTTCGAGCCGTCCCTGACAGAGGCGTTGGCGTCACGGAGGCGCTGGACCTCTGGATCATCAATCTGGGCGATGGCAGGCGACGCGATGACAGTCACCAGTGCGACGATGAGCGCGAGCAGGGCGGATATCGAAGTCAGATGTTGTAGGCGTAGCCAAGTCCTCACATGCGATCCTTTCCATGGCTGCGTTCACTCTGGGGCGATTCTCATTAGAGCCATACTCAAGAACAAGGCTTGACAGTGTGATCACCGAGATGTATGGCGAATTTTGAATTACCGGTTCTTGGAACGTGATAACAGCAGGTGAACCCATGCTCTTACGGTGCGTAGGCGACGACTCGATTTCTTATCGCCCCCTATCGATCATTACGGGGAGTTATAAACCTCTGTCATTTTGTGATCATGGCATTGAACTCCACGGTTGCAGCCATCGCTGACCTACTGTGAGGCAGCGGATGATCTCTTGTTTGGTCTTGCCGTCCGCGGTGCGCCGGGCCACGTAGTCGATGGTGGGCTGGCTGGTGGAAGCGCATACGGACGATGACGACGCGGTAGAGCGCTGCGTTCAGCTGGCGGTGGCCGCCGCGATTGAGGCGATGCCGGGTGGTGGTGCCGGAGGAGGCCGGGATGGGGGCGACGCCGGCGAGTTTGGCGAATGCGGCTTGGGAGCGGATGCGTTCGGGGTTGTCGCCGACCACGATGAGCACTTCGGCGGCGGTGTCGGCGCCGATGCCGAAGGTGTTGACGAGTTCGGGAGCCTGCTGGTGGTCAGCTGCTCGAGCAGTATGTCGTGCTCTTTGATCTCCTGGTCCAGGTCGAGCCAACGGCGGGCCAGGGCGCGCAGGGCTCGCTTGGCCGAGGCCACGGTGCTGCTCATTGGACCGGGTCGCAGTCCGGCGCAGCGCTCCAGCAGGGCCATCTTCGACAGGCCGGTCAACTGCTCGCGCAGCTCGTCGGGGACGGTGACAAGCAGTGCCTTGAGGGTGACCATCGCCTGGGTGCGGGCCTTGACCGCGGTGTCGCGCGCAATCTTGGTGTGGCGGATCATCTCCACCGTGCCCTCAGCGCTCTTGGGCGTAGCGGTGGCCGTGCCCGCCAGCACAGCGCGGGCGGCGTTTTCGGCGTCGATCGGGTCGGACTTACCGCGCTGACGGCGCACGCGCCGGTCAGGCCGATTGACCTCGACCACCTTGTGCCCATGCCGGCGCAGGTGGGAGGCCAGCCCAGCACCGTAGGAGCCGGTGCCCTCGACGCCGAAGCCCAGGACGTGCCCATATCCGGCGGCCCAGGTGATGAGCTGTTCGTAGCCGCCCCGATCGGCAGCGATGCTGATGCTGGCCTGCAGTCCGCCGACGACGTCGACCACGGCGGCAGTGTGCACGTATGTGTGCGTGTCCACTCCGACCACGACCTTGCCGATCGGTTCGGCCTGCAGAATGCTCGTCATGGCTGCGCTGCTCCCTCCGCCCGGTGGTGATCCGTGTACCACCGCCGGTCGCGCGCAAGGGACAGGACTGTGACGAGCGCCTTCTTCACGAGGCAGCAGGCTCCTATCGGGTCACCATCCACGCGACCGACGGCTCGCATCCAACCGGCACCGAGGCGACCGACAGATCAACAGCATGGACACCCGCAGGGTCAGTCGTAACACGAGTCAAGCCGCCCCGGTGACGGTGATCCCATCCTCACAGTCGTGACATGTGCGGATTCGCCCGGCGAGCCGTGGCGGATCACCACGGTGCCTGGCCCGCTACTGTCCCGGCCGCAGCAGGGTCTTCCACGCCGAGCACTCGCCCGTGGGCCGCTTGGCCGTGCCGCGGCAGACCTGGACCCTGACCTGCCGCGTGTTGCGGTAGTCCTTCCTGAAGGTGCCGACGCCCGGCACACAGTTGTAGAAGCCGTGGTCGCGCCAGCGGCCGTTGCGCGAGTCCTGCGAGCGCAGCACCGCCCACGCGCAGCCCTTGCCGCGCGTGTCCTCCAGCTTGCCGTCCACGACGTGGCCGAACTGGTGGACGGCCACCTCGCCCCAGGCGGCGGCCATGCCGTCGGCGGAGTGCACGGCACGCCACTTCCACATCGCCGGGGTGGCGGCGGCCGGGGCGCTGACCGCCAGCGAGACAGCGGCGGCGGTGGCGGCGGTGGCGAGGACGGCGAGCGAACGCATGAGGGAACTCCACGGTGCGGTGACGATCGAACCCTCCAAGAGATAGGCCGCCGCTCTTGTGATCGGCTTGCAGCTGAGTTCGGCGAGCTGCCGCAGCGGCTCGGCGAGGTGCCCGCGGTCGTCTACCTGCTGTTCAACGAGGGGTGCCTGGGCAGCACGGCCGAGCGGGCCCAGGCGCGCGACCTGGCGGAGGAGGCGGAGTCAGGCGGCCATCGTGGCCTGCCACGCCGAGGCCGAGAACTTCGCCGGCACCGACTGGGCGCAGATCCTCGTGCTGGACGACATGCTGCTGCACCTGGCGCCCTCACCGGTCACCCGCCTGCACCGGCCGTCGCCGTACGGCACGTCGCCGGCCCCGAGCCGGCCCCGAGCCGGCCCCGAGCCGGCCCTGGCCGAGCTGGACGAACTCGGCGACGCGCTGGAGCGTTACCCGCTCTTCTTCGCCACACGGGCCGAGCCGCTGCGCGACCTGGGGCGCGACGACGAGGCGCGCCGGGCCGACGAGCGGGCGCTGCGCCTGACCGCCAGCCCGGCCCGGCAGGCTGCTGGAACAGCCCCTGGGCTGGGACTGAACACCCGCGTCGATGCGGGCCCGGCGGCACGGCGTACGGTGGCGGGACGGAGGTGATGGGCATGAGCGCCGGCAAGCTGCGCCGCAAGCCGTACGAGAAGCGATTGATCCGGTTGCAGGCCGAGCTGGTGAAGATGCAGGAGTGGGTGCGGGCCGAGGGCCGCCGCCTGGTGGTGATCTTCGAGGGGCGGGACGCCGCCGGCAAGGGAGGCACGATCCAGCGGGTCGCCGAGTATCTCAACCCCCGGGTGACCAGGATCGTCGCGCTGCCCGCGCCCACCGAGCGCGAGCGTACGCAGTGGTACTTCCAGCGTTACGTCGAGCACCTGCCGGCCGCGGGGGAGATCGCGCTGTTCGACCGGAGCTGGTACAACCGGGCCGGGGTCGAGCGGGTGATGGGCTTCTGCACCCAGGAGGAGTACACCCGGTTCCTGCACCAGTGCCCGATCTTCGAGCGGTTGCTGGTGGAGGACGGGATCCTGCTGCGCAAGTACTGGTTCTCGGTCAGCGACGCCGAGCAGGAGCGCCGCTTCCGCGCCCGGATGGAGGACCCGATGCGGCGCTGGAAGCTGTCGGAGATGGATCTGGAGTCGATCACCCGCTGGGAGGAGTACTCGCGGGCCAAGGACGAGATGATGGTGCACACCCACATCCCCGAGGCGCCGTGGTACGAGGTGGAGAGCGAGGACAAGCGGCGGGCCAGGATCAACATGATCTCCCACCTGCTCTCCACGGTCCCGTACGGCGAGGTCGAGCGCGCGCCGCTGGAGATCCCGGACCGGCCCGCCCCGACGGGGTACCGGCGCCCGCCGAGGGTGGAGACACCGGTGCCCGACGTGACGGGCGACCTCGCCTGACCGCGTGCCGGTCTCACAGGTAGCGCAGCCACAGGTACGGCGTGCACAGGGCGATCGTCACCACGGCCACGACCAGGCCGTACCTGGTGAACTGCCAGAAGCTGATCGGGGTGCCGTTGCGGGCGGCGATGCCCAGGACGACCACGTTGGCCGCGGCTCCGA
>NZ_JBFALF010000037.1:0-108394 GCF_040656115.1 Nonomuraea sp. NPDC050202 | reverse complement strand
TGTGCTCTTCCGATCTCACAGGGCGCGCTCGGCCGGCCCCACCCCCCGCCCCTTGAGAAAGGACACACGGATGTCGATCGACACCCTCCCCGAGGAGACCAGCACACCGGCGCCCTACACACCCGCCGTCCGCAGCTTCCTCGTCCAGGGCCTCCAGCAGGTCAACGACGCCATCAGCGGCGCCGAACGGCACCTCGCGGATCTCGACACCCGCCGCGAGGTCGTCCACAAGGAGATCGACGAGCAGCAGGCCGCCGCCGAGCTCCACCTGGCGGGCCTCCGCCAGAGCCGGGACCAGCTCCTCGCGCTCGTCGGCAAGGACGAGGCTCGAGACCCGGGCGGCGAGGAGTCGCGGCCGACGCTCGTGTGCTCCTGCGCCCGGCTCGCGGTCGTGGATCCGGTGCACGGCGCGGTGCACGAGGTGAACGGCACCCGTCTGCCCGCCCTGGACGGGTGCCGGATGCCGCCGCTCGGGTTCCTCGGCATGCCGAGCCGCGTGGTCGGCGGGGAGGGTCCGATCACGTGAGCGACCTGATCACCGCCGTCCTGCTGGGGATGGACATCGACTACAGCGGCGAGCCCGGCCCGTTCTGGCTGGTGTTCGTGAACGAGGTGGCGATCCAGCCTGAGCGTCCGCTGCCGTTCCGGTGCGTCATGGCGGCGTTCGAGCAGGCCGTGCGCGACCACCCCGGCCAGGAGATCGGCGTCGCGCCCTGCGGCCCTGAAGACCTGGCCAACGCCGGAATCATCACCACCCACCGAGAGGACAACCGCTCATGAGCAGTCACTGCATCCCCGTCCCGCCCGACGCTCCGCCGGGCCGTTCCATCACGGTCGGCTGGGATCGGGGCCTGTCCACGTACTTCGCGAGCTGCTTCGACCCACCTGCCTCCGGCGACCTCGATGACGATGAGGTGTTCTGGGTCGGTGCCTCGCCGTGCGAGCTGCCCACCGTGGGCGCGCTCACTGCGGCGCTCGCGCCGCACAGCGTGGTGATCCCCGAGGACGTCCTGGCCCAGCTCCCGCTGGACGAGGCGGCCGAGGGGAGAGGGTTCGCCACCACGCCCGGCCGATTCATGGTGGCCGCCGTGAATCTGCCGCACGTTCCTGCGGACCAGGCCGCCCGGATCCGCGCCGAGCTGGGAGAGGACGTCACGGCATGACCACCACCACCGACCTGATCGA
Organism: Nonomuraea sp. NPDC050202; assembly: GCF_040656115.1. Lineage (NCBI taxonomy): Bacteria > Bacillati > Actinomycetota > Actinomycetes > Streptosporangiales > Streptosporangiaceae > Nonomuraea > Nonomuraea sp. NPDC050202. The sequence goes on along the minus strand of NZ_JBFALF010000037.1, from coordinate 107,209 downwards.
CATCACCCCGGACATGATCCGGCCGAAGGCACAGGCCGTGCTGCGCCGGGACGGCTGGATCCAGGGCACCTACGCCGACAGGCGGTCCGGCAAGCGCGGCGTGTGCCTCGTCGAGGCCATCGGCCGCGCCGCCGGGCTGCCGCCGTTCACGCTCGCGCGCAAGAAGCTCCGCCGCGCCGACGCCCACCTCAAGCCGCAGTGGGACGCGGCGCACAACCTCATCGACGAGCTCGCCACCCACCTCGGCCGGAACCCCGAGAACGACGAGCTGACCCCGCGGTGGTGGCTGACGGAGTGGAACGACTGGTGCGACCGCACGCGGGACCAGGTGCTGGCCGCCCTCGAACCCCCGGCCGTCGAGGCGGCATGACCGTGCCCAGCCGGCCGCCCACGCTCAGGCCCTCCCTGCCGCTGCTATCGATCGTGGCCGGGGTGGGCCTGGCCGTGTGGATCCTCGGCCTCGTGCACGCGGGCGTCGCCGTGTTCGTCGTCGCCGTCGTCTGCCTCTGCATCGGCGCCGGGGCGTCGTTCGGCGTGGGCGACTACGTCGGCTACCGCCGAGCCGCCCGCCAGCTCGCCGAGCTGCGCGACTACTGCGAGAGCGCCTACAGCCAGGCCGCCCGCGCCCAGGCGGCCGAGGTGGACAAGGCCGCCCGGCTCTACCGGGCGGAGAACGCACTCCGCGATGTCCAGGCTGAGCTCGCCCGGCTGCGCGCCGAGCCCGGCCTGGCGGCCAAGGAGGTTGTCGAGCAGTGATCGATCTCCTGCAGAAGGTGGAGGAGCTGTTCTGGGGCGCCATGACCGTGCTCGGCACGGTGGTGTTCGCGGCCGGGGCCGCCGGCTTCGTGTGGGCGTGGCGCTCGCACCGCGCCGATCAGCGCGAACAGCAGCGCCGCCGTGACGAGCGCGCTCGGGCACAGACCCCGGACGCGGTGCAGGGCGAGGAAGGTCTTCGCATCTGGCTCGACTTCGTCCGCGACCAGAAGCTGCACACGATCCCGGCCCCGAAGGAGCTCCCATGACCAAGCCGCGCGTGGCCGGACTGGACCAGGCCGCCGAGAAGACCGGGCTGGCACTGCCGGACGGCACCACCTGCCTCATCACCGCGCCGAAGGTGCGAGTGCGGAAGGGGCAGAAGCGGACGCTGGCCGACAACATGCGGCGCATCGATCATGTTGAGTCCGAGAGCGCCCGACGCATCATCGCGGCGCGCCCCGCCGCGATCGGCATCGAGGACTACGCCTTCACCATGACGTCGTCGGCCACGCACCGGCTCGCCGAGATCGGCGGCACGATCCGGCTAGCCTGCTGGCGGGCTGGGATCGCCCTCGCTGTGATCAACGTCAAGCACCTGAAGCTATACGCGACCGGGGACGGCGACGCCTCCAAGCAGCAGATGGCCGACGCCGCCCTCCAGTACGCGGGCGCCCGGTTCCCCAGCGAGGACGAGTGCGACGCCGCCTGGGCGCGCTGGTTCGTCCTCGACCTCCTCGGCCACCCCGAGGTCCACGTCCCGGCGACGCATCGCCACGTGCTCGCCCACGTCACCCTCCACCGAAAGGAAGGACCGTGAAAACCCCATCCGACGTCGCCGACGAGCGTCGTTGGCGGAACCGCCAACGACCGAACATGCCGGACCGGCCGCGCGCCACCGTCTGGAACGGCGACCGCACCCGTCCGGTCGCGGTCGTCGAGGGCCGCGACGTGACCGCCGCCGACCTCGACGCCGCCCGGCAACTGGCCAACCAGCCGAACATCCACCACCGCCACACCTTCCAGGAGTAGGAGATGCCCACCACCACCACGTCGCCGGCCGCCGTGCTCCGCCGGGAGCTGGCTCGACCCCACGCCACGCCAGCCCGGCTGCTGAGAGCGCTGCGCACCGCAGGCTTCGAGGTCAGGGCGGCACAGCCTCCGGCGTGGATGCCCAGCACGCCGGAGGCGCAGCACCTGGTCGAGCGGGCCGCCCGCCTCGCGAGGGAGGGCAAGACCCGCGACGAGATCGCCGCGATCCTCCTCAAGGACAAGCGGACGATCAACCGCTACCTGGCCGCCGCCGATGTGCTCGGCCTGCTCGGCTCCGACGCCGGGGAGCCGCCGGAATGAGCCGCTACCGCACCGCCCTTGACCTGCGCGCCATCGGCTCCCTGCACGTGCCGCAGGCGCCCCCCTGGTACAAGGACGCAGCCTGCCTTCAAGTGGGGCACGATCTGTTCTTCGGCCCGGCCTCGGATCTCCCCCCGGAACAGCGCGAGACGACAGAGGAAAAGGTCGAACGCGAGGCCCGAGCCCGCGCCATGTGCGGCGGCTGCCCCGTCCGGCCGGACTGTCACGCCTACTCTCACGGCTTCCCGATCGGCGACCAGTACGGCATCTGGGCCGCTACCGACAAGGACGAGCGGCGCGTCGAGCGGCGCAAGTATCAGCGCCGTGCCGCCGCCGCCAAGCGCAAGCAGGAAGGACAGGCATCGTGAGCGCGAAGGCAGACGCGCAGAAGCGGGCCATCGACGAGGCCGCCGACGTCCTGGCCCAGCGGATGCGCGAATGGGCGGCCAGTCCGGCCGAGGAGCGTGAGCCCGTCGAGGTGTTCACGCGCCGTTTCATGCTCGACCTGAACGGGCACGGCTGGCGGCACACGCCGGCTGCCCGGGTGAACCCGCTCGCGGCGCGGCGGCGGCTTGACGACACCGCGGCAGCCACCGCGCGGGGCGCCGCGCTCGCGCGGAACCTGCTCCCGCAGAAGCGCGGCGAAGGAGAGCAGGGGTGAGCCCGGCCCGGCCCGCCCACGACCAGCCAGGCCACATCCCCGCGCGCGTGCCGTATGACGAGTACGGCAACCTGCTGTCCACCACCACGGGCGTGGACCCTGACCGCATCACCTGGCAGGCTCCGCACCCGTTCACGCTGTCGCTCCACCTCCACGACGCTCGCGCACTGCGCGGCATCAGGCGGCCCGTGACGTGGAAGGACCCGCACGGGCCTGCGGTCTTCCCGATGTTCGCCGACGACCTCGCCCGTGTCGTCAAGGGCACGATCAGCGACCACGGGCTCGTCGTTGGCGCCACCTGGGTGCCGCTCATGCGCCGCGACCGGTACGGCATCTCCCTCAAGGCATTTCACGAGCAGGAAGCACCCAGCACGGAACCGGAGCCGCCGGCGAGCCCGGCCGAGGAGGCCGCGGCCCGCTTCATCGACCGCGAGCACGTCGTCCGGCTCGTCCGAGCCGCCTTCTCCATGGGCGAGCCCGAGGAAGACCTGCCGCCGGACCTGACCACCCTGATCCGCCACATCAGAGAGGACCGTCCATGACCAGCCGCTACGAAACGCTCCGCAAGCTCCCGCCGGGGCCGCACACCCTGCTCAAGACGATCGCCGAGCACGACGGCGGCCACGGCGTGATGTTCGACCCCGCGCCGTACGGCCGGTGGAAGCTGCGCGGCTCCGACTACGCCGTCAACGGCAGCACCTTCCACACCCTCGAGGAGCGCGGCTTCATCGACGTCGGCGACGGACGCACCGACCCCGTCCGGATCACCCAGGCCGGGCGCGACTACCTCGCCCACCACCAGAACCGAATCGCCAGGAAGGACCGCCACCAGTGACCACGCACCCCACCACCACCGTCACGCGATCGGCCACGTATCCCCAGGCCGTCGAACGCCTCCTCGACGCCATCGCCGCCAGCCCCGACTACCAGCGGACCGGCGTCGTCACCTACACGCCCATCCCCTCCGCGCGCGGCCGGTGGCAGGCCGGTGAGCACACGTGCGGCGACAACACGATCAACACGGCAGTACGCAACAAGCTCGTCAGCATCGAACTCATGGGGCCGAAGGTCCGGACGCTCGCCCTCGCACAGGCCGGCCTCGACCACATCGCGGCGCGGAGCGCCCGCCGGGCCGGCAACGCCAGGCGGGAGGCGGACGCCCGATGACCGCTTACGCGCGCCTGACCTACCTCCACGGATGCCTCGACCCCGGCCGGGAGTACACCGTCGAAGCCAGCGTCATGATCCAGGACGAGCAGCAGACTAGCGAGGGCCTGTGCGCGGTGCTCACCCTCGACGACGGCTCTGCCTTGATGACGGCGTACGTGAGCCCGCGCGTGTACGCGGAGGCGGGCGCCGACCGGTTCCTGCCGAGCGAGGACAGGCTGCGGTTCACGGGCCGTCTCGATCTGGAGGAGAACGAGCCGCGCCTGATCGTGCACACCGTCCAGGAGATGCGGTGACCCGGCACGTCATCCAGATGAGCGGCGGCCTGGGCTCGTTCTGGGCCGCCGTCTTCGCCGTCCTGGCCTACGGCCGGGAGAACGTCGTTCTCCTGTTCGCCGACACCCTGTGGGAGCACCCCGACACGTACCGCTTCCTCGGGCAGGCCAGCGAACTGCTCGACATCACGCCGATCATCGTGTGCGACGGCCGGAACCCGTTCCAGGTGTACTTCGACCAGCACTTCCTGGGCAACTCCCGGATCGCGCCGTGCACGAAGGAACTCAAGCAGAAGCCCTGCCGGCGGTGGCTGGAGGAGCACTGCGACCCGGCCGACACCATCCTGTACGTCGGCCTGGACGCGGCCGAGGAGCGCCGCATGCCCGGCGTTGTGAAGGGCTGGGCGCCGTGGCGAGTCGAGTTCCCGCTGATGGACGACAAGACCTGGGACAAGAAGCGGATGAAGACCGAGTGCGCCAAGCTCGGCATCGCCATCCCCCGCATGTACGAGCTGGGGTTCTCCCACAACAACTGTCAGGGGAGCTGCGTCCGGGCCGGCCAAGCGCAGTGGCTGCTCACCCTGCGGGAGTTCCCGGAGCGGTACGCCCTGGCCGAGCACGAGGAGCAGCGGTTCCGCGAGGAACACGGCAAGGACGTGTCGATCCTCACCGAGACCGTGGACGGCGTGAAGCGCACGCTCACGCTCAGGACGCTGCGGCTGCGCGCTGAGGTGGGCCTGATCCGTCTCCTCGCATCCGGATCTGTTCAGCGTCGTCGTCGCAAGGCCATGCAGACGGAACCGCTGTTCGAGATGGGGTGCGTGGCATGAAGAAGATCGTCACGTGGCTGGGGCGCGTGGACATGTACCGTCTCCGCTTCGGCCGCGCCCAGATCTACATCGAGCCCCGCGACCTGTGGCGCGGGCTCTACATCGGCAAGGACGCCATCTACTGGTGCCCCGTGCCCACGCTCGTCTTCCGCTGGGCGAGGAGGCCCCGGTGAACACGACCATGCTGTACGAGGCGCTCGGACGCCACTACCGCAAGCCCGGCGCCGCCCATCACGGCGAGATCCTGATCCGCGAGGTTCCCGCCCCTGGCAGCGGCCGGCTCGCGGACCTGATCAGGATCGGGCTCTGGCCATCACGCGGGTACGCGCTCGACGTTCACGAGCTCAAGGTGACCCGCGCCGACTGGCTGCGCGAACTCGCCGACCCGGGCAAGGCCGACGCCTGGTGGCCGCACTGCTCCCGCTTCTGGGTCGTCGCTCCGGCCGGAGTCGTCCACACGAACGAGCTGCCGCCCGGGTGGGGACTGCTGCAGCCGCCCACATCCGCGAACCGCCGCCGGTTCACCACCGTCGTGGATGCGGAGGTGAAGGAACCACAGCTGTCGCTGGAGCTGCTCGCCACCCTGGCCAGGCGGACCGACAACACCCGCCTGGCCGAGATGGACTCACTGCGTGAGCAGCACCGGGACGAACTCTACAAGGCCCGAACCGAGACACGTCAGGCCGAAGCCCGCGCCGGCCTGCCCGCCCGGGTGCAGGAACGGCTGGACCTGCTCGACGCCGTGGAGACGGCGCTCGGCGCGAAACTCGACCACTACGCGTGGGGCAACGGCGTCGAGCTGAAGCGCATGGCCCCCGACGAGCTGGCCAAGGCGCTGGCCGACTGCGGCGACCACATCCGTCTCCAGCAGCTCAAGGCCCGCGTGGAGGAGCTGATGGGGCGGCTGTCGTACACGGCTCAGAACGTTATGACCGAGATGCGGAAGGTGGGTGGCGGCACGTGACTACGGCGAGGTGGTATCCGCTTCGGACCAAGGACTACCCACGCCCTGAACCCGGCCAGCTCATCGCCTTCCGGCACGCCGTGTGGCGAGTCGAAACGGTCCAGGACCTCCCGCTGAGTGACACCGACCGGGACAAGTGGTTGGACGCGGGGATGCCCGACCTGGCCACCTGGCGGAAGCGCCCCTACCGCGTCAACGTCCGATGGGTCGCCGGCGCCGAACCCAAGTGGCTCACCCCCGACCGGACCGCCGGCAAGATGGACGTCCCCGCCGACACGTACAAGCCCTGGCACGTGTACGAAGGCGGCCGGTGGCCGCAGTGCTCCTGCTGCGGTGAGCCGATGCCATGCCGGGCCGAGCTGGAGGATCAGCAGATCACCGCTAGCCTCAACCGGGTCGCCAAGATGGAGGCGATCCCGCCGGGGGCGTGCTGGGCCTGCGCCGAACCGATCACCACCCGGCAGAAGGCCGTCACCTACCCCGGCGACAACCTCGACTTGCCCGGCGGTCAGCAACCCCGCTTCCATACCCGGTCGGCTTGCCGCTACTACGCAGAGCGGTACGAGGAACGATGGCTGACGGTAGACCCCCGCCGCGAGCGGATCCTGACCTGGCCATCGTGTGGAGGCATCCTGCTTGTCCACGCCGATGGCGAAAGCGAGTGCGTGGAGGGCCGGGACCCGCTCGGCCGCGACACTGAGCGGGTCCCGGACTGCCGGGGACACGACACCCACGACCACAGCGTTCTGGTCGCCTGCTACACGCGGGACCACTACTTCACCCGCCCCTTGACCAACCAGTGCCCCCGCGGTTGCGACCCACGTAACCACGTGGGTGCGGCGCCGCGACCACGTGCCGAACGACGATTCCCGGACCCGCTGCTACAGGAAGGAGGCAACCGTGGCTGACAGCTATGAGCAGGCTCTCGATTTCGCCTGCGCGTCGTTCGTCGTGGACGACCTCGGAATCCGCTCGCGCGACACCATCGACCGGCTGCTCGCCCAGGTCCGCGCTGTACGAGACGAGGAACTGGAGCAGCTCCGCGAGGCCGCACGGATCGTTGTCGAGAACCGCTGGTACGAGCGGCTGGCCCAGGCCGAGAAGTCGCTGGAACGTCTGGCGCGAGTCGAAGCCGCCCTCGCAACCCTGCGAGACGCCCGCGCCGCGTGGGAAGCCGAATACCAGCACTACCACGAGCGAGCGCAGCGCAAAGGCTACAGCCACGACGAGGCCGCGGCCGAAGCGTACGCGCGGGCCATCGGGGACATAGATCGAGCGCTCGCCACGCTCAACGACCCCGACGAGGGGAATGGTGGCCGTGGCTGACGCGCAGAGGCAACTCACCCCCGAGCAGGCGCGCGTCCTCTACCCGTTCCTGGAGGCCGGCCGACGCGGGCTCGCCGCAGCGAAATGGCAGCTCGGCATGGACGCCGACGACCTCGTCGCGCCGATCGTTCTGGCTGTCATCGCGGAAGTGCAGCGACGCGTCGTGGAGAGCGGGCAGCTCGGCAGCGAAGCGCCCGCGGCCGAGGGCCTGGCGGTCGTTCCGGTCGAGCTGCTGCAGGCCCTCTCCGACCCGGGCGAGTGCGGGTTCGACCACCACGGCGGCTGCCAGGAACACGGATACCTGTCGCTCGAACCTGGCGAGCGGTGCCCGCAGGCTGAACTCCGTGAGCTGCTGGCCACGCTGACCGGCGGGGAAGAGGGTGAAGCCAGTGGCTGACCGGTACTTGGTGCTCGTCACCGGCTCCCGCACCTGGACCGACCAGCGCACCATGCGCGACGCCATGGCCGCGATCGTCGCCGAGCACGGCCCCGGCCGGGTGACGTTCCGGCACGGCAGAGCCAAGGGCGCCGACATGATGTGCGACCGGATCGCCCGCCAGCTCGGCGCGCACGTCGAGCAGCGGCCCGCCGACTGGGACGTGTGCGCCGGCCCGCAGTGCAAGCCGTCGCATCGGAAGAAGCGCCCGGACGGGTCCACGTACTGCCCCACGGCGGGGCTGCTGCGCGACCGGGAGATGGTGGACGACGGCGCGCACGAGGGCCTGGCGTTCATCAACCCGTGCGCCGACCAGCGCTGCCGGGAGCCTCAGCCGCACGGCTCCCACGGCGCCAGCGAGACAGCGCGCATGGCGGAGGAGGCGGGCATCCAGGTTCGCCGCTTCCCGAAGCCGCCCATCGTGATCCACCGGTTCGCGGGCGACTACGAGGCGCTGTCGAACTTCGCCCGCATCCCGGTCAGCGTGTACTCCACGCTCGAACAGCGGGAGATCACCTACCCGACCAGCGAGCACGCGTTTCAGGCTGCTAAGACCCTGGACCCGAGCGAGCGGGCCGACATCCTGGCCGCACCAGGCCCGAAGGAGGCGAAAGCACTCGGAGGCCAGGTCCGGCGGCGGCCCGGCTGGGACGAGGTGATCCGGTACAAGGCGATGCGCGCCATCATCGCCGCGAAGTTCACCCTCGACAGCTCGGCCGGCCGCGTCCTCCTCGACACCGGGAACGCGCACCTGATCGAGGGCAACACCTGGCATGACCAGCACTGGGGCGACTGCCGATGCGGCCGGAACCAGTGCCGAGAGCCAGGCCAGAACCACCTCGGGCGGATGCTCATGGAGCGCCGCACCGAACTCATCAGCGCCCTCCACCACCACTCACAGGAAGATCAGAACCGCCATGCCTGACCTGCCCCTCACCACCGACATCGCCGAGCAGTACATTCGCGACCTGGAGCAGAACTTCGAGAACGCTGGAGACTGGGGCGTGCAACCCACCCTCTTCGTGATCTGCGTGTACGCCACTCAGCACACCATCGGTCCCCAGCTGCTCGTTCCCGTCCCCGTCTCGCCTGACGCCTGGATCAGCGATGGGCAGTTGCCCGCCGACGCGATCGCATCCATCGACCCGGCCGGCCTGCGGGCCGCCGTATCACCGATGCTCGTGCCGGTGGCAGTCGCGCTCGCTCACGAGGTGGTCGTCCTGTCCGGGAAGGACGCGCGGCTGCTGTACTGCGGCCTCGCGGACGGGACCCTCGTCGGCGCCGGCCGGGTGTGTGGCGAGGCTCCGAACGTGAAGACGTACGCGCCGGACCACCCGCACGACGTCACCCCGGCCGCGGTCCGCCAGCTCGCCATGGCGGTCCTCGGCGGCTCGTGACGCTTGTTGGCGGTACCGCTTACGGTGGGGGCTCACCCATTCCCTCAATGGGGCGAGCCCCCATCGCCGTGTCTGAGGGAGGATCGGGTGAGCGCACGCCTGTTCGGGCTGGTCGCCGCGTGGCTGGAGACCCCGGCCGCGGACGGCATGAGCCAGTCCGAGCGCCTGGTCCTGCTGCTCATCGCCGAACGGGCCCGGGACACCGACCGGCGCATGATCTCTTTCCGGGCGGACCGGCGGGACGACGGCACGAAGATCACGCTGACGGAGCTGCTGCAGGCGCGGGCCGGGCTGACGCCGCGCGGGCTAGCCGACACGGTGCAGCGCCTGTCCAGGCGGGGCCTGGAGGTGCGGGTGCCGGTCGGCAAGGACAAGAACGGGACGGTCATGTACGCGCGTCGCGGCCACGCGACGGACTACCGGCTGCCGGATCTGCCTGCCTCGGTGAGCGTGCCGGAGCGGCCAGCACGGCGCGGTTCACACACCTTCTGACCTGTGGATAACCACCGTCGAGACGATCACTACTGGCCAGTTAGGTCACGTCTGGACGTGAGCCGCACGGGTCACGCTGAGACGTGACCCGCAGGTCACGTCAGGACGTGACCCATGTCCCTACATATGTCCCTACACAACCTCTATCCCTATGGCTCTGGCTGAGGTCCACACACCTACAGGTGGAAGTCCCGGCGATCACGCTCGGAAGCCTGTGGACAACCACGAAGATCACTACTCGCATGAAGGAGATCGCCGAAAGACCCGCGACTGCGGTGACTCGTTCTCCTCGTCGCTGCTGCTTGTCCGTCGTGGTGAGCACTGGCGACGCGAGAGACGCGCGACGAGTGCGCCGCAGTCCGCTCGGAATGGCCATCATGGTGGAGCTGGAGCGACGTTCACGCCATGTCAGGCACCGTGAGACCATGCCGCCGTCAGAGGCGCTCAGAATCGCTCACAGGCAAGATCCATAAGAAGAGAGGTGGACACAGCCGCCGCCAGCATGGTGTTGGGGTCGGTGGGGCGGGGATCTGGTGGGTCAGCTTTGGTTGACGTCTAGAGGTTTTGTCGTGTCCGTAATGGACGCCTGATTTTGGTGTTGTTGCTGGTCATGGAAGTGTGCGTCATCGCTGGTTGACGGGTTGGGGTGCCAGCTTCGTAACGGTACGGTCTCGGTTTTGTCCGTAATCTGGACCCCCTGTTACGCGCGGAACAGGATCGGCGGCATGCAGATCACACGTACGGCCAGAGCGCTCGGGAGCGTGGCAACGACCGCCACGCTCGCCGCCGCGCTGGTCATCACCGCAGGTCACATGGGGGCGCTCACTGCCTCCCGCGTGGCCGATCCCACCATCATGGCCACGTGCCCCGACCAGGATCCCCCGGTCGTGTGCATCGTCGGCCCCCAGGGCCCCCAGGGTCCGGCAGGCGAGCCGGGACCGCAGGGCCCCCAGGGTGAGCAGGGCCCCGCAGGACCGACCGGCCCCGCAGGACCGACCGGACCGCAGGGCCCCACCGGAGAGCCCGGACCGACCGGACCCGCCGGGAGTCCTGGGCCGACCGGACCGCGCGGCGAGCAGGGCCCGCAGGGTCCTCAGGGGCCCGCCGGAGCTACCGGCGCGGCGGGTGCGTCCGGACGTCCCGGCACGACCGGGCCGACCGGTCCCACCGGCGCGGCGGGCAGTCCCGGCCCCACCGGACCGCGCGGCGGGCAGGGACTCCCCGGACAGCCCGGCATGCCGGGAACCGCGCCGGAGTCCTCACCCGTCCCGACGCGGGAAGACGTGCCACCGTTCGAGGAGGCAACGGAGACGCCCTCCACCATCCCCACGGCGGACGCCGCCACCCCGGACAGCTCCGACACGGCCAACGCCAGCGCGGAGAACACCGCCGAATGGGACACCGGCCGCTACGTGATCGGCGTGCTCGGGCTCATCCTGCTCACGGTCGCGATCGTGTGCATCGTGATCTACCGCCGCCGCCAGCGCGCCGCGCATGACGAGTGGTCCGCAACCTTTGTTGGCGGTCCCGCCAGCAAGGACACCGAGTAACCAACCCCCTGCCCCCGCCCACCAGGGGCGGGGGCACCCACCGAAGGGAAACGGCAATGACCAGCAACAACACCCCCACGTTCGAGATCACCGAGGACGTCAAGACCGCGATCCGCGCCGCCCTCACCGACCTGAACAAGGCCCTGGAGGGGCACACCAGCAACAACCCGATGCTCAACGCGTACCGTCTCCCCGCTGCCCGCGCGACGCTCGCGGAGATCATCGCCATCGTGGACGACGAGGGCACGCTCTACGACGGCCCCACGCCTACCGCGTTCGCGGCCATGGACAAGGTGAGCGAGGCGGACCGCGCCGCCTGGTACCGGATGCCCGACCGCGCCGGAGCAGCCGGGCGCATCGCGCGGACGTGCGACAAGTACGGCGTTCCCGCCGACCACATGATCGCGACTCACGCCCTGTCGCAAGCGGAGGTGAAGGCGTGCGTGGGCAGCGCCGATCCGCTGGCCAAGCTCGCGGAGATCCACGCCGAAGCGGCCAAGCGCGAGGCGGAGCGGATCAAGGCGGAGCGCACCGCGCGGATCAAGAAGGCGGTCGCCGCCGGTAAGGCGCTGTCCGACTTCGGCGGCGACCCGTCCAAGCCGTTCGCCAAGGCGCTGGAGGAGGGCGCGGACCGCGCCGAATTGGCGCAGGCGTACACCAACGCCGGGCTCCCCGTCCCGCCGGAGGACAAGCCCAAGCCCGCCCCCAAGAAGTAGCACCACCCCGCGCCCCCGCACGCGCCACACGTGCGGGGGCGCACCCCACCACCACCCCACCAGCCACGTTCCACGACCGGGAGTGACCATGACCAGCTTGCAGACCCTTGCCGCCATCACCGCCGCCGCCGTCAACCTCAGCCACGCCGACCGCGAACGCCACCAGAAGGAATGCGCGATGTGCCGCCCCGACCAGGAATGCCCCCGCGCGGCGGCGATGTCCGCCGATCACGCGGCGCGCGTGCAGCGCTGCCGCTCCAACGTCCTCACGTACCTCCCGAAAGGATCACTCGTCGCCTACTCCGGACGACTGACCCGCATGCATGGTGAATGGTGGGTGCGCAGCACGTGCGGATGCTGCGACCACACCGCGCTCCGGCTCATCCGGGGGCGTGGCCTGATCTTGCCCCACGTGCGCCTGTCCGAGATCACCAGCGCACCGATCCTGCAACCCCGCGCGGGCGAGACGCTGCCCGCCGCGCGGGCAGCCGCACGCGAGATCAGCGCCATCCTCGCCCTGGGCGGCGTCACGCTTCCCCTGCTCGTGGACATCAACGGGCTGGGCGCGTGCACGCTCGCCTACCCGCGCGCCACCTACGACCACGAGATCGCGGTCGCGGAAGCCGCCGACACCGAAGCCGGATCCTACGTGCTGGCCGCGCTGCGCGCCGTGCCGATCCTGGCCAGCGCCGCCGCCAACGGCAACGCCGCCGGAATCCCCGGCATCACGCAGCGCCTGATCAAGCTGCGGGAAGCAGCGGCCAGCACGCATCGCACGCACCGCTGACCCCCGCCAGCGAAGCCCCCGCGCACGCGCCGCGCGGGGGCTTTCCCATGTCCAAGATCACCCCCCGTACCCCCTCCCCACCGGTCCGGCCGTGGTACCTCGGTCGTGCTTTTCCCGAATGGTTTTGATCTTGCCGGTTGGTCGTAGGGTGTCCGAGTCTCACAGGTGCGGCGGCTGGGAAGGGGACGGGATGGCGGATCGGGTGTGCGCGGGGCCGTGCAACAGGCATGCTCGCGCGGCGTGGGCCGCGTTCCTTCGGGAGCGGGATGCGCACGCGGATGCGGTGGACCGCTGGGTGGCGGATGGTGCGCGGGGCGAGCCGCCGCCGGAGCCCGTGGTGCCGGTGCTGTCGTGGCGGCCGGGGGAGCCGCTGCACTGCTCGCGCTGCCGGGGGACGTGCCGCCGGGCGCTGCTCGTGTGCGACGAGCTGGCCGCGAGTCTGGCGGCGCGGCCGGGCGTGGTGAAGGCGCAGACCCGCTGGTCGCGGGTGAAGGGGACCAGGCCGCACGGCAGCATGTCGCGGGAGGCGGAGATCGTGCACACGCTGACGGGGGAGCTGCTCGCGCTGCGCCGGGACGTCGGGGAGCGGCTCGGCTTGGCCGACCATCCGCCCGCCGGCCGGTCCGGGGTGGTGCGGTCAAGGTCGGTGACGTGGCTGGTGGACAAGCTCGACCAGGTGCTGGCGCTCAAGGGGCTCACCGTCCGGTCGGCCGTGGAGGACCCCGACAAGCTGGTGGAACTCGGACCGGTGGAATGGGCTCTCGCCTGGGAGTCGAAACTGCGGCGCCTGGTGGATGACGAGCCCGGCTCGACGCCAGCGCGCTGCCCGAGCTGTGGCCGGCGGCAGTTGGAGTGGCGGCCGCGGGCGGGCTACTACGTGTGCGCCGAGTGCGGCCACCACGTCAGCGAGCAGGAGACGATGGAGCTGGTCACCGAGGAGGCGGGCACGTGATCGAGGATGAGGGGCCGTGGCTGGTGGACGTGACGCCCGGCCCGGTCGTGCCGCTGTGGCGGCTGTGGCTTCAGAACGGCGTCCAACTCGACGGCGACCACCGGTGGTTCGTGGAGTGCCGGAAACCGGACTGCGAGCGGGCGGTCCCGGAGGGAGTGCGGTACTGCTGCACGCCGTGCGCGGTCGCGGCCGAGCACCGGCACGAGATCGACCAGCACCAGGCGAGCTGTGACGAGCTGTGGGCCGTACGGGAGCGGGCGCTGAAGGAACGATTCCCCGCCTGAGCCCCGCCACCGGATGCGAGGATAGGCCGGATCGTCCCTCGCCGTGAAGGAGTACGCCCGTGTCGGTCATGCCTCGCTACCAGGAAGTCACCGAGGCCCGCAAGCGGCTCGCCCCGAAGTACGGCAGCCAGGTCGTGAAGGGCATCGTCGAGCGGTTCGGCTCCTTCGAGTGCCGCCGATCGAGTGCGTGGTTGAGGTGGCGAGAGCGGTGCGCGCCGGTGACGAGCGGGACGACTGGACGCCCGCGCCGACGCCTGAAGATGTCGATGACGCGCTGCGCGCGATGAAGAATGCCCGGGAGCAGCTCCTGGCGGACGAGCTGGCGCTGATCGAGGCGGCGCGGGCGAACGACCGCTCATGGGATGAGATCGGGAAGCTGCTCGGCGTGCCGGTCGCCGCCGCGAAGACGCGCCCGGCGACAATCCGGCGCGCTATCGCGGACATGAACCGGCTCTGACCTGCGGCTTCGTCCACTTCGACCAGGTGTCGCACACGCGCGCCGCTGGTCGGTTACGCTGACGGCAGGCTTACCGCATGCCTGCCTCCGAGCGCTTCCCCTGCCTACGCCAGGGGACGCGCGCCGACGAGGTGAAGGTCCCCGTGGATCGCGTACCCCTCTCGCTCTCTGCGTTCCGTACGGAACGCCGGTCCTCTGTGTCTTCGAGGTGGGGTGCGTAGGGCCGCCACCTGGAAGGACACCCCGACATGACCAGCAACGCACGCTGGAAGAAGCGCGTCCGCGAGTACGCCGCCGCCCACGGCATCGGCTACCAGCAGGCCCACGACTCCCTCACCGCCCAAGCCCCGCCCGAGGCCGTGGCCGGCGAGGGATGGACCACTGACCCCTCCCAATGGACGCACATCGTGGAGGGCCGCTGGCTGGTCGAGTTCACCGAGCACGGCATCGGCGGCGACGAGATCGAACCCCTCCACCTCGACGTGGCCAGCGCGGAGGACCTGAAAGAACAGCTGGGCATGCTCGCGATGCGGCGCGGCTGGATCGACTTCTGGGTCGAGCTCAACGGCCTCGCCGGACGTCTGCGGTTCGACGTGCTCGAACCCGGCACCGACGTCCTCGCCGAGTTCACGCTGCGACTCGACCCCGCCGACGAGGACGTGGTCGAGCTGCCCCGGTCGTTCTCGCACGACATGTACGAGCTGATCGACGCCGTCCAGACCCGTTTCGACTGCACCGTGGACGCGTTCACCTTCGTACGAGGCGCCCGCGGCGGCGACGTCGAGTACGTGGGGCTCATCTACCGGGCTGGGACGGAGATGTACCACCTGCTCCACATCGCCGACCACGACGGCGGCTGGGAGTACACGCTGTCCGGCGGATGGCCGCTCGCCCAGGATGAGGCGGCGACGGCGGCGTTCCAGGCGAAGGTCGCCGAGCACATCCACGCCTGACCCGGACATGAGGAGAGGCCCGCCGCGCTGAGCTCGCGACGGGCCTCTCTTCCCCAGGGGGTTCGGGTCTACTCGACGTCGTCCTCGTCGTCCTCGATCCGGACGCCGAGGTCGTCGCCCGGGTCGTGGGTGTCCGTCTCGTCGCCGGTGTCGGGGGTGACGGTCTCCTCCACCGCGTTCACCTCGGTGGCGTGGTCGTTGCGTGCGGACATGATGGTCTGCCTTTCGCGAGGAGAGCTTGCTTGTCTCCGCCATCATGCCGGGTTTGTTGGCGGTTCCGCCTACGTTCCGGCGGAATTCCTCAGGGCCTTGTTCCGGAGGGTCACCAGTGGTCGTGTGGAGGCTCCAGTACGCAGCACCGGCGCTCGCGAGGAAGGATCAGGCCCTTGACGTGGGCGTCGGCCAGTATGCGATCGTTCTCGGTGGTGACGGTGAACGGGTGGCCGGCCTCGGTCAGAGCGTTCTGGAGCGCGGTCAGGACGGCGGTGATGTCGCGCTCAGTTCCTTCGCCCCAGTATTCGGGAGCGTCGTCCAGCGCGTCTGTGATGTGGGCGTCGGCCTGGGTCAACGACCAGTCCGAGCCGAGCAGGTTCCGGGTGAGGGAATCGATGCAGTCAGCGGGCATCGTGCGTCCGCTGATATCGAATCGGTAGATCTCGGTACTGGCCAGGACGGCGCGTATGGCCGCTTCGACCTCGGGTGGCTTGGGGTCCTGCATGGTTTCTGCCTTTCGCGAGGAGGTTCTGTCCGCCCCAGGATGACGGGCTCGGTGGCGGTTCCGTCTACGAACCGGCGGAATTCCTGAGGGCCTCGACGTCCTCCACGGTGATGTTCCAGGTGAACCCGAACGCCTCTTTCTCCCGCAACAGCGAAGCGACGATCTCCTCGTTGTCGAAGCCAGCATCTATCCGCTCAAGCGCCAGAGCGTCGCGGGTTTCGATGGTGTCGTCGTTCGTGATGATCGGCAAGAAGGGCGGGGCGTCGAAGTGCTCCATGGTGGTGTCCTTTCGCGAGGAGTTGCTGTCCGCCCCAGGATGGCCAGTACGCCGCCGGTTCCGCTGGCATCTCGCGAAACCCGTCTCGACGAGGCATGTTGGCGGTGCCGCCAACGGTTGCGCACTGTGGATCTTCTGTGTCACACTTCCTGCGGGCGGCACCCCTATGCCCACGCGACCCCCGTTGAGCTGGGCCTACGCGTGACGCGTGGACTGGACGCGTCTCTGCCGGTGCGTGTGCCGCCCCCACCCTTTCCCATTCGGCCGGTCGCGTTCGCGCGTCTCCGGCCATCTCAGCGCGTCGATCATTCCTGGACGAACCACGGAAAGCGGGTGGATCGTGACGCCGGTGACCGCCCGCCAGGCCGCCGAACGGATGGAGCGCGAGCCGTGCACCATCCGCAAGTGGGCCAGCCGCTACCACGCCCGCCAGCTCGGCCGCGTCGGGCGGGAGGTCGTGTACGACTACGCGGACCTGGCGTTCATCGAGTGGTGCATCTGGGCCGGCCGCGAGGTACCGGCCACGGCGGAGGCCCGTGACGAGCTACGCGCCGCCCGCCGAGCAGCCACCGCGGCGGCGTGACCGCTACTCGGAAAGGTCGCCCCGAGGACGCTCCGGCCGGACGAGCAGCACGTCGGAAGTGTGCCGGTAGCACTCCAGCGCAAACAGCGGGACCTCCTCCATGCCGTAGCCGTCGCCCCAATCGACCCTGCCGTGACCGGCGTCCACGATGATCTGATCGTCGCACGCGCCCTCTTCGTCTGTGGCCGTGTGGACGAGGATCGGCGCGTCGTCGGGCAGGTGCGCAATGGCTTCCCGGAGCTGACCCGCCGTCCAGGCCGGGCGGCCCTTGGCGTCGGTTACGGTCTCCCACGGCACGACGGCCGTGCGCGGCACGTCGTTGTTGCTCATGCCTGGCTCGCTCTCTCGCTGAACAGGCCAGCACGGCGGCCCGCCCGAAGGTAGTGCAGCGCGTCCACGGTGGACATCTCCTGCTCGTGTGGCGTCAGCTTGTCGAATGTGTCCAGGTACGTGGCCTCGTGGGCGATCTGCTGGCGCGCGGCGGCCAGCTTGCGGGCGTCGTCGTACTCAGCCTGGTCGGCGAACGGCCATCCAGGGCTCACGCCACCAGGCCGCGAGGTGGTCTCCATGTCGCTCATTCCCCGATCGTCCCACCCTCGTCTGCTCTACGTGCAGGCATCGCAGAACGAAAGGACACCGATGGAGCCCCTCATGAACTTCGGCCACGCCCTCGCCCACCTCCGCGACGGGCAGAAGGTCACCCGCGACGGCTGGAACGGCAAGGGCATGTGGCTCGCCCTCCAGGCCCCCGACCAGCACTCGAAGATGAGCCGCCCCTACATCTACATGTCCACCGTGGACGGCGACCTGGTGCCGTGGGTCGCGTCCCAGTCCGACCTGCTTGCCGATGACTGGCGACTGGCGTAGCCGAGCCCGAAGGAGTCCCCTCGTGCAGATCAGACCCCGCGTCCGCATCGTCGGCGCCGAACGCCACCAGCTCGCCCAGCACCTCGCCGGCCGCTACCAGTCAGGCGAGTCCGTCCGGGGCCTGGCCGAGTCGATCGGCCGGTCGTACGGGTTCGTCCACGCGCTGCTGGAGGAGGCGGGCGTCGAGCTGCGGCACCGCGGCGGCAACCACCGTTCCCGCTCGGCGAGCCCGGCCGGAGCGGCGCGGTGACGCCCGCCGAGACCGCCGTCGCGAAGGCAGCGGAGCTGCTGGACAAGGCCGAGGAATACATCCTCGACGAGGGGGCCGTGAAGAACTGCGTGGCCATCGCGGACGGGTGGACGCGGCTGTACCTGGCCCTCACGACCGGCGCAATCATGAACTTCTCGCCGGACTGATCCTCACTCCGGACATGAAGGAGCCCGCCGACAACGCCGGCGGGCTCCACAGGGTGATTCCATGGGCTCAGCAGAGCAGGATCAGCGCCGCCGCCCGCTCCGCACGGACCTGCCGCATCTGCTCAACCTGCTCCTTCGTGTAGAGCTGGTCGCCTTCGCCCTCGGGGTTGTCGTGGTACACCTGCGATACGACGACCTGGCGGGCGGTCGCCTCGTCCGGCGCGCGGACGTCGTGCTGGGCGCCGGTTTCGGGGATCTCGAAGTAGTACCGGGGCATCAGGGCCTCCCTCTACCGAACGTAATTGCTCACCCTGGACGCAGCCACCCCGGCGGCGTTCGCTCCCTCCTCAGCGTTGATGTCGTCGGCATTCAGCGGGTCGCAGTCCCGGCCCAGGTAGATGTCGGCGTGGTCCGACACGAGCGCCATGGACACGTCGTCGTACAGGTTGGCCAGGTCCGAGCTGTCGTCGGGGATTGGCGTGTTCTCGTTCCCGGTCAGGACGAGACGGATCGCGCCTTCCGCGTCTAGGTCGGGGCGTCCCTCCAGGAGGGTGGCGACCTGGTCGAGGGTGTAGGCCACCTGTTCCCAATCGGTCACAAGGCACCTCCATCCTGGTGTTGGGCGTAGCTGCGGAAACGCTCGGCCGCCGCCCGTGCGGCGGGGACAGCTTCAGCGGGCGGGATGTCGCTGATGTAGAGCGAATCCGAGTCCGGGCTGAGGAACGTCTTTGCGTGGTCGGCCTCGATGGCGCGGGCCACATCGTCGTAGAGCACGTCCAGGTGGCCGACGAGCGCGATTCGGATCGCGCCGTCCGGGTCCATGCCGGGCATGCCTTCGAGGAGGTTGGCCACCGTGTCGAGGAAGCCGGCCGCCCGAGCCCAGTCGGTCATCATCGCGTCTCCTTGAAGTAGGAGCGGATGCTCTCAGCGGTCGCACGGGCGGCCGGGATCGCCTCGTCCCTGACCAGGTTCATCAGGTCCAGCGGCTCGTCGTGCCCGTACATGTCGGCGTGGCGGATAAGGAGTTCGTCGGTGGCGACCTCCAGCAGCGGCAGAGCATCCACCCCGGCCGGGACCGGAGAGCCCTCGTTGCACGCCGCCTGTTCCATCGCGGCAGACGGGTGAAGGCCGGGATCGGCCTCCATGAGCTGGATCGCGAGGTCGAAGATCTGAGCCGACCATGGGTCAATCACCAGGCACCTCCGCCCAGGTGATGTCCCTGCTCGTGTGCTCCTCCGCCAGCCTCCGGCACATGGCCGCAGCTTCCACCGCAGTGCGGGGCCGCGCGGAGTCGATGGAGGCATACCGGATGTCGCCACCCGGCCTCCCCGTCTCGCCCGGCGCGGACGGGTCCGTGCAGAAGACCAGCTCCGTACGTTCCACGACGAGCGCCTGCCCGGTGTAGTCGTTCGGCGCGTTGATGTCCTCTCCGTAGTAGGTGATGGTGACGAGCGGGTACACCTGCTCGCCGGTGTCGTCGGTGGTCGGGTCTGCGATGTAGCGGACGCTCCACGCGGTGGTGAGTTGCCCGTCGCTGACGTGGCCTTCGTTCTGGACGCGCTCGCCGGGCGCTGGGCACCAGCTATGCGCAGCAACGGCTAGCGAGTCGCTCACTGGCCGCTCCTTCCTGGGACAGGGACCTGCCAGACGGTGGCGAGGAAATCCGTGACCCGCTCCACGGACACGTTGATCCCCTCGTGCGGCTCCACCAGCTCGAGCCCGACGTAGCCGTCCGCGTACTGGCTGAACTCGTCGATGCAGAGCCACCCTGGGGCGTCCTCGTGCGGACCGACCATCACCGGCACGTTCTCCCCGGAATGGTGAACAAGCACCTCGTCGAACCCGGTGATGACCGCCTGCTCCAGCATGCTGATCGGGAAGTCGTGCCAGTAGAACGACGGCATGTCCCCGAGCAGGTCCAAGTAGGGACCGCCATCGGACAGCAGGTCACAGCGGACCAGGCTGACCGTTCCCGGCCAGTCCTTCCGCCAGACCAGCGCCGTGCCCACGGTGGACGGGCAGCTGATGACCTTGCCGTCCTTCATACGTTCCACCAGCGTGGCGATCTCCAGAACCACGGTGACGTCCGGGATCGCCAGGTCGGGCCGCCAGAACAGCATGTCGAGATCACGGCTGCTCATGGGCACCCCGCCAGTTCGACGCGGTGGGCCTGCTCCCACATCAGCAGCGCAACCTTGTCCAGGTCGTCACCCTCGACGTGCGGGCGGTCGCCGGCGGCGTCGATCCGGTGGAACAGCTCGGCCATGTGCCGGGCCGCGCTGCGGACCGACGTGGGGCACGCCTCGAACTGGATCTCGGTGACCCGCCGGGCGATGTACCAGTCGGCCGCCTCCGCGTCGGTGACGTCGCCGAGGCTGGCCGGCTGGTGGCCCCAGATGGCGCGGGCCAGCGCCTCGTTCAGGTCGAGGTCGTGGTCGCCGAGCATGATGTCGGCCGCCCGTTCCAGCACGTACGCGAGGTGCGCGAAGCTGGCCATCAGCTCCCGCCTCCTCGGCCCCAGCCTCGGCTTTCGGTGCCCGCGAACCTGATCCTGGCTGCGGAGGTGGGCGCGTCGCCGGGCGGGATGGTCACCTGGTGGGTGACCTGCTCGCCAGCGGTGATGCGCACGTTGATGCCGTGTTCCTCCACGCAGAACGACAGAAGCACTGTTTCGGGATCTTCGCCCAGGGTGAAGGTTACGCTGGAGCCGAAGGTGAGCGGCCCGCTGAGCAGATCTATGACGTGGAAGACCCCCAGCGGATCGAGTGTGGTCCGCCAGCCCGACACATCGAGGACAACCGATCCGTATTGGGCGTAGTCCGGGCCGGGGCGCGCGTCCAGGTAGGTGCCGTCCGGGCCGGCGTATGTGGGCGTATGTGTGTCACTCATCGTGCACCGCCTCCGGGTCGCTGGCGACGCAGGCGGCCATCTGCTCCCAGGTGTGCTGGGCGTACAGACTGCCGCAGTGGCACAGGGCCAGGATCGTCTCACTCACCGCTGGTGACCTCCTCGACGGCCGCGCGCACGGCGTCGGCCTGGTCGTGGGGGATGGTCACCTGGCCGTTGCTCCCGCAGGCCGGGAAGCTGACGTTCAGGGTCAGGCCGTCCGAGTCGGAGGTGGCGGTCAGCCACAGCGTGCCGTCCGGGTCGGAGACCGGGATCGTGACCTGGCCGTGCTGCGCGGTCGGGCCGAGCATGCCGAGCAGCCGCGTGATGTCGTAGGTCTCCAGCCCGAAGAGGATGCCGGAGACGTTGACGATGACGCTGCCGGGTGGGGCGTCGGGGAGGGTGTCGAGGACGTCGAAGTAGGTGCCGTTCGGGCCGACGTAGACGGCGGTGTTGATGATCTCGGTGAGGGTCATGGTGGTGTCCTTTTCGCGAGGAGAACAATTGGACGCCACCGTACGACCGGTGTGGTGATCGAGTCGCGAGGCTTCTCAAACCGGCCGGAGACATGAAAGAAGCCCGCCACGTGGTGTGGCGGGCTTCCGGGGATGCAGGCTGGTCAGCCGGTGATCGCCTTCTTGGCCAGGTCCTCCACCTCCTGCTGCAGCTCCGGGGTGTACGGCAGGTGCTCGAACGTGGCGATCGGGTTGTCCTCGTGGAGGACCGTGTAGCTGGTCGGGTTGAGGGTGTCGTAGGCGACGGTGTACGGGTGGCCGGTGATCGCGAACGAGCTGATGTCCTGGAGCATGGCGGGTTCCTTTCGCGAGGAGTTCGCCGCCACGGTACGACCGGCACCTAGATCATGTCGGGAGCCTGCTCAGATTCGGCAGCGCGGATCACGGCGACCATCTGACGCAGCACCTCCAGCTCGCGTGACGGCGGAAGCTCAGCGCCACGCGTGCAGATCCTGTACTGCCCAATGCCCTGGTCCTGGCAGAAGGCGACCAGCTCGGTGTAGGCAGCGCGTTCCGTCTCATCGTTGATCCAAGCCGGGAGGTCAGGCGGGCTGGGCGCGGGGGGCGCGGCCGGACCGCGGCGCCACAACCGTCGTATGTCGAACACTGGCGTCTCCCTGTGGTGGCGGTGGTGATCTACTGTCGCATGGCCCGGGCGGCGAGTGCCATCCAGTGATCTCGCCGGCGGTCGCGACGGCGCGCAAGTCCCCGCGAGGACCGTCATGGAGCCGCGGGTTCCCTGCGGGGGTCGAGGTGACGGTAGACAGTGGCGCGGCTGACCCGCAGCTGATCTGCGATCTGCTGCACGGTGTACTTCCGCTTCCCATCCGGCCCGGTCATGTCGTACAGCGCCCGAGCCATCTCCACGCCTTCGGGGTCGAGCGCTGGCGGCCGGCCGCCGACCCGGCCGCGGGCGCGGGCGGACTCGAGTCCTTCGAGGGTGCCTTCGACGATGAGTTCGCGCTGGAACTCGTCGATGGCGCCGAAGATGTGGAAGACGAGCCGCCCGGTGGGGGTGGTGGTGTCGATGTCCTGCTTGATGACTTTCAGGCCGATGTCGCGTTCGCGGAGCAGCACGGCCAGTTCGAGCAGGTTCTTCAGCGAGCGCGCCGCGCGGGACAGGCGGGTGATGACGAGGGTGTCGCCGGGCCGGGCGTAGTCGAGCGCCTTGTCGAGCTCGGGGCGGCTGGCGAGCTTGCCGCTGGCCTTGTCGATGAAGATCCGAGTGCATCCGGCGGCTTCGAGGGCGTCGCGCTGGCTGTGGGGGTTCTGGTCGCGGGTGCTGACACGTCCGTATCCGATGAGGGCCACGCTGAGAGTGTCGCATAAACGCCAGTCTGGCGGTGTGGTGAGACGTTGATTTCGTACGCGGGTTTTGAGATTGATCGACCTGGTCAAGCGTGATCACGTGAAGATCATTCAGTGTCGTCTCAGAAACGATCGTTAATGGACACGCGGGAACCGGTGCGCAACCGGACTGTGCGCGTCTAGCATCGCGAGTGAATCAATCTCCTCGCGAAAGAGATGATCATGAGTGAAGCTCACACCACCACCACGGCGGCGGCATGGCCCGCCTTGATCGCCGCCGCCGGGCGTCGCGCCGGGCCGAGCACCGAACTGCTCGACGGCCTGACCATCCTGCGCGTCGATCTCCAGGAGGCGAAGGCCATCCTCCGGGGCATGTTCGGCTCCGACCCCACCACCCTGTCCCTGTCCGAGTGCGATGAGGGTGTCAAGGTCGAGCACGCCGACTGGGAGTTCATCTCCGAGATCCGGGCGGCGCTGCGCGCTGAGGGGTGGGAGGTCCGATGACGACCTACGCCATTCAGAAGGCGGAGGGCGCCGACCTCAAGCTGCCCTACCCGTACTTCGCCGACGAGTCCGGCATGATCGGCCGCCAGGACAAGTGGAAGGGTAACCCGACGCAGGTCATCGGCTTCCAGAGCGACCCGAACATCATGGAGATCGACCTGCTGTGGCAGGACGCGATCCTCGACCCGGACCGGGCGTCGGGCATGTACCTCGTCACGGCCGACTCCGAGGGCACCTTCACCACGCACCTGACCCTCGTGGAGTCGGTGAAGGCCGTCACCCTGTCGGGCGGTGAGGGCCGGTGAGATCGGATCAGCCCGTCGCGGTCAGCCAGTGGCCGGTGCCCCCCATCGTGACCCAGCGGTTCCCCGAGATCGAATCCACCGCCTGGACGTGGACCTCACCGCTGCGTCTCCGTGCCCATGACCACCGCGGCGTGGTCCTGGTCGTCATGGACGCCGAGCGCACGCAGCTCGCGGGCCAGTGGATCGCCGCCGGGGACGAGGCCGACCGTGATCTCGTCGCCCGAACGTACGCCACCTTGCACTCCCTCGTGGGTGCCTGGGTGGCATCGCGCATCGCGTGTGAGGACGGCACTCCTCTGCGGGCCGAGCATGACCGAAGGCTGTGCCGCTGGTGCGGCCTCAAGTGGGATGAGCACATTATGCCCTCGATGGCCCAGGCCGGTGAGGTCCGGTGAGCATGCGCACCACGTTGTCGCCCGAGAAGCTGGCCGAACTGGCGGCCCAGGGGAAGGCCGAGGCGGCGAAGTGCCGCTTCGTGGACCCGGACGTCGTTGCTGCGTCCAAGAAGATCCTGCGCGAGCGGGGGGAGGCCTGGGCGGCGAGCGTCCTGATGCGCGACATCTCCCGCCGCTCTCTGGGTGTCCCGCATCTGCCGTTCTTCCACGAGGGGGAGATGGAGACGCTGATCCTGGCCGACCGCGCCGAGTGGGACCAGCTTGCTGCGGCGGCTCAGGGCGGTGAGGCTCGATGAGGAATCTTCCCCAGGGCGCGCACCTGGCCTACTGGCGGGCCAACCCTGACACGCTGCACGTCATGGTGGTCCGGTCGGACGGCAGCTACGTGTGGCAGTTCCCGATCGTTCGTGACGGGGCCACGGAGTTCGGCGAGATGCTGTCCGTGCAGGTCTATCGGGATGGCTTCGCGGCGTTCCGCCAGGCGCCCGAGGTGTTCGCGGCCCTCAGCGACCCCTACGCCCCCGACTCGCTGGACGAGGTCGAGGAACGGTTGAAGCGTCTCGGCGCGGTTGAGCAGCGCCCCCAGGGCGGTGAGGTGGGATGACGCCCCCGATCGCCGAGATGTCACCGGACCGGCAGCGTTCCTACGTGCGGACTGGGACGCACATCCTGGTGTGCAAGATGATGCTCGCGACGGGTCTCACCGAGGGGGAGATTGCGCGGGCGGTCATCGAGGCCGCGAGCTTCGACGGCGCGTTGGGCGGTGAGGCCCTATGAGCAGATCCCCGGAGTTCCCGTACACGCAGGTGCCGACCGCTGACCTGCTGGTCATCAAGCACCTGCTGGACCGTAACCATGAGGTGTGGGTCGAGGCGTCCGGCCTTGCCGCCCGGGTTAACGCCGAACTCGCCGAGTTCCGCGACCCGGCCGAGCAGGAGCAGGCCCGCGCCGAGTTGTCGGCGCTCGCGCAGCAGGCGCTCACCGCCGCCCAGGTGAGGACTGTCGCCCAGCAGGCGGTCACGCGGAACACCGCGTGGATCGACGTGGACAAGGTCGTCATCTGCGAGGCCGACCCGAGCGACAGTGGGGCGGTACTGCTGCGGCTGGACCCGGCCGCTGACTGGGCCGCGTGCCGCGACCTGCTGGTGGAGAGCGGATACGCGGTCGAGGTCATCGATCCGGTCGGCACGCGGATGCGCGTGAAGGCGGGTGAGGCCCGATGATCCGTCGCAGTGGAAGCCGCCGCAAGGCTGCCATGATCCGAGAGGTCATTCTCGGCGGGCCGCCGCACCGGCCGCCGCAGCGGAAGGTGGTGACGACGCGCAACGTGCGCCGTCACGCCGCGCGGGCCATCGTCGATCGACTCGGGTACGACGTCCCGGAGGCGATCATCTCGTGCGACCGCGACCCTGACACCGCGGGGGCCGTGCTGCTGCACGTCAACTCCGGCGGGAACGCGATCGAGTGCGAGAACGCGCTCCGCTCGGCCGGCTACCGGGTAGAGCCGGGCGGTCCGCCGCCTGGCGCGTACGGGGTGCAGCTCCGCGTGCTTCCAGGCGGTGAGGCCGGATGAGCGTCGTCGTGTTCAAGACCGCGCCCGACCGGGACTGCTACGTGCTGTGGCAGACGGTCAACGACTCGCCGGTGTTCATCGGCGACCGGGCCCAGACGGCGGCCCGGCTCCAAGCGGAGCTTGGCCACCACGTCCCTGTGGAGGAGACTCTGTCCTGGGCGGACCGGAACGGCAGCTCGTACATCGACGGCACCGGCTGGTGGGACTACGAGGGTGTGCCCGCCGGCGGCGAGTGCTTCCCGGACGGGGAGATGCGGTTCGTGCCCCGCGCCAACCTGGAGGAGTTCGTTCTCGCCGCCGCGGTGGACGATGTCGGGCGGATGGTGGAGCTGTCCGTCGAGATGGAGGAGTCAGGCTCGGTCGGGGGTGGCGTGTGATGGACGGCGGCCGAATGCGGTGGGTGAGCGACGGCTGCCTAGTCGTCTCGGCTTACTCGCTGTCGTGGGGCTTCGTGGACGGCATCGTGGAAGACTACGGCCTCAACCCCGACGACTTCCCCGAGATGATGACGGACATGCAGCAGAGCGTGGGCGAGGCCGTCATCGACACCATCCTCCAGGTGCTCGATGAGAACGCCGCCGACCCGAGGATCGCCGCGGTGCTCGCTGAAGCGCGAGGCCAGGCATGACCCCGCGTCTCACCCCGCGCCGGCTGAAGTTCCTGGGCACGCTGGCCGAGCATGACGGCAGCGTGGTCCTGTTCGGCTCGTACGAGGACATCCCCGAGTACGGGCTGAGCAAGGATGACGTGCTCGCGCTGGTCGCGCTGGGCGTCATCGACGTAGGGGAGTCGAGTGGTCATCGCGGTACGGCGCGCACGGCGGTGCTCACCGACGCGGGCCGAGCCGAGCTGGAGCGGCGCGGGGCAGGTTCGTCATGAGCCGCACCGTCCTGCCTGGCAGGAACAAGCGGTACGCTGCGGCCCGGCTGTTTTTGCACAATCGCCACTGCAACGCCTGCGATCCCGCGCAAGCTGCCGAGCACGCACGGCTGTGGCATGACGCTGCCCGTGCGCTGGTCCTGTCCTACGACTCCGACGACCCGTACATGTGGCGGTGGGTGCAGAATGTCCACGCCACCTTGTGCCCGGACGGCTACGACTACGCGCGGGCTGACGGACGGTACGGCGCGGTCGAGCAGCGGCAGGCGAGCGTCGAGCACGAGCGGAAGTTCGCCGATTCGGACGTGGTGAGAGCACTTCGGGCCGCGATCGAGGCGGCGGCATGAGCGGCTGGCGAAGGCGCTCAACGAAGAATGATCTTCGCGTGCTGGCGGAAGGCGGACACTGCCAGCACGCGAGAACCGCTCGAAATGCTCATCATGGTGGCCGCTCGCGGCCCTGACGACCTGGCCTTATGGTCGGTGTCACTCGCGAGGTGAGGCGCTGAGATTCGATCTCAGCGCCTCACCTCTTTCATGATCGTTTAAATTCGGCTTCACTGCTCATCCGAGGCATGTGCTGCCTCACCAGCGGAGGCCGTCCACCCCGCGCTGAGCCTGTAAAGGATCGACGTGACGATGGCACGCGCCATCTTCTCGGCGGTGGTGTCGTCGTTGACCGTGGTGCGCTGCTCAAGCACCGTCCGCACGTATTCGATCATCTCGGCGCGGGACCCCGGCCCATCGTGGGTCAGTAGGAGAAGCCGCCCGCCTCTGTCGATCTCGGCGTGCACAGCGAGAAGTTCGTCCACTCCGCCACCCTAGCGAGGACCAGAATGCGGCACATCGAGCACATGCCCCTCCCCGAGATCGCCCGCGCCGTCCGGAACCCGAAGGAGCACGACCTCCCCACCATCCGCAAGTCCATCCAGAAGTGGGGCTGCACCCTCGCCGGCGAGCTCGACGAGCGTACCGGCCGCCTCGTGGCAGGGCACGGACGACTCCATGTGCTGGAGGAGATGGCCAGCGACGGCGCATCCCCGCCCGAAGGCGTCAAGGTCAGCGACGACGGCGTGTGGCTGGTGCCCATCCTGCGCGGCTGGTCGTCCCGCTCCGACGCGGACGCCGAAGGCTACCTCGTGGCCAACAACTCCACCTCGGAGCGCGGCGGATGGGACCGCGGCGCCCTCGCCGACATGCTCACCGACATCTACGAGGCCGACGAGGAACTGCTGGCCGCGACCGGCTACGACCCCACCGACATCGAGGACCTGGTGCCCGCCGACCTCGGAGACGCGCCCCCCGCGCCGGTCCCGACGCCGGGCCCGGCCGAGCGCGTCGAACCGCCGGACGTGTGGGGCGTCATCATCACCTGCGCAACCGAAGAGGAGCAGGTCGAACTCCTGGAACGGCTGGCCGCCGAAGGCCGCTCCGTTCGAGCCCTCATGTAGGAAGGGAGCCGCCGTGCGCGCGGACATCACCCTCGCCACCCCCGTCCACCGCACCGCACGCGTCCTCCAACTCCAAGGCATGTTCGACGTGCCGCTGGAGAAGAAGCTGACGAACTCCTGGTCGGTGGACCTGCCCGTCGAAGAACGCCGGTGGAATGTCGGCCTGCTCGTCGGCCCGTCCGGGTCCGGCAAGTCCACCATCGCGCAAGAGCTGTGGCCCGGGCGGCTCGTCCGGGACCGCCCGTGGGGCGACCGGGCGCTCGTGGACGACTTCCCGCCCGGCATGGGCATCAAGGACATCGTCGGCCTGCTGACCGCCGTGGGACTTTCGAGCCCGCCCGCGTGGCTCCGGCCGTACAAGACGCTGTCCAACGGGGAGGCGTTCCGCGCGTCGATGGCCCGGGCGCTCGCCGAGCACCAGGGGCTGCTCGTCGTGGACGAGTTCACTTCCGTGGTGGACCGGCAGGTGGCGAAGGTCGCGAGCCACGCGGTCGCGAAGTCCGTCCGCCGGGCCGGGCGGCAGCTCGTCGCGGTCACGTGCCACTACGACGTGACGGACTGGCTGCAGCCGGACTGGATCTACGACCTGGCGGCGGGCTCGTTCTCGTGGAGGTCGGTTCAACCCCGGCCGCG
Source organism: Nonomuraea sp. NPDC050202 (assembly GCF_040656115.1). NCBI lineage: Bacteria > Bacillati > Actinomycetota > Actinomycetes > Streptosporangiales > Streptosporangiaceae > Nonomuraea > Nonomuraea sp. NPDC050202. The sequence continues at coordinate 78,546 of NZ_JBFALF010000037.1, read as the reverse complement.
ACTCCAGCTCGACATCCACGCGGCCGACCGGTCCCTCTGGCAGCTATTTCGCCACCATCACTATCTGAGCAGCGACATCAGCAACGCTGCCCAATGCTTCGCCGGGTGCATCGACGGCAAACTGGTAGCTTTCGCTGCCTACAGGCACTTCCAGCATCCGAAGGTGCGTGACATCAAACTCGGTCACCGCCTGGTGGTGCTGCCGGACTTCCAAGGACTGTCGATCGGCGGGCACTTGGAGGACTGGATCGGCCAGCACCTGCACGCGCAGGGCTTCCGGTACCGGAATGTGACGTCGCACCCGGCGTTGATCGCCTACATGGAGCGCAGCCCGCGGTGGCAGCGACAAGGCCGCGCCACCAAGCTGCACACCTCCTCGAAGCGGCGGAACCAGCACGCCAACACGCTGGACCCACGCCGGCTCGGGCTCGTCTCGTTCGAGTACATTCCGCCGCCGCGACTGCGGAAGTAATTCGCAACCATCGTTGCGGCTATTCGGCTTGGGAGGTCGCCCAGGCCCGCGGTGATGGAGGTCCCACCAGGCGAGGAAAGCGCTGGTGTCGAACGCCCGCCGGCCGGTGTCGGGATCGACGGTGAAGGGCGGCCACGCCTCGCCTCGCTGCGCGGCCGATGACAACGCTCGGGTGACAGCGCTGCGGTGGACATCGAGCAGCCGGGCGAGCTGTGCTGCACAGCGTGCATCGTCCACCTCGGGCTGCGCCTCGGAGCCGCCGCCACTTTGATCGTTACTGGTGTCGGTCACGTCAACCGCATGCCCGACACCGAACTAACGTGATCACCAAAATCGGCAACGATCGTTGCTGATTTCGTGCCGTCCTGGCCGCGCCCACGCGCGGGACGACCGCGTTAGAAGCTGATCGCGGACGTCGTGTTGTGCACCGCCCGCCACGCCTGGGCGAGATGATGGGCGGCTTCGAGCGCCTGGTCAAGAGACGCCTGCGCTGCGGCGACCGCCTGCTCGGGGTGACCCTTATACGGCCCATGCGTGACCCGGAGCTTCCCGTCCGACTGCTGCTTGGCCAGGTAGTCGCCGAGCTGCCTGGTGAGCTGGTCCAGCCGTTCAGCGGCGGCGCGGATCTCGCCCGCGACCGAGGCCACATCGGACGGCCACTGCAGGCCGTCCTCCCCATCGCGGGTGGCGTAGTTGAGGACGCGTATGCCCTCGGCCACAGCCTGGGCGACTTCGCGCGTGTAGTCGGAGCTGTGCGGCCCATCGGGGCTCAATGCGACGGTCGTCATCCCGCCATGCTCGCACCCGGGCGCGGCCTCGCGCTCACACTTCCCCCTCGCCGCTCCAAGGAGTTCGTCATGCGCTGGCACACCCTCGACTACCTCAAGCGGGACGACGCGCGCCGGCCAGGCCGTCGCGTCCATCGCGGGTTCTGGCTGGAGGAGCTGCCGCGGCTGATGCTGCTCTGCCGCCTGCGCGGCCACCGGCCGGTCGTGGACGGGTACGGTCCGAGCCGGCCCGGCCTGGACGCGGCGCGGTGGGTGGTGTGCGACCGGTGCGGAGTCCGCCCCGACCCGCAAGGCAGCCTCGACCCGGACGGCTGGGCGATCGGCCAGTCGTACGACGGCCCGTACGCCGGCGAGGAGATGCGCGATCCGCTGCTGCGCACGCTGCTCGGCCCAGGGAACACGTTCGTCCGGGGCGGCTTGCACTTGCCCGGCCGGTGGCCTGACCAGCCGACCGGGACGCTCGGCGGGGAGCTGGTCGTGGGGAAGTCGTTCGGCGTGTTCTCGGCCGAGGTCAAGGTAGGCAACTCGGGCAGCGAACACGTCCTCGCCGCCCACCTTCGGGTGTGGCCATTCGGCGCGCTCTACCTACACACCGAGCGGTTCGGCACCTGGGTGCAGCGCCGCCTGAACCCGACCGGCTACGACTCCCGCGTCATCAGCCTCGCCATCGACGGGTGGAAGATCCGCACGCAGCTGTGGGCCCGCCGCGACCACTGGTCCCGTGACGACCCGTGGTGGATGCACGGCTCCATCAGCCTCGACCTGGTGGAGAAGGTGTTCGGGCGGAAGCGGTACAGCTACACCGACCACGCCACCTCAGACGGGCTCGTCGCGCTCGGGATCGGCGAGGTGCACCCGGTGCGGCTCACCCTCCAGCGGCAACGGCTCGGCCGGCCCCGGCTCGAACGCCGCGCCCGGTACTCGTGGATCGTCGAGTGGACCGCCGTCAACGGCGAGGGCATCCCGACCCGGGACGGGCGGGGCACCGTGTCGGCCGCGGTCGAGGTAGGCGACGATGCGGCCACCAGCGGCCAGTGGGCAGCCGCCGCATGCGTGGCCATCGCCGACAAGATCGCCCAGGACCGCGCCCGGTACGGCTACCAGGCGGCGACAGGAACGGAGAACTGATCATGGCTGTGGACATCCGCGACTACGAGCCCATCGACACCGTCGTGCAGGCCGTCGAGGTCAACGGGCTCGACCTGGACGACATCGTCGCCTGGATCAACGACACCTCCAAGCTGAAGGGCATCGTCGGCCAGACCGCGCTGCGCGGCCGGTCGGCCGAATACATCGACCTGCAGACGCCCGAGGGCATGCTGCGCGCGGTGCTGGGCGACTACGTGGTGACGGACGGCGCGGGCTCGTTCTGGAAGGTGTCGCGGTCGGTGTTCCAGCGCAGCTACGCCCTCATCGCGCCCGCCGCCAGCGAGGACGGCGGCGGCGAGGGTGAGGGCGGGGAGTAGTGCGGATCCAGGTGCTGCGGCTGCCGCTGTACGAGCTGGGCGGCGTCTCGGAGGAGCCGTTCGCGCTCATCGCCGACCAGGCCCCGCCTGAGGGGGACGGCTGGTCGATGCCTGCGCTGGCGGTGTTCGCCGAGCAGATCGGCGCCCGCGGCGTGTGGGTGACCCCGCAGACGGTGGAGATCGTGGACCAGTTCCCGCCCGAGATCGTGGATCACGTTCCGTTCGACGACCCAGCCACGGAGGCGATCGACGGCGGCTGACTTGTTGGCGGAACCGACAACTAGGCCGGAGAGGTGGGCAGGCGATGGCCGACGACAAGCGCAAGCTTGAGCTCGCCCAGCGGCGCAATCAGGCGCTCCAGATGCGGATCGCCGGCGTCTCGCCCACGCTGATCGCTGAGCGGCTGGGCTACAACAGCCCGCAGGCGGCCTCGGGCGACATCACCGCGGCGCTGAAGCGGGCCGCCAAGGCGGAAGGGCTGGCGGCCGAGCACCTGCTGCATCTGGAGATCGGCCGCCTGGACCGGATGATGGCCGCGCTGTGGCCGCGCGTGCTCAAGGGCGAGGTGAACGCGGCCGAAGCCTGCCTAAAGATCATCAATAAGCGGGCGGGCCTGCTGGGCCTGGACCAGATCAACCGCAACGGCCACCCCGACCATGACATGGCGTCCCTGCTCGGCGCGATGCTGGCACAGCTCCAGCAGCGCTACGAGGTCGCGGAGCCAGACCTGGACGCCATCACGTCGGCCGAGGTCGTCACCGGTGAGGTGCTGTACGACGACGCCGGGGGCGAGGCGTGACCGGCGGCGCGCTGGGGCTGGCGGTCCGGTTGTCGCCCAAGCAGGAACGCAGCATCGCGGAGTCCACAGCGCGGCTGAACGTGTGGCAGGGAGCCATCCGCAGCGGGAAGACGATCGCGTCGCTGATCAGGTGGCTGGCGTTCGTCGCGAACGCGCCACGCGGCGGCAGCCTGGTCATCGTCGGCAAGACGGCGGACACCATCTCGCGGAACGTGTTCGACCCGCTGATGGACCCCGCCATCACCGGGCCGCTCGCCGCGCGGATCTCCTACACCAGGGGTGCTCCCACCGCGACCATCTTGGGCCGCAAGGTGGAGATCATTTCGTGTGCGGACGCCCGCGCCGAGACTCGGCTGCGCGGCATGACCTGTGCGGGCGTGTACGTCGATGAGATCACGCTGCTGGAGCGGGCGTTCTGGGACATGCTCCTGTCCCGGTTGAGTGTGCCGGGCGCGAAACTGTTCGGCTCCACCAATCCCGACAGCCCCAGCCACTGGCTCAAGCGGGACTTCCTCGACCGGGCTGGCGAGCTCGACCTGAGGTCGTGGCACTTCCGCCTCGACGACAATCACGCGCTGGACCCGGCGTACGTGGCCGCGTTGAAGAAGGAGTACACCGGCCTCTGGTACAAACGCTTCGTTCTCGGGGCGTGGGTCATGGCCGAGGGGGCGATCTTCGACATGTGGGACGAAGACCGCCACATGGTCACCAGCCTGCCGCTGATGGAGAAGTGGCTCGCGTGCGGGATCGACTACGGGACCGCGAACCCGTTCGACGCGGTGCTCGTCGGCGTCAGCGTGCCGGATGAGCGCGGCCAGCGCCGGATCTACGTCACCAACGAGTGGCGGTGGGACTCCCGCATCCAGCGCCGTCAGCTCACCGACGCCGAATACAGCTTGCGGCTCGCCGACTGGCTCGACGGCATCCCCGACACCTACGGCCCCGGCACGCGCGGGGTCCGGCCGTCGTGGCTGATCGTGGACCCGTCCGCCGCGTCGTTCATCACGCAGCTCCATCACGACGGGTTCCGGCCCCAGCAGGGCGACAACTCCGTCCTGGACGGGATCCGCACCGTCTCCAACCTGATCGCGGCCGACCGCCTACGAGTGCACGCCTCCTGCCGCGACCTGCTGGACGAGATCGTCGGCTACGCCTGGGACGACAAGAAGGCGGAGAAGGGCGAGGACGCCCCGGTCAAGGAGCACGACCACTCCGTGGACGCCCTCCGCTACGCCCTCCACACCACGCAGGCGGTGTGGATGCGGCTGCTCGAACCCGTGCCTGCCTACTAGACGCGCGCCGCCCAGGGGAGTTCCGGTTGTGGCGGTCGGACCCTTCCCTGCGGCGGCGCGTCTGCTCCGCGCGGCTTCCCCGTACGCGTGTCGAGCACCCGGCGCGGGCCGCCAGCTTCTTCGGCTGTTGAGGGGCAGCCCGAGAGGCTCCGGCCCGCGCCGCTGGACCCCCACCACCCTGTGACCTGAGGGAGAACCCGTCGTGGCCGACTTCACGTTCAACATCGCGCTCGGCCGGGCCGTCGAGCTGGCCCACCGGGTCAAGACCGGCGACCCCGCCGGCTCCAGCCTGATCGTGGTGGCGCTGGCCGCGTCGGGCCTGGAGACGGACGCGGTGCTGCGCGACAAGGACACGCTGGCCGACGTCGTCGCGGGCACGACCAACGAGGTCCCGGTCGGCAACGGCTACGCCCGCAAGTCGATCGTGGCGGCCGACCTCAACCCGGTCGTCCCGGACGACGCCAACGACAGGGTGGACCTCGACATCCCGGACCAGACCTGGACGAGCGTGCTGGTCGCGTCGGGCGCCTGGTCGAAGCTCGTCATCTGCTACAAGCCCGCCGCGTCCTCCACCGACGCGCAGATCATCCCGCTCACCGCGCATGACTTCGCCATCACCCCGGACGGGACCGACATCGTGGCGCAGATCTCCGCCGCCGGGTTCTTCCGCGCCGCACCCCTGTAGGCGCGGGCCGTGCTGCGCAGGAACTCCTTCAACGGCGGCACCGCCGGGACGTCCGTCACCGTCGCCAACTCCGGCGGCACCAGCGGCGACGCGTTCCAGGTGACGAACGGCTCACCCACGTACGTCGCCGCCACCGGCACGCGGGCGCCGCTTGCGGCCCAGCTGAACGACCCGGACTCGGTCCAGTGGCGGAACATCGTCACCGCCGGGCGCGAGCTGTGGCTGCGCGCCTACATCATGTTCGCGACGCTGCCCAGCGCGGAGGACTGGTGGTTCGAGCTGAACCAGGCGGCGACCTCCACGGCCGTGGCCCGGCTGACGGTCGGCCCGACCGGCACGATCGCCATCCGGAAGGACATCAACAATCCCATCCTGTGCTCCGTCCCGGCCGCGGTCGCCGCCGGCCAGTGGGTGCGGATCGAGGCGCGGGTGCTGGTCGGCACCACCGCCTCGAACGGGGCCGTCAATCTGTGGGTGTACCAGACGCCCGAGGCGGCGACCACGACGTTGCAGGCGGGCGCCACCGGCGTCAACGTCGGTACCGCGGTCATCGATGAGGCCGCGATCGTCTACGTGCCCGGCTACACGCTCACGGCCGATGACTTCGCCATCTCCGACCAGGGCAAGCTCGGTGCCGCTTTCCCGTCGAACCCGGCCATCGTCGTGCAGCCCGTGTCCACCATCGAGCAGGCCCAGCCGGTGGGGCGGCGCAAGCAGCGCACGCTTGGCCAGCCCGGGTCCCAGGAGACGGCGGTCCCGATCCGGCCGGTCAAGCGGCGTACGCTCGGCCAGGCGGGCGAAGCCGCCACTGCCCTGCCGCTCACCGCGCGGAAGATCCGCACTCTCGAGACCGCGGGCGAGACCGGCACCGCCTTCCCCGTGACGGGTGCGCACCGCCGCCTCGTCGGCCCGGCAGCTGAGGGCGACCAGGCGCAGCCCATCACCAACGGCACTTTCATCGGTGCCGCCGCCGAAACCGGCCAGGCGCTGCCGATCACGCCGCGCAAGACGCGGACACTCGGGGCCGCCCTCGACGTGAGCTCGGCCGCCGCGGTCCGGCCGGCGCGGGCCCGCACGGTCGGCCCGGCCGCCTCCTCGGAGCTGGCGCAGCCTATCGGCCGCCGCAAGATCCGGCTCGTCGGCCCGGCCGCCGAGACCGACCAGGCGCAGCCCTTCCGGCGGCTCGGCCGCGAGGTCACGGGCGTGGAAGGACCGCGCCGCACGTGGGGCGCCGTCCTGACGCGCCGCCAGTGGAGCGCTGACCCGCCTCGCCGTACCTGGTCCGCCTCGCGCACGAAGGAGCCGTGATGGCTGAGTCGATCTCGCACCTGTCGTGCGAATACCTACCGTTCTTCGTGCGCGGCGCGTCCGCCACCGAGCAGGTGGAGATCGCGTTCACCGTGCCCGGCATCGAGCCCGCACCCGGCGACTGGAACGCGGCCGAATGGGCGCCCGGGTCGGCGGGGGAGCGCGGCGCGACCGCGCGCATCCTGTTCGGCCCCGGCGGCACCACCTCCCGCCCGGAAGGCACCTGGCAGGCGTGGGTGCGCGTCACCGCGCCACCGCAGCTCCCGATCCTGCCCGCCGGGCTGATCGACGTCATCTGACCCTGCGAAGAGTGAGGGCGAAAGATCATGCCGCTTCCGGACCATGACCAGGAGTGGCCGCCGCCGCACCTCAAGCGCGAGATGCGGCTGTACCGCGAATGGGGCGCCTGGTACTCCGGCGACCCGGACGAGCTGGCCGACGTGTACGGCACGACCGGGATGATGCACGGCATCGGCCTGGACCCCAAGGGCTGGGACCGGCCGTCCAAGGGATTCACCGGCTGGATCCAGCGCGCCGCACGCTGGTTCTGGGGCGCACCCGTTCCGCTCGGGCAGGTCCGATCCACGAAACTGCACATCCCGATCGCCGGGGACATCGCGACCACGTCGGCGGACCTCCTCTTCAGCGAGCCGCCCACGCTGAGGATCGCCGGGAAGAAGTCCCAGGCCCGCCTCGACCGCGTCATGCGCGACGCGGGCATCTACGGGTCGCTGCTGGAAGCCGCCGAGATCGGCTCCGCCTACGGCGGCGCGTACTTGCGGGCCGGCTGGGACACCGAGATGTACGACCACCCCGTGATGTCGGTGCTGCCGCCGGATGCCGCCGTGCCCGAGTTCAGGTACGGCAAGCTCTCGGCGGTGACGTTCTGGCGGGTGCTCGCCGAAGACGGCGACCGGCAGGTGTGGCGGCACCTGGAGCGGCACGAAAGAGGCCGCGTCCTGCACGGCCTGTACCTGGGCACACCGGACCGGCTCGGCCACCAGGTGCCGCTGCAGGACCACCCGGAGACGGAGATCTACGCCGACCAGGTGGACGAAGACGGCGGATTCGACAGCCGCTACCCGCGCGGCCTGCTCGTCAGCTACGTGCCAAACATGCGCCCGCACCGGCTGATCCGGGGAACGTCGCTCGGACGGTCCGACTACCAGGGCGTCGAGCACCTGATGGACGCCCTCGACGAGGTGTGGACGAGCTTCATGCGCGACTTCCGGATCGGGAAGGGCCGCGTCATCGTCCCCGACATCTTCCTCGACTCGCTCGGGCGCGGCCAGGGCGCCGCGTGGGATCCGGACCGGGAGATCTACTCCGGGCTCGGCATGCTGCCGCCGCCCGGTGCTCAAGCCAACTCGATGTTGACGATCATCCAGTTCGCCATCCGGGTGAAGGAACACGTAGACGGCGGCAAGGCACTCGCCGCCCAGATCCTGCGCGGCGCCGGCTACTCCGCGCAGAGCTTCGGCGAGGCGGACGGGTCCGGGCAGCAGATCACCGCCACCGAGGTGCACGCCCGCGAGCGCAAGAGCTTCTCCACTCGCGGCCGGAAGACGGGCTACTGGAACCCGACCTTGCAGTGGGCGCCGGACGTGCTGCTGTCCATCGACCGTGAGGTGTTCGGGCGGAAGGTCAGCGCGGACAAGGTGGATGTGCACTGGCCGGACGGCGTCCAGCCGGACATGGAAGTGCTCGGCCGGACGGTGGAGCTGTTCAACCGGGCGCAGGCCATGAGCCTGGCGACGAAGATCCGCACCGTGCATCCGGAGTGGGACGACGACCAGGTGCGCGAGGAGACGCACCGCCTGCGTGACGAACTCGGCCTGAACGTGCCCGACCCCGACCGGCTCGAAGACGTGCTCGTGCCCAGCGCCGCCAGCGACGAGTAGGGCCATCACCCAGAGAAGCGCCCTCCCCACCGCTCGTGCGCGGACTGGCGCTTCATGCCTGCGGCTTTGCCGATCTCCGTCCATGACCGGCGTTCCTCCATAGCGACGCGGACGGCGGCGTCGAGGCGGGCCTGCGCGTCGCGTACGGCCTGGGTCGCCTCCCGGATGGCGATGATGCTCTTGGGTTCGAGGTGGGTTTCCCACTCCGACCACACCGCGTCCTCGACCTCGGTCGGGGCGTCGCCGTACTGGTCGAGGCCTGGCGTCCAGACCTTGCGGTCGGTGGTGCTCGCCTGCCCTGCGATGGCGACGCGCTCCCAGAGCGGGCCCTGCCAGCCGCAGTCGCAGTGCCCCCGCCAGCCCACGGCGGTCCGGCCGTCCAGGACGTCGTCGGCATGCCCGACACGTCCATCCGGCCCCACCGTGGCGACCAAGGCGCCACCACTCCTTGATCCGCTTGAGACGCGGCCGTCCGGGAAGACGGTGGCGCACCATCCCTCGTGCCTGCCATCGTCGCTCTGCCAACCCATGAGTCTCCTCCTCCGACGGGTGTCAGGATTTCCTGACGCCCCCCATGCTGTCAGGAAGTCCTGACCGTTGCACGCCAAATCGTGAATCGTGCGCCGTACGGTCCACGTAACGATCAGTGGGAGGGGAGAGCCAGTGAGCGTGCCGACCCTGGCCCTCCCCGCCGGTCCGCAGGAGGCCGCGCAGATCGAGGCCGCCCTGGAGCACGCCCGCGCGGTGGCGGCGATCTACTGGGACGCCGAACGTGAACTCCTCCGTGTGGTCTCGGAGGCCTTGGCCAAGCGGGAGGGCGAACCCGAGTACGCCGGCCCGCGCTTCGCCGAACTCCGGGCGCTGCGCCGCGAGGCCGACCAGGTCGTCCGCCGCCTGGAACGGCTGTCGGAGCGACTGGTGACGACCGGCGTCAACGCGGCATGGCAGCGCGGCGTGCAGCGAGCCACGAGCGAGCTCGAACACCTCGGCGCCCGGCGCGGCATCCCGCAGGGGCAGGGCGTCATCGAACTCGCCCGCCGCGGCGTCCGCCTGGTGGCTTCCACGCAGCCGGGCATGCGGTCGTCGCCGGAGTTCCTGTTCCAGCAAATCGTCAACGAGGTGGCGGCGCTCGCGCTCACCGGCGCGATCTCCCGCCGCCAGGCCCAGGCCCGCGCCCTCGACCGCGTCGCGCGGCGCGGCATCACCGGGTTCACCGACACCTCCGGCCGCGTCTGGTCCGTGACCGCCTACGCGGAGGCGGCGGTCCGGGCCACGATGGCACAGGCCGCGACGGACGGCCACCTGGCCACCCTCGCCGAGAACGGGATCGACCTCGTCATCGTCTCCCGGCTGCCGTACACGTGTGAGCGGTGCGCCCGCTGGGAGGGCAAGGTTCTGTCCCAGGACGGGCCGATCGGGTTCCGGCAGGTCGAGTCGGCCGTGTCCGACGACATGGTGAACGTGCTGGTGGAGGGCACCGTCGCGCAGGCCCGCGCCGCCGGCCTGCTGCATCCCGGCTGCGGCCACACGCTCGGCGGCTACCTGCCCGGCGCGACCCGGCCGCCCCGCCCGGCCCCCCATCGCGGCACCTACCAGGCGGCGCAGAAGATGCGCCGTCTCGAAGCCGATCTACGGTCGGCGAAGCGGCAGTCCGGCGTGGCGCTGGACGCCGAGCACCGACGCAAGGCCGACGCTCGGGCCGCCCGCCTCACCCAGCAGATCCGGGAGCACGCGAAAGCGTCCGGCATCCCGGCCCGCGCCGATCGGCAGCGGCAGGACACCCTCCCGCGGGACCTCGACCGGCTCCCGGACGAGGACCTGGCCGCGCTACTGGGCCGGTGGGGGAACGACGAGGCGGCGGTCGCCCGCATCACCAGCCTGCTGGAGCGGCGCGACGCCGAACGCGACCAGGCGCGCGAGGAGCGGGTGCGGGAGGCGGTCGCCGAGTTGCCTCCGGAGTTCGTGAACGCCTCCGACGACCAGGTTCTTGCCCTCGTTGAGCGGTTCTCGGCGGCAGGGGACACCGTGGCGCTGGAGCGGCTGCTCGCGGAGCTCGACGCCCGCGAGGAGAACCCGACGTGGTCGTGGCGGGCCGACGACACCGCAGAGGACCGCGCCGTCACCGACCTCATCGACGACGGCATCGACCCGATGGACGCCTACGCGCAGGTGTACGGCCTGGACCCGGAGGTCGCGCGGCGGCAGGAGTCTCGCCAGGTGGCCGAGCAGATGCGGCGGCCGGGGGAGACCCTCGACCAGGTGGTGCGGCGGCTGTACGACGAATGGATCGAGGTCCAGTTCGTCGCGGCCGAACGGTACACGCGCGGCATCCTCACCAACGCGGCGGGCCGGGCGGCCGGGATCGACGGCCGGACCCTGCTGTCCGGGCCGCAGGCACGCGCCGACCGGTACGCCTCCGACGAGCTGCGCGCGTGGTGGGAGCAACACCCCCGGATGACGCTGGTCGAGTTCCGGGCGCAGATGCTCGGCCGCGCCTCCGACCGCAGGGCCGCCCAGCGAGCGAAGGAGCAGCGGCGGTGAGCCTCACCGATCTCGACCGGCGCGCGGCGATCACGACCGCGCGGTGGGCCGCGCTGCATGCGCGGCCGGTCACGGACTGCCCGTACGACCCCGCCGGCGACGCCCGTGCCCGGGCGCTCGCCGTGCTGTGGCTGCGCATCTACCGCAGGTACCGGCCTCCGGCCTGACGCCGGGGGCTGAGCACCTGCCCCGTGTGTGTTGGTGGGGGTCCGCCTGGCGCGGGCCCGTTCTCATGTCCGGCTCCAGGAGGGCCCACGATGTTCGATCACATGCTGCCGACGACGCCTGGCGCGATCATCGGCTACCGCAAGTCCGGTCGGCCGATCCGCCTCATCGCGGGAGGCAACGGCGAAGGCGACGGCGGCACCGGAGGCGCTGGCGGCGACGCCGGAGCCGGGAGCGGAACCCAGCCCGGAAGCGAAGGCCAGCCGCAGGAAGGCGCCGCCCGGCAGGGCGGCGGCACGACCGCGGCCGGGGTCACGCAGCCGGACAGGTCCTCGTGGATCAACCCGGACGAGCCGATCAACCCGGACGCCATCAAGGTGGACCAGCTCCCGGCGTGGGGGCAGAAGCTGTTCCGCGACCTGCGCAAGGAAGCGGCCGACTACCGGTCCAAGCTGGCCGACGCGGCCAAGGCCGCCGACGACGCCGCCAAGGCGAAGGGCCCGTCGCCGGAGGAGATCACCGCGCAGGTTCGGGACGACTTCGCTGCGCAGATCGGCAAGGCGCTGGGGCTGGTCGCTGACGAGCAGGACACCAAGCTCACCCCTGAGCAGGTGATCGAGCAGCTCACCTCCGAGAAGGACACCACCGCGAAGGAGCGCGACCAGGAGAAGGAGCGGCACCGCCGCGCCCTCGTCGAGCTGGCCGTGCACCGCGCCGGCTCGAAGATGGGTGCTGATCCTGACGCCCTGCTCGACTCCCGGTCCTTCGTGAAGAAGATCCGCGACCTGGACCCCGATGCCGAGGACTTCGGCACGGCGCTCGGCGACATCATCCAGCTCGCGCTCGACGACAACCCCAAGTACAAGGCGGGCTCCCAGGCGGGGCCGCCTCCAAGGAGCGGAGGAGAGTTCGCCGGCGGGCCTGGCGGGCGCACTCCGGGCTCCGAGCCCACCATCGACGACTTCCGCAAGCGCCGCACGGCGGCGAAGGAGAAGTCGTCCTAACCCAGCTCGTTGGCGGTACCGCCAACGGGCTCCCATGGTCAGGAGTAAGGCCCGATGCCGAACACGTTTCTCACGCCGTCGATCATCGCCCGGCAGGCGCTGGCGAACCTCTACGAAACCACGGTCATGTCCCAGCTCGTGCACCGTGACTACGAAGACGAGTTCGTCAACCGGATCGGCGACACGATCACCATTCGCAAGCCCGCGATCTTCGAGGCGACCCAGTTCAACCGCACCACGGGCATCGTCATCCAGAACGCGACCGAGGGCAGCATTCCGATCACCCTCGACAAGTTCGTTGACGTCAGCTTCGCGGTGACGTCCGAGGAGTTGACCTTGGACATCATCGACTTCAACGCCCAGCTCCTCGCTCCCGCGGTCGAGGCCATCGCGCAGCGGATCGACCGCGACATCCTGACCCTGCGCAGCGACATCGTCCAGCGCACCGGGGTCGCCGGCTCCACGGTGACCGGCGTGACCGGCACCAACGAGTGGGCCTGGGACAACCCGCGCGTGGTCATCGACGCGCGCCGCGTGTTGAACCAGAGGAATGTGCCGCCGACCGACCGGAACGTGGTGGTCGGCCCGGAGATCGAGGCGCAGTGGCTCGGCGATCCGCTGTTCCACCAGGCCGACACGCGCGGCGACACGGAGGGTCTGCGCGAGGCCAACCTGGGGCGCAGGATCTTCGGGCACGACGGCTACCAGACGCAGAACATCAAGGGCCCGGCGAGCGCGCCGGCGACCGGTCAGCCGAACACGGAAATCGGCGTCGCATTTCACAAGACCGCGTTCGCGTTGGTGACCAGACCCCTCGTCCTCCCGCAAGGCGCCGCGAACGCTCACGTCGAGTCCTACAAGGGGTTCGCGTTGAGGGTGGTCATGGGCTACGACCAGGCGAAGAAGCAGGACGTGGTGTCGATCGACACGCTCTACGGCGTCAAGACGTTGGACCCGAACCGCGCGGTGCTGATCCACGGAGTGCAGGCACCGTGATGTGGCGGTACACGAATGCCAACACTGGCCAGGTCGTCCAGCTCGCCGAGCGGGACGCGTGCCTGGACATGCTGCCGAACTGGTCGGCCACCCGCGACCTCGCCGAACCCGCCGTGCCTGGAGCTCCGGCTCTGCCGCCGTCGCTGGTCGATGTCGTCGCGGCGGCCACCGCCGGGATCCGGCCGCCCGAGGGCGCCAAGAAGGACGCGTGGATCGCCTACGCCGTCGCGCGCGGCATGGCCGAGGCCGACGCGCGAGCCCTGCGCAAGGACGCGCTCATCGAGGAGTTCGGCGAGAACTCCAGTAACGACGAGGACACCGAGGAGGGGGACGGCGATGGCCAGGACTGACCTGCCGATCACGCCCATGCCGCGCACCGGGCTTAGCCTGGCCGGGGTGCTGCCCACCCCGGCCATCGCGGACGGCCACATGTTCGGCCAATCCGGCAAGCGGCTCGTCCGCGTGAAGAACTCCGGCGGCACCCCGCGCACGGTGACCGCGGTCATCCCCGGCGAGCTGGAGGGCCAGCCGCTCCCCGACGTGCCCTATGTCATCCCGGCCACCACCGGGGACGTGCTCATCCCGCCGCTCGGCGACGTGTACCGGCAGAGCGACGGCAAGGTGCACCTCAACTACGACGACCCGGCCGGGCTGACCATCGCCGTGTACGAGCTGCCCTGAGGAGGCCGGCGTGGTGGTGTACGCGAACGCGGCCGACTACACGGACTACACCGGTGAGCCCGCCCCGGACGGGATCGACACGGTGCTGGCCCGGGCGTCGGAGCGGATCGACGAGCTGCTCGTGGCGGCGGTCTACGACGTGGACCCCGTCACCAAGCTTCCGACCGATCCGGACGAGGCTGAGGCGATCATGCGGGCGACGTGCGCGCAGGCAGCGTGGTCGCTGGCGGTCGGTGATCCGTACGGCGTGGCGGCGGCGTTCTCCGACGTGAAGATCGGCTCCGTCAGCTTGAAGCGTGCGGAGGGTGGCGGGTCCGGGCCGGCCAGGCACGCCCCGGACGCGGGAGCAATCCTCCGCACGGCTGGGCTCATGCGGTTCGTCATCGACCAGGGCGCCTGGTGACGGCGGTGCTGATCCCGGAGTGGGTGTTCACGCACGAGGCCGTCATCGAGCCGTTCGAGGGCGACGGCGCATACGGGCCGATCTTTGGCGACCCGGTGACAGAGCGGTGCCTGGTGGACGACGAACGGCGGTTGGTCCGCAACGCGGAGGGCAGCGAGACCGTGTCCGACACAACGATCTTCTTCCCGTTCGGCACCCGCTGCCCGGAGGGGTCGCGGGTGACCGTGAACGGCCGGACGACCACGGTCATCGCCTCGTACGCACGCGACGGCGGCGGTCTGCCGACGCCCGACCATACGGAGGTGGTGTGCCGATGACGCAGCGCGCGATCGACGTGGACGTGAGCCTGGACCTCCACGTCAACCCCGACGAGCTGGAGAAGCGAGCCCGAGCGATGATCGTGCAGGGCCTCCGGCACGCCTCCGAGCACGTGCTGACCATGACCCAGCCGAAGGTGCCGTGGCAGGTAGGCGACCTGGAACGGTCGGGCAGCACCGCCGTGGACGAGTCCGCACTGGAAGGCGTGATCTCGTTCGATCAACCGTACGCGGTCGCCCAGCACGAGCAACTCGACTGGCAGCACCCGGTCAAGGGCGAGGCCAAGTACCTGGAGACCACCCTGTACGAGGAAGCGCAGGTGGCGCGGGAGATCATCGCCAAGGCCGTACGGAAGGCGTTCGGCGGATGACCATCCCGGCCGAGCTGCAGTTCTCGCGGGCGCTGCTGAACGGGCTGGCGCAACTCCTCGCCGGCCGGGGCGTCGGGGTGTGGAACCCGGTCGGCAAGTACACTGCCAGCGAGCTCGCGCTGACGATCGGCGGACTGCCCGCCGTCCCGGACACCGCGATCAGCCTGGCCGTGTACGGGACCGGCGGTGACGACCTCGGCAGCGGCGACTCGACCGTGCTCGTGCAGCTCCGGATGCGGGCCAAGAGCGACCCGCGCGATGCCTCCGATTACGCCGACGCCGTCTTCAGTGTGCTGCACGGCCTGACGGAGACGCGGCTCGCATCCGGGGTGCTGGTGCTGCTCGCGCGGCGGACGGTGGTGGCGCCACCCAGCCGCGATTCCTCCGGCCGGTGGGAGCGGGCGGATTCCTACGAGCTGATGGTGCACTGGCCCACTCCGCAGCGGGACGACGAGTAGCCCCGCTCTCCCTCCACTTCTTCGCGGCAGCCTGGCGTGAGCCAGGGCCGCGCGCACGAAACGGAGAAACGATCATGGCGCTGGTGAGCATGCTCGCCAAGCACTGGCGGATGGACGTCAACACGGCCGGAGTCGGTGTGACCACACCCGCGTGGGCACCCGTGCGAGGCCTGTCCAAGTTCGAGAAGACGACGGACGACAACGTGGAAGATGACGGCGATTTCGACGACGAGTCGGGCTATGGCCGCGACGTGATCACCGAGCGGAAGTGGAAGATCGAGGCGGAGGGCCGCAGGAAGCGGAACACCGGCACGCCGTTCGTGCCCGACGCCGGCCAGGAGTACATCCGCAAGGCGGCCCGCAAGGTCGGGGAAGCGGCGTTCATCGAGGTCCGCTGGTACCGGCGCGACGGCTCCGACGAGGCGTACCAGGGCTTCTGCCAGGTCAACGAGTTCACGGTCGGCGGCGAGAAGACCGACCTCGAACCCTTCTCGTTCACGCTGCTCGGCTCCGGTGAGGATGTCGAGATCGACAACCCGTTGGCGGCATGATGGCGCAGTTCCGGAACCTGGACGAGTTCTTCGACCCGAACCTGCGGCTGCCGATCGGCGGGAAGACGTACGTCGTCCCGCCGCCGGACGCGGAGGTGGGCCTGCTGGTGCAGCGGCTTATGCACGCCGGGATCGCCGCCGAAGCCGGGCATGAGGTGGACCAGGAGGGGCTGAGCGCCCTCGCCGAGTCCGTGATCAACAACGAGAGCAAGGACACCGACCTGTACCAGCGGCTGCTCGGCGGAGTCTGGGATGAGATGTTCGCCGATGGGCTGGACTGGCCGGTCATTCAGCACGTCGGCGAGACCGCGCTCATCTGGGTCGCGGCCGGAGCCGACGCCGCCGAGAAGCACTGGGACGCCGGCTCGGGGGAAGCGGCGGCCCCGAATCGGAAGACTCGCCGGGCGGCGGCGGCGCAGGCCCGATCGACCCGATCACGGGGCTCGCGGAGTGGTACGACCCGGACGACGGGCTCGGCCTGACCGGAGGGCCTGCCGTGTCGTGGGTGGACCTGCTGACGCGATGGGAGCTGATCGAGGCCGATCTCCACTCCGAGTACGGGATCGACCTCGACCGGTCCGCCGCGCTGCGCGGCCGGTCGTGGCGGTGGCTCCGCACCCGGATCGCCGGGCTCCTCGTGTGTGACTCGCGCCTCGCCCGCGCGCTCGACCCCGGAGACGAGCGGCCCGGCCGCCGCCGCTAACCCCTCTGTTCGTTGGCGTTCCCGCCAACAGTCCACCGCCACCCCTCCTGTCGATCGTGAAGGGCGGTGGCCGTCGTGAACGTCGGCGAACTGTTCGCCAGGCTGCGGCTCCGCGACAACCTCACCAACCCGCTCAGCCGCGCTCTGAACTTCTTCAAGTCGAAGGCGAACGAATTCGCCTCCCACGCCGGCTCCATTGCGTCCGGCAGCGCCCAGATGGGTGCCCGCCTGGCCGCGCTGTCGGTGGCCGGAGCGTCGGCCGCCGCCGGTCTGGCGTCGGCTGCGCAGGGCGCGGTCGCGCTGCTGGCCGCGCTCGCCCCTGCGGCCGGGATCGTGGCCGCGCTGCCGGGCGCGCTCGCGCTCGGCGCCGCCGCGCTGATCACGCTGCGGGTCGCGCTGGCCGGGGTGAGTGAGGCGTTCGGTGCGGCGCTCGGCAACGACGTGGCCGCCTTCGAGGCGAGCCTGGCCGGGCTGTCACCAGCGGCCCGAGCTGCGGCACTGGAGCTGCGCGCCGCGAAGCCCGCCGTGGACGCGCTGCGCTCGTCGGTGCAGGACGCGTTCTTCGCCCCGCTCGCCGGCCACATCACCGCCGTTGCCGCCGCCCTGACCGGGCCGCTGCGGTCGGGCATGTCCGGCGTCGCCTCGCAGATGGGGCTCGGTGCGGCCGAGGTGGCACGGTTCGCCGCCTCCGGGCAGACCGTGGCCGCCGTCTCGTCGATCTTCGCTTCGCTGCGTGCCGCCGTGGCGGCGCTGCTGCCCGCGATCTCGCCCCTGCTGGGCGGGTTCCGTGACCTGGCTGTCGTCGGCGCGGGCTTCTCGGCCGGGCTCGTCCCAGGTATCGCCGCGGCGGCGGCCCGGTTCGGCCAGTTCCTGTCGAACGCTGCCGCGTCCGGGCAGGCGCTCGCCTGGATGCAGGGCGCTGTGGCCGTGTTCCGGCAGCTCGCGAGCATCGCCGGAGACGTGATCGGGATCGTGCGCGGCGTCTTCTCCGCGATGCAGACCGGCGGCACCGGCGCGCTCGGCGTGATCGGGCAGCTCCTCGGCCAGGTGAACGCGTTCGTCAACAGCGCGCAGGGCCAGCAGATCCTTGT
Organism: Nonomuraea sp. NPDC050202; assembly: GCF_040656115.1. Lineage (NCBI taxonomy): Bacteria > Bacillati > Actinomycetota > Actinomycetes > Streptosporangiales > Streptosporangiaceae > Nonomuraea > Nonomuraea sp. NPDC050202. The sequence goes on along the minus strand of NZ_JBFALF010000037.1, from coordinate 60,554 downwards.
CACGATCTTCCAGTCGTTGTCGCAGGTCGGAAGCGCCCTCTTCCCGATCTTCCAGGCGCTGGCCGGATCGCTGGCGCTGGTGGCACCGCACGTCGCGAACATCGCGGTCGCCCTCGGACCTGGGCTGGCCGCCGCCGTCTCCGCGCTCGGACCGGCGCTGGCCGCGCTCGGACCTGGGCTGACGCTCGTGGCGCAGATGCTGTCGCAGGCGTTCGCGAACCCTGCGTTGCAGGCCGGGCTGCTCGCGCTCGGTCAGGGTTTGTCGGCGGCGCTGGCCGCCGTCGCCCCTCTGCTACCGGTGATCGGCCAGCTCGCCGGGATCATCGGCCAGGTCCTCGGCATGGCCCTGCAGAACCTCTCGGCCGTCCTCGGGCCGGTGATTTCTTCCCTTTCGTCCAGTTTGCAGCCTATTCTTCCGGTTTTGTCGCAAGCGGTCACCGAGCTGGCGGCGGCCACGGCCCCGCTCGCGGCGGCTTACGGGCAGCTCCTGGCCCAAGCCCTGAAAATGATCTTGCCGCCGTTGCTGCAGCTCGCCCAGAGCCTGCTGCCGCCGATCCTCGACCTGGTCAAGGCCATGATCCCGCTGGTCACGTCCTGGGTCGGCGAACTGTCCAAGATCCTCGGCGTGATACAGCCGCTCATCCCACCACTGGTGCAGATCGGGACGGCGCTGCTGCCCGTCTGGATCAAGATCATCACCGCCGTGGTCAAGCTGCTGCAAGGCGACTTCCGGGGCGCCCTCCAATCGATCATGTCGGCGATCAAGGGCTTCGGCGACACCATCACCAACGCCGGAAAAGCCCTCATGGAAGGGCTCTGGAACGGCATCGTCGCCGCCGGAAACCAGATCAAGTCCCGCATCGTCGGCTTCCTCCGCTCCATCCTCCCGCAGCCCGTCCTCGACTTCCTCGGCATCGCCAGCCCGAGCAAGCTGTTCGCGTGGATGGGCCGCCAGGTCCCCGCCGGACTCGCCCTCGGCATCACCCGAGGCGGCGGCCTCGTCCGCGCCGCCGTCCAGCGCATGGCCGGGATCGTCGCCGGCGCGGGCATCCCCGACGTGCCCATGCCCGGCCTCGCCGTCCCCGGCGGCGGAGCCGCAGGAGGGCTCGGCGGCACAGCACGCACGGTGATCCACCAGACGAACTACTACCCGCAGGCCGAACCGACCAGCACGAGCGTCAACCGCGGGCTCCAGCTCGCGGGCGCACTGGGGGTGATCTGACCGTGCCTCAGTACCACCTGGACGGAGTGCCGCTCGACCACCCCGCCGGCTGCTGGCGGCTGAAGAAGGGCACCCAGCGCAGGCCCATGCCTGGCGCGCGGGCGGTCCGCGTCACCGTGCCCGGCCGCGCCGGAGAACTCCCGATCACGGGCCTCGACCACGAGCTCACCAGCTTCAGCCTGGTGTTCTCGGTGACCGGCGCGACCCCGGCCGGGGCGGACGGCGGCTTCGCCCAGCTCGAAACCAACCTCGAAGCCCTCAGCGCCCTGCTGGGGGTGCGGCACCGGCTCATGAGCCTCCGCTACCAGGCCGGAAGCATCGTCCGCGTCGCCGACGTGACCATCGTCGCCGCGAGCGAACCGGAGCTGTGGGTCGGCGCCGCCCGCGCCCGCCTCACCGCCGTCGTCGAGGTGCCCTCCGTCTACTGGCGCGACGAGACCACCACCACCTGGACCGGCAATGCCGACGCCGACGATCAGCCCATCACCACGCTGGCCGGCTCGACCGCGCCCATCGTGGACTCGGTCATCCGCATCACCGGCCCCATCTCGTCGATGACCGTGACCGACGTGGCCACCCAGGGGAAACTCGGCCTGCTCACGCCAGGCTCCAACAGCCTGGCGGCGGGGGAGCGCCTGCTCCTCGACACCGCGGCGATGCGCGCCGCCCTGGTGACGACCGACACCTGGGACCTGGCCACGGGCACGGACAAGACCGGCGTGATCAGCGTGTTCGGGCCAGGCTCGGCGTCGCGCTGGTTGCACCTCACCCCGGCCGTGGCGCTCGGCGACCCGTTCTCCCGCGCGGTGCTCATCTCGTGCTCCGGCTCCGGCGTCACCGCCGCCTCGAAGCTCGAAGTGCGAGCGCGGCGGGCCTACCTGTGAGGGGGGCCGGTGCCGTTCGACATCAGGCTCGTCGCCTACGCTCCCAACGGCAACAGGCTGGGCCTCCTCCCGCACCCGGTCAACATCCAAGTCTCCTGGCCGCTCAACGATGTGCCCGCGCTCAAGTTCGCCTACAGCGCGCACGCGGTCGGCGCGCAGCTCCTCGCTCAGCCGTGCGAGATCGGTGTGCAGTGGTCGGCGGACGGCGCGATCTGGACGGAGAACGGGGACGGCCGGTTTATTCTGGCCCGCCGCGAGGGCGACCAGCTCGACTCGTCCGGCGTGTGGCGGTACGACTGCCCGTCCTACCTGTGGGTGCTGCGCAAGGCCGTCACGTACGCGCACGCCTCCATCGCCCCAGTCAACGGGCAGCGCGTGTACGGCTCGCCGACACCGAACGCGACCGCCGGGTTCATCATGAACTCGCTGCTGACGGAGGCGCAGGCGCGCGGCGCCTTGGCCGGATTCGCGTGGACGTTCACCGGCAGCCTCGACACCGCGGGCCTGACCTGGAACCAGACCTTCGGCCTGGGCGTCCCGCTCGGTACCGATGTCCTCGCCGTACTGCTGACGCTGGTCGAGGCGGGCCTGATCGACATCCGCATGACCGGCCCCCGCACCCTGTCCGCGTGGCGGCCGGGGACCGCCATCTTCCGCGACCTCACCACCCTCACCACGCCCGTGGAGCTCGCCGCCGGCCGCGACGTGCGCGCCGCCCCGGACGTCGGCACGCTGGAGGACCTGGCCAGCGCCGCGTACGTCGTCGGCGACAGCTCCTTCCGCACCGAGCGCACCAACGTCGGCAGCCCGCTGCCGTGGGGCCGGTGGGAGGTCGGCGTCCGCCAGGTCGGCGTCACCGAGGCGACCGCTGCCACGCTGGTGGGCGACTCCCTCCTCGTGCGCGGCGCCGTCGAACGAGTCCAGCGCACCCGAGAGCTGTCCTTGGCCGGAGCGCGCTGGCTCCCGCTCCGGGACTACCTGCCGGGCGACCGCATCTTCGCACCCGGCAACGCCGGACAGCGGGTCGCGCTGCGCGTCCGCCAGATCACCCTCACCCGCACCGACCGCGGGGTTGTGTCCGGGAACCTCGTCCTCGATGACCGGCTCGCCGACTCCGAGATCCGGCTACGGCGCCGCATCGCCCACCTGGCCCACCGGCCCTGACCTCCCGGAGGAGCACGTCGTGCAGGTCATCACCCCCGGCACCGCCGACCCGTACGCGCTGCGCCTGGCCGCCTACGCGCCCAACGGGGCCAGGTTCGGGACGTTGCCGCACCACCTCGGGTTCGAGGTCGGCCTCCCGCTCAACGACGTGCCTTCCCTGAAGGTCACCTACCCGGCCGCCGGCGCGGGCGCCGGGTGGCTGGCACAGCCAGTAGAGCTCGCCGTGGAGATGTCGATCGGCGGCGGCCCGTGGCTGGAGCCGAACGACGCCCGCTTCCTCCGCATCCGACGCGGCAGCAACGCCACCGACGCCACCGGCGCCCGCACCTACGACTGCCCCGGCTACAGCTGGATGTTGCGCAAGCTCGTCCTCTACAGCGGGCCGGTGATGGCGGACGGCAAACGGCCGTTCAGCGCGGTCAGCGCGGGGGCGATCCTGCGGACCTTCATCGACGAAGGCCAGGCGCGCGGCGCGCTGCCCGGCCTTGCGGTCAGCTTCTCCACCACGCACGACTCCGCCGGGCAGCCGTGGAACAAGACGCTCACGCTCCAGATCGAGCCCGGAACCGACCTGCTCACCCTCCTCCTCAACCTGTCGGAGCAGGGCGTGCTCGACTGGACGATGGCCGGCCGCACGCTCCGCGCCTACAACGAAGGCACCGTCCTGGGCGAAGACCTGGCCACCGGCGCGGCCCCTGTGGATCTGCGGCTCGGCCGCGACATCGACGACGCCCCCGCCACGGCCACTCTCGAGGATCTGGCGACCGCCATCCTCGTGCGCGGCGAGGCCGGGCTGACCGTCGAGCGGACCAACCCGTCCGCGCCCGCACCGTGGGGACGCTGGGAGGCGTCACAGTCGCAAGGCGGCGTCACCGACCAGGGAACCGCGATCCTCCTCGGGGACAACGCCTTGCAGCGCGCCGGGCGTGAGCGCACTCAGCTCACCCGCAGCATCCGCTTAGGCGCGGCGCGGTGGCTGCCGCTGGCGCACTACCGGCCGGGAGACCGGGTGCTCGCACCGGGCGAGACCGGCGCGATGGAGCCGCTTCGGGTCCGGCAGATCACGTTGTCGGCGGAGAGCGACGGCGCGATCGGCGGCAACGTGACCCTCAACGACCGGTTCATCGAACGCGAGATCCGGCTCGCCCGGCAGGCGGCCGGGATCCTCGCCGGCGGGGTGTCGTCCGGCGGCACGGGCGGCGAGCCCGCGCCGGAGCAGCCTGGCGGCCGCGTGGCGGCGGCCCCGGCCGGGCTGATCGTGACCCCGTCCGCCTACGTGGACGAGTACGGCTTCGCACGTGGTCAGATCACCGCGACCTGGTCGCCGGTCACCGCCGACGTGTCTGGCGTCGCCATCGACCCGGACCGGTACGAGCTGTACGCCCGCGTCAACGAGGCCGGGCAGGTGTGGCGGCTGATCGCCACCTCCGACGACACCACGGCGACCTACTCGCCGCTGGTCGTGACCGCGACGTACGGGTTCAAGGTGCGCGCGGTCGCGCAGGGCACGCCGGGGGAGTTCTCGGCGGTGTTCGTGGCGTTGATCCCCGACGACGTCACCCCGCCACCGGTCCCTTCGACGCCGGTCCTGTCCACGCGGCTTGGCGTGATCGAGGCAGCCTGGGACGGGCTCGCCGAGACCGGCGCGGCGATGCCCGCCGACTTCGAGCTCGTGCGCGTGCACATGGCGGCCGACGACGAAGGCCCCTGGACGGTGGTGGACCACCTGCGCGCGGCCGGGGCCGCGCTCGTCACCGACCAGCCGTACAACGAGCCGCGCTGGTTCCGGCTGACGGCGGTGGACCGGCGCGGCAACGAGTCCGCGCCCTCGGCCGTCGCGCAGATCGCCGCCGCGCCGCTGGTGGACACCGACGTGATCGGCGAGGTCATCTCCGGGGCGAACATCGTGGACGGAACGCTCGTCGCCTCCGACAAGGTCGTCGCGAACACGATCACGGGCGGGCTGATTCAGGCGCTGGCGATCCAGGCAGGGCACATCGCCGCGAACGCCATCACCGCCGACAAGATCCAGGCCGGGGCGGTCACGGCGGCGAAGGTCGCGGCCGACGCCATCGACGGCAAGACCATCACCGGGGCGTTCATCCGCACCGCGGCGTCGGGCCGGCGGCTGGAGTTCGCGCCGCCCGGCGCCACGTACCCGGAGATGCGGTTCATCCCGGCGGGGGCCGGTACCAACTTCACCCGGCTGCGGACGCGGGACGACCGGTTTGCGGGCGAGGCCACGTTCGAGGTCACCTCCGGCACCAACAGCTCCGTCACCGCCGCCAGCCAGACGACGATCGCGGCCGGGTACATGCAGATGCAGGTCCGTGACGCGTCGCTGACCGGCGACAACGGCGGGCTGATGGAGCTGGCCGAGTCGTACGCCAGCTACGGCTACATGCACAACGCGTCCGACGAGCAGTACTTCTGGTTCGACTCCAGCGGCCGGACCCGCCACGTGGGCAAGTGGTGGGACTTCACGAATCTCGGCTCCACGGCGGGCATCCTCGCCGGCTCCATCGTGTTCGCGTCGGCCGGGTCCGGCGCCAACATCCGCTTCCTGTCGTACGGGACGGAGATGAGCGGCAACATGGGGCCGGTCTGCGTGCTGCGGCGCGGCCTGTCCAGCCCGACCTCGCACACCCCTTCGGGGTCGTGGTACGAGACCGAGTCGCTTCAGACCGGGTTCCGGATCAGCTCGTCGTTCCCGGACGGGTTCGCCATCTACTGGTGGTCGCACCGTCACTGACCTGCCCCATCCCAGCTATCCCGCACGAGGGGACTCATCATGCCTGCCGAGCTGGTGCAGGTGTGGGACGCCGAGCTGTCCTACACGCACACCCCGCTCCGAGACACCGGGACACCGGTGGCGCCGCACGTGGACGGGGCCGAACCGCTGTGGTGCGTCTACCAGTACGCCCCCGCGAACGCGGTGGAGATCCACCACGCGCTGCCGCACACGCTGCTGGAGTGGCGGTGCGCCCTGTACGGGCTCGACCCGGACGACGTGCCGACGCTGCTCGACATCGCGATGCACGAGCCGTACATTCCCGACCGCAACGACATGCTGACCCGGACCGATCCCGGCGCGGTGAAGGTCCTGGAAGCCACGCGCGGCCTGCCGACCTGCTGGACCCCCGGCGTCCCCGAGCATGAGCGGCGCGCGGCCTACCTGGAGCGGATCCGGCTCGTCAAGGAGCACCGGGTCAGCATGGAGGCGGCGCCGCGGGCGCTGCGCGCCGAAGCGCTCGCCTACGTCGGCTCGGCCCGGGTCGCGCCGCCGGACCCGCTGGAGCCGATCCTGTCCCTGGTCCGTCTTGACCCCGTCCGGGTGGAGTCGCGGCGCATGGCCGTTGAGTGGCTGCGCGCGGAGCGCGGCGATCAGCTTCCGCAGCCGACGTTCCAGCTCAAGCCCCCGGCCACGTTCGTCGGCACCCAGCCTCGCACCGGAGAGGAGAGCCTGTGAGCGACGACATGCCGAGCGTGTCTCTGGCCCTGGCCAAGCTGCAAGGCTCCGTCGATGTGGGGTTCGAGCGGGTGGATGGCTCTGTCCGGCTCATCCTTCAGCGGCTGGATCAGGTGGACGACCGGCACGCCGACCTGGCCAAGCGCGTGGACGAACAGGATGCCCGGCTGGCCGAGTTGGAACGCACCGCCGTGACCCACGACCAGCTCAGCAACCGAACCAAAATGATCATCGCTGTGGTGACCGTCCTGCTCCTGGTCACGGGCACCGTCATCTCGCTGATCAGCCTCACCCAGAACTGAGCCCTCCACTTTGATCATGTTCCCCGGGCGGGACGGCGTTCTCGTCGTGCCCGCGATCCTTCCCATCCACGTCAGCGGCGACGAGCTCACGATGACCGTCGCCGACTGGCTCGCCCTCAAGGAGATCACCATGCCCGACTCTTCCGAGCCGATCGAGGTCCTCGACGGCCAGGACCCGCTCCCGGTGCCGCCGTTCGCCGACGCGAGTACGACCGTGCTCGACCCCGGCCAGGACGGGCTGCCCCAGGACCCCGGCAGCGCCATCGACGACGACGAGGAGGTGGCCGCGCATGGCGGTTGACCGGCTGCCGATGACCTGCGACATCGTCCGCTACCGGGGCAAGCACGGCTTCCACGCGGTCCGTGCCGCCGTGGTGACGGCCGACGTGGAGACCCTCGACCCCGCCGGCGTGCGCGCGGGCACCGTCCCCGCGCTGGACAGCCCCGCGCACGTGCACCTGCTGGTGTTCACCCCCGGGGCGCGTGGCTCGTTCTGGGAGTTCAACGTGCCGCCCGGCGATGGGCCCGGCACGTGGCACTGGCCGCCGGAGCGCGTGTGATGGCCAAGACGTCCGCGAAGCCCGCCGATCGGCTCCTGGCCGTCGTGCGCTCCCAGCTCGGGGAGACCGAGTCACCCACCGGGTGGACGAAGTACGGCTCCTGGTGGGCGAAACGCCACGACAAACCCGCCGCCTGGGCGACGGCGGCGTGGTGCGACATGTTCCTGGCCTGGTGCGCCGCGCAGGCCGGGCTCATCACCGTCGTCGGGGATCACGCCTACACACCGTCCCACGCCCAGTGGTTCAAGAACCGCGGCCAGTGGGGGCACACGCCGAAGCGTGGCGCGATCGTGTTCTTCGACTGGGGCGGCACCCGCGACATCAAGCGCATCGACCACGTCGGCATCGTCGAGGCCGTCCGCGACGGCGGCCGGACCATCGTGACGATCGAGGGCAACACCGAGAACCGCGTCAAACGCCGCGAGCGCAGCCTCGCCAACGTGGCCGGGTTCGGCTACCCCGCCTACCTGCCCGAGCCGGCCACGCCGAAGCCTCCCGCCGCTCCGGCACTCACCTGGACGGAGACGATGATGAAGGAACTGCCCACGCTGCGGCGCGGCGACGGCAAGGACCCCAACGACCCACGCCGGTGGGACGTCAAGACCGTCTTCTACCTGCTGCACGCCCGCGGCCACGGCCTGGCCGGTGGCATCGACGACACCGTGTTCGGCGCCCCGCTGGAGGACGCCGTCCGCGCCTTCCAGGACGAGGCCGGACTGAAGACAGACGGCATCGTTGGGCCGAAGACCTGGCCCAAGCTCGTCCGCGCCTCCTAACACCCCCGAGGAGTGATCACGCTCAGGTTCATGTCCACTGTGCTCGCCGCCCTCGCCGCCGTGCTGCTCGCGGCCGGGCTCGCCTGCGTCACTCCCTAACCCCTCTCGTTGGCGGGAGCGCCAACAGTCTGGAGATCTACATGTCCAGCTCCACCGCGAAGAAGCCCACTGTCCTGGGCCAGGAACCCGCAGCCATCGCGTACATCCTCAACGCGCTGCTGGCGTTCCTTGTCACCATCCCGCAGCTCGGCCTCACCGAGGAGGCCGCGGGCTACATCTCCACCATCGGATCGGGCGTTCTCGCGCTCATCGTCGCCTGGCAGACCCGGCCGTGGGTGATCTCGACGCTGACCGGCGCCGTCTCCACGATCCTCACCGGCGTCTCCCACTTTTGGCTGGTGCTCACCCCGGCGCAGACCGCCGCGTTCATCCTGCTGCTGTCTGCGGTGCTCGGGCTGGTCCTGCGCGGCCAGGTGTCGCCGAAGTCCGGGCCGGTCGCGCACGTGGTCGTCGTGGAGGAGAAGCTGACGTAAACTCCGGCTGCTCAGACAGAAGAGGCCCCACCCGCTCCGGCGGGTGGGGCCTTCTTCGCGTTACACGCCGCCGATGGGATCACGGCTCATCCGACATCACCACCAGACGATCCCATACGTAGCGCCCAGCCGTCTTCCCGCCATGACCAGCCGTAGGTTGCGATGCCCGCCAAGTGCCGGAGGGTGCCGTCCTCGGCCTGCTCGATGAGCTGGGTGGCCTCGGCCTCGTACTCGTTGTAGTGGCCGTGCCCGCCGTGAGCAGCGCGCAGGGCCATCATGAGGGCGATCCGAGCCTCGTCCGCCACGTGGTAGGCGAGGTTCGACTTCTCCTTGCCCTGAGGTGTGGTGTCGTTGCGGGCGTCCTCGGCCTCGAAGCTGGACAGCTTGGTTTTTCGCGTTGCTGGCGAGCGCCGCTGGTTCATCCCCGCAGGTGCGGGGAGCACAGATACGACCCTAGGACTTGGGAAGGCGAGGGTCGTGCCGTTCTACGATCTGCCAATACTCCTCGGTCGGGATGTCGTCGATGGTCGCGAGATCGTAGCCGTATGTAGTGCCGATCTCCTCGACGATGCCGTTGACGTCGAAGCTGTCCGGGTCATCCCCGAGTGTGCTTCGCACGGCTGCGGTCAGGTCCTGAGTGTTCATGATCCTCCTCTCTGCGTTCACAGCGATAGTGCCTGATCGACGAACTGCACACGGGCCGGGTTGGCCACGATGCGCAGCAGCTCGATCGCCCGGCCACGCTCGTCCGCGATGACCTCGTCGGCGGCCAGCACCCACGAGCCCTTGGCCAGCTTGAGCCGGGAGGTCTCATCGGCGGTCGCGAGCCGGGCCCGGACCGTGCGGCGGGTGACTGCCGCGGGGGCGTGGCCGGCGTGGGCCAGCGTGGCGTAGATGCCGCCGGGCACCTTGCGCTCGGCCGCGATAGGTGTGCCCTCCACGACCTGCCGGGGGTAGATGGCCTCGTCCAGGCGGACCGGCGCGTCGCCGGCGAACGCGGTCCGCGCCCGAGTGACGATCTCGGCGTCGGGCTCGATGTCGAGGAGCGCGGCCACCTCGTGGTCTGCGTGGCCGGGGGTGACGGCGTCGGTGACCATGCGCCCGTCGAGGCCGGCGAGCTTGCAGCACTCGGGCCAGGGGAGGGGGCCGTGGCCGGTGGGGTTGTGCAAGATCAAGTCCACGACGGTGGGGTTGGGGTTTTGGACGATCATGCCTACGGCGGCGTTGCGGCGGATCAGCCCCTCTGCTTTGAGGATCTTGTACGCCTCTCGGAGGACGTTGTCGGAGCCGAGGCCGTAGGTCCTCATCAGGTCGCGGGAGTGGGGGAGGGGCTGGCCGGTGGGGTAGCTGCCGTTGAGGATCTTCTCGCGGAGATCGTCAGCGACCTGCTGGTAGAGGGGGACGGGCTTCTCGGCCATGTGGGCATGTTACGCGCGCAACATGCCGGGCGTCTACCGGGTTCCGCGAACTACGCGGCCGAGATCAGCTCGTTGAACGCCAGGGCCTGCGGCTGATCGGGCCACCGCGACATCAGCGTGGCGTTCAGCCGCGCCAGCTCCGACTGCACCGACTGCGATCCCACCTCCGTGGCGATCACCAGCGCGTCGCTGGCCGTCTCCGCCGCCGTGTCCGGCGCCCCGGCGGCGGCGTGCGCGTGCGCGAGCCGCGCCATGTACGACGCCTTGTCACGGCGCTGCGTCGGCCGCAGCCCAGCGACGCACCGCTCCAGCAGCTCGATGGCCTCACCCGGCCGGCCCGCCTCCAGGTAGGCGGTCGCAGTCTCCGCGTCGGAGAAGCTCTGGCCGTAGAACCGCAGATAGCTGGGCGTCTCCTCACCCTTCGGCCCGTTCAGCAGCTCGGTGGCCTGCTCCATGTCGGCGTCCGGCCGCGCTCCGGCGAGCGCCCGGCCGCGGGCGAGGTAGGCGTGACCGATCCCGCGCAGCACCGGCGGGATCGGCCAGGACGCGTTGACCGCCTGCTCGGCCAGATCCAGCGCAGTCTGGTGGTCGCGTCCGTCGAGCGCCACGCTCGCCCTCCGGAGCTGCATGTAGGTGACCATGGGGTGGTCGCCGCTGTCCATCGCCCACAGTGCCGCGCGCTCGGCCCAGGCCAGGCAGCCGTGCAGATCGCCTGCCTCCTTGGAGAGCCACGACAGGTGCTCGGCGTACGCGCCCATCGTGGCGCGCAGCTTCCGCCGAGTGCCGGAGTCGCTGGCCTGCCGGATCTGCTCGATGCCGTCCAGCCGCTTGCGCAGCGCCTCGATGTGCACCGCGGGCGGGAACAGGTGGTGGGCGTCCTGGTGCCCGGTCAAGAACCGCCAGGCGTACGCGACCGGGTCCTCGTCCTTCGGCCATGCCGGACTCGAGGTTGTGGATGCTGCTGCGGTGGGCGTGGCCGGGATCACCCCGGCGCCGCCGGCTGCCAGGACCCCGAGGAGCGTGCGGCGGGACAAGGACAAGTTGACCACCTTCCCGGCGATGCTGATCGGCACGGTCACCGTGTCGCCCTCAGGGTAATCGCCGCCATGCGACATGGACATCTCCAGGATGCCCGGCATGGTGTTGCTCGGCGGAAAGAGTGTTGCGTTTTCTGTTGCGCCTAGGCGCAACACCTCCAGCAAGCCCCCGGCGTGAAGTACCTGGTCAACGGCTCGGACCGCAGATGCGGAGAGCCGGGTCAGGCCGTTCTCGGCGCGAGAGATGCGGCTGGGATCCACGTTCGCCTTCTTGGCCAGGGCCCGGACGCTGAGCCCTTTCTCCTCCCGGAAATGGCGCATGACCTGCCCGAACAGGACTGCCGTTCCGTCTGGCATCTCGCCTCCAGAGGGTGTTGCGCCTAGGCGCAACACAAGACGCAACACCCAGTTTGCCAACACCCGTGCATCCAGAGCAGCGTGTTGCCCAACCCGAGTTCCGCTCGCAGGGTAACTCCGAACCCCGGAGGTCTGCTATGCGCGATCCAGCGATAGCGCAGTGTGCACGACATCGCTGGCGTTCACCGCGCCGGGCGCGTAAGAGGCAGCCCGTCGTACACCACCATCACGCGCGTCGGATCGATGACCATGCGCAGCCACTCCACCCGGCGGCCCTCCTGGTCGCGCGTGAGCCGATCCAGGGTGAGCACCGGGAAGCCGGTCATCAGCGTGAGCTCGGCCGCCTCCTCAGCGGTGGACGGCCGGGCCGACAGGTGCTCATCCGCGCTCGTGGGGATGATGCCCGCGGCGCGCATCGCGCCGTAGACACCACCGACGACCTTCTCCTGGCCGGCGAGCGGGGTTCCCTCGACGAGCTGGGCGGGGTAGTAGGCGGTGTGCACCTGGCAGGTGCTGTCTTCCAGGGTGGCATGCCGGGAACGGCGGACCACGGTGTCGGTGCCCTCGGTGAGGCCGAGCGCTTCGGCGACGTCGGCGTCGGCGGGTTCGGTGGCGACTTCGACGGTCACCATGGAGCCGGTCACCCCGGCCTGCTGGCACGCGGTCTCCCAGGGGCCGAGCTGGCCGCCGGGTTCGAGGACGGCCCGGTAGCGGGACAGGGGGACGCGGACGGGTTTCCAGTCGAGGACGAAGGTGCCCTGGCCGCGTACTCCGGTGACGAGGCGTTCGCCTCGGAGCTGGTTGAGGGCGGCGGTCATGGTGGCGCGGGCCACGCCGTACTCGTCGCAGAGTTCGGTCTGGGTGGGCAGTGGCGTGCCCGGTGGCCATTCGCCGTTCTTGATGCGCCGTCGCAGGTCGGCGGCGATCTGTCCGTATTGGGTGGGCATGGTGGTGGTGGTCTCTCCCGTGTTGGGGCGCTGCGTAGATCCACAAGTCTAGTCTTGCGATTGTCTCTTGACACGAGGGCGGTCCGCATGGACTCTATAAATGTGGATCGCATTCCTAGACTAAAAGATCTAGGGGTGGCGGCGTACGACAGCACCATCAACGCCACCACCGGGCTGCCGCTCGGGCACCACGCCTGCGGCGTCTGCCAGGTCACCTGGAAAGCTTGCTTCTCGTCCAGGTGCTGGATGTGCGGCAGGGAAGGCCGATCCGCGAACAAGCCCTGAGCACCACTACGGGGCCACCCGGTGTCGTAACCACCGGGCACCGGCCCCAGCAGCACCGCGCCAAAGCAAGACGGTCCCTGGTGTCGTAACCACCAGGGACCGCCGTTATCAGGCTCTCCTCGCGAAAAGAGATCCACCTGATGCAGTCCATGATGGCACCACGCCCGCCCGGCGTGAACCACAGGCCGGCTGAACGGCCCCGCCTGCCGCTGGAAATGCGCCTCCGCTACCAGCGGGGCAAGCTCCAGCACCTGCTCGACAACCCCGACCGGCCCTGCGCTTCGGACCCGTCCCCCTGGGACGACAACCTGGACCAGGACCAGACCCGCGCCCTCTGCAGGGGATGCCCCCTCACGGTCGCGTGCGGGACCGTGGCGGTCATCGACGAGGCGATCGTCCTCGCCGACTCCGAGTGCCACGCGACGAACGCCCTCACCTGGATGGTTTCCGGCACCCGCGGCGGCGTGACCGCCCGCGCCCGACGCCGGACCGTGCGGGCGCTGGCCGACCAGATCATCACCGAGCGCATGGCCCGCGCCGAGCAGGCCCGCGCCGAAACCGCGCGCAAGCGCAAGGCGGCCCAGGCCGCGAAGGCGGGGGCGGCGTCATGATCCTCGCTGCTGACCGAGGCCTGCACATCCAGAGCCACGACGTGCCCGACGCCATCCCCGGCGCACCTGGTGGCGTCTGCCACCTCATGCGCTCAGCGCTCGAAGCGGACACCACGTACCACGAGCGGTTCGTCACGCTCGGCGGCCTCGACGGGCCCACCGTCACCTGGACGGCCACCGCGGCGGACAGCTGCCCGAGCCTGGACGGCAACGGCGTGTGGAACTGCACCGGATGCGGTGCCCACCGGTGCCCGGGCACGTACGCGGACGCTGAGCAGCACGTCACCGAGTGCCTGCGGGGGTGGGGCGGATGAAGCGCCGTCTCGTCGTCCTCGCGGCTCGGACGGTGTACGCGCTGGCGTGGCCGGTGCTCGCCTACATCGCGTTCATCGAGTCGCACCCGCTGGGCCGCAAGTCCTACCGGGTCGTCGGCGTCAGCCCGGAGACGGGCATGACCGCCATCCGCTACCGGAACGAACCGGGCCGGACCTACTGGGTCAGGTCCTCGACGTTGGCCTCCCTGGAGCAGGGGAGGGCCGCCCGATGATCGCGAAGCTCACCTTGGCCACCGTGGCCATCGTGGCTCTGCCCGCGACGGCCAGCTCGTGCAAGGCCGTCGCGAACGCCGGAGGCGGGGCGGTCCCGTTCTCACCCCTCTGCGGCGACCCGGCGCCGAAGGGCAAGCTCGGCCTCACCGACGCGCAGGCCCGCAACGCGACCACCGTGATCCGGGTCGCCATCAAGCGGGACTTGTCCCGGCGCGCTGCCGTGATCGGCATTGCAACCACGCTGCAGGAGTCGTACCTGGACAACAGCGTCGTCGGCGACAACGGCACCGCGTTCGGGATCTTCCAGCAGCGGCCCGTGTCCGGTTGGGGCACCGTTGCGACCGCCACCGACCCGGAGGTCGCGGCGGGCAAGTTCTACTCCCGGCTGGTCAAGGTCAAGCGGTGGGACACCCGGCCGCTGACCGAGGCGGCTCAGGCCGTCCAGAGGTCCGCGTTCCCGAACGCCTACGCCAAGCACGAGGCCAAGGCCGAGTGGATCGTCGCCAAGCTCGCCCCCCGCGCCTGTAAGGAGGCCGGCCAATGAGCCTGTTCAACCTGGGTCACCGCAAGTGCGACCCCTACCAGGACGTGCGGAACTCACTCGGCACGCACATGGCGCCCTCGGGTGAGCCGTGCTCCCAGTACCGCAACCCGGACACCGGCGAGATCGAGCACGTGATCGACCGCGTCGTGGACGGGATCGAGATCGAGGCCCGCGCCATCGGCGAGTGCCCCGAGCTCACCACACCTACTCCCGACGTCTCGTCCTTGGAGGCGACGTACTGATGAAGTTGTTCAGCTTCCGCTCGCCCGCCCAGCGCGAGCAGGACCGGCTCCAGGCCGAGCGGGTCCGCCTGGCCAAGGAGAAGCTCCGAGACGACGCGCGGCGTGAGCGGGAGCTGGCCGACCTCCACCACCAGTCGGAGGTGAAGGCCCTCTCCGACGTCCAGGCGCAGAAGAAGAAGCGCCGCGACTGGACCTTCGCCCGCGAGGTGTGGGCGAAGCGTCTGGACGTGGTGCAGCGGTTCAACCGGACCGTGGCGCTCGTGGGCGCGAACGTCGGCGTGAACCTTGTCGCCATCACTGGCCAGTTCCTGGGCCTGTGGCTTGGCCAGGACTGGCCGTGGGTGGTGGCGCTGCTCACCGCCGTGATCACAGAGACGATCGCGATCAACGTGGGCTTCTACGCCCACGACAAGCTGCTCAAGGGGTACTCGCCGATCGCCACGCGGACGTTCTCGTACTTGATCGGGTTCAGCGTCGGCGTGATCAGCTACGTGCACAACCACGACGACGAGGCCACCAAGGACGCCGCGATCCTGTTCGCGATCTCCTCCTGCCTGAACCCGATCCTCTGGCACATGTACGGCGTGTGGAAGCACGCCGACAACCAGCACGTACGTGGCACGCACAAGCCGCCCGCGCCCTCGTTCCCGTGGCAGCGGTGGGTGTTCCCGTCGCTGCGGCCGGAGACGAGAGCCGCCTACAAGCTGGGCATCGCCGAAGGCATCTCCGACCCGGACGAGTGCATCCGACAGGTTCGCCAGCGCCGCGCTCTCGCGCAGACGCGACGGTCCATCCGGGAGACGCAGGACCTTGTCATCCGGGTCCAGCGCGACACCATCCGGCTCCTGCTCATCAACAGCGCGCAGCTCGCCGACGAGCTGTACGGGTTGCCGGGCAACGCCGGAGCCGCGATCAACGAGGCCCAGGAGTGGATCAACCGCGTCGGCAAGGGGCTGATCCCGCGCTACCTCCCCAAGATCGACCCCGAGCTGACGCCGGGGTACGGCAGCGGCCGGCCCGTCCCTTCCTCGGCTGGGCCGGCCGCTGCCGAGACGGAGACGAGCACCCGAGACGAGACGCCGTTCTGGAAGCGGCTGCTCCGACCGAAGGGCGAGCTCGTCTCCACCGAGACGAGCGGGCAGGCGGACGGCGCGGACCGTCTGCCCGCTCTTGGAGCCGGGGACGGAACGGGGGCCGTCCCCGGCCGCGAGACGAAGCCGGACAGTCTCTCGTCTCCAGCGCCCCCGCGGGACGACACGACGACGCGAGACGAGACAGAGACGAAACCGGGCCCGAGCCGGAAGCCGAGACGAGACGGAGACGGCCCCCGCCCGAAGCCGAAGACGAAGCCGAAGACGGACACCAACCGGACCCGGTGGCCTCAGCCCGCTGATGTCGATGACCTGATGCCGCTCGCGCGCACGGTGGCCGCCGAGTTCGCGACGACGGGAACGAACCTGACTCGCGACGGACTCGTTCAGGCATTCCGGCAACGCGGCCAGGGCATCGGAACCGCCAAGGCGAAGCTCGTCCTGGACCGGCTCGCAGCCGGAGACAAGGGCGCACCCGTCCCCGAGACGAGAACGGAGACGGCCGCAGCCCGAGCCGGAGACGAGACGGAGACGAACGCACCGTCCCGATCCGGCCGAGACGGAGACGAACGACAGCCAGGAGACACGCTCGTCTCCGGCAGACGAACGAGACGAAGCGGAGCCGCCGCATGACCGCCACCGACATTCACGCTCGCTGCATGCCGCTGCCCGTCGAGGACATGGCCACCGGCGACATCCTCGCCGGCGAGCTCGTCTACGGCCCCGGCCTCGACCCCGAGCGGATGACCGTCCTCCTGCCGGGGCGGGCGCCGCTCCTCGTCGCGCACGCGGACCTGGCCGGCTGCCGGACCCGCACGGTGCGGGCCGACCTGGACGGCGGGCTCCGGCTGACCATGTTTCCGCAGGCCGGGGGTGAGGCGGTGGTGTGGGAGCTGTCCAGCCCGGCCGCCGGCGAGGAGCGGGAGACCGTGCTGCTCGTGCGGGTGGGCGTGTCCTGGCTGCTGCCATATCTGTCGGCCGCCGCCGACGTCGCGCCCGAGGGGGTCGATCTGCCTGTCGCGGACTGGGACGCGGAGGCCGCCGAGTGGTTCGGGGCAACCCGTGAACGTGACTCTTCGTGACGGGGCTGGGGAGCGTCGCAGCTCCGGGAGGCCTTCCATCAGCGGATTCCGAGGACCCCCTACACGCAGTAGCGCGCCCGCGCGCTCACGCGCCAGCGCGCACGCGCGCGAGGGCATCGTACCCGTAACTACAGACGGTCACAACCCGGAAGGTGGGAATGGCGCGACCGACCCGCGCAGAGATCCGGGCCGAAGTCCGCGACCAGGTCTACGCCGAGCGCAAGGCCGAGGCCACGACCGGCCGCGAACGGCTGAGCGCGGCCCTGGATTTTCTGCGCGCCGAGCTGACCGACCTCGCGACGGTCAATCCAGCCCGCGAAGACGAAGCATGCCGCCAGCTCGCCGAAGACATCGAAGCCATCGCCTACGACACCCGGAAGGAGGCAGACAGTGAGCGGAAGAATCAGATCACCATTCGCCAGCGCGCCCACCTCCGGCGACGCTGACCCTGAGGCCCCTGGCGAGGCTGCCACCGCTCCGGCCGAGGAGCGCCCCGCCGCGACGCCGCACGCCGAGCAGCCCGAGCCCACCACCGAGCCCGCGCCGTCGCCGGCCCGGCCGCGGCGCACGTGGCTGGACCTGCTGGAGACGCGCATGTCCGCGCTCGGGGCCCAGCGGCTGCCGTCCACGGCGGTCGTGAGCGCCTACCACGCGGACGGTAGCTATGTGCCGTTCGAGTCGGACCTGCTCAGGGCGATCTGCCGCCTCCACGGCAAGTGGGTGGCCGTCCCCTGGTGCTTCACGTTCACAGCGGTCGCGTGGTTGGGCGCGGGTGACTACCGGCGCCGCCTGCGACGGTTCGCCAAGGAGGGGCTGCCCGGCCTGTGGCGGTCGCAGCTCCCTCCGCTGGACGCCATGCACGGCGTTGGCCGGGTGTGGGTGGGTGTCTGGTCGGCGGTGGCGTGGTCAAACCTCAAGATCACTCGCATGCCGCTGACGCTGGGCTACGTGCTCCCGGCGACCGGCCCCTTCTGGTGGCCGCCCGTGTGGTCGCTGTTGCAGCCCTTTTTCACAGGCTTTCTGTCGATCTTCTCCAGGTGAAAGGACGTCTCATGTACTGGTGGGACTTCGCATCCGCGTTCCTGCTCGGCATCGGGCTCGTCATGGGCCGCTTCCGCCGCAAGGACAAGAACAAGCCGCTCAACGGCGGCCCCGCAGGTGGAGCGGCGCAAGGCGCTCCTGGCGGTGCCCCCGGTGGTGGAGGCCGGGGTGCCGCGCGCGGCAAGCTCGGCATGTGGGCCGCGTTCGTGCTGCTCGCGTCCAGCCTGCTCGGCATGCTGACGATCGTCGGCGGCTGGGCGGCCAGCATGGGGTCGTGGCTGTCGGTCAGCTTCGTCCTCGCGGCGATCGTGCTCACGGTCACGTCCGGCATGCTCGTGGCCGGGGTGATCCTTGACCTCAAGGACGGTGTGCCCGACCGGCGGACCCTGCTGGCGTGCATCTTCGGACCGCAGATCGTCATGATCGCGCTGGGCGCGTTCCTCGGCGCTGGCGTGCACGACACGATGGTCACCCAGGTCAAGCACACCCAGAGCGAGGTCTTCAACGTCGCTCAGGGCGGCCGATGAACACCGTCCTCGCCACCATCGTCACCATCGTCCTCTTCGTGCCGGTCGCGATCTACTTCTTCAGCGTGGTGGGCCGCGACCGCGAACGGCCCGAACCCGAGCCGCAGGAAACACCGCAGGTCGAAGAGGACGGCACCGCAGTCATCGTCACCGTCAATCGTCCCGAATCCAACCAGACCACGAACGTTGCGCTCACCTGGATCAAGCAGGTAATCACAGGGGGCCGGGACAAGCCGGCGATCGAACCGCCCGCGCCCAAACCCGCACCTCAGAACGACGGGCCGGAGTGGACGCCGCCAACCGACCTGGACGACCTCCCCGACCTGAGCGACTTCGACGTCCAGGTGCAGGTTAACCGGCCCGCCCTGGACGCCACCTCGCCGCCGGAGAACCCTCCGGCGGCCGAGGCCGTAGCGATCGAGCGCGGGCTGCTCGACCGCGTGAGGGACTGGCTTGGCGGTGGCGGCACGTCCACGCCGCCGCCGCTCGGGCCTGCACCCGGCACGGTCCAGCCGCCGGCCTTGGGTCAGGCAGACCCCGACTGGCTCGACACGATCCCCGACCCTCGTCAGTTCCCCGAACCGCAGCACCAGCCTCTTCCCGACCTGGATCTGCCCGCTCTAGACGTGATCGACAACTCTGGTGGGTTCGACGTTCATGTCGAACACATCCCCGCTCAGCCCGCTGAACCGCCGCCCGAAGCTACTGCCAGCACCGCCGCCGTCGAGGTCATCGAACCTGTCGAGGTCATAGCACCCATCGAACTGCAAGGAGTGGACATGGAACTCGTGCCAGTCGGCCGCCGCACCATGGCCCGCGTTCCCACCGTCACCGGACTCGTGAATGCGCTCAGGACGGGCGGATACCGAATCCTGCACACCTGGCTGGCCAGCTTCCGCAAGGCAGACCTCCACGACCTCGGCAACGCCCAGCGCATACACCGCATGGCCCTCATGCAAGCCCAGCGTTCCCGGGTGAAGCTCGCCATCGCCATCAACCAGCTCCAGGCCGTGCAGAGCGACCGTCTCGGCCCCAACGTGATCCGCGCCTGCACGAACACGGTCTTGCACTGCCATCGCGAGGCCACGGCCGCATTCCAGGTCGTCACCCACACCGAGGCGCTCGTGCGCGCCTCGGGCGGGGTTCCCGTCTCGCTCAGGGACGCGATCCGTGCTCTGGAACACGACCACGGCGACATGGCTCGCGCACGTCGCAGGATGACCGTCGAGCCTGCCGACATGACGTTCTACGAGCACTAATCGCCATCCCCTCACCGC
Organism: Nonomuraea sp. NPDC050202; assembly: GCF_040656115.1. Classification (NCBI taxonomy): domain Bacteria; kingdom Bacillati; phylum Actinomycetota; class Actinomycetes; order Streptosporangiales; family Streptosporangiaceae; genus Nonomuraea; species Nonomuraea sp. NPDC050202. The sequence continues at coordinate 40,637 of NZ_JBFALF010000037.1, read as the reverse complement.
CGAACGAACCCGAAGGAGAACCACCCGTGGCCGCCACGCCCACCGCACCGCCGCAGGCCGGACAGGTGCCGCCGACCAGCCCCCCTGCGCCGCCGCAGCAGGAGAGCCAGTCCGGGCTGGCCAACGCCACCTCCTGGAACTGGAACGAGCTCAAGAGTCGCGGCCACCGGTTCCGCCACACCTGGCCCGCACACGCCACCGTCCCCGCCATCTGGACCGGAGGCGCCGTCCTGCACGCCCTCGACGTGCCCGGCCTGTACGTCGCCGCCGCCGCGGCGGGCGCGTACGGGGTGACCGCGCTCGTGCGGACGCTGTGGCCGAAGCTGCGGACCAAGCTCGCGTCCCGCCTGTGGTGGGTGGGCGCCGGCGTGTGGCTCACCCTCGCCGCTGAGCTGGGCACAACCGGCTGGATGCAGACCCTCATGTTCGCCGGTGCCGGAGCTGCTGTCCTTCCGCGCATCTACCGCTACAGGACCCGTATCAGTCTGCCGACCAGGCCGCGCCGGACGGCGTTGGTCGCCGCCGAGCACCAGGCCGAGCAGCGGGAACAGCCCGACCCGATCGTGGAGCGGTGGAACACCACGACTGCGAACGAGAGCAGCCGCAAGCAGGGCGCGCTACCTGGTTCCCGACTCACGGACCGGACCCCGTTCTCCTACGGCGGGGCCAAGGGCATCCGCTACCGACTGACGCTCAAGGGGCAGATCACCAGTGAGGCCATCGCCGCCCGCCCCCAGGTGTGCGGCGACTTCGGCCGCACCATCGACGGCGTCCAGATCGAGGAGCCCGACGACCAGGTGCTGAACGCCGCCACGGTCACCTTCCTGGACCGACTCGCTGTCGAGGACGTGCAGTGGTGGACCGGCCCCGGCCTCGACATGGAAACCGGCATCTGGAAGATCGGCCCGTTCGCCGACGCCAACGGCGACGCCGCACTGCGCATGTGGGAGGAGGGGTCCGGCCCGCTCCCGGTCACGATCATCGGCGCGTTGCGCACTGGCAAGTCCACGCTGATGCGAGCCGCAGCCGCCGAATTCAAGGGCAAGCCGATCAAGCTGATCTACTGCGACCCGAAGAACGGCCAGTCCGCGCCCGAGCTACTACCGCACCTGTCTGAGCCCGCGCTCGGCGAAGCGCAGATCAAGCAGCGGGTCACGAAGGTCCACACCGAGATGCAGCGCCGCAACCGGATGCTGGCGACGATGGAGTGGACCGACGCCAAGGGCCGCAAGCGACGCGGCGTCCAGTCCTACGATCGTCCAGGCGCGTACGGCCTCGACATGCTGATCCTCGCCCTCGACGAGTACCACAAGATCCGCGATCCCGACGTGATGGAGATGGTGTACGACATCCTCGCCGAGGGCTCTGCCTGCGGCATCACCGTGTGGGTCCTCGACCAGAACGGCGACGTGGACACGTTCGGCGGTGGCGACATGCTCGGACTGCTGCTGTCCGGCAACTTGATCGTGCTGCGGGTCGGACGGCAGATGACCGCCACCCAGACGATCAACCAGTTCATGGACGTGCACCCGCATCTGATCCCCATGCAGTGGCCGGGCGGCGGCCACACGAAGGGATGCGGTTACGTGAAGGGCGCCACGATGCGACCGGTGCTGATGCGCATCCGGGACGTGGAGGACGTGTACGCGGTTCTCGGGGGCGAACCGCCCGCGCCGATCAAGTGGCTGCCCGCCGCTCCAGGCGAAACCGACACGCCCTCGTCGGACAGCAGTGTTACTCCTGGTCCGGGCGACGACCTGGACGAGGCGAGCCAACTGCCTGAGGGCACGCCCACGCTCGGCGACGACTCGGCTGGCCTGCTCGACGACCCCACCGACATCGGCCAGTTGATCGACTTCGTGAAGCTCTCCCCGGCCGAGCTGGCGGTCACTGAGTCCGCGATCCTGCCCCTGCTCGACGGGGCCGAGCAGGGGCTGACCCTCACCGACCTGGAGTTGGCCACGCAGATGCAGCCGATGGCCGTGCTGCTCGCCGTCCGCTCCCTGGAGGGCAAGGCGGAGATCACTCCGGTTGACGAGCATGGCACCCGGTACCTGCGCGTGAGGAAGGCGTCATGACCGGCGTGCGGTCACGCGCCGAGACGCGCCAGCCGATCGTTGAGGGCCGGGGGATCGAGCCGCCCGCCGCCGTGGTGGTGGCCGTCGCCGGGGCGGCCGGCCAGCCACTGCAGGGCGTCCGCCACGCTCTGCCGCCCCACCCACGCTGCGGCCAGTTCGTCCGCCTCGTGCACCCTCTCGCGCAGGGCGTGCGCGGATTCGATCCGGGAACGCCACCCCAGCACGCTGCAGATCAGGCCGATGCCGCCCACGAACAGGAACGGTGCCAGGCCGGTCAGCAGCCCGAACACCGCGACGATCGTGCTGAAGCCCAGCAGGAGCGGCGCCCAAAGCCCGGCCGGCTCTGGCGTGCCGAGGTGGGCGCGGGCCACGTGCACGGCGACGATGCCCTTCACCACGTCACGCGGTGCCTCGACGGCCAGGCGCTCGCCCACCGTGAGCACCGGCCGCGGCCGGTCAGCGGCAGGTGGGGCGATCGTCGCCTCGATGCCGTCGCCTGCGATGAGCACCTCAGGATCACGAAACCACGCCGCTTCGGGCGGAAGCGGGATCTCCGCGACCCGGTCAGCGATGAGCTGGGCGTACGACTGCGCGTGGGAACCCTGCATGTCCGCAGGGTAAGCGCCGCCGGGCTTCCCGTACAGCACAGGAGGGCGTGCTGTCTTCATGTTGGCGAAATCGCCAACGTCTTTCAGGCTTCCCCCGGCCGTCCGGCCGCGAGGGATACCGGTCCCGTCCGGGGCCACGACGAAGGGGAACGAATGGTGATCAACACCGGGATCTACTGCGCGGACGGCGAACCGTCTCGCTGTCGGGCGTCGCCATCGGTGACGGCGCCACCGTCATCATCACCCACGACCAGGACGAGACCACGGTCATCGTCACCGACGACCAGGAGTAGCCCGCGCTGGCCGGGGCTGGCGCGGCGCAGCCGTTGTCGCGCCACCCCTCCCGACCATCAAGGAGATCGAACACACCTATGAAGACCTGCGACAACACCAGCGTCGGCGCCATCATCCTCGACGACCGCAGGCGGCTGCTCGTGTTCGACCGCAACACCGACCCGCCCGGCGTCGCCGGGCCCGCCGGGCACATCGACGACCACGGGACCGCCGACGACGCCGTTATCGCGGAGGTGGCCGAGGAGGTCGGCCTGACCGTGACCGCGCTCGACCTCATCTCCGAGGAGTGGCGGCCCAACCAGTGCCGCCGCCTGCCCGGCCCGGCCGGCGTCGGCCACTACTGGGCCTTCTACCGCGTGGAGGTCGCCGGCGAGCTGACCCCGAGCGCTCGGGAGACGCGCAACGCCCGGTGGGCCGACCGCGTGGAGCTCCAGTCGCTGACGCACCGCACGATCAACTACGCCTGCGGGTGGCTCACCAACGAGGAGTTCCGCGCCCGACCGGGGATTGAGCCGGTGTGGCTGCCGACGCTCGCCGCCGCGGGCCTGGTGGACGCGGCGCCGGAGCACCTGGCGCTGTTCGCGGAACTCATCGCGCAGCCCCTCCCGCAGGGAAGTCGCGCATGAGCGACCTTCCCGCCGCCATCGCGGCCACCCACTCACCACGAAAGGACGATCGGATGACGAACCCGAGCGAAAACCGGCCGGACACCGGCCGCGGCTACGCCGCCGACGTGTTCGGGCAGGACCCCAAGAGCATGGAGCAGAAGGCTCTTAGCGAGGCGAAGGACTTCTTGGGCGACGACGTGCAGTTGTGGCTCGACCCGACGTACGTGGCGCACGATGCGTCGGGCGTGGGCTACAGGGCGACGATCTTCGTGTACGAGGTCGTAGAGGCCGCCCGATGAGCGGCGAGGTCGCCCACCGCGCCCAGGCTCAGCGTTCGCCGCTGGTCGGCGACGTGCTCTACGGCGTCGCGGGCGCGCTCGCCACCCTCACCGTCGTCACCTTCGTCGTGGCGGCGGTCACCAGCCGCACGACATCCGACCGCAGGAGACCTGCATGATGCTGCACCTTCCGCCCATCGACCTGCCCGGCAACATCCACCACGTCAAGGAGGACAATCCCACCTACGTCACCGGCGCCGACAGCTACCGGATGAGCTGGGCCGCCGTCATCGAACGCACCAGCCCTCAGTGGGACGGACTCACCGAGGGGTTCATCGAGGAGTACCGGCCGGCCGACACGTTCGGCGTCGCCGGAGTCGAGAGTCAGGAGCACTCGCTGCTGTGGCTCGGACCGGCGGAGGTCATCGCCCGGTTCATCGCGGACCCCGTCGCCATCCCGTGGGTCGAGCTCGCCGAGAACGGCGGCTACGCCAACCGGTGGCCGAACGGCGATGCGTGGAACGCGCTGATCCCGCACACCACGTGGAACCCGGACGGCCAGGGGATCGTCGCCGAGTACCCGTTCGACGACGGCAACGGCAGCGTCGTCGTGTACGAGCTGCTGGGCAGGCCCGCGCTGCTGTCTCCCGGCGTGACCGCCATCGGTGACGAGCCGGTGCCGGTGGTGACGTTCCACTGCACCCGCTGCCACTACGAAGGCGACTCCGGCGACCGGCACATGTCGGCCGCTCCGGACGATCGCCGCACCGTCTGCCGGAAGGCCCGGCAGCACACGAGGCCCGGCCGCTGCCGGGGAGAGGAGGCCAACGCCCGCGGCGACGAGATGGTGGCCGCCGTCCAGGCGTTCATCGGCAACCCCGTCACCGGGAGCAAGGAGGGCTTGCACGCGGCCTGGTGCCAGACGAAGGACCTCAACCCGAACGAGATCACGGAGTTCAGCTCGTGCGCGGAGGTCCGCGAGGCCCGCGTACACACCGACCGGCACCGCATGGCTGCCGGGAGGGCGCACTGATGAACGAGCTGTTCCGCACCGTCGAGATCGCATACTCCGGAGACGACGGCACCACCACGCATGTGCTGTACGCCCGCGTCGGCGAGGGCCAGTACGAGATGCTGCTCAACCCGAACGACCTAGCCGCCCCGCCGGACCAGGTCGTCATGTCGGTGTACGCGCAGCTCACCCCGACTGGAGACGTTGGCCCCCGCGTGATCCGGCTGAGCTGGGTCACCAGCGTGAAGCTGTGGGAGCCTCCGGTGGACTGCGGCTTCGCCCGTGAGGGGTGGTTGTGATGCTGGCGATCATCCGTGGCGCGTTGTCGGCCGGGAACCGTCGCCAACCCCGGCCGCCGAGAGGGTTTCCCGCTGCGGGCCTCGATCTCTACGACTCCGAGGATCACGATCACCTCTACGTGCTCGGGCACGTCAGCCCTGACCGGATGACGCGGGCCGTCGCCGAGTACATGCGGCACATCCACTTCGCGCCCGACGCCGTGGTGGACGACCCGCTGGCCATCCTCGCTGGCGGCGCCGCGCGGGTGCGAGCCACGATCCGCCAGGGCTATGCCACGTTCGACCTGCGCCCGGTCGGCTTCTGTGAGTTCAGCGCCCGGCTGTTTGTAGACCCGAAGACGCCGAGCGCGTGGCCGATCACGTACTGGCCAGGTGAGTTCGGGTGATGCGGCACCTGCTGATCGCCCTGGCCACCGCGGGCTACCTCACAACCGCGAGCTGCCAACCCGCCACGCAGGAGCTGACGGGCGTCGTCATCGGCTCGCAGGGTGGCGACGATGTCACCGCGACCGACCCGTACCAGCGGCCCATCGTGAACGTCGAGGATGCCCACGGCCGGATCTGGACCGTGTGGCTCTCCCCGGAGGAGCGGGACGCCTGCGCAGAGGTCAACAGCCCCTACCCCAACTGCCGGAAGGCGGCCAAACCGTGACGAACATACACACGACCAGGAGCGAGGACAGCACCACGATCACTCTGCCGGGCGCCGCCACCCGGCTCCCCATGGCCCTGGCCGTCTACGACCAGCTCAGCACGGCTGAGCGGCGCGCCCTGTTCGAGAACATGTTCGCCGCCATGCTCCAGTACCGCCGAACGGGCGAGGTCGAGCACCTGACCCGCAGCGCCGAGAGCGTGACGGTCACGATGTGGCTGCGCGGCCAGCCCGGAGTGCAGCAGGCGATCCGGGATGCGCCGACCGCACCATGTCCGGCCGAGGACCTGGTGCCCGTGGACGAGGTAATCCGCATGCTCCAGGAGGACCAGCCGTGACGTACACGTACACGGACGGGCGGCCGGCGGGCGCCCGGATCACGCCGGAGACGCACCCGTGCCGATGGCTGGCCGAGGAGGTGGGGCTGTTCCGGCAGAACCTCTGCTCGTACCAGGTCGAGTACGGCAACTGGGGACCACCCAAGCACTGCGGTGACCCATCCGACCCCGAGGCGGACTTCGGGCACTGCACCGAGCACGCCCTGGCTGTCCAGGACGATCACGGCGGGGCGAACTGGTGGCACGGGCTGGGCGAGGAGCACACCGACCCGTCCATCGACTGGAAGCGCGACCCGGCGTTTCTCGCGGAGCCCGACAGCGGAGGTGATGGCCATTGAGCAGGTTCACTGCCGTGATCAGTGTCCCCGGTGAGATGACGACGGAGGAAACGCTGCCCACCTTCGACACCGCGCGGGAGGCGTGGGCTTACCTGGCCAAAGAGCGCAGGGAGGCCGAGGACGAGCGCTCGGTGTACGTGGACGGCCTGCCCTGCGAGGAGTACTCCAGCGCTGTGGACGTCTTGGACTACCTCGCCTCAGACGATGGCCAGGCGGTTTACGGCGATCCCCTCGCGCTTCAGGTCGTCGGTGCTGACGGGACGGGTGTCATCGTCGCGCCCACTCCTGGCTATGACGGCGAGCACGACGTGGGGGTGTCATACACCGTCGCCTTGACTCCATGACGGGATGATCCGATCTTCCCACCAAGCGAAATGATCACTCGAAAGTGCAGGTCACAGGGCTCGTCGTGGCCTAGTGGACAGATCCAAGCAGGCGACCATATGGTGTCAGGCGACGCGCGTTGATCGCGTCTCCCGCGCCGCTCACGAGGCTTGATCGTCTCGGAGGTGGTGTGAGGGGCGCGGTCACCCGGCCGCCAACCCCTCTCAGGTCGCGCGGAAAGGCCCTTCATGATCGAAGTCACGGAAAGTCGTTGCGCGACACGCCCGCGCAAACCTGGATTCATGAATCACGGTTGCGCCATGATTAGCGACCATGAGTGGACGGAAGCCTGGCCCCCCCAAAGCGGTCGTGTACCGGTACCCGCAGTCGATCACCGACCCGGAGCTGCTGCGGCTGCTGAAGGAGCGGCACGCCCAGAACGGCGGCTCGTTCGCCAAGACGGTGGAGCGCATCCTCGCCGAAGCCCTCAAGCCCTCAGCGATGGAGCGCAGCGCCCAGGAGGAACTGCCCCTCGACCGCGACACCACGATGGCCGCCTAGCCGTACGGCGGGCGCCTCAGCGTGAAGGAGAACCCCTAGCAACAAGAAAGCCCCGCAGAGCGGGGCGTTTCCTGACGAGCGATCCACTACGTCGTTCGGCTCCCACATGGTTTCGCAGGCCCTGTGAGCTGAGCGACAAGGAGGATCGTCCGGCCGGTTTGACCGCGTCGGCCTGGATGGCCGCCCGCGGGCTTTGTCGTGCCTTCTGAATCGAAAGGCAATCGCCATTATGGCATCCCAACCCGGGGCCATGCCAGCATGCCCCGCAACAGGAACCGTGGCGTGTCGGACACGCGCCACCAAAACGCCCACCAGGCGGCGCCGGGACGGCGTGCGCTGGACGGTGCTCACCGGCGTGTCGGACCTGCCCGACCTCGTCGCCGGCCCGTCGAGAGCGCTCATCGCCGCCGCGGTGCCGCGCGGGATGCGCCGGGCCGGCTCGCAGCAGGAGTGGCTGCGCACCCTCAAGGAGGACCCGGAGGTCCTGGGCCTGCGCTGTGACGGCTACTCGAACCTGATGCGCGTCGCGAATTTGATCGTGTGGGGCGCGGACTGGTCCACGATGTGCTCGCGGCCGACGATCGCCCGGATCGTGGACGTCACGGGCCTAGCCAAGGGCACCGTGAAGCGGTGGGTGCGCTGGCTGCGGCACCGGGGCTGGCTCGGCGTGGTCGAGCAGGGGAGCACCGTCCGGTACCGGAAGGGAACGTGCGCGGGCCTGCTGGATGACGGCCTGGGGAACCGGGCGGCGCTGTGGGTGCTGGCCGTGCCACGCCGCACCAGCCGTGATCATGATCGACGCCAGATCGCTGAGCAGCACCAGCAGATAAGTGGACCCCCCTCTGTCTCTCTCCCTGAGAGAGACAGAGTTGATCCCACGCGCACGAAGCAGGCACCACGCCGCCACTCGCGTGATCATTCCCGCATTTCGCCTGCCTGGCACCTGCACGCCACGGCCAGGACGAAACGCGACAAGATCGCCCTGTGTGAACGGCTCCGTGCAGAGCTGCCTCTCCTGCGGCGCGTCACGGCCTGGTATCTCCGCTGGTGGCTCGCGCCCTTCCTCGACGAGGGATGGACGGCGGCGGACGTGCTGCATGCGCTGGATGTGCGGGCGGATGACTCTCGGTGGACGTACACGTGGCGCAGTTCGGCGGAGATCCGGCATGTGCCGGGCTGGGTGCGGCATCGGCTGTCGGCGTGGCTGGATGAGGAGGGGCGGCCGGTGGCGTCGCGGTCGCAGCGGCGTGCGGCGGCGGACGCGACACGGAGAGCTGGCCAGGAGAGGCGCAGGCGGGAGTGGGCTCAGATGGCGGCCGCCGTTGGGTGGCTGCTCGCCCCGGCCGGGAGCCCGAGTGACGTCGCGGCGGAGGACCTCGAGTGCGTGGCGTCGGGCTCGCCGGCGGCGGACCCGGGCGCTGAGTATCGGGCGGTGCGGGCGGAGATGGAGCGGCGCCGCCGGGAGAAGGCGGCGGAGGAGGCGGCGCTGGTGGAGGCCTGGCGGGCCCGGCGGTCGTTGGGGAGGGTGTCGTGACGGATGCGAGGGGTTGGGCGGATTTGGCCAGGACGTGGCTGGCCGAGTCGTCGCCGCAGGCGGCGCGGGCGATGAAGGAGCGGGAGCGGGAGGCAGCGCGTCGTCGCCGGGAGTGGCGACCAGACGGTGACTGGCGGGGGAAGCGCGCGGACCTGGAGGCCGGGGAGGAGCTGAACCGGGTGCGATGGGCGACGGAGCCCGATCCGGTGGCCGGCCCTGGCGCGGAGGAGATCGAGGCCGCGCGTGAGGCGCTGGCGCGCGAGCTGGCGTTGGCGCGGGCGAGGGCTCGCGCTCGGCGGGAGCGTGGGGGCGGAGGACCCTCGTGAATCTACATCGTAAAGGCCCGGGTGCTGCCCAACTGTCCGCGCTGCCCGGGTGTGGTGGCGCTCCCCTTACCAGTGATACCGGACATGCGGGAAGGATCCCGGCTCTCGATGCCAAGGGGCCGAGCCTTGTGCGGTGCTGCCGGGGCCGTGCGGTGGCCGGGTCGGGGGTGTTTGTGCAGGTTGCCCGCCTTTACACCGTAGATTCGATCTTGTCGCGGGACATGGGGGTCGTTCCGTGTGGTGTCCGCCGCTTTGTCGCGGCGGCGAGCAGTGATCGGCCAGCATGCGCGGAATGCTCATCATGGTGGCCACTGGCAGGCGAACGCGCCTGGTCCGATGTTGCCGGAACCGCCAACAGTGATCTTGGCTCAGAATCGCACACAGACAAGATCATCAGGCTGTGAGCAGGAAGATCGTAAACCTAGACTTAGCTGCCGTACGCGGTATCCTAGAAGTAGGTACAACACAAGATCAAAACGGCAGTGACCAGGCACAACACCCCACAGGAGACGCCATGCACCTGCCCACCCCTCCCCCCACCGCCATCCCCGCCGACCGCATAGGCACCCTCACCCCCCGCGACCTGCTCGACGCCGCCGCAGAACTCGACGTCAGCGAGGAACACCAGCGCGACGCCGCCATCTGGGGCATCACCGCCGCCCAGGTCGCCGCCGGATACGGCACCTTCGACGACCTCCACCCCGAGATCGCCGCCGAGTTCCGCCAGCACACCTTCGACCCCGACACCGGCGAAATCAACATGGCGGCCGTGGCCGCCGCCGCCTGCTACAACGAGACCTTCCCCCCAGCCGTCCCGGCCACCGCGATCCCCGCCGACCAGATCGAGGCCGTCACCCCCTCCCAGGTCCTCGCCGACGCCCGGGCCGTCGGCGCCCGCCCCGAGCACGTCCTGGACGCCACGGCGGTGGCCATCGCCGCCGCCATGGAGACCGTCACGGGCGCCGATTACTTCCACCTGCTGCCGAGCTACGCCAACACCGTCCGGGACTGGGCGCACGGCTGGCTCCACCTGAACCACGGCCTCGACCCGCAGATCGAGCCGATCGACTACGCCACGTTGGGCGGTGAGGTCGTGGCCGGGATGCTCGACCACGTCGCCGAGCACGCCCGCCAGTACGACCAATACGCCGGATAGTGCACGTTGTTGGCGGAATCGCCAACAACAGATCGAGAGGGACGCCAGAGTGGACGACCACACCACCGACACCGTGGGCACGCTGTACGGCGCGTTCGAACCCACCAACATCAACCTGCTGAACATGCTGTGGGCCGCGCACAAACTGGCCCGCGCCAACGCCAACCCCGCCATCAGCCAGTACGTCACCAGGGACCTCCGCGCCGCCATCATCGAGGTCCTCGACACCGAGGGTCACGACGCGAGTTCGGCGGCGCGGCTCATCGAAGAAGCGGAGCGGACCGGCAGCACGCAATGGGTGCTGGCGGGACTCGAATTGGCCGCCGGCCCGCAGGACGAGCCCGGCGACGGCGCCTGAAACGCGTTGAGCCGGACCCAGCGCCACCTAGGTCCGGCTCATCCACCAGCTATGAACCCCCACCACCAGAGGGAGTACGTGACCAGTGCTCCCACGATAACGCACCGCGAGGGCCGCACCGCAACCCCGAATCCGATCACGATGCGACGGGAGACTCACATGTACCACGACGACTTCGGCACCGACATGGAAGCCATCGAGAGCATGCGCCATGACGCCGACCTGGAGCAGGCCGCGATGGAGCGCGAGGGCAACCGCCTCGCCGCCCTCCGCGCCCGGGGGATCTGCACGCACAGCTCCGGCGTCGAGTACCGCGACCCGCCGTTCTACCCCGAGCAGACCGGCCTCCTGCCGGGCCAGTCCCGCTGCACCGAGGGCACCGCCGGCTGCGCCCGCGTGTTCAACTCCGACGAGGACTGGGTCGCCGCGCAGGAGGCGCTGTGACCGCCCTCTTCGACCTCGGCGAGCCGTGCCCCAAGTGCGACGCCCCGCGGGCGTCCAGTGCGACCCCGACTGCGTGCTCATGCAGGACCCCGCCGCGTGGTTCGACGGCGACCTGCACATCTCCGACGCCGACCCCGGCCTGTGACGGGAGTCCTGATGCCTGAGTGGACCCGCGACGAGCTCGTGAACCTGGTCGCCGTCATCGGAACCGTTCTCGACGACCCCACCGCCGACCACACGTACATGCTGCGCCACACCCACGAGGACCTGAGCCGCATCCTCGACGAGGACCAGGCGGGCAGCCGGTGACCGGGCTGGAGCCGCTCGACCCGGGCGCCGACGCGAGCGCCGACGCCGTGGCTCGGCTGCTGGAACGAGCGCAAGAGCTGGGCCTGGATGAGCTGGCCCTGGACCTGCTGGTCTACGACGCCACGAACGAGGTGGCCGCCGACCGTGTCAACGGTGGCGACTGGGACGACCCCACCTGGGACGACGCCTACGAGCGGCTACACGACGAGGCCGACAAGGAAGCCAGTGGCATCAACAACAACGGCCTCGCGGCCCAGCTGGCCTACCTGCTCGACGGGTACGGGGAGACGGAGCTCGCGGCCATGCTGGGGCGCGCAGCGGCGGTGGCCGATGAGCACGCTTGAGCCGCTCGAACCGGGGACGCGCGTCGTCTACTACGGGTCGCTGCCCGAGCAGTACGGCATCTGGACCGTCGTTGGGCCGTGCGGCCAGTGGGAGCACTGCGAACGCTGCGTCAAGGCGTTCGACGAGCTGTGGGAGCAGTGGTACTGGTCCCTGACCCCACGTGACCGCGCCCGCGCTGGTGACCTGTTCGACCGCCAGTTCGGCCACCTGTGGCCCCGCTACGAGCTGGAGCGCGCGAGCGGCGAGGTGCTGCTGTGCGTCCGCCGCTCCAGCCTCACCCTGACCACGTAACCGCACCCGGCGGGGCTGACGCGCCACCGTCACCCCCGCCTCCACCACCACCACGAAGAGGAAGCCATGACCAAGCACCAGGATCTGCTCACCACGAAAGCGCTGCTGACCGGGTGGACTCTCACCAGCGGCGGCACCCCGCCTGCGGCCACGCTCACCCGAGACGCGTGGTCGATCCTCGTCCTCTACGGCGGTGACGTCCCGGTCAGCGCCGCGCTGCTGCCACCCGGCCGCGCCGAGTACGACACCATCCCCGTGGCCGACGTCGATCGGTGGATGAAGTGCAGCCGCGAGGAGATGGCCCTGCACACGATCGGTGAGCGCGTCACCGTGGGCGGCCGGGCCGGGACCGTCGTCGGCTACCGGCTGGAGGACCGGGCCCCGGCGGCCGGCCCGTGGCGGTTCCGGCTCGCGGTCGTGTACGACGACGGCGTGGACGGCGACCCCCGCCCGGCCAGCGCCGTGCACCTCGCGCCGGCCCCGGCCGCGGCGGGTGAGTGCGCGGGCTGGCAGTGCGAGGACCTCGGCACCCGCATGTGCCTGGTCCGCGAGTACACCCGCGACGCCAGCGCTCCGCTGGAGCGGAAGCCGCTGTGCGAGTACCACGCCGAGTACGGAGACCGGCGGCTGACCGTCGTCCGGGCCCTACACGAGATCCCCACCCCCGCCGCTGCGGGCATCACGGAAGGCTGACCATGACCCAGGCCGAACGCAAGCCCGTCAAGTTCGGTGTCCGGCTGCTAAACCACCCCATCTACCAGGACCCGGACGGCTTCCACACCTACGTCACCACACGGGACGAGCAGGGCCGGGTCCTGCTGCACGTGCCCATCTGCCCCCTCCTGAAGGACACCGGGGCCGCCGCCGAGCGGCAATGCACCTACCGGCAGGCGATGGACACCGGGGCGTACCAGTGCCGGTACTGCCTGCCGCATGGCGTCCACCACGTCACCCTCCCGGACGGGACCCTGCGGTATCGGCCGATGAGCCCCATCTTCACCGGCGGCGACCTCGACGGCTACGAGTACGGCGAGTACGCGCTGGTCGAGAAGCGGGCCGGAGTGTGGCGCGTCCGCAGGTGGGCCGAGTCCGGGGAGGCGGCGGTCGCCCTGGCCGTCGAGCTGGACGTGCCGTACATCCTCGGCCCGCAGTACGACCGGCTCGGGCTGCCGACTCCGATCCGGGACGAGGACCTGTAGCCGATGACGGACCTGCTCACCGACCCCGGGCCGGCGCCCACCCCGGCCGACCTGATCCGCGACGCGGTCGATCTGATGCGGCGCACGTGGCGGGTGCGTGGCGACTTCGTCATCGGCCGCCTCACCGCTGGCTACGGCTTCTGCCCGGTCGGCGCGATCGGCGCGCTCGCCGGAGATGCGTTCGTCGCCGGGGTGCCGCAAGGTGAGGTCCCGGTCGTCCAGGACACGCTGTCGTGGCTGGTCACCCACTACCGCCTGCCCCCGTCACGCCCTGAGGTCGAGGCCGGGCGTGACGACCCTCGCATGGCGTACCTGCGTGTCGCCGCGTGGGCCGACTCGTTCCCCGAGGCGGCCGACGAGGACCTGTACGCCGCCCTGGAAACCGCCGCCGACGCGTGGCGACCTGACCTTGTTGGCGGTACCGCCAACACTCACGGAGAGAGGACCACATGACCACTCCCATCCCCGCGACCGCACTGCGGAGCCCCAAGAACCTGCTCGCCGCCGTCGTCGCCCGCATCGAGCACGACGGCACCCTCTGGGACATCGAGGACACCGAGGAACCCGCGCCGAACACGTTCACGTGCTGGGGCCAGAGAAGCTGGCAGCAACTGATTCGCCTGGCCGACAGGTGCGGCACCACCCTGTGCGCCGCCGGGTACACCGCCGACCTCGCCGGTCGGAAATGGCTGGTCACGGTCGGAGACGACGGCGGCGCCCTGCTCGCCGGCGAGCCCACGACCTGGGACACGGCCAGCTACAACACGGGCTACGTGCTCGCCGAGGAGAGCGACCCCGAACACGAGGTGATCACCGTGTCCGGCCACCGGGTCGTGCGCGTCCAGGACGTCGCGGTGCGACTGCTCGGGCTGGAGCGGCAGACCGTCTACGGCAAGTTCGGGAACCCGCTGGACGTCCCGCACCCGCTGTTCGCGCCGGACAACACGCTCGACGACCTGAAGGCGTGGCTCGACCGCCTCCCCGACTAACCCCCTTCACAGGCTCGCCCGCGCCGCGGGCGAGCAACCTCACCACCACGAACACCCACGACCAGGAGGAACGCCATGTGGCGAACCGAGATGACCGACGAAGAACAAGCCGCCTGGAAGGCCCGCAAGGACGCCGGCCGCGCCCGAGCGTACGAGGCCGAGCTGCAGATCGCGGCGCTGCTGCGCGACCACCCGGAGGTCATCGACGGGTTCCGGAAGTTCTGCGCCCGCATGAACCCCTACAGCATCCGGAACTGCCTGCGCATCTACGGACAGAACCCGGACGCGACGCACGTGCAGCCGCGATTCTTCTGGGGCCGCTTCGGCCGCCAGCTCACCAGCGAGGACGCCCCGCGCATCTGGATCCTCGCACCGAAGGTCGAGCGGAAGGCCACCAAGGAGGAGAAGAACGAGCAGACGGGCCAAACGGAGGAGGTCGAGCACGCCTACAAGATCTGGCCCGTCCAGGACGTGTACGCCGCCCAGGACACCGTGCCGAAGAACGGCCCCTGCCCCTTCTGCAACGGCCCCGAGGGCGAGCGATGCCCGGACTGGTGCGCGGTGATGCAGCCGCAGGCCGGAGTACCGCCGACGCGGGAGGCCGTGGCCGAGGAACTGGGCAAGGTGCTCAAGCAGGTCGGCGGGTTCGATCCCACGGTGCTGGCCGAGCTGGGCGAAGACCCGCTGCAGGACCGGTACGGCGACCCGTACGAGGCTCCCGGCGTCCGCTGGGAGACCATCGCCATCACCTCCGGCGCGGCCAAGGGCCGCAAGCCGAGGACGCGCCGTCACCGGTTCCTGCACACCATTGACCTCGACCGGCCGGGCGTGCGCTACGCGATCGCCGGGCTCGGCGTCATCTGGATCGGCCCGTACGAGCTGCGGCGCGACCAGGGCGGAGACGACGCGGTCACCATCCAGTACGGCGACGACGTGCCCGCCGCCGATCGGCACTGGGACAGCCGCCGTCACCAGGCCGGGCCGCACGCTCCGAATATCAACAGCATCACGTTCGCCGGGACGTCAACCGTGTACCCGTCCACAGAGCAGTGGCGGTGGTTCTCACCGCACCGCGCGGGCGGCGGCACCGTGCCCGAGAAGACGGCCGAGCGGATGAGCCAGGTCATCCGGCAGCTCCTGCCGCACTACCGCGGGCTGGTCGAGTTCGACGCCATCGAAGAGGCCGGGTTCCGCAAGCGGGCCGCCCGCCGAGCGCGTGAGGCGGACCACGAGGCCGTGCGACTCGCGGATCGTGAGCGCGAGCTGGCCGAGCAGCGGGCCGACGCCGAGCAGCGCGCGGCCAAGCATCGCCACCAGGCCGCCCACCCGAACGAGCTGTAGAGCGCGAGCCCGTCCCAACCGGGCTCGCGCACACCGATCGTACGGCCCCGCCGCCGGCGGCGGGGCCACCCCCTCGAAGCCCCCTTCCCGAGTACGAAGGGAGGAGCGCAGTGGCCAACGCTGCGATCCCCATCCAGCTCATCCACGCCCCTCAGCACAACGGGATGGTCATCCCGTACATCGCCCTCCGGCACGCGGACAGCACCCCCGAGTTCGGCCGTGTCGAACCCGCCCGCGTCACCGAATGCATCCTCGAACGGCGCTGCCAGCTCTGCGCCCAGGAGCTCGCCGACGCCGCGGTCCTCATGGCCCGGCCGCAGGACTATGCAGACGGCTACGTCCCCGAGCCCGCCGAGCATCCCTGGTGCGCCGCCTACTCGATCAGGGCCTGTCCCATGTTGTCGGGCCGGCTGCCCCGCCACCGTGACCGGACCCGGCCGACACGCCGCCACTGCACCCTCCCGGAGGCGTGCTGGTGCGGCTCGAACGAGCCGCCCAGCGTGGACGCCATCGTGCGATCCGGCCGGGCGGCCACGCCGTGGTACTCGGTGCGGTTCCCCATGTCGGAGTACGAGGTGGTGGAGTCGGCACGGAAGGGACCGCGCGGCATCTCGCTGCGCGCCCTCGCCCATCCCAAGGTCCGGCTGGTGGCCCGCGGCCATCCAGAGCCGCACGACCTCGTGCGGCTCGTGCTGTGGGACCTGCCCTGGCCCGCCGCCGGCGACGAGGGCGGGCACTGATGTACGTCGTCTTCTCCTACGGCATGGGCGCCAACGGCACCGCGATCCTTCTGCGGTGGCTGTTCGAGCCCGGCACCAGGCCGCCGGAGCTGCTGCCGGATCTGTCGAACCTGGTCGTGATCACGGCGCATACGGGTGACGAGTTCCTCGACACCGCCATCGATGTCGAGCTCCACGTCTACCCGCTGCTCGCCGAGCACCGAGTCCGGACGGTGCAGCTCGCCCGCGCGGGCCACTTCGAGCGAGACGGCATCGTCGTCCTCGACGACACCCGCGAGCCCATCCTGTGCCTGACCAGCGGCGCGTACGCGCTGTCGGAGGAGCTGGTGACGACCGCGACCGTGCCGCAGACGGGCGGGATCCGCAAGCACAGCCAGCGGTTCAAAGCCTGGGTGATGGACCAGTTCATCAAGACCCTCACCTGCGGCGAGCCGTACGTGCACGTCATGGGCTACGACGTGTCGGAGCCGGAGCGGGTCGTCGGGGACTTGGCGCTCGGCCTTCCCAACAAGCTCCCCACGTATCCGTTGCTGGACTGGGGCTGGGACTGGGACGCCTGCGCACGCTACATCTACCAGCGCATCGGCGTGCGGTGGAAGCGCAGCCACTGCGTGGAGTGCCCGTTCGCGTTCTCGGTCACCAAGGGCGGCCAGGCGCGGACGATCCCGCGCCTGCTCGCCCACCCCTACCAGGCCATGGACACGCTGACGATGGAGTACCTGGCCGTCGCCTGCAACCCCAAGCAGGGCCTCCTCGCGGGGAAGCAGCTGTACGACCTGCTCGCCGCCTGGCCCGGCGGCCCCATCCTGCTCGACCTGTTCCACCGCCACCTCGACGCCATCGAGTGGGCGGTGTACGACGTGCGCCGCGGGTTCGGCAGCAAGCCCGGCGACGCGATGAAAAGAGGCCAGCCGGCCCGCTCCATGGGCCCGCTCGTCACCGGCACCCGCGCCGACATGCTCGCCCACCTGGAGCGGGCCGCCGGCCTGCTCGGGCGGCGGCTGGAGTCGGACGGCCGACACCACCGGGTGTGGTGGCGGCGGCGCGGCATCTACTTCCCGACCGTCGAGCACCTGCTCACCGTCGCGCCCGCGCTCGCGCACGACAAGACCAACCCCGCCTTCCCGAAGCTGTGGCGGAACGGCCTGAACGCCGCCCGCCAGCTCGAACTCGCCATCTGACCTGGAGATCGCCATGACATGCCACCACCTGTTCCACCACCCGCAAACCCCCGCCGAGCGGGAGACGATCGTCAAGCAGTTGAACTACTGCCGCAGCATCGGCGACGGCCCCGGCGTGATGGTCGCGCTCGTCCAGCTCACGCAGCCCTGCTCCTCGCCGGAGCCGGACGCTGAGGGGGCCAAGTGAGCCGCCGCGCCAAGCAGAAGCCGCGACGCGTGGCGTCGCATCGCCCCGCCGTCCGTCCGCGCCGGTTCCGCCACGACGACCACATCGCCGTGGACCTCTTCAGTGGCTTCGGGGGACTGACCAAGGGCATCGAGGAGGCCGGGTTCACCACGATCGTGGCGGCGAACCACGACGAGTACAAGGTGAAGGTGCACGAGAAGAACAATCCGCACGTCGAGCACTGGATCGCAGACCTGGTGGACCCGGAGTCGTCCGACTACCACTCCGCCGCCGACCTTCCCCGCGCTGACCTGCTCGTCGCGGGTGTGTCCTGCGTCAACCACAGCCAAGCCAACACGCAGAAGGCGTACGAGTTCGGAATGACGCTGTTCGACCTCGACGACCCCGAGTACGAGGAGCGTGTCACCCGCTCGGAGCGGGACCGTGCGACGGCGACGTGTGCGCTGCAATACGCGGCCAAGCACCATCCGTGGATGGCTCTCATCGAGTGCACCACGGAGCTGTACTCGTGGGGGCCTCGGGTGCCGGGCAAGAAGTACGGCGACGGCTCAACCTACCGGTGGTGGCTCAAGCAGTGGGAGAACGAGGGCTACGCCTTCCGCATCCTCTATCTCAACAGCATGTTCTTCGACGTCCCGCAGTCCCGGGACCGGTGGTACGGCATCTTCTGGGACAAGCGCCTGCCCGCCCCGGACCTCGACCACCGGCCCGAGTCGTGGTGCGGCTTCTGTGGCACCATCGTGCAGGCGGTGTGGACCTGGAAGACCGGGGTTCCTCCCACGGGCAGCGTCCGTTACGGCAAGCAGTACGAGTACCGGTGCCCCTCGTGCAGGCGGATCGTGATCCCGCCGTTCGCGCCCTCGATCAACGCGCTGGACCTGTCCAACCTCGGCCCCAAGATCGGTGACAGGCCGCTCAAGGAGTTCAAGGACAAGAAGACGGGCAAGATCGTCATGAGCCAGCTCGCCCCGTCCACGATGGCTAGGGCCGAGAGGTGCAGGCAGAAGTTCGCCGACTTCCCCGCCGTCCTCATGCCAGCCAAGGCTGCGCACGGGTCCGAACGTCACCCTTGGCAGCCCCTCTCGACGCAGACGAGTCAGCAGGAGACGGCGGTCCTCTCGACCGGGGCGCTCGTTGCTGCCGCGGGCAACACGTTCGAGCGGCCCGGCTCCGACTGCCGCACCCGCACGCTGGACGAGCCGCTTCCGTCGCAGACCGCGACGAACACGCAGGCGTTGCTCACGCCGCCGGTGTCCATGGCGACAGGGCACATCATTGCGGCGCACCGGCACAACGGCGATGGCCAGCACATCACGGAGCCGATGGACACGGTGACGACCACGCATGAGAAGGCGGTCCTGCTCGCGGTCAACAACTTCCAGGGCGCCCCGCGCGGCGTCGATGAGGCGCTGCCCACGCAGGGCGGCTCCGAGACGCTCGGGCTGCTGTCCGCTGGCGTCGTGCCGTTCCGGAAGAACACGCTGCCGACCTCGCAGTCAGAGGCGATGCCGACCCTCACGTCCGACCAGATCCCCGGCCTGCTCACGGCGGCCGGGCTCGTCCAGTTCAACCAGGGGACGGACCGGCGGGTGTCCGGGGTGGACCAGCCGCTCAAGACCGTCATCGCCGACAACACGATGGCCCTGATGTTCTCCGGCTGGTACAAGCAGAACGGCTCCGAGGCCGACGCGACCGCTCCGCACCCCGCGAGCGACCCGCTCGGCACCCTGACGGCGCGCGACACCACGGCGCTGCTCCACGCCCGGTGGCGCGAGGTCCTCGCGGATCTGAAACTGGAGGACTGCCACTTCCGCATGATGGGCCCGCACGAAGTCGGCGTCGGCTGCGGCTTCGACGTCGATTTCGGCGACCACAAAGGCACCTTCATCGTCTGGGGCTCCGCGAGAGACCAGATCGACGGCTTCGGCAACGCCGTCAGCCCCGCGGTCGGGAAATGGATCGGGCTCCGACTCCGTGCCGTCCTCGATCCCAAGTGCCCGGCATGACCGAGTTCGGACGTTCGCGCACGGACACCCGCTTTCCTGGCTGATTCTGTTGGCGGTACCGCCAACAAATTCCCTGGCCCCGCTTGTTCGAGCGGGGCCAGCCACCACCATCACGACCGTCAGGAAGGAGACAACTATGTCGATCACCGACACCACCTCTCGCACGATCGCCAACCTCGTCAAGGCCACCGGCCTGCCCGGCAACACCGACATCCGCCTCCTCGATTTGAAGCCTCTGGCCCGCAACTGCCTCCTCCGGGAGGGCATCCGCACCCTCGCCATCCTGGCCGAACACGACGATCTGTCCCTCACGGACATTCGGATCTTCGGTGACAAATGCCTAGCCAACGTCCGCGCCGTCCTATCCCGGCTAGGCGAGCGGTACGCGGACATCATGCAGAACGCGCCGCCCTTGTACCAGGAGATCGCCGACCTGGCCGGAGCCCTCAGGGACGGCTACGACCAGGACCTCATCGCCTCCGTCCTCGCCCGCGTGACCGAGGCCGGCGCCCCCGGCTACCTGCTGTGCGTGTGGGCCGAGCACGACGTGTCCGGGTACGGCGGCGACTCAGAGATCTACATCGACGGCAACCACGGCGGCGGCCTCTGCCACATCGGCGGAGACCTGTGGGCCTGGCTGTCCCAGCACCCGCTCACGCCCGGCACGCCGGCCACCCCCGGAGACCCGTCCACGTGGAAGGGCAACCGCGCCGGGTTCGACCTGGCCAGCCTCCCGGTGGACGACGGCGGCCACAACTTCGCCCGCACCACCCGCTAACCCCTCCCGGCCGCCGCCGGCCAGGAGGGCGGGCGGCGGCCACCCCACCACCACCGAGAGAGAGGCCCCGATGGGCAAGTACGACGAGCAGAACGAAGACCTTCACACCACCCTCGTCCGCGCCGGAATCAGCGCCCGCATCGACTACGAAGCTGCCGAACACGAGGTCACCGTCGAACTCCCCGGCCCGCCCTCGAAGCATCTCGTCTTCGACCCGGTGGACGACGGCGCGTGGCGACTCGACGTCGAATTCGACCTGGGCGACGGCTGGGCCACGCGGGAGAACGTGGTGTATTCGGTCGGCGTGGAGTACGCGGTCCCGGTCGTGGAGGGCCTGCTGCGCTGGTTCCAGGCCCGATCGGCGGCGAGTGCCTGATGGGTGAGAAGAAGCTGTTCTACCGCCACGACGTCCAGGGCCGGGTCTGGCTCATCGATGATGACCACAGCCGCCAGGTCATGGACGCCTTCCCGGACCCGCTGGCGTGCGCGATCGTGCACGAGCTGAACGAAGCGGCGTGGGCGGGCCGCTGCAACGGCGGCACCTCCGCCTACTACGCCGAAGACGACCGGGTGTACGCCAAGCACGGCCCGCACGAGGATCGCTGGCAGCTCGTGCCCGTGCTCGACCTCACCGCGGAGCAGGCACAGGCGTTCGCGCACGAACTGCACCAGGCCGGCCAGATGGGCGCCTACACGTGATTCGAGAACTCACCCACGACGGCCGCAGCTACACCATCCGCGTCCATCACATCGAAGGCCCGGACCCGCTGAACGTCATCCTGTCCGCCACCTCCACTGCGGACCCGGACGACATCGGATACGCCGGCTACACCTGCGTACGGACCACCACCGAGCACGGCTGGCGATGGGCGCAGGTCGGCGACATCGTTAGTGACCCCAGCGAATGCCTGGAGATGGTCCGGGATCGCACCTGGAACTCAGCCACTCCGGACCCCGAGATCGTCGCCCTGCTGGAGTGGGCGCGCGGGCACACTCCGGCAGGTCCGCAATGAGTCGTCAACTCGCCCTGCGGCTGTCACCCGTCGTCGCGTTCTACCAGGTGGACGTGGCCGAGGTCGTCGAGCTGCTGATCCGCTGGCGGCACCCGCTCCACCTGCCCGACGGCGAGCATCCGCGCGGCCGGCCCTACACGCGCCCGTTCGGCAGCCTGGGGTTCGTCATGGAGGACCGCGGCCGGGTGGCCGCCGCCGTGATCCTGGCCAGCACCCCGAACACGTCTGTGTGCAAGGGCCTGGGCCTGCACCGGTACAACACGGTGGACCTGGCGAGGATCGTCCGCTCGCCGGACCGGCGCGATGAGCAGTGCCTGCGGGCCGTCCTGCGCATCGCGCGGCTGTACCTCGTCCCGCTGTGGCTCGGCACCTACGCCGGGTGGGACACGCGCAGCGCCGAGCTGTGCGGCCAGCCGCAGATCGAGGCCCTGTCGTCCACGAGCCTCCCCGGCACTCCTGGCAATCTCTACCGCTTCGACGGCTGGACCAAGCTCCGCACCTCGAAGGGCCCCATGGGCGGCGGCCGTCAGAAGCCCAGTGCCGCGAACGCCATCGCGGACGGGGCGCGCGGCCTGTGGATCCACCGCTACCCCGAACCCCTCACCACCACCACGAAGGAGATCGCCCATGTCGGATAACAGCGCCATTGAATGGCTCCGAGGCCCTGACGGGCGCCGCGGCGCCACCTGGAACTTCGTCACCGGCTGCACCCACGTATCCGAAGGGTGCGAGAACTGCTACATCGTGCGGCAGCCGCCGCTCCGGATGGCCGGACGCCGGTTCGACGGCAAGCACATCGGCGCGACCACCGGCGTGCTGCTGCACCCGGAGCGGCTGGACTGGCCGCTCACCAAGCGCGACTCGCTCCGTGTCTTCCCGAACAGCCTGGGCGACACCTGGCACGACGCGGTACCCGACTGGATGATCGTGCGGGCGTTCGCGGTGATGGCGATGACACCGCAGCACGCCTTCGTCTGGCCCACCAAGAGGCCCGGCCGGATGCGGGCGATGCTCTCTTCGGACGACTTCTGGAAGGCGGTCGGCGAGGCAGGCAGAGGTATCGCGCTCGCGCGGGTCCGAGGCAAGTACCGTTCGGCCTCCCCGATGCAGCTCACCCCCGACTCCAGCGCGGACGGCTACTGGATGCCAGTCCGGCCGCTGCCGAACGTCCATATCGGCGTCAGCGTCGAGAACCAGAAGTGGGCCGACATCCGCATCCCCATCCTCCTCGACACTCCGCACATCGCCGTCCGGTGGATCTCGGCGGAACCGTTGCTCGGGCCGGTCGTGCTCCGCAATGAATGGCTCACCGCCGATAGCTCGGGGAACATCCCGGCGCTGGATTGGGTGGTGGCCGGCGGTGAGTCAGGCCCTGGCGCGCGGCCGATGCACCCCGACTGGGTGCGCGGCCTCCGCGACCAGTGCACCGCCGCTGGCGTGCCCTACTTCCTCAAGCAGTGGGGCGAGTGGCGGCCCCAGCCGTCCTATGCCACCGACGACCGCCACCACGTCGTCATGCTCGACGGCCGGGACCGGGGCACGCCGTGGCCGGGCTGGAAGCTCGACCAGCCGGACGCCGAGGTGATGGAGCGCGTCGGCAAGCACCAGGCGGGCGCCGTCCTCGACGGCCAGACGTGGACGGAGTACCCGGATGCCTGAGCTGACCCTCTGGGACAAGCTGGAGACGGCGGCCACCATCTGCCGCGAGATCGCCGCTCGCACGAGCGGCACCCCGTGGCGGGCCACCGGCAACAACGTGGACGGCCCGGCCGGGCCCGTCGCCATCGCCTACCAGTGCTACGGCGACGCCACCTGGATCGCCATCGCTGACCCCGGCATGGCCGAGCCGATCGCGGACGTGCTGGAGCGGGCTCTCCTCATCCGCGAGCGGGAGGTCCGCGCCCAGGATGCCGGCGACTACCACGCGGCCTGCGACGGCATCATCTGGGAGGGCTGCGAGTGCTTCACGCCCGCCGAAGCTCTGGCGGACCACGTTCTCAAGCGGGCGGCTGGCCATGGGTAGGCGCGTCCAGGTCACTGGCGACCTGTTCCACCCCCGGCTCCCGTCCGGCGCGGTCTGGTGCGGCCGGGAAGGGCCATACCTGAAGCGGTCGCCGTACGCGAACCCGCACACGCTCTCCGGCGCCGGCTGCTGGCAGCCCGGATGTGACGGCCGGGTGCACAGCCGACGCGAGGTCCTTGACCTCTACCGCGAATACCTCGACTCCCACCCGGAGCTTGTCGCGCAGGCCCGCGCCGAGCTGGACGGGCAGGCGCTGGCATGCCGGTGCAAGCTCGACGAGGCGTGCCACGTGGACCTCCTGCTCGCCGCCATGGCGACCAAGGAGTGAGCAGTGGACGTCATGCACGGCTACACCCTGGAAGACCTCGACTGCATGGCCCGCAGGGCTGTCCGGTTGGACTACGGCGCCATGCGCTGGAGGGCGTCCGACGTCGAGGAGCGCTACAACATCGCGTGGGCCGCCATCGCTGAACACCTCGCCGCCGCTGATGAGTGTCCACCTTGGCGTGACCTGGTGCAGAAGGGCACGGCGGCGCTGAGCCGCTACACCGACGCGGACATGCGCCACCACGGCCACCTCTCCAACATCCGCGCCTACGTCGTGTACTGGTGGGTCACCTGCGGCCCTCGCGACACTCATGAGGAACGGATCGTGGAGCGCGCGGCACTGCCCGAGATCATGGCGGCGCTGACTGACCGGCAGCGAGAGGTCCTGCACGCGCTCGCTGTCTACGAGGACCACGGCAAGGCCGCTGCCGCCCTCGGCATCTCCCTTGCGACCTATCGAGCGAGGCTCTCGCGTGCCCGCCGCCACTTCGTGGCGTTGTGGCACGAAGGCGAGGAGCCGTCCCGGCAGTGGGGCAAGGATGTCCGCCCTGACGATCTGAGCCGCCGCCCTCACGGCGGCGTGTGCGCCCGCGTTCGCCACCGCGGCGCTCTCCGTAAGCCCAGCAAGGAACATCCCAGTTCAGAGATGGAGTAAACCCTGATGACCCAGCTCAACCACACCACCACCGAATACACGCCGGCCGAGCCCGCCGACTTCCTGCCGTACCTCGCCCGCAGCGTCGCCCGCAACATCACCCAGCTCACCCTCGCGACTGCGGACGGGGTCCCGACGCTCATCGCTGCGGCGGCCGAGGATGCCGCTCGGGGCATGGACGCCCTCATTGACGTGATCATGCAGGCCGAGGGCTTGACCATCGAGCAGGCCCAGTCCCGGGCCGCCGGTCTCATCGCCGAGCAGGGAGAGCTCGAAGCGCGCGGCACCCTGATCGACGAGCTGACGGACGGGCTGGCGCTGGAGGAGGCACCAGCCCAGACGGAGGGAGAGTGGTAACCATGCCGACTTGGGAGAGGACCAAGGAACGCCGGACGCGCATCGCCGAACTCGTCGCCTCCGACTACCCCGTCCCCACCATCGCGGCCCGGCTCGGGATGCACGAGCGCAGCGTCTACCGGCACCTGGTCGCGATGGAGGGTCGTTCTCGGTCGCTGCGGGCGTACGAGGACCGGATGCCTCGCGTGCTCACGCACCTGGAGGCGTACCCCGGCAAGCTGTTCACGCACGGGGAGCTGCTTCGCGTGCTGGGCCTGCCGGTCACGGCGAAGCTGCGGGGCACATTGGAGCGGATGGAGCGGGAGGGTCTGATCGAGTCGGTGCCGGGCTTTCGTAATGACCGGGAGTTCTGCGTGCCGCGCCCGGTCACCCGATGGCGACTTGCCCCCGGCAAAGAACTCGGATAGCAACTGATCTCTCGTTGGCAATAGCGCCAACAACATGAAGGGCGCGGGCCAGACAGGTCCGCGCCCTCTCTGCTTCACCAGTTCCCCGGATGTCGTGTAGATTCCAGGATGGCTGACGCTCCAGCCAACCTTGGAGCCGGAACCCCGCCCACGCAGGGGACCAGGCGATGAACAGGGAAGTGTCGAGGGACAGCGAGCGACCACCTCGCAGACGACGCGCCTCGATCGCGCTACTCGACCATGCAGGGGGTGGGCGTGGGACACCTCCGGACGGGCGAGACATGTCGAACGACCTGAGCCGCGCCACGCGGGAGCTGATGCAGCACCGGCCCGGCAAGAACTACACCGAGGTCCGCGCTGAACTCGTGGACTGGCTCGACGGGCGCGAGGAAACCCCCGGCGAAGCGGTCGCCATCATGACCGATCCGGCCAACCAGACGCTGTGCGAGACGTGCGGGTGGACGGTCGGCATGGTGTGCCCCGAATGCCCGAAGGGCTGCGGCTGCGAGAACGACTGCACAGGGTGGCGTCACGGCGAATGGGCCGTGGAGCGTGACCCCCTGGAGGAAGAAAGCACCTGCGAGGAGTGCGGCGGGGACCAGGGCCTGGTCGGGTACGAGGCCGGATGCATTTGCTGACTCCCGATCCGCTGCCGCTCGTCGAGCTCGGCATAGCGGTGTTCCCGTTGCTGCCCGGTGGCCGGCTTCCCGCCAGGCCGGGCTGGCAGCGGGACTGCCTGCGCACGCCGGGCGAGGTGGCCGAGCGGTGGCCGCGCGGCGCAAACCTCGGCATCGGCTGCTGGGCCAACCAGCTCGTCATCCTCGACCTCGACGTGGACGACGGCGTAGACGGGCGGTGCACGCTGGAGAGCTGGTGCGAACGGCTCGGCGTCGAGTGGCCGGACACGTTCACCGTGGCCACGCCGTCCGGCGGCTCGCACCTGTACTTCCGCGCCCCCGCGGGCTGCACCATCGGCAGCATCTCCGGTGGCACGACTCTGCTCGGGCAAGGGATCGACACTCGCGGCCCGGGGCGCGGCGGCCGAGGCGGTTACGTGGTCGGTCCCGGTTCCATCGTGAACGGCAAGGTGTACGCGATCGAGCGGGACGTGCCGATCGCGGAGCTGCCTACGTGGATTGCCGACCTGCTGCAATGACGAAGGGCGCCCCGCGCGGGGCGCCCTTCACCGTTTACGGCGTAAATACCTGTAGGCAGGCTACGCATCGGCCGACATGTCTGCCTCCAGCTCGCGGACGGCGTCCTTCAACACCCGCAGGATGGTGCGAGCCTTCTCCGGGTGCTGCATCGCCACCCGTCGCAGAGCACGCAGGTTCCCCACCGTGTTCGCGGCCTGCTCGATGCGCAGGGCCTCGTTCAGGCTCACCTCGTCGCCCGTGCCCCCTGCCGACTCTCCACGAGGCGCGGGGTCGATGTTCCGCCCTGCGGCCGGCGCGGGGGCCGGCTGAGGAATAGCCCCTCCCCCGCTAGTCGCCACTCCCCCGGCCGCCGGCGGGTCCGGCTGGGCCGCGGCGGGAGTCGGGTCCGGGACGGGTTCAGGCCAGACCTGCTGCTCCACCGGCAGCTTGCCCAGCCGCCGCGCATCCTCCAGCTTCAGGTCCCCGCCCAGAAGCGCCTCCTGAAGCTCCGGCCGCAGACCGAGCAGCGCCAGCCGCTGCGACACCCAGCCCGGCGACTTCCCGAGGGCCTTGGCCACGCCGTTCTGCGACAGGGCCTCCTCGTCCATCAGTTTCTGGATCTGCCGGGCCTCGTCCAGCGGGGGCAGGTTGAGGCGCTGGATGTTCTCGATCAGCGCGTCACGCCGCGCCTTGTCGGCCGTCTCCCGCACATCGACCAGAGCCTCGACCATCCCGGCCAGCTCGCAGGCGTACCGGCGGCGGTGCCCCATGCCGATGACCCAGGGCTTGTCACCGATCCCGCCGTCCTCGACGGGCCGGTCGTGCTCCGGGCGGGCCTGCAACCAGATGTCGCGCGGTACCAGGATGATCCGCTGGAGGAGTCCGCTCTCGCGGATGCTCGCGGCCAGCTCCTCCAGCTTCTGGGGCTCCAGCCGCGACGGTGGGTTGTCGGGGTTGTCGGCCATGTCGGAGAGTTTGACCTTGTCCGGCCACTTGGGCTCGACGGCGACCGCGCCGGGCGTCTGTACCGGTTCCGGCTGGGCCGTGATTCTAGGCCGTTGCGAAGGAGATCCTCGCTGCACTTTGGCGGCGGCCACCTACACCACCTCCGCCGAGAGCGTGCCCAGCCCAACCCGCAGGGCCAGCGCCTTAGCAAGATCGTTGTAAAGTCCAGCCATCTCGCTGCCCGTCGATCCGAGCGCAGGCAACGGCCGGGGCGGGCTGGAGTCGGCCGCGTCCTTCACCGCCGCCCGCAGCGGCAGCATCGGCAGCAGCAGCTCGTCGCCGAATGCCTCCGGAATGCTGTTTTCTACTTGGTACTTGTCCGCGCCAACTCGCAGGTCCACCCGATTGACGATGTAGCCCACCACCGACAGGTTCGGGTTGGACAGCTTGCGACGGCTCACGGCCACGAAGTCCCGCAGCGCGAGAGCACCCTCGATCCCGTCCAGCTCCGGGTCCATGACCGCCAGCGCGTAGTCGGCGGCCGACAACGCCATCTGAGTCAGGTGGCCCAGGTTTGGCGGGCAGTCGATGAGCACCAGGTCGTAGTCATCGTCCGCGCCTTCCAGCGCGGTGGCCAGGCGTTGGACAGCGCCGAGCTGCCCCGCTTCCGTCAACGACCGGTTCTCAAGGTCAGAACGCGAGGGAATGAGGGTGATGCGGTCGTTGTACGGGGTCGGCCAGCCGATGGGCGCGAACGCGTCGGTCGCGCATCCTGCGAGGTCGCCGTCCGGTTGCTCAGCCAGCGCCTTGAGCACGTCGGAGAGCGTGGCCTGGTCGGCGGCCAGATCGGCCGCGAGGCGACGGCCAGCATTGCCCTGCGGGTCCATGTCGATGATGAGGATGCGCAGTCCGTACAGGGCGAGAGCGGCGGCGAGGTTGACGGTGGCCGACGTCTTGCCGGTGCCGCCCTTGTTGTTGGCGACGGCGATCCGGACCGCTCGTCGCTGGGGCTGGGTCACGGTGGGTCTCCTGTGGGTGGAACGAGTCGCGTCCGTGGCGCTGGGCGACATCTTAGGACTGGCCGGTCTGGTCGATGTGGTCGAACCACGCGTTGAGGGCGGCGGGGACAAACTCCTGCCCGCCCAGCTCCTCAAGGTGGCAGCCGGCGATGAGGCGGGCGCGTGTGTTCGGCGCGAGCCGGACGGTGATGAGTGTGAGCGAGTCCGGGTCGGCCACAGGCTCGCTGGGGCGGGGGATCCGTTCCCGTTCGCTGCCCGGAGGCATCTCGGCCGGGATGCCGATCTGGTCGCAGTGGTAGTTGATCGCCTGTTCCCAGACGCCTTGGAGGCCCAGGCCGGTGCGGTGGATGGCGTCGTTCATGCGCTCGATGGTGTCCTCGTCGAGGCGGCTGCCGGTGTTGATGCGGTTGGTCCAGGTGGCGGCTTTGCCTCGTTGGGGGGCTGAGCGCGTTCGCGGTTCCGCCAACGAGTGGGAGTCGCCGGGTTGCTGGAAGGTGACCTGGCGAGGGTCGGGTTGGCGGTGGCGGGCCACGTGGCGCTCCTTGTGGGTGTGGCGGTGGTGGTGCGGTGTGATCTCTACCGTAGTCCTGCGTGTGTCTCGCGACAAAGTTGTGTCCGTTATGTCCGTTTTCGTGAGGCGTTGAGAGCGATTCTCCGGCCTAGCGACGGCATCCGAGAGGTACCGTCAAAAGTGAGTCGATCAAGCCATTTCAGGCCACCACGGCGCCACCTGAGGCCATCTCCGGCAGACTCGTTGGCGTAACCGCCAACAAAGAAAGGATCATGAAACGCTATGACCGATCCCACCACCACCGACCCGATCGAGCCGGGCGTCACCTACGTCCGCAGCCTCGTCTGGCCCGGCCACGTCGGCACCGTCACCGACATCTTCGATGACGGTGACCTGCCCGTGGCCTGGCACCACACGTTCGTCAACGACCAGGTCAGCCCCACCGAGGTCGAGGTCCTCTCGCAGGAGGAGAAAGCCGCTTACATCGCAGCCCAGCCGCCCGGCTACGACAAGGGCTACTCGACCGTTCACCTGCCCGAGGAGAACGCGTGATGAGCGCCAAGGGGACGATCGCCCACTACCTGCGGCTTGCCTGCCAAGAAGCAGGCGTGAACTGGAACTACGAGAACGACAACGAACTGTCGCTCATCGAAGAGGAGATCCGGGCCGAGGCCCGCGCCGAGGTGGGTCAGGAGCTCAACGAATTGCGCCAACGCATTACCAACCTGGAGCGGCGCGTGGCCGAGGCGTCGGTCAGGCACATCGGTGAGCTGCAGGCCCGTGTCGAGCAGCTGGAGCGCCGCCTTCAAGGGGGCAACTAGATGTCCTACAGCACGTTCGGCAGCCACCCCAACGTCCTTCGCATCGTCGTCCAGGACGGAAACGGCACTCGCCCCAGCCCTTTCGATGAGGACGACAAGCTCATCCCTCCCCCGCGGCCGGGCGAATGGGCCATCACCCTCATCGACGACGACAACCTCCACTTGCTCGCTATCGAGGAAGGCACCGCCGACGACCTCGCTGCCTTCCTCACCCGCCTCACCGTCCAGGCCGCCGTCGTCATGCGGGCCGCCGGCGTGGATCTGTCGGGCCGGATCGTGGCCGCCCTCGCCGACGCCGGGCTCGAGACCGGCACGAACACCACTTCACCCGACCAGCAGGAAGGAACCCCATGAGCTTGGACAGCCACAGCTACCACGGTCACCTGTCCGGGGACAACATCGACGGGGTCGCCGACCGGCTCCGCACCGCGCTCTCCGGCCGTGCGTTTACCCTCGTCCGCAGCTCTCCCAGCAGCGATGACGGCCGACCGCAGGTGACGACCGGATGCGTGCTCACCTCCCCGATCCAGGTCGTCGTCCTCGCAGATGCGAACCGTGGCCTGGAGTTCAGCGGCGGCGGCTGGTCCTTCTGCTTCGCCGCCGGGGAAGGACCGCGGATCGCGTTCGAGGGTCACGTGTTCACCATCTCCGAGCACTCCCCGAGCGGCCACCTGCACCACTGGGTGTTCGCCCCAGAAGGCGGCAGCGAATGACCATGACTACGTGGGACGGCCACTGCCCCGAAGAGATCAACCGCGAGTGGTGCAAACACACCACCAGCCATTGGCCGCCCGCCGAGCCCGACACGGAAGAACTCGCGCCCTGGCGAGGAGGCCCCGCCAACCAGCGGGACCGGGCCAGATACCTCTCGCTGTCGGCCGAGGACAGGCACCGTGCGTCCATCCTCGCAGAGGATGCCGAAGACGGCGACATCCGCTCCACTGCGGCGTGCTGGGCGGCGGCGCTGGACGAGGTCAGGGGAGGAGGCGGCGAGTGAAGGCGCTCACTGTGTGGAACCCCTGGGCGTGGGCGATCGCGCTCGGTGGCAAGGACGTCGAGAACAGAACGCGCGGCACTCGTCACCGCGGCGAGCTCGCCATCCACGCCGGGAAGCCCTGGGACGAGTACGGCGCGGCCGACCCGCGCATCATCGCCGCGGCCGGCCAGTTCGTCGGGCCGCTGCTGCGCGACGAGCGGTTCGTGTTCGGTGCGATCGTCGCGGTCGCCGACCTGGTGGACGTGGTCCGCGACTCGTCGTCGCCGTGGGCGGCACCGGGCCAGTGCCACTGGCTGCTGGCCAACGTGCGCCCGATCGCCGAGCCGGTGCCGTGCCGAGGCTGGCAGAACGTGTGGGACGTGCCGCCGGATGTCGAGGCCCTGGTGCGCGCCCAACTCGGGCTAGCGGCATGACGACGGGTCGGCTGCTCTCGTGTAGTGTGCCCGGAACTGTCTGGCGAAGCGGCCAGTTGAACGCATAGAGTGCCCCGTACACGCGCGTGATCTGCATACTCCCGCGCACCGAAAGGCCCCGGCTCGGAATCCACCCCTTCCGGCCGGGGCCTTTCGCGTTCCGCCGTGGTTCGCGGTGCGCGCGATGGTTCGCCGGCCCGCTCGGGGCTAGCGCATGCGGTCCAGCCGGGCGCTGACCCGCTCGTAGGAGCGTGTGTACGCCTCGTCCACGGGGCGCCGCTGGGCAGGCCGGAGGATCGCGTGCACAGTGGTGGCCGACGCGACGAGCATGAGCACGACCGCAGCCGCGAGGGCCGTCAGGTCGGTCAGCTGGGCCTGGCCGATGAGCAGAGCCGTGAAGGCTGTGGCGGCGGCGCTGACGGTCAGGAGGCGGGCTGGCCGGTACATGTGAACCCCCGGTGGCGCTGGCGTGTGAGTGAACGTGCGCTGAACTTGGTTCGGTAGCCGTGCGAGGTGTCACGATACGGGTTCATCGGGCGGGGATGCTAGATCGTTATGGCCTCGTGGAACATTGCTCGGTGCGGGCCGCCGCTGCCAAGCTGAGCGGCGTCGTGCCCCACTCCTTCTCCCGTGAGGGGTCTTGTGAGCAACGTGACGCTGACCTACAACCCGTATGACCACGCCGTACATGAAGATCCGTACCCGACCTACGCGCTTCTGCGCGAGCAGGCGCCCCTCTACCGCAACCATGAAATGGACTTCTGGGCCCTGACGCGGCACGCCGACGTGTACGCCGCAGGTCGGGACGCCGCCACCTACAGCAACAGCTACGGCGTCAGCCTGGAGCTGTGGTCACCCGACATGGCCAAGCGCAGCTCGTTCATCGCCATGGACCCGCCGGATCACACCCGCTTCCGGGCGCTGATCTCGCGGGGGTTCACACCGCGGCGTGTCGCCGATCTCGAACCCCGCATCCGCGACATCACCCGCGGCTACCTCCAGGCGGCGCTGGACGCGGGCGGCGAATTCGACTTCATCACCGACCTGGCCGAGAAGATCCCCGCCGACGTCATCAGCGAGCTGATCGGTGTGCCCGCGGCTGACCGCGCGCAGATCCTGCAATGGTCGAACGAGAACCTGCTGAGGGACGAGGTCACCGGGGGCGTCACCGAGGTCTCCGCCGCCGCCACCATGAAGCTCATGGGCTACTACCAGGAGCTCATCGCCGATCGGCGGGCCCGGCCGGGCGACGACATGGTGTCGGCGCTCATCGAGGCTGAGATCGATGGTGAGCGGCTGTCGGACAGCGACATCGGCGCCGTGCTGCTGCTGCTCGGTGTCGCGGGCAACGAGTCCACGACAAAGGTCTTGGGCAATGCCTGGTATCAGGCGGCCCGCCATCCCGGCCAGCGCTCGATCGCGTTCCAGCCTGGCCGGGTGCCCGCGTGGGTGGAGGAGACGCTCCGCCACGACTCCTCCGGTCAGATGGCGGCCCGCCTGGTCACCCGCGATGTCGAGTGGCACGGCACGGTCGTGCCGGCCGGGTCGCGGCTGCTGCTGGTGTACGCCGCCGCCAACCACGATCCGCGAGTTTTCCGGGATCCGGAGCGTTTCGACCTCGATCGTGATCATTCGAAGACGCTCACGTTCGGGACGGGCCCCCACTTCTGTCTCGGGGCGGCCCTGGCCCGCCTGGAGACTCGGGTGGTGCTGGAGGAGCTGGTAGCCGCCGTGGAGGAGGACTACCAGGTGGGTACGCCGGCCCGCATGCACCATCCGAACATCCGGGGGTTCCGCAGCCTGCCGACGATGGTGAAGGCCCGCTAAGGAACGCGGCCGACCGCGCCGATGATGCCGACCTCTCGCGCGGTCAGCCCTTCGGAGATGCCGTCAGGGCGCCATTCGGTGATCGGGACCAGGCCGGGCTCGACGAGATCGAGCCCGGTCAGAAACGGTTCGACCTGCGCTCGGGTGCGGAGCTGGTGGGACATCTGCGAGGAGTAGACGTTGCTGATGTTGTTGACGAGTCCCTTGTCGAAGCCCTCGCTCATGCCGTGGCTGATCGCCGCGAAACTGCCGGACGGAAGCGCATCCCGCAGCCGCGCCACCACGCCGTAGGCGCCCTCCCGGTCCTGGACGAAGTGCAGCAGCCCCACCAGGAGAAGCGCGAGGGGCTCGTCGAAGTCGAGGAAGCGGCAGACGCTGGGGTGCTCCAGGATGGCGTCCGGGTCACGCACGTCTCCCATCACGACACGGACGCGGTCGCTGCCTCCTAGTAACGCCCTTGCCTGTGTGATGACGACCGGGTCGTGGTCCACGTAGACGACCCGGGCCTCCGGCGCGATCTCGTGCACGTTCCCGGCCGTGGGCAGGCCGGCGCCGATGTCGAGGAACTGCTGGATGCCCGCCTCCTGAGTCAGGTAGGTGACGGCGCGCCGCAGGAAGTGCCGGTTCTCCCGGGCGGCCGGTCGGACGTTCGGCTGCAGCGCGATGACCTTGCGGGCTGCAGCGATGTCGGCGGGGAAATGATCCTTGCCGCCCAGGTAGTAGTCATACATGCGCGCCGAGTTCGCGGCGCTGGGGTCGATCCCTGCGCGCCAGTCGGTGGAATCATCCATGAACATCACCCTTACGGGGAGGGGAGCGCGATGGCCGGGAGTGTCACCGCATTCCCGGCCCTGATGATCCGCCTACTCAACTAAACGTTTGAAACGTCCGTCAATTCTTCGGAGCGAGCGCGGCCTTGAGCGACGATGGCGCGAGCCTGCGTCAGCACGCGAATCGCCTGGTCCGGCTGCGTGGCCGAGAGCGTCAGCCGTGCCCATGCCATGGTGTACTCCGCCATGTGTGCCGAGTCGCTGATCACGAGGTCCTCGCTGAGGTGAGGGATCCACGCCACGTCCGGCATGTCCGGGTCGGGGCGGCGCAGCAGGGTGAAGGACCCGCCGCGGGGCCGGTACCGGTCAGGGCCGCTGAGATTGACCTGGATGGAGATGTGAGGCTGTGTGGCCAGCGCGATCAGATGGTCGAGCTGCCGGAGCTGGACGTCGGTGCCGCCCACGGCGTCGAGCAGGGCCGACTCCTGGATGACGGCCCAGATGCGGACCTTCCGCCGCTCGACCAGCCGCTCCTGCCGCTCTCGCAGGAGGCGCGTGCCCAGCTCGATCTGCGCGGTTGCCGCGTCCGGGTGGTGGGCGGCCAGGCGGAGCACGCGTGTGTAGTCCGGATGTTGCAGCAGGAACGGGATCTCGCTGCTGCTGTAGTAGCTGATCCGCTCGGAGCTGTCTTCCATCTCCATGAACGCCACCACCCACAACGGCAGCGTCTGGAAGTACGGCAGCCACCAGCGGTTGTCCAGGCGGCCCTGCGCGGCCGACACGAACAGCGTCTGGTAGTAGGGGTTCGTGACGCCGTAGCTGGACAGCAGGAGCGTCAGCATGGCCGTGGTCGGCACCAGCGTGCCGCTCTCGATCTGGTCGAGCATCCCGGGTTCCCCGCCGATGACCAGTTCGGCCTCCGCCACGGACAGGCCCGCGGTCTTGCGCAGGCTCCTCAGCCGGGCGCCGATGCGGTTGGGAGGCATGTCCTGGCTGGAGCTGAGCGCCTGCCGTACGACCTCGACGGGGTACGGGTGGGAGGGCGGCGCGTCCGCTGTCACGCTGTCGGCGGTGGGTGTTGAGTCCACGCCGCTGGAGCGGCCGACCGGGGCGAGCCGATCGGCACGGCGGGCCAGGTCGAGCACGGCGGCCAGCGCCTGGCGGCTCTCGTTCGACAAGGCCGCGAACGGAGCGGCTTCGGCGGGGTCCGGGTCGCCTAGCAGCCACCACAGGGGCACGTCGAGGACCTGAGCCAAGGCCTTCACTCGCGCGATTCCGGGGTCCTTCGGCACGCCGGTTCGGAGCTGCGTGACGTACTGACGGGTCATCGTGAGACCGGTCTGCTCGACCAGGGCGGCGACTTGGGCGTCTTTGAGGTTGCGACGCCTCATGATCTCTTCTAATCGCGCAGCGAACACGTTCACTTGGGACGAGCTCCTCCCACTGGCACCGAAACGCGTCGGTAACGGCACACGCTACTCAGGCCCCCACTCCTCAGCGCAAGTGTTGACAGAGCGTGCCCATAGCGGCGACCATCGAACGCCTGACTTGGTAACTGGCGACGCAAAAACGGTAACTGGAGTCGCTAACTGCTGGCCAGTGCTTCATTGACGACACACTCTCCACACCGTTGGGAGTCACCGCCTTGAACAGCCACGGCCGACCCGGCCATGCCGCAGGGAAACGACGGCACCGGCGGAGAGCGGCGCGAAGACCGCACGGCACCCGCTGGCCGGAGAACGTGACGTCGATGGTGGCCGGCCTGGCGGCGCCCGCCGTCCTGCTGGTGGCCGCCCCGGAGCTGACGCCGGCGATGCTGCTGCTCCTCGTGTGGGTCATCGTGCCGGTATACGCAGCGGTGCGAGTGATCGCGGATGTGCGGTACGGGCTCAGGTGGTGGTCGGCGTCGCGGGCCGGTGCGCGTCACGCCCGTCAATTCTTCCGGATCAAAAGCCACAAACTTTTTCAGGAACGTGCCAACCACCCGCGTCTCACAGGCGTCACACAAGGCGGCATGGACCACAGAGCGAGGTAAGAAGCGGGGGTGCGATGCACGACTCGGGCCGGCTGACGCAGCGACGCGCCACGGACGATCGCCCCGCCTCCGGCGTGAGCTCGCGGACGACCGTCGTCCCGCAGGCGTCCGCCGCGCGGGTGACGCGGGCGTCAGCGCCCGTCGAGGCTCGTGGTGGTGACCTGCTCACGGTCGAGGACCTGGCGGGTGCGCTCCAGCAGGTACCGCTTCATGCGCTCCTTCTCCGGGCCGCTGGCGTTCAGAGCGTCGATCTCGGCGTACGCGTCCCGCAGGAAGCCCTCCACGGCGTCGGCCGCGCGGTCGGCGGCCCGCTTGGCGGCGGCGTCCTTGGTTTCCTGGTCGGCGAGGATCTGCCGGAGGAGGTCGGCGGCCTCGGGGCGGCCGGTGGCGGCCAGTTCGTCGGCGGGGACGCCGAATCCCCATGCCCACCAGGCGAGGTCTTTGTCCGAGATGTCGGTGACGAGGCCGGATTCTCGTCGTCGCCAGAACTGCTCGTTGAACTTGTGCCCTGACGCTGCGCTGATCTTGCGGGCGAGTGGGCGGACCTGGAGTTCGGGTTCGGGGCTGCCCTCGCGTTTGCGGTAGCGGACGAGGAGCGCCAGGGCGGGGCTGAGCTGGGTTGTTCTGGTGGCAGACATGGTGGCGACATCCCCTCGTGGCGGACCGGGATCGACGCGAGCGTATCACCCGCCCTTGCGTCGGCTGCGTCTGCTGACCTCTGTAAAGATCTTTTACAATGCTTGTTGATCTTGGCGTGCTCGCGATCGGAACGGCGCGAGAGACGCAGCTAGAGCGTGACATGCGCGTCGCTCAGGCGTAGGCTGAAGGTGTCGCGAGACACGCACCACCAAGATCAACAAGTCTCGCGGGGACCACCACCACCAGCGGAAACGCCACATTCCGTACCCTGCCCCGTTGGCGCAACCGCCAACAACAGCCGAGGGAGACGCAGTGACCAGCAACCCCCACACCGACCACGCCGCCAACCGCGCGGCCGACCTCGCCCTCATCGCCGCCACGACCAGCCCGACCTGCCGCCATGCGACGTGCACCATGGCAGGCACCGCGCGCGACCTCCTCATCCAAGAGCAGGGGGAGGAGATGGCCGACCGGCTCATCGCCGAAGCCCGCGCCGTCCTCGACGAGCAAGAGGCCGGACGCCGATGAGCCCCACCATCAAGCCGGGAGACCGCCTACGGATCACCGTCATCTGCGAAGCCAACCTCCTGGACGACAAGGATCTGTGGGTCACCGTCCCTGCACCCCACACCCCCAGACTCACCTTCAAGATCCCTTTGGACAGCACGGACGTCACCATCGAAGTCCTCACCCCCCGCTACTGGCCCCCCCTGCGGGGCGATGTCTGGGCGGACGGCAAGGACCGCGAATGGTTCGCCGTCCAGGACGAGCCCGGCACGCCCGTCACCCTGGTGACCGAACACGGCAACCACGTCGCCGGCGACCCTGAGGAGCTGCTGCCCCTGCACAGCCCGTGGAGGATCGCCTATAAGGGCCGGGAACGCAGGGAAGCCGAAGCACGCGCCCTCGGTGACGAGCCGCCGTTCTGATGAGCACCATCACTGCAACCCCCGCCACCAGCCTGGACGGCTGGGCACAAGCCGCGCACGCAGCAGCCGCCGGCCTGCCCGAGATGGCACCCTGCCCCGAATGCACCTTCGATCAGAAGGTCAACGCGAAGTCGGGCACCATCCGCAAGCACAAGGCCGACAAGACCGACGTGCTCCCCTGCACCGGAAGCGGCGCGGTCGTGGGCAACGCCCGCATCCCGCGCCGATCGCGTGGCTACTACCGCGACCCTGAGACCGGAGACAGGCTCCGCTCGGTCACCACGATCCTCGACCAGGGCATGTCCAAGGCCGGGCTCGTCTACTGGGCGGCCAAGGTCGTGGCACAGACCGCGATGGACCACGTCGGCGACATGCTGCGCGTCTCCCGCACCCCCGAGGAGCGGGAGGAGTTCATCAAGTGGCTCAAGCAGGAACCCGTCCGCCGCCGTGACGACCGCGGCGACATCGGGCGGGCCGTGCACCGCCTCATCGAGGCGCGCATCCTTGGCGAGCCCGCGCCGGTCAGCCTCGCCTCCGACCCGGAATTACGCCCGTACCTGGCGCACTTCACCGAGTGCGTCGAGACGTGGCAGCTCCGGTTCATCGCCTCCGAGATGGTGGTCGCCCACCCGGAAGACGGGTTCGCGGGCACGCTCGACTACCTGTTCACCTCGCCGCTCGTCGCGGCCGAGGTTGGTTTGCCGCCCGACACCATCTTTCCCGGCGACACCAAGACCGGCGGTGAACTGGACCAGATCACATACTCCGGCCACCGTCACGGCGTCTACCCGCAGGCAGGCGCCCAGATGGCCGCCTACCGAGCCGCCCCGTGGGGATGGCTCCGCGACGGCACGAAGATCCGCCTCCCGGAGCGTGCCCCCATCGGGATCATCATGCACTTGCGCCCCGAAGGCTGGCGCCTCTATCCGGCCCGGTGCGGCGACGACATGTACGCCGTCTTCCAGCACGCCCGCGCCATGTCCGAGTTCGAGGTCCGCCACTCCAAGAACGTCATCGGCGAGGCCCTCGCCCTCCCAGAACCCACCATCCCCTCCACGAGAAAGGTCGCCTGACCATGACGCTGAGCATGGACGACGAGGGCCTGATCCTGGACCTCCAGCACCGCAACCGCACCCTCGGCAAGATCCGGTCCGGCACGTACGGAGTGAACCCCGCCACGGGCAAGAGCAGCCCTCAACGGTCGGACACGTTCATCATCACGAGCGAGTACCAGCACTTCGTCCAGTCAGCCGAGGACACCTACGGCGGAATCATGGAAGAGTGGCAGCCGCAAGGCCCAGGGCCCGCTCAGTGGAGGGTCGTCACCGACGAGATCGCGCTCGACGCCATCCTGCCACCCGGCCCCAAATCGCCGCTCAGCCAGGCGTACGAGAAGTGGACCAAGGGCGGCGTCCAGCGCCGCTGCAACGGCGTGCTGGAACGCAAGTCCGGCGGGCCGTGCCTGTGCAAGCAGCAGTATGGCGAGGAACGCTGGTGGGAGCGCGCCCCTGTCGGACAAGCATGCAAGGTCACGACCCGCCTGAACGTGATCCTTCCCGACGTGCCCGATCTCGGGGTGTGGCTGTTCGAGACGCACTCCTACCACGCGGCCCTGGAACTGCCCGCGCACGTGGCCATGATGCGCCGCATCTTCGGCACGGAGATCCCGATCCCGATCAGGCTGTTCCTCACCCAGCGGCGCATCACCAGGAACGGCGAGACCAAGCACTTCCCCGTCCCCGCGATCGAGCTGCGTGGGCTCACAGCCGGTCAGGCCATGGCGGCGCTCCTACCTGGCGCGGCCGGGGTGCTCGCACCAGGTAGCGGACCGCAGGCACTTGAGGCCGGCCCGCCCCCGGACTACCTGGCCGAAATTGAGCAGGCACACACCCGCAACGAGGTCGTGGCCGTCTGGCACCGAGCCAAGCAGAACCCTTCCCTGACCGTGTCGGGCAAAGAGATCGAGGCCGCGGCCAAGGCCCGTGTGCAGGCGATCGACCAGGCCGTCAAGGCATGGCAGGCCCTCGTCGAGGTGTGGCAGGGCACGCTCGCCGAGCTGGAGGAGGCGTTCCGAACGGCGTACGACGGTCTTGACCCGCAGGCAGCGTCCGCCGAACTGTTGCAGGCGTTCCGAGCCGCCGTCGAGTCGGAGGCGCCGCAGACGCCGCCCGCCGAGTCGAAGCCTGCGGACATGACGCCTGAGCAGCCGGTGGAAGCGGACCTCGTTCCCGATGACGCGCCCGCGGAGAAGGCGGACCCGGCGCCGCCGGCCCCGGAGAGGAAGCGGCCGGTCGGGGCCGCGAATCGGCAGACGCTCACGAAGCTGAACACGCTGTTCGGTGAGGCGGGCATCTCCGGCGACGCCCGCTTCCTGTGGCTCACGCAAAACGTCGGCGTCGAGGTGTCCTCCACCTCGCAGCTCATCGCAGCCAAGGCGGACGAGGCGATGGCCAAGCTTGCTCCGCTCATCGATGCCCGCCGCGAGGACCTGGCATGGCGCATCTACGACACCTGGACCGACCTGGGCGGCACCGATGAGGAGATGGTGCCCGCCGTCTGCCTGTGGGTGAACCACAACACCAAGCGGCGCGGCAAGCCGGTCACCCTCCTCGATGAGGTGTCCAACGTCCACCTTGACGGCTTCCACAAGGCGCTGTGCGCGGACCCCGGCAAGGGCCAGATCACCCCAGACGACTACCGGCAGGCCATCGCCGCGCAGCAGGAAGGTACGTCCTGATGGCCTCCACGGAGATCGCGCTCCCGCACATCGTCACCTTCTCCAACGGGTGCTCCCGGCCCACCTTCCACCTGTACGTCAGCCAGCCACTTCCGAAGGACACCCGCGACCCTCGCGTCGAAGCCTGCACGAACCACCACCCCGCGTGCGACTGCCGGGAAGCGATCCTCACTGAGGAACTGGCCGAGCTGCGGGCCGACCGGCACCTGCTGCTCGGCGCGCTGCGCGAGGAACTCGCCGGGCACGCCACTTGGGCCTACACCTCCGACAACGAGCGCGATGAGGCGGCCGAGTGCAAGTGCACCGGCTGCCGGATTATCCGCCGACTGCCGTTCTACATCGGCGGCTACGTCATCACCACGCGGAGGAGTTCGACGCCCGCCCCCTGAAGCCCCGGCCGAGCGCGCCCCCGGGGCCCGGGGGGGGGCCGGGCGGCCCTGCCCGCGGGGGGCTTTCTTCCGGGCCCCTCCGGCGCCCACGGCGGCGGTGGCCAGCGCCACCC
>NZ_JBFALF010000036.1:0-113242 GCF_040656115.1 Nonomuraea sp. NPDC050202 | reverse complement strand
TCCTGGGCCACGGCCACGGCGAGCCTGAACGCGTTCGCCGGCCAGACCGTCCGCATCCTCGTGGACGCCGCCGACGCCTCGGGCGCCTCCCTGGTCGAGGCGGGGATCGACAACGTGGCGATCACCCGGTAGCCCTTCCGGGCCGGTCCACGGAGAAGGACCGGCCCGGAACACCCAGCATCCTCATGGAGCCGTCATGGCACTATCTCTATTTGCCCTGAAAAGGGTCCGTAAATCGGCACTTCCACTTCTCGTCGCCGTCATGCTCGCCGGGGGCTGACCCCCGCCGCCGAGGCGGGCGCGCCGCGCGATCCGGAGATCGAGAAGAGGCCGGGTGGGCTGCCCCACCCGGCCGGGTCTCGTCAGCTGGTGGTCGACTCCGCCGACAGGGCGGCCGCCTGGGGCGGCGTCCTGGGCGGGATGGCGCGCAGGTTGAAGGCGAACCTGGCGACCGAGTCCGCGATCGCGTCCGAGTCCACGTCGAGCGCCGTGTCGTTGACGTTGGCGATCGTGTCGCACGCCTGGTGGTAGCAGACGTCGTACGCCACGCCGGCCGTGCCGCCGAACAGCGCCGCCTCCTCCGGCGTCTTGATGCCCTCCGCACCGGTGAAGATGCCACCGGACGGGATGCCGACGGCGATGAACGGCCCGTAGTCGGAGCGGCCGTCGAAGTCGGTGCCCACGGTCGGCAGCGACCGGGAGCCGAAGAACGCCTCGAACTGCTCCTCGATCTCGGCCGAGCCGGGCGGTCCGGCGGGCGAGCCGGCGCCGTCCGAGTCGTCGCCGTCGTACAGCTTGTACGCGTAGTTCGGCGAGGCGATCATGTCGAAGTTCAGGTACACCCTGATCCGGTCGCGCTGCGCCTCCGACAGGGCCGCGACGTACTGGTCGGACCCGAGCAGGCCGATCTCCTCGGCCGCCCAGAACGCGAAGCGCACCTTGTTCTTGGTCGGGACGAGGGCCATCTCCTCAGCGATCTCGAGGATGGCCGCGCTGCCCGAGCCGTTGTCGTTGATGCCCGGCCCCTCCGGCACGCTGTCGAGGTGCGCGCCGACCATGACGACGTTGCGCGGGTCGCCGAAGCGGCTCTCGGCGATCACGTTGTCGTTGGTGCCGAGCACGAGGTTGGCGTCGACCTTGAGCCGGACGGTGGCGCCGGGCGTGGCCGCCAGCTCGTTGCCCACGGCGAAGTCGGCGAACACCATGGGGATCCCGGCCCGCCACTCGCCGATGTCCAGCGCGTAGGCGTCCGTGCGCCCCGGCTGGCCCTCGTTGAAGACGATGATCCCGGACGCTCCGGCCCGGGCCGCGTTCATCACCTTGTTGACGAAGGGGCAGGTGCCGCGCTGGATGAGCGCGATCCGGCCGGGGACGAACCCGGCGAAGTCGGAGGCCTCGCAGCCGCTGGTGGAGCTGGGCGCCGGGGCCGGCGGCAGGGTCAGGTCCACGCCCTGGACCTGGGCGGTCACGTCACCGGCCGGGGAGGGCTGGAAGGTGAAGAAGTCGTCGTTGGGCACGTACGACTTCGCGGTCGGCGCGGTGAGGTCGAGCACGGGCGGGCTGTTCTCGCTCCAGCTCTCGACGTAGTTGATCGGCTGGCGCGTGACCTTGTAGCCGGCCCTGCGCAGCTTGCCCTCGACGTACGCCACGGAGGCGTCGTAGCCGGGAGTGCCGGCGGCGCGGTTGCCGCCGTTGGCGTCGGCGATGGCCTGGAACGCGTCGAGATGCTTCTTGACGTTGGTGCCCTTGACCTTCTTGACGAGCACCTTGGCGAAGGCGTCGTCGAGGCCGCCCGCCTGCGCGGGCACGGCCGTGGCCAGGGGTAAGGCGAGGACGGCGATCAGGACGGTGATGATTCTTCGCATGCAGGTCCCCCCATGGGTTACCAGGAACGCGGCCTTTCCCCCCGAGGCGCCGCTGCCCGAACGTAACCCGGCGAAGAATCAGCGTGAAGACCCACTATTGTCGCAAATATGCGACATCACTCCTCGCGCCGGGCGCGGGCGCGCCGCTTGCCCTCGTGCATCGCCTGCACGCGGGCGATCGGGATCGTGTGTCCCTCCTCGATCAGGTCGGCGGGCAACCGCTGCGGCCCGGGCATGTGCTCGGCCCACGGGTCGGCGTCCTTCAGCAGCCCCGGCGCGGTGCGCACGGTGAAGTCCCGCGGCGACACCCGCTCCAGCTCCGACCAGGCCAGCGGGAAGGAGACGGGCACGCCGGGCCGGATGCGCGGGCTGTAGGCGGCCACCACCGTGGCCCCGCCCGCCCGGGTGGAGTCGAGGAACACCTTGCCCTCGCGGTCCTCCCGGATGAACGCCGTGGTCGCCAGCGTCGGGTCCAGCCGCTCGGCCCGCGCCGCCAGCGCCCGGGTGGCCGCCGCGAGGTCGTCCATCGCCGTGCCCGCCACCACGGGCACGAACACGTGCACCCCCTTGGCGCCGCTCGTCTTCACCGCGCCCGCCAGCCCCATGTCCTCCAGGGCCTGCCGGACCAGCAGCGCACCGCGCACCGCCAGCGAGAAGGAGTCGTCGTGCTCGGGCGGGTCGAGGTCGAGCACCAGGTGGGTGGCGTGCTCGCCGGCGAACAGCGCCGGGTGGTACTCCACCGCCCGCTGGTTGGCGAACCACAGCAGCGTCTTCCTGTCGTCGCACAACGCGTACGTCACCTGCCTGCGCGACGCCTCCGCCCACATGGACACCGACCGCACCCAGTCGGGGGCGTACTTGGGCAGGTTCTTCTGCATGAACGGCGCCTGCCCCGGGCGCACGCGGACGACCGAGAGCGGGCGGTCGCGCAGCACGGGGATGATGCGGTCGCGGACGGCGTCGAGGTAGTCGACCAGGTCGCGCTTGGTGGCGTCGGCGCCGTCGAACAGCGGCTGGTCCAGGTTGGTCAGATCGACCCCGTCACGCGTCTCATCAGCGGCCACCCGCCCTACGATGCCGATCCTCGAACGTGTGGTCAACAACGACGCCTGTTAGAGTAGGCCGTTGACGCGGGGTGCCCGGAGGGCCGGGCTGAGATCACACCCGTCGAACCTGATCTAGCTCGTACTAGCGAAGGGACGTCACAGCCGTGAGCGCTGTTCCCAAAGTCCTGTCCATCGCGGGCACCGATCCCAGCGGCGGCGCCGGGATCCAGGCGGACCTGAAGACCTTCTCCGCGCTCGGCGCGTACGGCATGACCGTCGTCACCGCGCTGGTCGCGCAGACCACCACCGGCGTGACCGGCATCCACGAGGTGCCGGCCGAGTTCGTGGCCCAGCAGCTCGACACGCTGCTGACCGACGTGCCGGCCGACGCCGTGAAGATCGGCATGCTGGGCAACGCGCCGCTGATCAAGGCGGTGGCGGCGGCGCTCGACACCTACCGGCCCGCGTACGTCGTGCTCGACCCCGTCATGGTGGCCAAGAGCGGCGACCGGCTGCTGCCCGCCGACGCGGTGGCCGCGCTGCGCGAGACGCTGCTGCCCCGCGTGCACCTGATCACCCCCAACCTGCCGGAGGCGGCCGACCTGCTCGGCGAGAAGCCGGCCGCGAGCCTGGCGGAGATGCACGACCAGGCGCAGCGGCTGCGGGCGCTGGGCGCGCGCCAGGTGCTGCTCAAGGGCGGCCACCTCGACGGCGACACGTGCGTGGACGTGCTGGCGACGCCGGAGGGCACGATCGAGCTGGCCGCGCCCCGCGTGGACACCAGGAACACGCACGGCACGGGCTGCACGCTGTCCTCGGCCATCGCGGCGCTGCGCCCGCGCCACGACGACTGGGCGGGCGCGGTGCGGGCGGCCAAGGCGTACCTCACCGAGGCGCTGCGCGCGGCCGACAGCCTGCACGTCGGCCACGGTCACGGCCCTGTCCACCACTTCCACGCCATCTGGTGAGCGCACAGGACATGTTCTGCGACGACGTCTGGCAGCGCACGGCCGAGCTGATGCGCG
Organism: Nonomuraea sp. NPDC050202; assembly: GCF_040656115.1. Taxonomy (NCBI): domain Bacteria; kingdom Bacillati; phylum Actinomycetota; class Actinomycetes; order Streptosporangiales; family Streptosporangiaceae; genus Nonomuraea; species Nonomuraea sp. NPDC050202. The sequence goes on along the minus strand of NZ_JBFALF010000036.1, from coordinate 109,306 downwards.
CCGTCCACGAGCACCCCTTCATCACCGCCCTCGGCGACGGCACCCTCGACCGCGAGCGGTCCGGGTTCTACATGGTGCAGGACGCCCGCTATCTGGAGGCGTTCTCCAAGGCGCTGGCCACGGCCTCCGTCCGGGCCAGCGCCGCGGACGACGCGGCGTTCTGGGCGCAGAGCGCGCACACGGCGCTGGCGGCCGAGCGCATGTTGCACGCCGGGTACATCGAAGAGCTCGACGCCAAGGGCCCCACCTCGCCTACGTGCCTGGCGTACTCGTCGTACCTGCAGGCCACGGCCCTGACCGCGCCCTACCCGGTGATCGCGGCGGCGGTGCTGCCGTGCTTCTGGATCTACCAGGACGTCGGCACGGCGCTGCTGGAGCGCGTCGGCGACACCGCCGGCCACCCGTACGGCAAGTGGATCTCCACCTACGCCGACCCGGGCTTCGCGGCCTCCGTCGAGCAGGCCAAGGCCATCGCCGACCGGCTCGCGGCCGCCGCCGGCCCGGACACCCGCGAGGCGATGGCGCAGGCGTACTGCCGGGCGGCGGCGTACGAGTGGATGTTCTGGGACAGCGCGTGGCGGCGCGAGAGCTGGCCCACGGAGCGGTGGCTGACCGCTTAGGGCGGCCCGCAGAGCGGTGGCTGACCGCTTGAGGCGGCCCGCGGAACGGTGGCTAGCCGCTTGAGGAGGCCCTGGCGATCATCTCCTTCTCCTCGCGGGTGGCGATGAGCCCGGCGGGGGCGTAGATCTTCGACTCCTCGAACGGCGCCTCCGTGCTGGGCAGCGGCTCCCGCAACCGGATCGCCTTGATCCACACGCGGGCGGCGTCGAGGATCACCACGATGATCAGGATCGCGAACAGCGCCGCCAGGATGCCGTCCACGGTGGAGTTGACCACGATCTGCCGCATCGCGCCGGTCGTCTTGGCCGGCGCGAGGAGCTGCCCCTGGTCGAGCGCCGTCTGGTAGCGGTCGCGCTGGGCGAAGAAGCCGAGCGTCGGGTCGGGCGAGAACACCTTCTGGTAGCTGGCGGTCAGCGTGACCGCCACGTCCCAGGCCAGCGGCACGCCCGTCACCCAGGCCCATTTGAGCCGCCCGCTCTTGATCAGCAGGGTCGTGGCCACGGTCAGCGCCACGGCGGCCAGGAGCTGGTTGGCGATGCCGAACAGCGGGAAGAGCTGGTTGATGCCGCCGAGCGGGTCGTTGACGCCCTGGTAGAGGAAGTATCCCCAGGCGGCCACGACCACGGCGCTGGTCACGACCAGCCCCGGCCACCAGCTCACCCGCGAGATCGGCTTCCACAGGTTGCCCAGCGTGTCCTGGAGCATGAACCGCCCCACGCGCGTGCCGGCGTCCACGGTGGTGAGGATGAACAGTGCCTCGAACATGATCGCGAAGTGGTACCAGAACGCCTGGAGACCCGCCCCGCCGAGGAAGCCGGAGAAGATCTGCGAGATGCCCACGGCCAGCGTGGGCGCGCCGCCCGTCCTGGCGATCAGCGTCTCCTCCTGCACGGCCGCGGCGGCGGCCTGCAGCTCTTCCGGCGTGATGACGAAGCCCATGTTCGTGACCGCCTCGGCGGCGGTCTGCACCGTGGCCCCCACGACGCCCGCCGGGGAGTTCATCGCGAAGTAGAGGCCGGGGGTCAGCACGCAGGCCGCCGTGATCGCCATGATGGCCACGAACGACTCCATGAGCATGGAGCCGTAGCCGATCATCCGGACCTGGGTCTCCTTCTGGATCATCTTCGGCGTCGTGCCGGACGAGATCAGCGAGTGGAAGCCCGACAGCGCCCCGCAGGCGATGATGATGAACACGAACGGGAACAGCGACCCGGCGAACACCGGGCCCTGCCCGCTGAAGGCGAAGTCGGTGAAGGCCGTGGTCTGCAGCGGGGGCGCGGTGACGGCGATGCCGATGGCGATCAGCACGATCGTGCCGATCTTCATGAACGTCGACAGGTAGTCGCGCGGCGCGAGCAGCATCCACACGGGCAGCACCGCCGCGACGAACCCGTACGCGATCAACCACAGCGCCAGCGCCGACGGGCTCAGCGTGAAGAACGGCGCCCAGCTCGACCCCTGCACCCAGCCGCCGGCCACGATCGACAGGATCAGCAGCGCGACCCCGATGACCGTGGTCTCGACGACCTTGCCCGGCCTGATCACCCGCAGGTAGAACCCCATGAACAGGGCGATCGGGATCGTCATCGCGATCGAGAAGACGCCCCACGGCGACTGCGCCAGCGCGTTCACCACGACCAGCGCCAGCACGGCCAACAGGATGATCATGATGGCGAAGACCGCGATGAGCGCCGCGGCCCCGCCGATCGGCCCGATCTCCTCGCGGGCCATCTGCCCGAGGCTCCTGCCGTTGCGGCGCATGGAGAAGAACAGGATCACCATGTCCTGCACGGCCCCGGCGAAGATCACCCCCGCGATGATCCAGATGGTGCCGGGCAGGTAACCCATCTGGGCCGCCAGCACGGGCCCCACCAGCGGCCCCGCGCCGGCGATGGCGGCGAAGTGGTGACCGAACAGGATCCGGCGGTCGGTCGGCTGGTAGTCGATGCCGTTGTCGAGCCGCTCGGCGGGGGTGGCCCTGCGGTCGTCGGCGCGCAGCACCTTGCGCACGATGAAGCGGGCGTAGAACCGGTAGGCGATGGCGTACGAACCGAGCGCGGCGCACAGCAGCCACACCGCGTTGACGTTCTCGCCTCTGGACAGGGCGAGCACGGCCCACCCCACGGCGCCGACGATGGCCACCGCCGTCCAGATGATGATGGAACGCACCTTCACCGATTACCTCCCGTAGTGAGGGCCATAGAGGGGGCGGCCCAGACAGCAGCGCAGACCGGCGTCCGGCGGCAGATCGGAGACGAAGCGCCGCCAGCGCCACAGCGGGCGGCAGTCGATCGTGACGGGGAGGTCGGCGAGATGCAGCCAGGCGGTCGGATGGGCGAACACCAGGTCGGTCGGCCCCAGCGGGCGGGCCCGGCGGGGCAGCTTGGCCCGGCTCAACGCCCTGACCGAGAATTCCCCCGCGTCCGCGCAGCAGAGGCCGGTCACATGCCAGTCGAAGAAGATCACTTCTCCGTCGCGGAGCGCTTCACGGGCTGCGGAGGTGAGCGTGATACGGGACATCTGGGGCTCCTGAAGATCAGGCAGCTCAGAATCAACACGGGCTTACCCGCCGTGGTCACTTCCGAAACGGCAGGAGCGCCCCCCGTTTTCCCGGGAGGCGCTCCTGCGTCAGAAGGTCACTGCTTCCACGGCTCGAAGTACGCCACCGTGGCGAAGTCCACCTCCAGCGCGAACGGCGGGGTGCCGCCGGTCGCGCTGGAACCCGTCACGAAGATCCGGACCCCTTCGGCGCCGGTCGCGTCCACGGCCAGGCCGTGGGCGTTGTCCGAAGCGCCGACCGCGCCGTCGTAGCGGCCCACCCAGAGCTGCTCGCCGCTCCCGGCCTCGTACGCGACGGTCACGTAGTCCGTGCCCTTCGCCTGGTCGTCGGCGCTCTGGCCGGCGATGACGACCTTGCCGCCGTCCGGCGTCACCCTGACGGCCCAGGCGTAGTCCTCGTTCTTGGCCTGCCTGTCGAAGCGCTGCACCCAGGACCGCTGCCCGGTGGCCGCGTCGTAGGCGAGGGTGGTGAAGTCGGAGCCGGTGCCCTCGCCGGTGGTGTTGCCGGTGACGTACAGCCTGCCCTGGGCGAGCGTCAGGTCGTGCGGGGTGTCGCTCTGGCGTCCCGGCCCGTCGTAGCGGTCGGCCCACAGCTCCTTGCCTGTGGCGGTGTCGTACGCGACCGTCATCACGTCGCTCTGGGTGTCCTGCGTGTCGATGCTGCCGGTGAGGTAGACCGCGCCGGCGTCGGCGGCCATGCCCGAGGGCACGTCGATGCCGTTCGCCGGGCCGTTGTGCCGGGCCGTCCAGAGCTGCCGGCCGGTGGCGGCGTCGTAGGCGACCGTGCCCCAGTCGGAAAGGCCTGTGCCCTCCTCGCCCTGGCTCTGGCCGCTGACGAAGAGCTTCGTGCCGTCGGGGGTCAGCTCGATCACGCGGGCGTCGTCGGTGCCCTTGCCGGGGCCGTCGTAGCGGGCCTGCCACTTCTCCTTGCCGTCGGCGGTGTCGTAGGCGGCGACGAAGTAGTCGGCCTCGCCGTTGTCGCCGACCGTGGTCATGCCGGTGACGTAGGCGGTCCTGCCGTCGGGCGCGACCTTCACCCCGTTGGCGTGGTCGGCGTGCGCGTTCGCCGCGGTGTAGCGGGCCGTCCAGAGCGGCCCGCCGGAGGCCGCGTCGTAGGCGAGCGTGACGGCGTCGGTGCCGGTCTCCGTGCCGGCGCTGATGCCCGCCACGAACAGCTTGCTCCCGTCGGGGCTCAGCTCCAGCGCGAACGGCTCGTCGTAGTTGCCCGCCGGGCCGGCGTAGGTCCTGCTCCACAGCTCCTTGCCGGTGGCGGCGTCGTAGGCGACGGTGGCGATGCTCGGGCTGAGCAGGCCGGGCGTGGAGCCGTAGCTGGCGCCGGTGACGTAGACCCGCTTGCCCGCGGGGTCGTTGACGATGAACTCGGCGGTGTCCTGGCCGCCCGCGACGCCGTACGTGGCCGCCCACTTCTCGGGCACCGGGCGCACCACGACGGGCGTGCGCACGGTGTGCTTGCGCTCCTTCCACGTGAGCTGCCCGCCCACGTAGGCGTTCATGGGGGCCGTGGTCCGCGTGAACGTGACCGTGAACGACTTCGTCTGCCCGGCACGCAGCGTCAGCCGGCTCGGCGACACCTTGGCCTCGATGCCGTCGAGGCCGGTGACCGAGGCGGTGTACGTGGCGGTCGAGCGGCCCACGTTGGTCACCTCGCGGGTCACCCGCTGCGTGCCGGGGAGCCTGCCGACGGCGATCGAGGGCACGTTCAGGTCGCTGGGGTCGAAGGAGTGGCCCTTCTCCGCCAGCGCGTCGCACACCTTCGGCTCGACGGCGTTGGTGCTGCCGCACAGGAAGGCCGTCCAGTCCTCGATGCCGCTGTCGTAGACGAGGCCGGGGTCGGCGGCGCTGTTCGGGGTGACGTGCCCGGCGCCCTGGCCGAAGATGACGGACGGGTCGGTGGACGGGCCGTCCTTGACGTCGGAGCCGCTGGTCATCAGGGCCGACTTGACGGCCATCGGGGACCAGCGCGGGTGGAGGTCCTTCAGCAGCGCGGCCAGCCCCGCCACGTGCGGGGCGGCCATGGAGGTGCCGCTGGAGACGTTGAACTCCAGCCCGTTCGCGCCCGGCGGCGCGTACGCGGCCAGGATGTCCTGGCCGGGGGCGATCAGGTCGGGCTTGAGCAGGTCGCCGCCGGCCGCCTGGAGCGGGCCGCGCGAGGAGAACGCGGCCACGTACGGGGCGGGGGCGTCCGTGGTGATGCTCGCCTGCTCGACCGTGGCCGTGGCGCCGTCCGTGGCGGCGTAGTCCTTGACGGCCTGCCGGTCCTTGACCGCGAGATGCACGGTGGGGATGGGGTGCAGGTCGGCGTTGAGCGAGTTCTCGTCCGCGTTCGTCAGGATCACGCCGACGCCGCCCGCCTCGGAGACCGCGACGCTCTTGTTGACCCGCGGCGTGGTGCCGCGGTCACAGAGCACGATCTTGCCCTTGACCTTGGCGGGGTCCAGCACCGCCGTGCCGCCGTTGTCCCTGGCGGCCCAGCACTGCGCGGCCTTCGCCGGGTCCGCTCCGGCCACCGCGGCCGCCGCGGCGTCGATGAGCGGCGCGGGCCCCGCCTTGGTGGCGGCCACCGAGGCGCCACCGTAGGAGGCGCCGTTCCCGAGCGTCGCCGAGCCCTGCGTGGCGCGGTTGTGCGTGCCGGCCGCGACCGTGGTCACCCACGGGGACGGGTGCGCCACCGTGGCGGCCCCCGGCCCGTCGTTGCCGCCCGCCGCGGCCACGAACACGCCCGCCTCCGCCGCCGCCAGGAACGCCAGCTCGGCCGGGTCGAGCAGGTCCGTGCTGGTACCCGAGACCGAGTAGTTGATCACGTCCACGCCGTCGGCCACCGCCTGGTCGATGGCGGCGACCAGGTCCGAGTAGTAACCGTTCGCCGTCGAGGCGTCCTGCGTGGACCACAGCGCCTTGTACGCGGCGATCCTGGCGCGCGGCGCGATGCCGCTGATCTCGCCGAACGCCGCCGCCGGCCCCGTCACGGCCACGTCATGGTTGCCGCCCGCCGTGGAGGCCGTGTGCGTGCCGTGGCCGTTGTAGTCGCGCGGCGACTGGAACTCCCACGGGAGCTGCTCCTTGACGCCCGCGTCACCGCCCCAGCCGGCGTTAAAGTGCTTGGCCGCGACGATCTTGCCGTTGCACAGCGTGGCGTCCCACGACTGGTCCGGGCTGTTCTGCGCGCAGCCGCCGTGGAAGCCGCGGAGCGGGCCGTACCGCTTGCCGCTCGCGTCCGGGTTGGCGAAGCTCTGGCTGCTCGCCCAGATGCCGCTGTCGATCACCCCGATGACCAGGCCGTCACCGGCGCCCTCGCCCTTCCTGCCGCCGGTCGGCCCGCCGAGCCGGTCCCACAGGCCGCCGCGGGCGTCCAGGCCGAGGAAGGCCGGGGTCGAGGAGGTCGCCACCGAGACCTTCCTGTCCTCGGTCACCGACACGACCTCGGGTAAGGCCCGCATCTTCGCCGCCTGGCCGGCGGTCATGCGCGCGGCGAAACCCTCGTAGGAGTAGACGTACTCGTAGAGCTTGCGGCCGCCGGCCTTGCGCAGCGCGGCGTCGTGGCGGCCCTTCAGGTGATCGACGTACTCGGTCACCTCGGCCGAGCCCGTCTCGATCTTCTCGCCCTCGGCGGGCTTGGTCCTCGCCAGCCCGGCCACGTCACCCTCGTACGTCGCCACGGGCTCCGCGGCGAGCCGCACGAGATAAGTCTTCTGCTCCTCCGCGCCGGCCGCCGCCGTGCTCGGCCAGGCGAGCCCGGCCATCGTCAGCCCGGTCAGCGCCGCAGTCGCCACCAACCGTCTGGGGGATGTGGACAGATGCATCGTCGCCCCTTCATGCGTTCCGCAGATCACACGGATGATCGCCGACGCTAATAAGGGGCGGGCTGGGCCGGTATCCGTACTGGATACGGATTTATGGCGTCACAAAACGGAAATTTAACATCCGGTAGCCTGTTGCCGCTGATATCCGGTAGGGGGTGGCCGCTTGCCTCTGGGACCGGCCCCCTCGGGCTCGCTCTCCGACGTTCTCATCGGCCGCCGCTCCGAGCTGGCGCTGCTGCGCTCGGTCATCGTGTCCCCGCCGTCGCTCGCCCTGGTCGAGGGCGAGGCCGGCATCGGCAAGAGCCGCCTGGTGGCGGAGCTGTTCGCCGCGCCCGACCTGGCCGGGACGCGCCGGCTCGTCGGCCAGTGCGAGCAGCTCCAGGAGCCGCTGCCGCTCTCACCGCTGCTCGACGCGTTCCGCTCGGCGGGAGCCGAGCTGGCCCGGTCGCGCCTGCCGCTCAACCCCGTGGCCGGGGCGCTGGCGCCGCTGCTGCCCGAGATCGCCGAGCACCTGCCCCCGCCCCTCCCGCCGCTGCCCGACCAGCGGGCGGAGCGGCACCGGGTGTTCCGCGCGGCGGTCGCGCTGCTCGACAACCTCGGCCCGCTGGTGCTCGTGCTGGAGGACGTGCACTGGGCCGACGCCGGCACGCACGACTTCCTCGCCTTCCTCGCCGCCCACCAGCCGCGCGACGTGGCGGTGATCCTCACCGTACGCACCGAGGCGGGCCTGCTCCCCATCCGCGAGGCCTTCGCCAGGGCGCCGTCGGGCCCCGCCCGGACGATCAGCCTGGCCCCGCTGACCCTGCCCGAGGTGGAGGAGCTGGCAGGCGGCGTGCTCAGGGCCGAACTCCCCCGCACGTTCGCCGGCCCCCTCTACGAGAAGACCGGCGGCATCCCGTTCGTCGTGGAGGAGGTGCTGCGCACGCTGCTGGAGCGGCTGCCCGCCAGCGAGATCCCCGGCCGCCCCGACGTGCTGGCCGACCTGGCCGTGCCCACCGTGCTGCGGGACGTGGTGCTGCAGCGCCTGTCCTCGCTCGACGACCCCGCGCAGGAGATCCTGGGCGCCGCGGCCGTCATCGGCATGACCCCCGACGACCGCGTGCTGGCCGAGGTCAGCGACCGCAGCCCGCCCGAGGTGGCCAGGGCGCTGGCCAAGGCGCAGGCGGTGGGGCTGCTGCACGAGGAGGACGGCCGCTGCCGGTTCAGGCACGCACTGGCGCGGCAGATCGTGTACGAGTCCGTGGCCGTGTCCGGGCGGCGCTGGCTGCACCTGCGGGCCGCGCGGGCCCTGGAGTCCGGCAGCGGTCCCCGGCCGGTGGCCCGGCTGGCGCACCACTTCCTGCACGCGGGCCGCACCTCCGACTTCGTGGGCAACGCCGAGGCCGCCGCCGACACGGCGCTCTCCCACGGGGACGACGCCACGGCCGCCCGCTTCCTGCTGCGGGCGCTGGAGGTCGGCGAGCTGTCCAGCGACGTACGCGTACGGCTGGCCGTCAAGCTCGGCCGGGCGGCCGTGGACGGGCTCGCGCACGCGGAGGCCGTGCCGATACTCGAGCGCCTGCTGGCCACCGAACCGCTGCCCGCCCCGCTGCGCGGCGAGCTGCGCTTCGCCCTGGGCCGCCTGCTGCGCCAGCACGGCCAGGCGCGGGCGGGATACCTGCAGATCGAGCGCGCGGTCGACGACCTCGGCGAGCGGCCCGCGCTGCTGGGCCGGGCGCTGGCCGTGCTGGCCGCGCCGGAGACCGTCGTGGACCGGCACGTCAGCGAGCACACCGCCCGCTGCGACGAGGCGGAGCGGGCCGCGCGCCGCAGCGGCGACCCGGACGTGGCCATCGCGGTCCGCATCACGCGCGCAAGCCTGCTGCTGGAGCAGGGCGACCCGGAGAGCTGGCGGCTGATCGACGCGCTGCTGGCCGACGACCGGCTGCGTGCCTCGCCCAGGGAGCACGCCCGCGCCTGCCTCAACTGGGCCCAGGGCGCCCTGCACGTCGGGCGGCTCGACCGGGCCGAGACCCTGCTCGCGGAGGGGCGGCGGGTGGCGGACGAGGCCGAGTACCTGCGGGTGGCGGAGGTCGTCTCGCTGGTGACGGCCGCCGTGGACCGGGCGGCCGGGCGGTGGGACGGGCTGGAGGGGCGGCTGCGCCGGCTGGGCGACACGTCCGCCACGTTCGCCGCGGCCTCCCTGGACTCGCGGCTGCTGCGCGGGGCGCTGCTGGCCGCCACCGGCCCGGCCGAGCAGGCCGTCGAGGTCCTGCGCGAGGTGATCGCGATCGCCGGGCGGACGGGGGCGGTGTGGCCGCTCATCCCGGCCAGGACGGCGCTGTCGCGGCTGCTGCTGTCGCTGGACGACGCCGCCGGCGCCGCCGAGCAGGCCACCGCCGCCCTGGACCTGGCACGGGCGAAGGGGAACTGGGTGTGGGCAGCCGAGAGCGTGTCATGCCTGGTGGACGCCCTGGACGGGCGCGGCGGCGCGGAGGAGGTGGCGGGGCTGCGCACCGGTCTCGCCGGGGCCGACGCACCGCTCGCGCAGGCGGCGCTGCTGACCGCCGAGGCCGTGCTCGCGCGTGCGGACGACACCGGGCGGGCCGGCCGGCTCCTCGACGAGGCGCGGGTCCTCCTGCGCAAGGCCGGGCTGCGGTACGAGGAGGCGCTGGCCGGGGAGCGGCTGGGGCGCTGGCGCTGCGAGCGCGGGGACGGCGGCGGCGGGGCGCTGCTGGAGGAGGCCCTGCGGGCATACGGGGCGATGGGGGCGGATCGCGACATCGCGCGGATCTGCCGGGTCATGCGGCAGAACGGGGTCCCGATCCCGTACCCCTGGCGGGGCGGGCGGCCCTCGCACGGCGGGACGCTGTCGTCGCGGGAACGCGAGGTGGCGCTGCTGGCGGCGGCCGGGAAGACGAACCAGCAGATCGCCGACGCTCTGTTCCTGTCCAGGCGCACGGTGGAGAGCCACATCGCCAACGCGCTGCGCAAGCTGGGGCTGGCCTCGCGCAGGGAGCTGCGCACGTTCCCCGCGGACTGACCCTCAGCGGGCTAGCGCACGAGCCGGCTCTCCCACGCCCAGGCGACGATCTCGACCCGGTTGCGCATCCCGAGCTTGGTCATGACGGACGACACGTGACCCTTCACCGTGCTCAGCGAGATGCACAGCTCGGTGGCGATCTCCTGGTTGGTACGGCCTCTGGCGACGGCGCGCACGACCTCGCTCTCGCGCTCCGACAGCGGCTGCGCGGGGGCGGGCCTGGGAGCGGTGGCCGTGACGTGGCGCAGCAGGCGCAGCGTGACCGACGGCGAGATCAGCGCGTCGCCGGCGTGCGCCGCCCTGACCGCCTCGACGAGCAGCTCGGGCCCGGCGTCCTTGAGCACGAACCCGGCCGCGCCGCCCCTCAGCGCGCCGTAGACGTACTCATCGAGGTCGAACGTGGTGACCACGACCACCCGCAGCGGGTCGCGCGTGCCGGGTCCCGCCAGGGCGGCGGTGACCTCGATGCCGTCGAGCCGGGGCATCTGCACGTCCACGAGGCACACGTCGGGCCGCAGCCTGCGCGCCATCGCGACCGCCTCCGCGCCGTCGCCGGCCTCGGCGATCACGCGGATGCCGGGCTGGTCCTCCAGGATGAGGCGCAGGCAACTGCGGATCATGGGCTGGTCATCGGCCAGCAGCACCGTGATGCTCACCGCCGCCCCCGCCCGCCGGTGGAAACCGGCATCCCGCGGGCGGAAGCCGGCATCCCGCCGGCGGCGCCCCGCTCGGGCAGGGGCAGCGTGGCGCGCACGGCCCAGCCGCCCGCGGGGCGCGGGCCCGCCGACAGCGCGCCGCCGAGCGCCTCGACCCGCTCGCGCATCCCGACCAGCCCGTAGCCGCCGCCCAGGCGGGCGGGGTTCCGGTGGGACGGCGGGGCGTCGTCCGTCACCTCCACCACCAGCTCCGCCTCCCCCTGCGTGACGCTGACGGTGACCGCGCTCGCGCCGGGGGCGTGACGGGCGATGTTGGTCAGGGACTCCTGGACCAGCCGGTGGACGGTGCCCGCCACCTCGGAGGGCCACACCGGCTCCCCGTCGGGCAGCCGCAGCGTCACGGGAGGCCCGCTGAAGTGCGCGACCAGCTCGCCGAGCCGCTCCGCCGGCCCGAACGCCGCGGGCCCGCCAGGCTCGCGCAGCAGGCCGACGACGCGCCGGGTCGCGGCCAGCGCGTCGGATCCGGCCGCCTCGATGTCGGCGAGCGAGCCGGCCACCCGGTCGGGGTCCTTGCGGGCGACGAGCCGCGCGGCCTGCGCCTGGAGCACGACGCACGTGACGTGGTGGGCGACGACGTCGTGCAGCTCCCTGGCCAGCTCCAGCCGTTCGGCCTGGCGTACGCGCTCGGCGACCGCGGCACGGCGGGCCGCCAGCAGCCGTGGCCCCAGGCCACCCGCGAGGGCGGCGAGCCAGGCCCCGAGGTTCAGCACCAGGACGGCGGTGTGCGGGGACCCGGACAGCTGGCTGCCGAGGGCGACCGCCAGCCCGCCCGCGCCGACGCCGGCGGCCTGGGGCGCCGGCAGCGTCCTGAGGGCGGAGCCGACCAGCACGGACAGCCCGAGAGCCAGCCCCGGCCCCGGCTCGGCGGGCAGGTCGAAGAGGCGCGCGACCAGGATGGCCACCGCCGCGACAGCCATGCCCGCGACGGCGGTCCACAGCCGGGCGCGGCGGCGCACGAGGGCGAGCACGCCCGCCACCGCACCCGCCACGCAGCCGGGCACCCAGTAGCCACCGCCCCAGCTGTCCACGATCCGGTAGCCCCACTCGGCGAGCACCACCGCGAACGCGACGCCGAGCCCGGCGGCCTCCCATCGCTCCCGCATGCCACCCACGGTAGAAGCCCGGGGCGTGATCGCAGTACCGGCCGAAAGTACGGTTCGACCGCCTGAATCCCTGCCGGCGCGTTTTACACCATGGACAACATTCCGTCACGTTGTTACGTTCACACCAGCAGATGACAACGCTGTCATTCCTGGTCTCCCCCCGACGAGGAGCAGTGAACGCGATGGTGTCCCGACGTACCTTCCTGCGGGCGAACGGCGTGGTCCTCGCGGCCGGCGGGCTCGGGGTCTCCCTCCCCGCCCAGGCCGCCGCCGCGACCCCCCTCCTCCCCGGCTTCGGCCGCCCCACCAGCCTCGACTTCGCCGACCTCAGCACCCTGCACGGCGACGACCAGTTACTCCTGACCACCCTCCAGGGAGTCGTCAACCGCCGCCGCCCCCGCCTGTACTTCAACTACACCACCGAGAACGACGACACCGCCTGGCTGGACAGCACCGGCGCCCGGATCACCCGCCACGACCGGCCCCTCGACCTGATCGCCCGCTACCGGGGCGAGGCCCGCGGCGCGATCCTGCACGACCCGGCCGTGCCCGACTCGGTGAACGTCGCCACCACCCTGGCCGGCCTGGAGAACGCCGTCGCCGCCACCGCCGAACAGGCCGCCGAGCACGGCTTCGAGGTCATCACCGACCTGCGCGGCCGCTTCGACCCCGGCGACGTGCTCGCCACGTACCGCTGGCAGCTCGCCAACCTGTTCCCCCGCTGCACGAAGGCCCTGCTCAGCGGCCTGCCACCGACCAGGACGGTGCGGGTCGAGGACGTGCGGTGGCGCGAGGTGGCCAGGGAGACCGAGCGGATCAGGGACTCCTCGAACCGGCAGGTCCGCACGTTCGACCTCAGCCAGGAGCTGACCGGCCAGGACGGCGTCTACCTGCGCTTCCAGGACTCGCTGGGCGACGACGGCTGGGGCGCCTCGGTCGGCTCGGTCGTGGTGAAGGCCGACGGGACGCAGATCGCCTCGTTCACCCCCGGCACCGACGCCGAGACCCCGTACCTCTTCGACGGCCTCAACTCCGCCATCGGCGGGGACGCCAACCGCTTCGCCGACGGCGGCAACTACTTCATCTATCGCTTCACCGCCCCCGCCGGCACGCGGCAGCTGCTCGTCGAGGTGGACCTGTGGAACCAGTTCCTGGTCACCGCCACCACCACGGCGCCCACCCGGGTGGAGCCCTTCCCGTACTTCCGCGACTACACGGTGGCGATGCGGGCCATGGTGTTCTGGCTGCCGCCCAGCGGCGAGACGGGCGCCCTGCTGGACGAGATCCTGAGCAAGGTGAAACCCACCACGCCGTACGCGGGCTGGTTCTCCAACGACGTGGCAGGCGAGTGGGGCGGGGTGGACCGGGCCTCGCAACACGCGGTCGAGGTGGTGCCCGCCGACTACTACATGAACGCCACCGTGCACGCGGGCGTCCAGGCCAGGGTCTCCGACCGCGTACGTCCGAGGCCGCGCACCACGCTGCGCAACCGCGTCTACCTGACGCTCACCGTCGGCGAGGGCGACAACATCCAGTACTGCCAGCGCAGGATGCGCCGGATCTGGGACGATCCCGCGCGCGGCCAGGTGCCCACCAACTGGACGGTCAGCCCGCTGCTGGCCGAGATCGGGCCGGCGCTGCTGGCGTACTACCAGCGCACGGCCACGGACAACGACCTGCTGATCGCGGGCCCCTCCGGCGCCGGCTACACCTACCCGGGGTCGTGGCCGCAGGACGACCTCGACGCCTACACCGCGCTGACCGGGCGGTTCCTGCGCCGTACGGGGATGGACCTGGTCTACGCCTACAACCATCGCAACGCGGCGGGCGACGGCTGGGTGGCCCTCGACGAGCGGATCGCGGCCTCGTACAGGAAGAACACGCCGCTGCGCGGCATCATCCAGTCGTGGGAGAGCGGCGACCTCCAGGCGGCCCCCGCGGGGCTGCCCGTGATCGGGAACCTCTCGCCGCAGGGCAAGGCGCAGGAGTACCGGGACACGCTGGTCAGGCACATCGAGGGCTGGGACGGCACGCGGCCGCTGTTCGTCGCCGGGGCGGTCAACGCCTGGAACTGGGCGCCGAGCGACATCGCGGAGCTGGGTGAACTGCTCGGCGACCCGTTCGAGATCGTCCGCGGTGACGCGTTCTTCAAGCTGCTCGGGGAGGTTGTGAGCAACCGGACCTGAGCGTGCGCCGGACGGCCCCGCCCGGCGCGGGGCCGTCCCCCGGCTCGCGCATGGTCGTGAGACGTCCCTGGGCTCGCTGTGACGCCGCCTACCGGCCGGGCCTGCGGGTGACGAAGACGTACTCGCGGCTGTCCTCGGTGAAGGGCTCGCGGGCGAATCCCCCGTACAACGCCTTCAGCTCCAGCCCCGCGACGTCGATCAGCCCGAGCCACTCGTTCTTCGTCGCCCACCAGGACGAGCTCGTCGCCCCGTCGTCCAGCACGATGTCGATCCGGTTGTCGCCCACGGCGAAGCGGGTCGTGTGCGGCACCGGCTCCTGACGGCGCATCCCGTCGAAGCGGGCGGCGAGGTGGTGGTCGAAGGCGAGGGCGTTCCAGGCGAAGCGACCCCCCGGGCGCAGCGACGCGGCCACCCGCTCGAAGACGCGGCGGCGGTCGGCCCAGGTCGGGAGGTGCTGCAGCGACCGGAACGGGCAGTAGACCAGCGCCGCCGGCTCCTCCAGGGTGAGCTCGCGCAGGTCGCCCTCGCGCAGGTCGAGCCGGACGCCCTGCTCGGCGGCGTTCGTGCGGGCCTGTTCGAGCATCGCCGGGGAGAGGTCGACGCCGGTGACGCGCCGCCCCGTCGCCCGCGCGACCGGGATGGCGACCCGCCCGTTCCCGATCGCCAGCTCGACGAGCGGCCCGTCCGCCTCCTGGGCGAGGCCGACGTAGAACGCGATGTCGGCCGCCATGTGCGCCGACCATTCCGCATATCGATCCGCGAACGCCTCATCCCAGGTAGATGTCACCATTTTTCCTATCTTTTTGGGCGCCGTGGGAGAATTCGGCCATGCCTGTCGACTCCCATCTTCTTGCGCTTTTCACGGTAACCACGATCGTGGCCATGATCACCCCGGGACCGGACATGCTGTTCGTGCTGGGGTGCGGGATGCGCGGCGGCCCCCGGGCCGGCCTGCTCGCCACCGCGGGCGTGGCCACCAGCGAGGCCGTTCACGTCGCGGTGGCGGCGGCGGGTCTTGCGGCCCTGTTCGAGGCGGTGCCGGTCGCGTTCACGGTGGTGCGGATCGCCGGGGCCGCGTACCTGATCTACCTGGGGGTCCAGGCCATCCGCAACCGCGACGACAGTCCCTTGGAGGTGGCGGTGGGCGGCGGCGGCATGTCGGGGCGCCGGGCGTACCTGAGCGGTTTGACGACCAACTTGCTGAACCCGAAGATGGTCACCTTCACCATCGCCTTCCTCCCGCAGTTCATCAATCCGAGCCTGGGTCAGGTGTGGCTGCAGTTCGCGATTCTCGGGGTCATTCTCATTGCGCTGGAATTCCTCGTGGACGGTGCGGTCGGCGTGCTCGCGGGCCGCATCGGCGGCTGGCTGCGTCACCGGCGCGCCGCCCGGCGCCGCATCGACGTCGCCACGGGCGGCATCTTCGTCGGGCTCGGCGTGAAGCTGGCGCTGGAGCGGTGATACGGGCGTGCCGATCGCCATCGTCACCGCCGCGACCTCGCGGTGGGACCTCGTCCCCTTCGTCTGCGCACTGGCGTTGCCGGCCGGCGTGGCCATGACGGGCATCGGCCTCGCCGAGCGCCGGAGGCAGCAGCACTTCGGCCACTACTCCGAGGCCCCGCGCCGAAAATGAGTGGCGGCGGGTCGCCCGGTGGGAGTCCACTGGAGCGACCGTCCCGCCTCCCCACAGGATCCGCCCATGACGCCTGACCTGCGCCTCGTGCCCGTCACCCCCGCCAACCTCGACGCGGCCATCGCCGTACGGGTCCGCCCCGACCAGGAGCACTTCGTCAGCTCGGTGGTGAAGTCGCTGGCCGAGGCCTACGTCCATCCCCGGACGGCCTGGCCGCGCCTCATCCTCGACGGGTCCGACGCGGTGGGGTTCCTCATGGCGTTCCTCGACATCGACTGGAACGGCAAGGGGGTCGACTTCCGGTCCGGGCTGTGGCGGCTCAACGTGACACCCGGCGCGCAGGGGCGCGGGGTCGGGCGGTTCGCCGTCTCGTCCGTGGCGGCCGAGCTAAGGCGGCGGGGGGCGACGCGGATGTACGTCACGTGGCACCCGGGCGACGGCGGGCCCGAGGGGTTCTACCGCAAGCTCGGGTTCGAGCTCACCGGGGAAGTGAGCGGCGACCAGACGGTCGGCGTGCTGGCCCTGTGACGGCCTCGCCGGCGCCCTGCGCCCAGTAGGCCCGCGTCGGTGCCATGCGGCCGTCCGTGACGGCGCCGATGCGGACCTCGACCGCGCTCCGCTGCCCCTGGGAGCGGACGAAGGCCACGTATCCTTGTGCGGGTCGCCAAGCGCGCGACCGCGAAGGGATTGCGGGCATGCGTCGTTACTCACGTGTCGTGGTCAAGCTCAGCGGCGAGGCACTCTCCGGAGAGGCCGGCTGGGGCACCGACCCGGCGAGCCTGGCGCAGCTCGCCGACGAGATCCTCTCCGTCCACGACCTCGGCGTGCAGATCGCCGTGGTGATCGGCGGCGGCAACTACTTCCGCGGGCGCATGGCGGAGGGCTGGGGCATCGGCAGGGCCGAGGCCGACAACATCGGCATGCTGGGCACGGTCATGAACGCGTTGATGCTGCGCGGCGTGCTGACCGCCCGCTCGGACACGGACGTGCGGGTCATGACCGCCATGCCCATGCAGAGCGTGGCCGAGCCGTTCATCCGGCTGCGCGCCGACCGGCACCTGCGCCGCGACCTCATCGTGCTGCTGGCCGGCGGCATCGGCCAGCCGTACGTCACGACCGACTACCCCGCCGTGCAGCGGGCCCTGGAGCTCGACGCGGACGCCCTGCTGGTGGCCAAGCGCGGCGTGGACGGCGTGTACGACAGCGACCCGAACCTCGATCCCGACGCCAAGCGCTACACGAACCTCACCTACCGGGAGGCGCTGGCGGCCGGGGTGCGGGTCATGGACGAGAGCGCGTTCGTGCTGGCCAACGAGCAGGGCCTGCGCATGCACGTCTTCGACGTGGCCGCCAGGGGCGTCATGCGGTCGATCTGCGAGGGCGAGGACATCGGCACCCGCATCACCGCCGAGGACGCGGCGCCGCCCGCCTAGTACGCTGCCGGGATGGCGACGGATCATGGCTCGCGACGCTGGTTCCGCGGTGACTGCCATGTGCACTCGTTCCTCTCGCACGGCGCGGACCTGACGCCGGCGCACCCGGCTGGCGCTCGGCCTCGCCCCCGGCGAGGTGGTCGAATGGCGCTACGGCGTCGGCGACGACGCCGTGGACCGCCACCTGGGCCAGGTGCGCCGCTCCGGCGGCCTGTGCGTGGCGGCCCACCCGCACGCGCCGTACCCGTCCGGGGTGTTCATGTGCCCGTACCAGGATCGCCGGATCGGTCGCGATCGAGCTGTCCTTCGAGGCGACCGCCGGCGACGGCCGCGCCGGCATCGGGGAGCGCCTGGAGACCGGCGGCGAGCCGGTCGCCGTCCGGGTGGACGTGCGCGGCGTCCCCTCCGGCGCCGTCACCTTTCACACCGAACTCGGTACGGTGCTGCGCGAGTCGTTGCCCGGAGGCGGGGCGGGCACCGTGGAGTGGCGGACCGGCGCGGCGGAGTCGGCGTTCGTCCGCGTCGAGATCCGTCACGCGGACGGCCGCATGGCGGCGCTCACCAACCCCGTCGTCCTGCTCTGAGCTGTGTGCCGACGGCCCGCGCCGGCGCTTTTCCGTCGGGGCGGGTTGCTAGCATTCCTGTCTCCGCAAGCTGATCACCAGGAGCCCCCCATGCGATCGATCCCGGCGTTAGCCAGCCTGATCACCCTGCTCGCCGTCCTCGTGACGGGCTGCTCGGCAGCAGGCGGCGGGCAGAGCGTCGCGGTTACCGACAGCCCGGCCGGCAAGCAACTGCAGTGGTACCTGGACGCCGTCAACCGCACGCCGATCCCCGAGAACGAGCTCGGCGAGCACCTCGCCGAGACGTTCCTCAAGGAGGTGCCGCCGGAGAAGTTCAACACGCTCGCCAAGGATCTGGCCGGGCTCAAGGTGGAGGAGCTGAGCAGCACGAAGCCGACCGAGCTGGCCGGGGTGACGTCCATCCCCGCCGGGCAGAAGTACGACACGAAGATCTCCGTCGGTGACGACGGCAAGATCGACTATCTGCTCCTCGAGCCGAGATGAGCACCAGGGCGACCACGGTCGTGGGCGGCGGCGTGCCGATCGTGGCGGAGGACCACGGCGGGTCCGGACAGGACGTCCTGCTCCTGCACGGCGGCGGCCGGACGCGCGGCGACTGGGAGGCCTTCGCCGGGCTGCTCGTGGGCGCCGGGTTCCGGCCGGTGTCCATGGACCTGCGCGGTCACGGGGAGTCCGGGGCCGCGCCGTGGTCGTGGGCGGCGGCGCTCGGGGACGTCACCGCCGTCGCGGGCGCGTACGGGCTGCGCCGGCCGGTGATCGTCGGCCACTCCCTCGGCGGCATGGTCGCGGCCCTGTGGGCGGCCGGGCATCCGGAGTGCCGGCTCGCGGTGAACCTCGACGGCCACGGCAACCCGACGCGCCCCGACCAGTTCGCCGGCCTGGACGAGGCCGCGGCGGCCACCGCCTGCCGGGAGATGACCGCGTTCCTGGCGGAGCTGGGCCGGGGGCTTCCGGAGCCGTTCCTGCAGGTCATGCGGGAGATAGACGCCCTGGACCTGTTCCCGGTCTATCGGGGCGCGCAATGCCCGCTGCTGGTGGTCAGCGGTGATGCGATGGCCTTCGCCGCGGTGTTCCCCGACCGGCTCGTACCGGCCTGGGAGGCGTACTGCTCGTGGACGCGGCGGCAGCTCGACGCGGTCACGCAGGAGTGCCCGCTGGTCCGGCAGGTGTCCCTGCCGACGGGGCACGACCCGCACGTCGAGGCACCCGAGACGCTGCTGCGCCTCCTCGTCGAGCAGCTCGATCGGTGACGCGCGACGCGCGCCGCGACACGAGCCCGCGCGCCCGCAAGCCGTGGGTCCTGATCTCGCCGGCCGTGCTGGTCGCCGGGCTGCTGGCGTTCCACTCCGCCGTCCCCAACGCCGTGGGCAACGTGGGCAGCCTGCTGGAGACGTTCCTTCCCTGGCTCGGCCTGGTGGTCGTGGCGCTGCTCGTCCTGGCGTCGTCACGGCGCTCGGCCATCGCGCTCACGGCCGTGGCCCTGCCGGCGACGGTCTGGGTGGTCATGTTCGGCACGTCGGTGTTCCCCGGCTCGGTGATCGCGGGCGGCCCTGAACCGGGGTCCACCCTCACGGTGCTCCAGCACAACGTCGCCGACGACAACGCCGACCCCGGGGGGACGGCCCGCGCCCTCGCCGGCGCCGGAGCCGACCTCATCGCCCTGCAGGAGCTGACACCCCAGGCCCTGCCCGTCTACGAGGCCGCCCTCGCTCCGGAGCACCCCCATCGCGTCGTCGTGGGCACCGTCGGGCTCTGGTCCAGGCATCCCCTCGCCGACGGCCGCCCCGTCGCCATCAAACCCCAGGACATCACCGCCGACTGGAACCGTGGACTGCGCGCCACCGTACGAACCCCGGCAGGCGACATAGCGGCATATGTCGCCCATCTCCCTTCGGTGCGCCTCCGCCCTCAGGACGGCTTCGGCACGGCCTGGCGCGACGAGAGCGCCGCCGCGCTGGCCACCGCCGTCGCCGCCGAGAAGCTGGAGCGGATCGTCCTGCTGGGCGACCTCAACGGCACCGTGCACGACCGCGGCCTGTCCCCGCTCACCTCCCGGCTGGCCCCGGCGCTCGACGGGTTCGGCTTCACCTGGCCCGCCGCCTTCCCTCTCGCCCGGATCGACCACATCATGGCCCGCGGCGCGACCCCGGCCACCACCTGGACGCTGCCCGCCACCGGCAGCGACCACCTCCCCACCGCGGCCACGCTCCGGCTTCAGTGAAAATTCGGGCGGCGATGGATGTCGAGAATGCCCGGCCGGCTCCGTCCCAGGGACATCAGCGGCCACCACCGGCCGCCGCGACGGAAGGAAACGCCCATGCAGCCCAACGAGATCGCCGAGGTTCTGAACCGCCCGTACAGCCAGGAACTGCTGGCCCGCGACCTGACCCGGCTGGCCTACGTCGCCAAGGACGGCACCCCCCGCAACGTCCCGATCGGATTCACCTGGAACGGCGCGGAGATCGTCATGTGCACCACGAAGAACGCCCCGAAGCTCCACGCCCTGCGCGAGAACCCGATGGTCGCCCTGACGATCGACACCGAGGTGCACCCGCCCAAGATCCTGCTCATCCGCGGCCGGGCCGAGCTGGACGTCGTCGAGGGCATCCCGGACGAGTACCTCCAGATGAACGGCTCCTACCAGATGACCCCCGAGCAGCGGGTCGAGTGGGAGGCGGAGGTGCGTTCGCTCTACGACGGCATGGTGCGGGTCGTCGTGACCCCGACGTGGGCGAAGCTGATCGACTTCGAGACGACCCTGCCGAGCGCGGTCGAGGAGCTGATCCGGCAGAGAGAGGAACGCCGCCTCTGAAGACTCGTGCCGGCGGGATGTCGAGAACCCGCGCGCGGCTCCGTCCCCGCAGTGAACACCGGCCACAATGGGCCGTACCGCACAAAGGAGAACACGATGGCCAAGTACCTGCTCCTCAAGCACTACCGGGGCGCGCCGGCGGCGGCCAACGACGTGCCGATGGACCAGTGGACGCCGGAGGAGCTCTCGGCCCACGTGCAGTACATGCGGGACTTCGCCGCCCGGCTCAGGAGCACCGGCGAGTTCGTCGACAACCAGGAGCTCTCCCCGGAGGGCACGTTCGTCCGGTACGGCGGCGAGGGGCGGCCGCCGGTCACCGACGGCCCCTTCGCGGAGACCAAGGACCTGATCGCCGGCTGGATGGTGATCGACGTCGAGACGTACGAGCGGGCGCTCGAGCTGGCCGCGGAGCTGTCCGCGGCTCCGGGCGCGGGCGGCGAGCCGATCCACGAGTGGCTCGAAGTACGCCCGTTCATGTCCGCGTGCCCGACCGTCACGGAGTGACGAACGGTGGACGAGCCCCTGCTGCGGGCCCTGACTCCCACGATGATCAGCGTCCTGGTCCGTCGCGGGGCCGACTTCGCGGCGGCCGAGGACGCCGTACAGGAAGCCCTGATCGAGGCCGTGCGCGTGTGGCCGGACGGTCCGCCGCGCGACCCCAAGGGCTGGCTGGTCACCGTCGCCTGGCGCAAGTTCCTCGACGCCGCCCGCGCCGACACCTCCAGGCGGCACCGCGAGGTGCTCGTCGAGGGCGAGCCCGAACCCGGACCGGGCGAGGAGGTGGACGACACGCTCCAGCTCTACTTCCTGTGCGCGCACCCGTCGCTGACCCCCGCCTCGGCCGTCGCGCTGACGCTGCGCGCGGTCGGCGGCCTGACCACCCGCCAGATCGCGCAGGCCTACCTGGTGCCGGAGGCGACGATGGCGCAGCGCATCAGCCGGGCCAAGCGGACCGTCTCGGCCGTCCGGTTCAACCAGCCCGGTGACGTCGCCACGGTGCTGCGCGTGCTCTACCTCGTCTTCAACGAGGGGTACTCCGGCGACGTGGACCTCGCCGCCGAGGCGATCCGGCTCACCCGCCAGCTCGCGGCCAGGACCAAGCACGAGGAGGTGGCGGGCCTGCTCGCGCTCATGCTGCTGCACCACGCCCGCCGCGCCGCACGGACGGGGCCCGGCGGCAGGCTCGTGCCGCTCGCCGAGCAGGACCGCGGCCTGTGGGACACCCGCCTGATCGCCGAGGGCGTGGACGTGCTCCAGGCCGCCCTCGCCCGCGACCGGCTGGGCGAGTTCCAGGCCCAGGCCGCGATCGCCGCGCTGCACGCCGACGCCCTCACGGCCGCGGAGACCGACTGGGTGCAGATCGTCGAGTGGTACGACGAGCTCGTGCGCCTCACCGGCAGCCCCGTGGCCCGCCTCAACCGGGCCGTCGCGGTCGGCGAGGCCGACGGCCCGCGCGCCGGCCTGGCCGCCCTGGCCGAGGTCGACCCCTCCCTGCCCCGCCACACCGCCGCCGCGGCGTACCTGCACGAGCGTGACGGCGACCTGGTGACGGCGGCACGCCTCTACGCCGAAGCCGCCCGATCGGCGCCCAACCTGCCCGAACGGGATCACCTCACCCGCCAGGCCGCCCGGCTCAACACCCAGCTCCGAAGCTGATCCACAAGAGGCCCGCCCGCGCGGCACGGCGGGGCGGCGGCTGTTCGCGGAGATCCGCGACGGGGTACGGTTCCCGATCCGCCGCAGACGCGACTTCCCGGGATTTAATGGCTCGTCCCCGTCGTGGGGCGAGGGTTAGGGTGTTCGCCGTGCAGGACGAGGTCTACCGCTACAACGCGGAACGCTGGGAAGCCCTGGTGGAGGCGGACGCGTTGTTCACCCGCCCCATGCTCGACCTGGACGAGGAGAAGGCCCGGGCCTATCTGGGCCTGGAACGGCTCGGCCTCCCCTGCGACCTCGCCGGCCGGAAGGTGCTCTGCCTGGCGGGCGGAGGCGGGCAGCAGTCGGCGGCCTTCGCCCTGCTGGGGGCCGACGTGACGGTCTTCGACATCTCCTCGGGCCAACTGGAGCGGGACCGCTCGGCCGCGGAGCACTACGGCGCCACCGTCCGCACGGTCCAGGGGGACATGCGCGACCTGTCGGCCCTCGGCGGCTCCTCCTTCGAGCTGGTCTGGCATCCGTACTCGCTGACCTTCGTCCCCGACTGCCGGATCGTCTTCCGCGAGGTCGCGAAAGTCGTCGGAAAAGGCGGCCACTATTACCTGATGTGCGCCAACCCGTTCTTCTCTGGGCTCACTCACCATTCCTGGAACGGCGCCGGTTATACGCTCACCCAGCCCTACACGGACGAGACCGCGACTTCCTATCCCGACCAGGAATGGGTCTACGACAGAAAGCCGTCCGGCGACCGCATCCGGGAACCCAGGGAGTACCGGCAGACGTTGAGCCGGATGACCAACAGCTTGATCCGGGAAGGCTTCGTGCTGACGTTCCTGTCGGAAGTGCGAGGCGACCATCCCGGCGCGGAACCGGGCAGCTGGGCGCATTTCACGGGAGTCGCCCCGCCGTGGCTGGAATTCGTCTGGCAGTACCGGCCCGGCGCACCCGACTCTCCTTGAACGCGGCCGGAGCCTACCGAAAGCCATTGCCAGGCCATTCGTGGAGGGCGAGCCTGACGTGTCCGACCCCGAAAGAGCCCGCGATTCTCGTCCCGCCCCGATCTGGCGCATACTCATCGTCTTCGCCGCCGCCGTCCTGCTGTGGTTGTTCGTCTACCACGGCACCCCGCTCGGCTACGACTACGACCGCTTCACCCATGCCGCCAGGGCGATCCTGACGACGGTCCTCGTCGTCCCCGTGATCGTGGCCGCGCGCCGCCTGCTCGACCGTCGCCCCTGGGCCGGCCTCGGGCTGCCCTCCCCGCGTACCGGCTGGCGCAACCTGCTGCTCGGCATGGCCTGCTGGCTCATCCCCGCCGCCTTCGGGTTCGCGCTCTGTCTCGGCTTCGGCTGGACCGAGATCAGCCTGCGCGCCTCCGCCGCGGACGCCCTCCAGGCGGCGCTGCTCCTGATCGTCCTCGTCCTCCTGTACGAGGCGCTGCCGGAGGAGCTCGTCTTCCGCGGCTACCTGCAGCGCAACCTCATGACCGTGGTGCCGGCCTGGCAGGCGGTCCTCGCCCAGGCCGCGCTGTTCACCCTCTTCGGCTTCCTGACCGGATCCGCCACCTCCCTCGAACGCCTCGTCATCTTCTTCCTGTTCGCCCTCGTCCTCGGCGGCTTCCGCATCGCCACGGGCGACATCTGGGCGGGCATCGGCTTCCACCTGGCCTTCCAGACCGTCGCCCAGCTGTTCGGCGACATCGGCGGCGTCTTCGACGTGACCGGGCTCGACGTCCTGTCGGTCATCGCGCTGGGGGGCCTGCCGTTCTCGCTCGGCTGGATGGCCATGGAACGCCTCCGCCGGGAACATCTGAACTGGCGGGCCCTCGAACCGGACCCGGCCCCTTGAGGACTGCCTGAGCGCGAAACGCCCGCCGGCCGAAGCCGGTGGCCGGCCGCACGGCCCTCCACCACACAGCCGTCCATGTCAGCGGCCGCATCAGCACGGCGACGGCCCGGTATCAGCGCGGTCGACGATCGTAACCGCCATGAACGGTGCAACGCCCGCCCGTTCAACCGGAAACTCTCCAAGGAGCACACCCATCATGTCGATCACCCTCTCCGACCAGGACCAGCTCACCCTCCGCACCGCCGCCTGGGGCGCCGTCTACCTGATGTCGGCCGCCGGCGCCGCCGGCTCGGCCCACAAGGCCGCCACCAACGGCTCCATCGCCTTGACCTCCGCCACCGGCCTCGTCGGCCACGTACTCGCCAAGGCCCCCAAGGGCCTGACCGGCAAGACCACCGCCGCCCTCGCCGACCAGATCCTGCCCGCCCTGACCGCCTCCGTCACCCTGCTCAAGCAGCACGCCCCCGACGAGGCCGACAACTTCCGCCGCACCGTCACCGTCGCCATCGACGCCGCTCAGCAGGGCCGGCCCAACCCCACCACGACCGACATGGCCCGCAAGATCACCGAAGCCCTCGACGCCGCCTGACCACCATGCCCGCCCTCCAGCCCGTCACGGGGTCCCCTCCGGACCCCGTGACCATCAAGGACGTCGCAGCTTCACCGCAAGGAACGACGGCGTCCGATGGAGCTTGTCGTAGGCGGCCTCGTCGATCTCGCGAAGGTCGGCCGTGGGGCGCGGCTCGATCAACTGCTCCAGCACGAACCCGGCGGCCAGCAGCTCACCCAGGAAGGTCTCCAACGGCATGCGCTGGTAGTGGATCGAGAGCTCGCTGTCCCCGAGGGGCAGGTCCCGCCAGTCGTGGCTGAAGTAGGAGCCGCCGAAGTGGCGCCAGTCGGCTGTGGGATGGGTGGTCGAAACCAGGAGCCAGCCACCAGGCCGAAGGACGCGGCGTAGTTCGCTCAGCAGTTGCACGCGGTTCCTGACGTGCTCGTACACGAGGGCGCAGACCACCCCGTCGAAGGACCCGTCGGCGGCGAAGCCGAGCGGCTCCTCAAGATCGTGGAGACGCAGTTCCGCATCGCCGTTCACGCGTGCCCGCGCGTGGCGCAGCAGCGTGGCGCTGCCGTCGATGCCGGCCACCCGAGCTCCACGAGCCAGGAGCTCGGCCGCGTAATGGCCTGCCCCACAGCCCACATCCAGGATTCTGGCCCCGGAGACCTCCCCCGCGAGTCCGAGCATCGCCGGTCTGTCGGTGTAGGCGTTGTAGGGACTGGTCTGCGCACGTTCGGCGAAGTGATCGCCGAGTGCGTCATGGTAGGCGGTCGCCTTGTGCATCAGGTAATCATGGCGTGGCCACCAGCGCGTCGCCCCGGAGTTTCCCCGCCGCGTCAGGCGAGGCGGATCACGGCAGCTCCCGGCGTCGGCAGCCGGCCGACCGGCCGCGACGTCGAAGGCCCGCGATCAGCCACGGCCGTCCAGCCCGTCGTGATCGAGCGCCGCTCGGATCTGACCGAGCCACTCCACGCCCAGCCGGCGCCCGTCCGGCAGTTGGTCGTCTCGATCCCACCGCCACGCTGTGATCATCGCCAGCATGAGGATCCGGCACTCGCGCAGCAAGTCCTGATCGACTCCCGGATAGTGCTTGCCGACTTCTTCGGGCGCATGGGCGAGGTCGAACTCGACCGGCCCACGGCAACACGTCTCGAAATCGATGAACAGCAGCCCGTTCTTCGTGGCGAGCAGGTTGCCCGGGTGCGGCTCTCCGTGCAGCAACTGCTCGGGGGCGCCGCGCTCGCCGATCACCCGTCTCAGGCGCCGTAACGTGTCGCCGAGCAGCGCCCGGTCCGCGTCGGCGAGCGCCGGCGTGCGTTCGCGGCTCGCCACGAGCCGCTGGGCGTCCTCGACCCGATCCGTGAAGTGCGGCGTCGGGACGTCATCGAGCTCGCGCATGCCGGCATGCAGCCGCTGGAGCGCCTCGGCGAAGTCGGCCGGCGGGATCTCGCCAGGGTTCACGGGCTCGTAGTAGGTCCACAGCGTGACCTCGAAGCCATCGCGCTCATGGACGCGCGGCTCCACCCGCGGTTCGAGGGCGGCCACAGGACACCCTGAGCCGGCGAGCCGCTGAGCAAGCTGGACCTCGAACTGCGCGACCTGATGCGCCGCGGGCGCCACCCGCGCCAGGACGTCACAGGGCAGCAGCCGCAGAGTGAGCTTGTTCGAGTTGTGCAGAACGACCGCGTCATCGGCCGGCAGGCCGAGTGAGGCGGCGATCGACATGGCCACGGCCCTCGCACGCTGGGCCTCTGACGCCTGCATCGTCGCCTGGTGTCCTCTCCCTGGGAACGCTGCCGTACCTCACCGAGCGGTGCGACCTGGGCACCCTACCAAGCCACGGCCCATGACCTCCTGGCCTCCGGGCCGCGGACCCTTCCTCACCAGCTCAGCACCTTCGACCGCCCGGCCGGGGCAGACGGCCGCCCCCGCCACACCTGCACGCCCAGCGGGACCAGCGCCACGCAGAGCAGCCCGGTGACCAGGACGTCGGGAACGGAGGCGCCCTTCAGCACACCCATCCAGGTGCCTCCTGCCAGCAGCACCATCAAGGAGCGGGCGGTGCCGAAGACGCCTGAGCGCCAGGCGGCGATGGCCAGCAGGAGCGAGCCCGCGTACTGGCCGACCGAGGCCCACACCGGGATCCGCCACGGCCCGTAGGAGATGTCCACGTACTCCTTCATGATCGCGTTCGTCGCCTGTTCCAGCCCCATGACCTCCGTGAGCTGGAAGGCGGTCTGGTCGGCGCCGGCGAAGTACAGGCGGGCGAAGAGCCCGGCGACCAGCAGGGTCGCCCCCCAGCAGGCGAGGCCGCCGCCCACGCGCTGGGCCAGGGCGGCGAAGGCGGGGAAGAGCAGGATCGCTCCCAGTGCGAAGACCGCGTAGGAGAGCGTGAGCAGGGCGGGTTCCGAGGTGTAGGCGAGGAACTGTCCGTAGGCGGCGAAAGGCTGCGCCTCGGCCCAGGCGTGCTGCTGAGGGGTGAGGGCGGTGACGGTGCTCAGGTGGCGCAGCAGGTACCCGGCGCACATGACCACCGGCCCCAGGATGAGCGCCACACCGCCGATCCACCGCCCCGGAAAGGAAGCGTTCACGGCAATCAGCCTGTCAAAGCCGAGCCGCGTGCATCATCCGCCGATCGTCAACCGATGCCCCTGTCGAAAGTCAGGTCCCATAGGCCCGCCGGCGGCCGAGCGCCGGAGCTCACGGCGGAAGGCCGAGCGGCCACTCGGGGGCTTGGACGGCACGCCTAACGCATGGGATCATCCCGGCCATGCCTTCCATCAGAAAGGGCCGTGCCGCGTAGGCGCCCTTCCCAGGTCCGTACGCGAGGGTCGGCGTGCGGGAGCCACAGAGCTGTGATCCACCACGTTCCCGGACTCGGCCGTCGTCCCATGACCGCGGTGATCGCCCTCGAACACACCCGGATGTGGCCGGGCGCGGTAGCGGACGCCCTGGCGGCCTGGCAGGAGGCCGCCCTGCTCGGAACCGCTGATCGCCTCTTCCGCAGGTGCGAATGCGATGAGTGCACCGGAAACGCGCCCCGCTGGCGCCTTCACCAGGCCCTCCTCGCCTTACCCTCGTGGGCCGGCGCGCGCGGGCCCTGAACCGGTGTATCACTGAGGCGCACACCACTGATGAGGAGTGAGCGGAGTGGGCGAGCGCAGGGCTTGGGCCGACAGGAAGTCCGAAATAATGAGTCGTCCTGGTGCCGGAGCGGCCTACGATGCGGCCAGGATCCGGTTCGAACTGGGTGAGGCCGTGAGGCTGAGGCGTGAGCAGCTGAGGCTGACTCAGGCCGAACTGGCGGAGCGCACTGGGCTGAAACAGCCTGGGGTGGCACGGTTCGAGGCAGGGGGGACCATGCCTACGATCCCCATGTTGAAGCGCCTGGCGGAGGCTCTGGAGATGCGGCTCAGTGTCGAGTTCCAACCGCTGCGTGAGGCCGGCTGATCTCGCTCGCCCCAGTGTCAGCAGTCATACATGCTCGCCGCCGAGTCGGGC
The DNA here is from genome assembly GCF_040656115.1 of Nonomuraea sp. NPDC050202. Classification (NCBI taxonomy): domain Bacteria; kingdom Bacillati; phylum Actinomycetota; class Actinomycetes; order Streptosporangiales; family Streptosporangiaceae; genus Nonomuraea; species Nonomuraea sp. NPDC050202. The sequence goes on along the minus strand of NZ_JBFALF010000036.1, from coordinate 81,255 downwards.
GCGGGGCTCGCGGACTGAATGGCCCGGATGGGACACGACTACGTACGGGCGGCCATGATCTACCAACACGCGGTCAGGGGCGCTGACGAGGCGATCACCAACGCCATCGATCGGCAACTCGAAGCACGGGACGATGACGACGAGGGCACGGCGGGCGCTCAGCCATCTACTGCCCAGACAATCAGCGCGGCGATCATCTCAAAGCCGGAGCGCCCCGCCGGGCTTTCGTACGTGGAGCGGGTGACGGGAATCGAACCCGCGCTGTCAGCTTGGGAACTGCATCGATCCCGGCCCACTGCGGCGCTGAGCTGGGCGGCAGGTTGCTCCTGAGTGACCGTGGCTGACCCCTCGTCACCCCTCTTAATGGCCCGCTAATGGCCCGGGGATCAACCGGCGACCTGGTGTTTCTCGCGCGACGCGCATGCCCCGGCCGCCTGATCATCCCGTCTGCCGTCGACCCGCCCGAAGGGGAAGCGGGCCAGGGCCACGGGGACAAGGTGGAGCCCCCAACTGGAGGAACGACCTTGGCCCCGTGGCCCTGGTCTGCTCAGCTTGTCCCGGGGCGATGGTGGACGGGATGATCAGGCTTCCGCCTCAGCCATCTACGGCGTTGATACACGGTATGGCGATCATCCCGGAGCCAGAGGCGCCCCCGCCGGAGGCATCACCTATTTACGGAACCCTGCCGATCGAGAGATCGTTGCCCCCTCGGCAGTTGATTCACAACTTCGACGGGGGAGACCAGCCGTCTATGGCATGGCGTCGGAACGATGAGCAGGACATCGAGCAAACCATTGCGGAGGCTCGGCAGGCCTATCAAGTGGGTCATGAGATCTTTGTGTCTCGGCTGCGAGTCCAGTCCCAAACCAGGCTCGCATGGGCTGTGCCGGATGCAGCGAAGCTGATCGAGGGTGTCGAGCGGGAGGGGTGGCAACTCAGTCACATGTCGGAGAACCTAATCGGAGGTGGGCTCCCGCTGATGACCTGCATCTTCCGTCGTCGTTAATCGCAGACCTCCAGGTGGTGGCGTGGATTTCGGGTGACAGAACAGTTGCGTACGTTGGTCAGCCACGCCGTGACGATCGTGAAGGCTGTATCTGCGAGGCGGTGCGGCAACCCCGGACGGTGCGTTCGGTTGGCACGGCGGGGCCGGCGTGCGGCGGCCGGCCCGGTGTCCCGCCGCCGTCCGGGACCGGCCCCCAGGCCGCACGCCCGGGCGGCGGGCGGGCGAAGGGCCGGGGTACGGCGGCACGCCGCGCCGCCGCTTGATACCTACAAGAGCTATTCGGCAATGTTCCGGTCGAACACCGGTCGAACACCACTGCCTTGCGGGTCTCGGCGATGAGTTCCACGAGGTCGGCTACGAGCTTGGGGCTTGCGGCGATGGTCGCGTGGGCGGTCATACTGTGCGGGCTGCCATCGAGATCGATCACGGTTGCTCGCGCTTCTCGGGCGATGATGACGCCTGCTGCGGTGTCCCACGGGTTGTTGCTGAGCATGATGGTGGCGTCGATCCTGCCGTGCGCCACCCACGCAAGATCGATCGTGGCTGAGCCGAACATCCGGATGCGCTGGACACGAGCGGCAAGTTCTTGGGGTCAGGGCGAGCCGCGGCCGGTTGCGCTCGTCAGCGTTCTCCCCCACGGCGTAGTCGCCGATCGCCACGATCGCACTCTGCAACTCGCGGGCATCGCTCACCTGAATCGCGGATCCGTTGGCGACAGCGCCGGCCCCTTCGGCCGCCGAGTAGCGGAGGTTGAGGAACGGCAGGTCGATCACACCGAGTGTGGGCGTGTCCTTGTCGATCAGCCCCAGGGAGGCGCCGCAGAGCGGGATGCCGTGTAGAAAATTGGCTGTTCCGTCCACGGGGTCCAGCGCCCACATCAGGCCGTCGCCCAGGCGACTGACGCCTTCCTCCTCACCCAGGAATCCAATCTCAGGACTCTCACGGGACAGGAACTCCCGAACGGCATGCTCAACGGCGTAGTCCACCTCCGTCGCCATGTCCCGGTCTCCTTTGGCCGTGACAACGCCGGGAGCCTTGGTACGGATGATCTCGCTGGCGATCGACACGGCGCGCTCGGCGATCGGGAGAAGAAGCACATCACGCCACATCTCGGCAACGTCCCGATAGCCAAGATCAGCACTTCGACCGTTCGGCAGTGGCGGGCTGATCTGCTCGGCAACGGAGTATCGGTGAGCATGGCGGCCAAGGCGTACCGGCTGCTGCGGGCCGTACTGATGACCGCCGCCGACGACCGCGTCATCCCGCACAACCCGTGCCGAATCCGAGGGGCCGGCGACGAGCACGCGCAAGAACGTCCCGTGCTCACCGTCTCCCGTGTGTTCGAGCTGGCCGACCGAGTCGGGCTACGTCCGATCGGCAGTGTCCGCAAGGTCAAGGACGGGGCGTACCGGCTGCGCTTCCAACGGCACAGCGCGACGCGTACACATCCGGCGATCTTCCTCACAAAAGCGGCGAGCGAACGGGCACCATGGAAGATGGCCATGGAGGGGAAAGCCGACTCGACCCAAGACCAGCGGTTCCGCGCGATGGTGCTTCTGGCCACGTTCGCGAGCCTGCGTTGGGGTGAGGTCAGCGCTCTACGGCGGATGGACGTCGATCTCAAGGGGCGTACGGTCCGCGTCAGGGTCGCCTTCGTCAAGCGCTCTGCGGGCGGGCTGGTGCTCGGGCCTCCCAAGTCCAAGGCCGGTCGCCGGACAGTGGGCATTCCGCAGAGCATCGTCCCCATCCTTCAGGAGCACATGGACACCTACGTCCAGAGCGAGCCGGGCTCGCTGATGTTCCCAGCAGCCAAGGGCGGGCCGATACGCCGGAGCGGCTTCAACACGCGCACTCTGTGGGTGGATGTCGTCACGGAGATAGGCCTTCCAGGGCTTCATTTCCACGATCTGAGGCACACGGGCAACATGCTGGCCGCCGAGTCCGGTGCGGGCCTCAAGGACCTCATGGCACGCATGGGACACGACAACGTACGGGCGGCCATGATCTACCAGCACGCGGTCAGAGGAGCCGACGAGGCGATCACCAACGCCATCGATCGACAACTCGAAGCACGAGACGATGACGACGACGAGGGCACGGCGGGCGCGCTGGTCCCAGCAGGGTGATCACGAGCTAATGGCCCGTTAATGGCCCGCGAAGATCGAACACGTCCGGAAACAATCAAGGCCCGGGTTGGGATCCATGTCCCTATCTGGGCCTCACCAGTTGGAGCGGGTGACGGGAATCGAACCCGCGCTGTCAGCTTGGGAACCGGCTACTGATCTTGGTGTCCTGAGCGGGGAGAACGGGGGTCCTGGTCAGACCGCGACGAGTGGCCGTGAGTGGCCCTGAATGACCTTGTCCTGCCGTTCGTTCTGGCACGCATCTGGCACGAGTATCAGCTCTCCGACCTGGGATTGAAACGCACTGCGCGCACCCCGCCCGCCTCGGCCCCCTTAGGACCCGCCGATCTTGAGCACTTCCCCCTCCCTGAGCTGGAGATCCACTCCAGAGGCGATTGTTGACTCGGCACTACAGACCCTCGGGCGACGCGTGCGTGTAGCGGTTGAGCGTGGTCGAGGTCGACGAATCGGGTATCCGGCCTGGCCTTGCCCGAATCACTGCCATACCCGCGATATACCGCCCCTCGCTAGCGTTGGCCGTGTCAACAACCCGCATGTGTCGGGCGTTTCTTGCTGCCCAACCGGCAGCATCCAAAATCGCCGCGATATCCCCAAGGAGAACGATGGATTCCCGTGCCTTCATCCGAGCCGCAGCTCTGGCGGCAGCTGTGCTCACCATGGCTGTCGCCACACCGGCCGCCGCCGCTCCGGCGGCCAACGCCGCGCCCTCCTGCGTCAATGTCCAGCATGGGAGGACCTTCTTCGAGGAGACCGCCTTCGGAAAGTACTATCACCACTGGGTGAAGATCACGAACAACTGCGCCAGCAAGAAGAAGCTCAAGGTGGACTGGAGGGGGGCCTTTATGCCCGACTCGAAGTGCACCACGATCAACAAGGGCAAGAGCGCAGAATTCACCAAGGACGGCAAGTGGGACGCCTACGCCGGGTGGTACAGCTGCTGAGCTGACCCGTAGGGCATTCAGCTCCTCACCGGGTTCTGGCGGAGAACGCCAGCCCAGCCCGGTAGAAGACCACACCGAAGCTCCCGGCCGACGGCCTGCCAGCCAGCAGATCGCCGACCGGGAGCTTCGCTGTGTTCCGCGTCCTGGGCTGAAGGCGTGGCACGGCATCGCGAGCCGCTACGACAAGATGCCCGAGAGCGATCTTGCTGGCCTCCACCTGCGAGGAGCAGTGATCTGGATGCGCAGCCTCCAATGATCACGACTCAACACAGGCCCTAGCGGACCTCCTGCGGTGCTGACCCAGGCAGCACTGATGCCCCGCTTTCGATGCATGATCGTTCTTGCTAGGGCACAGAGTATGGGCAGCTGTCTTCACCGGAATCAAGGGCGGCCCCATGCGCCGTAGCGGGTTCAACAAGCTGTCCGGCTGGATAGAGGCCGTACGGGCGATCGGCGTCCCGGGGCTGCACTTCCATGATCTCCGTCACACGGGAAACATGATCGCGGCGGACTCGGGCGCGGGCCTCAAGGACCTCATGGCACGCATGGGACACGACAACGTCCGCGCCGCGATGATCTACCAGCACGCCGTCCGGGGGGCCTACAAGCTGATCACAGAGGCCATCGACAAGCACCTGATCGGGCACGATCGGGCACGCGATGACGACGACGAAGACCCGCCTGGCCTGCTGGTTCCAAACCGCTTAATGGCACGCTAATGGCACGCAGAGATCAACAGCCCTAGGAAAGACCAAAGCCCAGGCACCGAATCCATCGGTCTACCTGGGCTTTCCCTATGAGAGCGGGTGACGGGAATCGAACCCGCGCTGTCAGCTTGGGAAGCTGATGTTCTGCCATTGAACTACACCCGCGCACACCCGAAGGCTGCGCCCCCCACTGTAGCGGAAACTTGGCCCACAACAGCAATCCCAGCCCCCCACTCTTCGAACCGGACCGGTAAGTTGCTCACCGTGTTGCTATCTGACCGTGACATCCTCGCTGCGATCGAAGCCGGCCGGCTGGGCATCGACCCGTTCGACCCGGAGATGATCCAACCGTCCAGCATCGACGTACGGCTCGACCGCTTCTTCCGGGTGTTCGAGAACCATCGGTACCCGCACATCGACCCGTCCGTCGAGCAGCCGGATCTCACGCGGATGGTGGAGCCCCAGGGGGACGAGCCGTTCATCCTGCACCCGGGTGAGTTCGTGCTGGCCTCCACGTACGAGGTCGTCAGCCTGCCCGACGATCTGGCTTCGCGGCTGGAGGGCAAGAGCTCGCTGGGGCGCCTGGGGTTGTTGACGCATTCGACGGCCGGGTTCATCGATCCGGGGTTCACCGGGCATGTGACGCTGGAGTTGTCGAACGTGGCGACGTTGCCGATCAAGTTGTGGCCGGGGATGAAGATCGGGCAGCTGTGCGTGTTCAGGCTGAGCTCCCCCGCCGAGCACCCGTACGGGTCCAGCAAGTACGGGTCCCGCTACCAGGGGCAGCGTGGCCCCACCCCGTCCCGCTCGTTCCGGAACTTCCACCGGACGAAGATCTGAACAAGATGAACAACAGATGAACTTCTAGAGAACGTACGGGTGACCGCACGCGCCTCACCCCACCCGAGCGAGGCGTTATGGGCGGCCCCAAAGTAGGCGCGAGCAGCGAAAAACCGCCTAAAACTACGCGGTTCAGCGGTGTCGCACAACATACGGCGGGTAGCCAGTAGGCGAAGGGGACATGAAGTTCGCATTTCGCCTGGTAAGCCATACCCTCTTCCACGGACCATCCCCGCACATCTGGAGAACGACGTGCGTCTGCGTCTCACGCCACGTGAGGACAGCTACTACGACCTGTTCGCCGACTCGGCGAACAACCTGGTCACGGCATCCCGTCTGCTGGTAGAGATCATCAGCGACGGCTCGGACAGGGAAGCCCTGGCCGAGAAGATGCGCGCCTGCGAGCACGCCGGTGACGAACGCACCCATGCGATCATGAACCGGCTCAATGAGAGCTTCATCACTCCGTTCGACCGCGAGGACATCTACCGGCTGGCCTCGAACCTCGACGACGTGATGGACGCCATGGAGGCCGCCTCCGACCTCATCGTCCTGTACCAGCTCGACCACCTCCCCAAGGACGTCGTCCGCCAGGTGGAGGTGCTGGAGCGGGCGGCGGAGCTGACCGCCGAGGCGATGCCGCGCCTGCGGTCGATGAAGAACCTCAACGAGTACTGGATCGAGGTCAACCGCCTGGAGAACCAGGGCGACCAGGTCTACCGGAGGCTGCTGGCCAAGCTGTTCAGCGGTGAGTACGACGCCCTCACCGTCATGAAGATGAAGGAGGTCGTCGACGCCCTCGAGGAGGCGGCCGACGCCTTCGAGCACGTGGCCAACACCGTCGAGTCGATCGCGGTCAAGGAAAGCTAGGCCCAGACAGTGGACCTCACGCTCGGCCTCGTCATCGGCGTAGTCGTCATCGCCCTGGTCTTCGACTACACCAACGGCTTCCACGACGCGGCGAACGCGATCGCCACCTCGGTCTCGACCCGGGCCCTGACCCCCAGGGCCGCGCTGTTCATGGCCGCTGCCATGAACTTCATCGGCGCCCACCTGGGCACCCAGGTCGCCCAGACGGTGGGCAAGGGCATCATCGACGCTCCGAACGGCTCACACGGCCTGGTCATCGTGGCCGCCGGGCTGATCGGCGCGATCACCTGGAACCTGATCACCTGGTACTTCGGCCTGCCCTCCTCCTCCAGTCACGCGCTCATCGGCGGCCTGGTGGGCTCCGCGCTGGCCTCGGCCAGCGTGGTGCACTGGGACGGCGTCGTCGAGAAGGTCGTCATCCCGATGGTGCTGTCACCGCTGATCGGGTTCACCCTCGCCGCGGTGATCATGATCGCAATATATTGGATCTTCCGCAACAGCCAGCCGGGCCGCACCAACCGCGGCTTCCGCTACGCGCAGACCGTCTCGGCCGCCGCCATGGCGCTCGGGCACGGCCTGCAGGACGCGCAGAAGACGATGGGTGTGATCTTCCTGGCGCTCACCGTCGGCGGGTTCGCCCAGCCCACGGATCCCATCCCGCAGTGGGTCATCCTGGCCGCGGCCGGGGCGATCTCGCTCGGGACGTACGCGGGCGGCTGGCGCATCATGCGTACGCTGGGGCGGCGCATCATCGCGCTGGACCCGCCCCAGGGGTTCGCCGCGGAGTCGGCGGCGGCGACCGTCCTGTACGGGGCCGCCATCGGGTTCGGGGCGCCCATCTCCACCACGCACACGATCACCTCGGCGATCATGGGTGTGGGGGCCACCAAGCGGCTCAGCGCCGTACGGTGGGGCGTCGCGGGGAACATCATCACCGCCTGGATCCTGACCATCCCGGCCGCCGCCCTCGTGGCGGCCGTGTCCTACTTCGTCCTCCACGCCATCATCGAAAGGTGACTACGCGGGGGCGTACATCACGTCCACGTCCCACCGGTTGAACCCGAGGGACTCGTACAACCTGATCGCCGCCGTGTTGGTCTCGTCCACGTACAGCATCGCCTGGGCGAGACCACGCGAGCGCAGGTGGCTCAGGCCGGCCAGCGTGAGCGAGCGGCCCAGGCCGGTGCCCTGCTGGGAGGGGTCCACGCCGACCACGTACACCTCCCCCAGGGGCTCGTGGCCGTGCTCGGAGGAGCCGTGGATCTTCGTCCAGTGGAAGCCGGCCAGCCGGTCGCCGCGGAAGGCCAGGAAGAAGCCCTCGGCGTCGAACCAGGGCTCCTGCTCGCGCCGCAGCAGGTCGTCCATCGTCCACGCGCCCTGTTCGGGGTGGTGGGCGAAGGCGGCGGCGTTCACCTTGAGCCACGCCTCCTCGTCCTGCCCGGGCACGAACGCGCGCAGCGTCACCCCGTCCGGCAGCGTGTAGGAGGCCAGCGGGGCGAACAGGGAGCGGCGCATCTGCCACAGCGAGCGGACCCGCTCGAAGCCGAAGGACGCGGCCAGCGCCCCGGCGCCCGCGTGGTCACCGTGTGCCCACAGCCGCACGGTGCCTCCGGTCAGCTCCAGCACGGCTCGCAGCAGCCTCGCGCCATGCCCCTGGCGGCGATGGGACGGGTGGATGACCAGTTCCACGCTCGGCCCCTCGACCTCGTCGGTGGGGTCCACGTGCGCGTAGCCGGTCAGCGTGCCGTCGTCCGTCCACAGCAGCAACGACCGGGCGCGCGGGTCACCTCCGTAGCGCAGATGGAGCATCACGTGCTCGTTGAGCGGGCGGACGCCGTCCGCCTCGGTGGCCTTCTCGACGACGTCCAGCACCTCGGCGACGTCACGGTCGCCGAGCCGTTCCCTGATCTCCACGCGCGCACCCACAGACCGAACTCTAGGCGTACCCATGGCGAACAGTGCCATCAGGTACTCCTGACAATCGTTACCTTTTACGACATTTGTTGCATAGCATCACGCCGTAACGTTTTCTGTCATGACGTCACGCACCCTCCTCCGGCTGATCTCGGCCGGAGCGGCGGCCGCGGCCGGGATCGCCCTCGCCGTGGCACCCGCCCTCGCCTCGACCGGCGCCCACGGCGACCGCGGCGACCATGGCAGGAAGACGGTCCCGGTCCGCCTGCTCAGCATCAACGACCTGCACGGCAACCTGGAGCCCCCGTCCGGCTCCTCCAGCCGCATCCTCGACCCCGACGGGCCTCTGGTCGACACGGACGGCACCCTGACCGGCATCGCCGGCGGCAAGTACTCGATCGCCGGTGGCGTCTCCTACCTGGCGACGCACATCAAGCAGGCGCAGAACAGGAACACGCTGCTCGTGGCGGCCGGCGACCTGATCGGCGCGTCGCCGCTGATCTCCGCCGCCTACCACGACGAGCCCACGCTGGAGGTGCTGGGCTCGCTCGGGCTGGACACCACGTCGGCGGGCAACCACGAGTTCGACGAGGGCTACGCCGAGCTGCAGCGCCTCATGAACGGCGGCTGCCACCCCGTGGACGGCTGCTCGCCCGCGGGCGAGTGGAAGGGCACCGGCTTCGACTTCCTCGCCGCCAACGTGCTGAAGGAAGGCACGGACAAGTACGCGCTGCCGCCCTACCACGTCAAGACGATCAACGGCGTGAAGGTCGGCTTCATCGGCCTGGTCACGGCGACGACTCCGACCATCGTCACCGCTGAGGGCATCAAGGGCCTGCAGTTCACCGAGGAGGTCGCCGCGGCGAACAGGGCCTCGGCCCACCTGGCGCGCAGAGGTGTCAAGGCGCAGGTCGTGCTGGTGCACGAGGGCGACTCGATCACCCCGAACCAGAGCCCCGACGCCTGCTCGGTGAACACCGCGAACGCGGGCTCGCGCATCGCCAGGGAGCTGAACCCGCAGATCGACCTGGTCATCAGCGGCCACTCGCACCAGGCGTACATCTGCAAGGCCACCGACCCCGCGGGCCAGGACCGCTACTACACGCAGGGGTCGTCGTTCGGCCGGGTGCTCACCCAGATCGACCTGCAGATCGACAAGCGCACCAACGACGTGATCCGGTCCTCGGTGAAGGCGGACAACAAGGTCGTCACGCGGACGGTCACCCCTGACCCGCAGGTCGATGCGCAGGTCCAGGCGTGGAAGACGCGCAGCGCCGAGGTCGCCGACCGCAAGCTCGGCACCATCACGGCCGACATCTCCAACGTGGTCAACAACAGCTCCGCCGCGACGACGAAGCCGGAGACGCCGCTCGGCGACCTCATCGCCGACTCCCAGCTGGAAGCCGCCAAGGCGGGCGGGGCGGAGATCGCGCTGATGAACCCCGGCGGCATCCGCACGTCGCTGACGTACGCGCAGAAGGGCTCCGAGGGCGACGGCGTCGTCACCTACGGCGAGGCGTTCGAGGTCCAGCCGTTCAGCAACATCGTGCAGGTGCGGACGTACACGGGCGCGCAGCTCAAGGCCCTGCTGGAGCAGCAGGTCTGGACGCCCAACCCGGCCACGGGCGGGATCTCGCACCGCATCCTGCAGGTGTCGTCGTCGCTCACGTACACGTTCGACACGACCAAGCCTGTGGGCTCGCGCGTGTCCGACATCAAGCTGAACGGGACACCGGTCACGGACACGCAGTCCATCAAGATCGCCGCGAACAACTTCCTCATGGGCGGCGGTGACGGCTTCTCCGTGTTCACGCAGAGCAGTGACACCTGGAGCGGCCCGATCGACCTGGACGCGTTCACGGCCTACCTGAGCGCCCGCTCACCCATCAGCCCGTCCCCCGCCGACCGGATCACCTTCGTCAAGTGATCCCCCCGGGCCCGTCTCCGCCGGAGGCGGGCCCTTCCCGGCGTCTCCACGCCAGCCACTTGCGCGCGATCTCCGCCTCCAGGTCCACCCCGTGATGGCGGGCCATGAGCAGCACGTGGCACACCACGTCGGCCAGCTCCGCGCGGAAGTCGGCGTCGAGCTCCGCCCCGGTGCGTCCCTTCGTCCTGGCCCTGCCGGTGAGCATCAGGAACGCCTGCGTCAGCTCGCCGACCTCCTCCTGCAGCTTGAGCAGGAACCAGGTGTCGTCGCGGTCGATGCCCAGGTGATCGGCGTACCGCCGCGAGATGGACTCGATCTCCTCGGAGAGCTCGCGCAGGTCCATGCGGCCGAGTCTAGGCCCCTGGTCAGCCGCGGTGCAGCGGCAGGACGGCGACGAAGCGGGCGCCGGGCTCGTGCTCGACGGCCGTCAGGGTGCCGCCGTGGGCCGTGGCGATCTCCCTCGACAGCGGCAGGCCGAGGCCGCTGCCGCTCTTGTCCTTGGCCCTGGAGCTCTCCAGCCGGGTGAACCGCTCGAAGACCCGCTCCCTGTCCTCCGGCGCGATCCCGTCGCCGTCGTCGGTGACCGTCACCACCACCCGATCCTCCCGTACTGTCACCTCGACGTCGATCCTGGTGGCGGTGTGGCGGGTGGCGTTGTCGAGCAGGTTCGTCAGGAGGCGGTCGAGCTGCACGGGCGAGCCGAGGACCGGGGCGGCCTCGCAGGCGTGCAGGAAGATCGGCGCCCGGCCGCCCTCGCGGCGGCGGATCTGCTCCTCGACCACCAGGCACAGGTCCACCACCCGGCGCTGCGCGACCGCGCCCGCGTCGAGCTTGGCCAGCATCAGCAGCTCGTCGATGATGCCGGTGAGCCGGTCGGCGGCGGCCAGCGCCCGCGCGCCCGTGGCCGGCCAGTCCGTCTCGTCGGGGTAGCTGTTGGCCACCTCCAGCTGGGCGCGCAGGGCGGAGATGGGGCTGCGCAGCTCGTGCGAGGCGTCGGCGACGAAGCGGCGCTGGGTCTCGGCCGAGCGTTCCAGGCGGTCGAGCGTGTGGTTGGTGGTGGCGGCCAGGCCGGCGATCTCGTCCCCGGTGGGCGGCACGGGGACGCGCCGGCTCAGGTCCTGGCCCGTGATCTCGGCCAGCTCGGCGCGCACGCGCTCGACCGGCCGCAGCGCGTAGCTGACCGCGGCCCACGTGAGCAGCGCGATGATGACCAGGACGAGCGGCGTGCCCAGGAACACCAGCAGGTGGATCCACATGAGGGCCTGGTCGACGTCGGCGAGGGAGGAGGCGCCCTGCACGGTGACGGGCCCCTGCGGCGAGCGCACCGTGATGGCCATCAGCAGGTGGTGGCTCCTGGGCTCCTCGGGGTGGCGCGCCAGGTCCAGCTCCATGGTCTCGACCGTCTCCGGCCTGGCGGGCCTGAACGCGGTGACCCGCGCGTCCTGCGGGAAGGAGGTGCTGCTCGCGAGCACCTCGCCGGTCCCGGAGAGCACGCGGAGGAGCTGGACGCGGGCCGGCGTCTTCAGCTCCCTGGGCAGGGTTCCCGTACGTGCCTCGCTCGCCACCCGGCGCACGGCCAGCTCCACCCTGGCGTGGACGGTCCCGTGCAGGTTGTCCGGCACCGTGGCCAGGGTGAGGGCCGACGCGCCGACGAAGACGGCGGCGGCCACCATGGTCGCGGCCGTGGTCATCCTCGCGCGGATCGAGCGCGGGACGAGCCTCCGGAACGAGCGCGTAAGGAGCCGGCTTGCCAATCCCACACCCGCCTTCCTGCGATCACTGTCTGTGACATTTACCCGCGGATGGCGTACGCAACATGATCGACGGATACTCTCCGTACATGTTTCGCTCCCCGCGATTCCGCTGAGGGCGTGCGCGCCTTCCGGCCGGACGGTTCTGCGGGCAGGGTGGGTGCCATGAGGGTTCTGGTGCTGGGCGGTACGGGGTTCGTGGGGCGGGTCGTCATCGACGAGGCGCTGGCGATGGGCTGGGAGGTGACGGCGTTCAACCGGGGCAGCCAGCAGCCGCCCGCGGGGGTGACGGCGTTACGCGGTGACCGTACGGCGCCCGGCGGGCTGGCGGCGCTGGAGCGCGGCGAGTGGGACGTCGTGGTCGACACGTGGTCGTGGGCGCCCTCGGCCGTCAGGGACTCAGCCGCGCTGCTGGCCGGGCGGGCCGGCTCCTACGTGTACGTCTCCAGCAGGTCGGCCTACGCCGAGCCGGTGCCGTTCGGGGCCGGCGAGAGCGCGCCCCTGGTGGCGGCCTCGGCCGACGACGGCGAGGGCCCGTACGCGCGCAACAAGGCGGGCGGCGAGCTGGGGGCCGTGGCCGCGTTCGGCGATCGGGCGCTGCTGGCCAGGGCAGGGCTGATCATCGGGCCGCACGAGAACGTCGGGCGGCTGCCGTGGTGGCTGACCAGGATCGCGCGTGGCGGCCCCGTGGTCGCGCCCGCCCCGGCGGATCGCGGCCTGCAGTACATCGACGCCCGCGACCTGGCCGTGTGGTGCCTGGAGGCGGGGGCTCGGGGCGTCGGCGGGGCGTTCAACGTGGTGGGCCCGCCCGGGGCCACGACGATGGGGGAGCTGCTGGAGGCGTGCGTGAAGGCGACCGGCTCCGGGGCCGAGCTGCGCTGGATCGAGGAGGAGCGGCTGCTGGCGGCCGGGGTCGAGCCGTGGATCGGGCTGCCGTTCTGGCTGGTGGGCGAGGACTACGACTTCATGCACGGAGGTGACGTGGGCAAGGCGGTGGCGGCGGGGCTGCGCGTCCGCCCGGTGACGGAGACGGTGGCCGACACGTGGGCCTGGCTGCGCGGCCTCGGCGGGAAGGCGCCCCTGCGGGCCGACCGGCCGCTCAAGGGCCTCGATCCGGCGCTGGAGGCGCAGCTCCTGGCGTCATGACGCGGCGTTGACAGCGCGGGGTTCCTGGCCGCGAGGGCAGCGCGGGGTGGCCGGCGTCACGACGTGGCGTGGGCAGCGCGGGGTCGCCGGCGTCATGACGCGGCTTCGTCGTGGCCGCTGCGTACGCGGTCGTGGCGGTCGCGTACGAGGTCGCGGTGGGTGCGGACGAGGTCGTACAGGGCGGCCGCCAGGGCGACGCAGATTGACGACACGACCACGACCAGCCCGTGCCGGAAGGCCGTCGTCCACCCCTGGCCCAGCGACCCGAAGAACGTCGTCCCGACCGCCGCGATCCCGATGGCCGACCCGAGGCGCTGCCCCGTCTGCAGCACCCCGGCGGCGCTCCCGCCGCCCGACGGCGGCACCTCCGACAGGGTGATGGCCTGGTTGGGCGAGATGACCAGCCCGCTGCCCACGCCCGCGACCAGCAGCGGCAGCGCGGTCGCCAGGCCCGCGCCCGCGCCGGGCACCAGCGCGGTGGCGCCCATGGTGGCCAGGAGCCCGGCGATCACCATGGCCAGCCCGATGGCGACCAGCCGCCGTCCCATCCGGGACACCAGGTGCCCGCCGACCATGGCGGCCGAGGCCGAGCCGAGCGCGAACGGCGTGATCGCCAGCCCGGCCAGCAGCGGGCTGTAGCCGTGGCCGCTCTGCAGGTACAGCGTGAAGATGAAGAAGATGCCGGTGAAGCCGGCGAAGTAGAACAACGCGATGGCCGAGCCCAGGCTGTACGAGCGCTTGCGGAAGAGCTCCAGGTTCACCAGCGGCTCGCGCCGGTACAGCCGCTCCCACGTCACGAACCCGGCCAGCACCACCAGCGCGGCCGGCACGAGCAGCCACTTGGCCGGCCCCTCCCACTGGTGCCGCTGGATGAACGGCAGCAGCAGCCCGGCCACGCCGATCCCGAGCAGCAGCACGCCCACCGGGTCCATGCTCTCCGGCCGCGTGTGCACGAGTTGCGGGCGCGGCAGCAGCCGCCAGGCCAGCGGGAGCAGCACGAGCCCGATCGGCAGGTTCACCAGGAACACCCACCGCCAGCCGTGGTCGGCCCCGAACACGGTCACCAGCGCGCCGCCGATCAGCGGCCCCGCGGCCGTGGACACGCCGATGGTGGCGCCGAGCGCGCCGAAGGCGCGGCCCCGCTCGTACCCGTGGAACATCTGCTGGATCAGCCCCGAGACCTGCGGGTTCAGCATCCCGGCCGCCATGCCCTGCACCAGGCGGGCCGCGATCAGCACGTTCATGCTCCAGGCGAAGCCGCAGAACGCGCTGGAGAGCGTGAAGAGGAGCACGGCCCACAGGAAGATCGTCCTGCGGCTCCTGGCGTCACCGAGCCTGCCGGCGGGGACCAGGAGCAGGCCGAACGTGAGCGCGTAGCCGGACAGGGTCCACTGCAGGCCGTCCTCGGAGGCGTGGAGCCCCTCGCGGATGGAGGGCAGGGCGACGTTGACGATGCTCACGTCGAGCCCGGTCATGAACGCGGAGACCAGGCACACGGCCAGCGCGCGCCGTCGCGTGTCGGTCCCGGACTCCCCCATCACCTCGCACATGCTGCCCCTGGGCCCCCGAAATATCGCCCATCAGGCGTTTCTTTGCTCGTCGCCGGAGAAAGGTTCGTTTCTTCGCCAAGGATGGGTAACGTCCGATCATGGGAACGATGGCGGTCGAGCAGAACGGCATCAACGCGGTCCCCGAGGGGGAGCGGCGCGGCAGGCCGAGGGACCTGTTCTGGCCCTGGGCGGGCGCCAACCTGTCGCTGTTCGGGGTGGCCTTCGGCGTGTACGTCGTGGGGCTCGGGCTGGGCGTGGTGCCGGCGATCATCACCGGCGCCGCCGGGTACGCGCTGTCGTTCCTGCTGGTCGGCCTGGTCGCCGTCGCCGGAGCGAGGTCGGGGGTGCCGACGATGACGCTGGGGCGGGCGCCGTTCGGCTACCAGGGCAACAAGCTGCCCACCCTCCTGTCGTACATCTCCAACGTCGGCTGGGAGATCGTGCTCGTCACGCTCGCGGCGCAGAGCGGCGCGGAGATCATCAGACGGCTCGGCCCCGGTCTCCCCGCGTCCGGGCAGCTGGAGCCCGGCGTGCCGCCCACGACGGCCACGGCGATCTGCTTCGCCGTCGCGGCGGTCGTGGTCATCGCGGTCGGCGTGTACGGGCACGCGATGATCATGGTGGTGCAGCGCTACCTGACCTACGCGTTCATCGTGCTGACCGTCGTCTACCTGGTCCTCATGGTGCCCAGGCTCGGCGCGGGCTCGCTGGAGACCACGTCGGGCGCGGGCGGCTGGGTGGGCGGGGTCATCTTCGCCATGACGCTGCTGGGCCTGGGCTGGGTCAACTGCGGCGCCGACTACTCCCGTTACCTGCCCGCGAGCTCCCGGCCGCGCTCGGTGGCCCTGTGGACGACGCTCGGGGGCGCGCTGCCGCCGCTGGTGCTGCTGGTGTTCGGGGTGCTGCTGGTCGGCGGCGATCCCACGCTGGCCGAGGCGGCGGGCGCCAATCCGGTGGCGGCGCTGGCGGGGGCGTTGCCGACCTGGTTCCTGGTGCCGTACCTGCTGACCGCCGTCGGCGGCTTCCTGGCGGGCGCGATCATGGACATCTACTCGTCGGGGCTGTCGATGCTGGCGCTGGGCGTGCCCATCAGGCGGCACTACGCGGTGCTGATCGACGGGATGCTCATGGTGCTCGGCGGCTACTACCTGCTGTTCGTCTCCACCAGCTTCCTGGCCACGTTCCAGGCGTTCCTGGCGATCGTCGGCGTGGTGATGGCGGCCTGGGTCGCGATCTTCCTGGTGGACATGTGGCGGCTGCGGGCCGGCGGGCGGGCCTACGACGAGCGGCTGCTCCGGGCCGGCGCGCCCGCGCTCAACTGGCCGGGCCTGGTGTCGCTGGTCGTGGCGTCGGCCGTGGGGCTGGGGCTCATCACCTCGGCGGACCCGAACATCGCCAGGGTCGTCGGCTTCCTGATGAGCGACGAGCTGAAGGCCGGCACGTTCGGGACCGCCAACATCGGCGTGGTCATCGCCCTCGTGCTGGCCGGGGTGCTGTACTACCTGATCACCGCTGTCGCGCGCCCCCGGCGTAGGGTTACTCTTAGTGATTGATGACTGACTTGCCGTTGCGACTGCTGAGGTGGGCGGTGCACGTCACGGCCTGCGGGCTGCTGGCGATCGCCGTGGTCGGTGTGCTGCGCGAGGACCGCCCCGGCCCCGCGGCGGGGGGCGCGCTGCTCGGCCTGCTGTACGCCGCCGGGCCCGCGGTCCAGGGCAGGGCCGTGGCGGGGCGGGTGTGGCTGGGGCTGGTGACCGGCGGGTGGGCCGTGCTGGCCGTGGCGGCGCCGCCGTTCGTGTGGGTGGCCTTCCCGCTGCTGTTCGCCTACCTGCACGTGTTGCCGCTGTGGGGCGCGATGTTCGGCGTGACGGTGCTGACGTCGGCGGCGATCGTGGCGGCGGCCTGGCACGCGGGCGAGCTGACCACGCCGCTGCTGGTCGGCCCGGGGGTCGCGGCGGTCATGGTGACGCTGCTCGCGCTCGCCTGCAGGGCGCTGGGCGCTCAGGTCGATCGGGAGTGACGGGTCAGGCCGTCACGATGGCGAAGTCCGGCACCGGGCGGTCGAGCACCGACACCAGCCGCTGCAGCACCGTCGTGTCCCCCTCGCGCCGCACGCCCTCCACGCCCTTGCCCGTCAGCAGGCCGACGAGCTGGGCCTTGGTGAGCCGCAGCGTGAGGTCCGCGGCGCCGTCGCGGGGTGCCGGCTGCTGGATGAAGGCGCCGTTCGACAGCGTCGTCCGGTAGCGCTCCCCCAGGTCGGTCAGGTGCCAGTCGATGGACAGCCGCTCGTGCCAGGCCCGCGGCCCGTCCACGCGGACGGCGATCGAGTCGAAGATCTGCTCCACGGTCAGGGCGGCGAAGAAGTCGGTCGAGGCGGCGTCCATGGCGGCGGGCACGATGCCGTCGGCCAGCTCCAGCGCGCCCATCAGATAGCAGTTGCGCCAGGTGGCGTTCTCGGCGCCGTGGCCGAGCCGGGTGTAGACCTCGGCCAGCAGGTCGCGGGCCTCCTTGTTGCCCTCGTCGGCGAAGACCGCGTGGTTGAGCAGCTGGGCGGCGAAGCGCAGGTCGTTCTCGTCGATGTAGCGCCTGGCGAACGCGACCACGGCGGCCCCGCCGCCCAGGCACTCGACGTACCGGATGGCGCTCTCCCTCGGCGGGTGCTCCCACAGGTGCGCCGGGTTGCCGTCGAACCAGCCCAGGTAACGCTGGTAGACGGCCTTGACGTTGTGGACGAGCGAGCCGGAGTAGCCGTGCGTGTGCCAGGCCTGCTCCAGTTCGGGCGGGAGCTGCACGGTCTCGGCGATCTCGGCTGCCGTCAGGCCCTTGTTGAGCAGGCGCAGGGTCTGGTCGTGCAGGTAGGCGTACAGGTCGCGCTGCTGGCTGAGGAAGCGCTCCACGCGCTCGGCGCCCCAGGTGGGCCAGTGGTGGGAGGCGAACGCGACGTCGGCGCGGCCGGCGAACAGGGCGATGGCCTCGGTCAGGTACCTCGCCCAGGCGCGCACGTCGCGGACGGCGGCGCCGCGCAGCGGCAGGAGGCTGTGCTGGTTGTGGGTGGCGTTCTCGGCCAGGCAGAGGGCGCGGCGGTCGGGGAGCAGGAAGTTCATCTCGGCGGGGGCCTCCGCGCCCGGGGTGAGCTGGAAGACCATCCTGACCCCGTCGATCGTCTCCTCCTGGCCCGTGCGGGCGATCTCGTCCGTGGGCGGGATGAGCGACATGGTGCCGGTCGAGGCGGTCATGCCGAGCCCGGCGCCGATCTGGCCCTGCGGGGAGCGGGGCAGGGCGCGGCCGTACATGTAGACGGCGCGGCGGGTCATGGCGGGGCCGGCGTAGAAGTTCTCGGCGACCGCGTGCCGCATGAAGCCGGCGGGGGCCAGGATGGGCACGCCGCCGCCGGTGACGCCGCGTACGCCGCCGAAGTGGTCGGCGTGCGCGTGGGTGTAGATCACGCCGGTGACGGGACGGTCGCCGCGGTGGGCGCGGTACAGCTTGAGCGCGGCGGCGGCGCACTCGGTGGAGATGAGCGGGTCGACGACGATGACGCCGCGTTCGCCCTCGACGAGGGTCATGTTCGACAGGTCCAGGCCCCGGACCTGGTAGACACCGTCCGTGACCTCGTACAGGCCCTGTCTGGAGCAGAGCTGGCCCTGCCTCCAGAGGCTGGGATGGGCGGTGTCGGGGCAGTCCTCCTGGAGGAAGTCGTAGGCGTCGTTGTCCCAGACGACCCTGCCGTCAACCGTTCTGATCACTGCCGGGCTGAGCTTGGCGAGGAAGCCGCGGTCCGCGTCCTCGAAGTCGCCCCTGTCGTGGAAGGGAAGGTCTGCCATGCTCAGCCGCATGCCCCCCTTTTCGGGCAAATAGCTCAATAAAGGCCCTAAATAGGATGAAT
The DNA here is from genome assembly GCF_040656115.1 of Nonomuraea sp. NPDC050202. NCBI lineage: Bacteria > Bacillati > Actinomycetota > Actinomycetes > Streptosporangiales > Streptosporangiaceae > Nonomuraea > Nonomuraea sp. NPDC050202. Next base: position 62,573 of record NZ_JBFALF010000036.1, on the reverse strand, counting down.
CTCCGACAAGTCCATGTGGTTGGCTTGGTCCTGAGCTGATCGTCGCAGGGGGATCCATGGAAGCGTGCGTGTTCGACCTCGATGGCGTGCTGGTGGACAGCGAGCCGGTCTGGGAGGAGGTGCGCCGGGCGTTCGTTGCCGACCACGGCGGCGCCTGGCAGCCGGACACGCAGTCCAGGCTCATGGGCATGAGCACCGGCGAGTGGGCCGCGTACCTGCACGAGCTCGGCGTCGGGCTGCCGCCGGACGAGATCGCCCGCGGGGTCGTCGAGCAGATGGCCGGGCGGTACCGGGACGAGGTGCCGCTGATGCCCGGGGCCGTCGAGGTGGTGCGGCGGCTGGCGGGCCGGCTCACGCTGGGGCTGGCCAGCTCGTCCCCGCGCCGGCTGATCGACGTGGTGCTGGACGCGGCCGGGCTGGGCGAGTGCTTCGCGGCCACCGTCTCCACCGAGGAGGTGCCGCGCGGCAAGCCGGCGCCCGACGGGTACCTGGAGGCGGCCCGGCGGATCGGGGTGGACCCGCGCGGCTGCGTGGCGGTCGAGGACTCCAGCAACGGGCTGCGTTCGGCGCACGCGGCCGGGATGCGGGTGATCGCCGTACCGCACCCCCGCTACCCGCCTGCGCCCGACGCGCTCGACCTGGCCTGGCGCGTCCTGCCCGACCTGGACGCGCTGACCTCCGAGCTGGTCGTCTGAGACCCGCCGGCCGCCGCGCCGGACCCGGGAGGGGCACCCGACCGCCGCGCCGGGCCTGGGAGAGGCGCCGGTTCCGGGCCGGTCGCGCGAGACGCGCTGGTCCCGGGGCTGGTCTCGTGGAACGTCGGCGCCTCTGGCTACCATGTGGGAATCGTGCGAGACATCACGGTTTTCAGCGGCAGCGCCCACCCCGACCTGGCCGAGGAGATCTGCGCCCACCTGGGCACACCCCTGCACCCCGTACAGATCAACCGCTTCGCCAATGACGTGCTCGAAGTGCAGCTCCAGGCCAACTGCCGCGAGCGCGACGTGTACCTCATCCAGCCGCTCGTGCCGCCCGTGCAGGAGCACCTGGTCGAGCTGCTGCTCATGCTCGACGCCGCCCGCGGGGCCTCCGCCGCCAGGACCACCGTGGTGATGCCTCACTACGCCTACGCCAGAAGCGACAAGAAGGACGCCCCGCGCATCTCGATCGGCGCGCGGCTGGTGGCCGACCTGCTGGTGGCCGCGGGCGCCAGCCGGGTGCTGGCGATGACGCTGCACTCGCCGCAGGTGCACGGCTTCTTCAGCGTCCCCGTCGACCACCTGCACGCGCTGCGCGAGCTGGCCGCGCACTTCCGCCAGTACGACCTGTCCAACACGGTCGTCGTCTCCCCCGACCTCGGCAACGCCAAGGAGGCCGCCCACTTCGCCCGCCTGCTGGGCACCGGGGTCGCGATGGGCGCCAAGCAGCGCTTCAGCGACGACCGCGTCGTGATCAGCTCGGTGATCGGCGACGTCGCCGGCAAGGACGTCATCATCCTGGACGACGAGATCGCCAAGGGCAGCACCGTCATCGAGCTGCTCGACCGGCTGCGCGAGCGCGACGTGCGCTCCGTACGGGTGGCGTGCACGCACGGCCTGTTCTCCGGCGGCGCCATCGAGCGGCTCAGCGCGCTGCCCGAGGTCCAGGAGATCGTCTGCACCAACACCGTCCCGCCACCGGCCAAGCCCGGCGACAAGCTCACCGTGTTGTCGATCGCGTCCGCGCTGGCCGAGGCCATGCGCCGGATCCACTACGGCGAGTCGGTGAGCGCCCTGTTCAGTACATCCTGAGGAGCTGCCCCGTCACCCGCCGCCCCTGGTGCGAGGCCAAGAACGTGATCACCTCGGTCACGTCCTCCGGCTGCGCGATCTCCTTGAGCACCGCGCTCTCGGTGACCGCCCTGGCCACCTCGTCGTTGATCCAGCCGGTGTCGGTGACGGGCGGGTAGACCATGTTGGCCGTGATGCCGTAGGGGCCCAGCTCGTGCGCGGCCGACATGGTGTAGTTCTCCTGGGCCGCCTTCGCCGCGCCGTACGAGACCTCCGCCGGGAAGCCGTCGGGCCCGCCGGAGGTCAGGCCGATGATGCGGCCCCAGGTCGCGCCGCGTGCCACGTGCCGCCGGGCGAACTCCGAGATCAGCAGCGCGGCCGCCCGCGCGTCCACCGCGAACTGCCTGTCGTGCGTCTCCACGTCCACCATCCGCAGCGAGCGGCCGAAGGCGTCGTGCCCGGCGGGCGCGAAGGTGTTGCCCAGCCCGGCGCTGGCGTTGTTGACCAGGATCTCCACCGGCCCGAACGCCTTCTCGGCCAGGTCGAACAGCAGCTTCGGAGCCTCGGGGTCCGCCAGGTCGGCCTCGGCGGCCTCCGCGGTGCCGCCCGCCTCGCGGATGCGGCGGACGACGTCGTCCGCGGTGTCCGCCCTGACCCGGTCGTAGGTGTCCGGATAGGCAGGTTCGTTCAAGGGCGCGAGGCGCTTGTACGTCAGGAAGACCGCCGCCCCCTCGGCCGCCAGCGCGGTCGCCGTCGCCGCACCGATGCCGTGATTGGCACCTGTGACCAGCGCAACCTTTCCTGTCAGCCGCGTATCGATCATAGTTGCCATCATGCACGCAGCCACCGAACGACTGCTAAGGCATTTTCTCGACAGCATCGAGCCGGCCGTCCCCCTTATCGCGCTCTGGGCGCACGGCTCGCTCGCGGCGGGCGACTACCAGGAGGGACGCAGCGACCTCGACCTGATCGCGGTGCTCGACTCGCCGGCCACGATGGGCGACTGGCGGCGGATCAAGGCCGTGCACCGCAGGCTCCGCCTGCCGCTGGCGGAGCGGCTGCACTGCTCGTACATGTCCAGGCAGGAGCTGGACGACCTGGCGACCGAGCACATCACGTGGGCGCACAGCCAGATCTACCGGCGGCCCGTCAGCGCGGTCACCCGGCGCGAGCTGCACGACGGGGCCAGGGTGTTGTACGGGCCGCCGCCCGCCGGCCTGCTGCCGCCGGTGTCGGAGGAGGAGCTGACCCGGTACGTCCGTACGGACCTGCGCGACTTCTGGCTGGTCAAGGCGCAGGAACGGCGGCGCTGGCTGCAGGACGTCTGGGTGGACCTGGGCATGGTGACGGTCGCCAGGGCCACCGTCACGTTGCGGGAGGGACGGCTGATCAGCAAGCTGGAGGCGCTGGACGTGCTGGCCGAGCTGGGGGCGCCGGAGACGGTGGTGGCCGACATCCGCGCCCGCCGCTACGGCACGCCGGCGCCGGTGCTGAGCCGGTTCAGGCGGGCGCGGCTGGCTCGGGCGTTCGTCAAGTCGGCAATCAGGCGGGCACTCGGCTGAGATGAATCCCATCTCACCAGGAAGAACCGCGATGCGCCGGTGGTTTGTTACGTGCGTAGTGGTAGCGCCAATCACCACCTGAAACCTGGGAAGGGCGGCACATGGGGGAGAGCAGGCGGTCCTATCTGGAGGCCGCGGCGTCGGCGGTGTCGCTCCTGCGCGATCCGGCCGTGGCGGCATCGTGGGACAAGCCGAGCGCGCTGATGGAGTTCAGCGTCGCGGGGCTGGCCGGGCACCTGGCCCACCAGCTCGTCAGGGTCGGCGACGTGCTGGCGCCGAACGAGCAGGCGGGGGAGCCCATCACGCTCATCGAGCACTACTCGCGCTCGCCATGGGTGCAGGCCGGCCTCGACCACGAGAGCAACCTCAGCGTCCGGCGCGGCGGCGAGGCGGCCGCGGCGGCCGGCCCCGCGGTGCTGGTCGAGCGGGCGCAGGCGCTGTACGAGATGCAGAGCGCGGCGCTGGCCGCCGAACCGGCCGACCGCGTCGTGCACCTGCCGTGGTCCGGCTGGTCGCTGCGGCTGGACGACTTCCTGCTCACCCGGCTCGTGGAGCTGGTCGTGCACTCCGACGACCTGGCCGCCAGCGTGGGGGTGGAGACTCCCGAGCTGCCCTCCTCCGTGATCGATCCGGTGGTGGAGCTGCTGGCCCGGCTGGCCGTGCACCGCCACGGGCCCACGGCGGTCATCCGCACGCTGAGCAGGGCCGAGCGGGCCCCGGCCACGATCAGCGCGTTCTGACCTCACCCGCCGAGCAGAGACCGGCCATGACCGGCGGCCGCCGTCCCTCGGTTCAGTTCACGATCATGCGCAGGGCCGCGACCACCTCGCGGCCCGGCAGCGCGCTGTCGGGGTCGAGCAGCCACTGCGCCAGGAAGCCGGTCAGCATGGCCTGGTAGACCGTGCCCGGATCACCGGCCCCGTCCTCCGCGCCGCGAACGCCGTCACGCTCAAGGATTATGCACGGTGACCTCCGGATAGTCCTTGACCGCAGTGTGCTTGCCCAGCAGGTGCCGGTCGAGGAAGCCCGCCAGGTGAGCGCGGGTGATCTCCAGCGCCCGAGCGCCGTCGAGCTCCTGCGCGGGCAACCCCAGTTGCGGTCTGAGCACCGCGTAGTCGACGAACGCCGAGTGGTCGGTGCCCTTCACCGTGATCCAGCGCTTCCAGCCGGTCAGGTTCGGCCACGCCTGCTTCCAGGAGTCGTCGGTGCCGCCGGGCGTGTGCGACTTCGGCGCTCCGATCAGCATGAACGGCCGCTTGAGCGGCTCTTCCACCCGGTACGTGCCGTCCAGGTTCACCCCGGCCTTGATCCGGCCGTCCGCGAGCATGGCCTGGGCCGCCGCGTAACCGCCGATCGAGTGCCCGACCATGGCGATCCGCGACCGGTCGATCTTCTTGCCCCAGCCGCCCCCGGTCAGCTCGTCGAGCACGAACCGCACGTCCTTCGCCCTGCCCGTGGCCACCTTCGCGTGGTCCTGGCCCTTCACGCAGGCCAGGCAGGTGGTGGTGCGGCCGTCGGGGAAGGTGGTGGCGACCGACTCGTACGTGTGCTCCACGGCCGCGACCAGGTATCCCCTGCTCGCGAAGTCCTCGGCCAGCGAGGTCAGGGTGGCGCGCGGGAAGCTGAACCCGGGCGACATGACGACCAGCGGCCGCCTGCCTCCCGCGGCGGGGGCGTTCAGGCGGGCGTGCGTCCTGACCTTGGTGAGGGCGTCAGGATCGACCTGGAAGCCCTTGAGCACCGCCGCCGACTCCTGCTCGGTCAGGTACGGTGCCGGCCGCCCGGTCGCCTTCTTCGCCGGATACCAGAGCGAGACCAGCAGCTCCCGCCGGTCCGCCGCCGGGTTCCAGGGGTCGGGGCGGCTCTTGTCGACCAGGTGCAGGGTGGTCGTGCCGACGGGCTTCGACCCGGTCGGCTTCGGCAAGGTGAGGCCCGCCCGGGCCCCGGCTCCGGCAGGCACGGCCGCAGCCTCGGCTCCGGCAGGCACGGCCGCAGCCTCGGCTCCGGCGGGCACGGCCGCGTGCGCGGCCTGGGCGGGGATGGCGGACAGGACGAGGAACGACAGGGCTGCCGCGGCAGCGGTGTTTCGCATGGCGACCACGCTGCCGGAAGGGCGGCCGGAAGCGTCCTCCCCGATCGTCTATCCACACCCACTACTTTCGTCGTAAGGCCATCCCCCGGCGCGCCCCTACGCTGTGACCATGCGGTTCGTACTGCTCGGCGCGGGGCTCTTCGCGTTGTCCCTGTTCGTGATGAGCGGGCAGATGGGGGTGCCGTCCGGCCTCCCGCTGCCCGTTCAGGTCGCGATCGCCGGGGCGGCGGGCGTGGCGGCCTGGCACGCGCGGCGGTCCTGGTGGCCGCTGGCCGCCGTCGGCGCCGTCACCTACGCCTGGCTCGTGGTGTGGCCGCCGCTGCTGGTCGCCTCCTACTTCGCGGGCCGCACGCTCAGCAGGAGCCGCGGCATCGCCGCCTACGTCGGCGCCTGCCTGGTCGTCTGCGGCATCTCGGCGGTGGTCGGCGAGGCGCGCGACGGGCTGCAGGAGATGCTGACCGCCGGCCTGGGCAACGCGCTGTTCATGGCGCTGGGCATGATCGGGCTGCCGCTGGCCGTGGGGCTGTGGACGCGTGCCAGGGCCGAGGTGCTGGAGGCGGCCAGGGAGCGCGCGCAGCGGCTCGAACGCGAGCAGGTCATGCGGGCCGAGCAGGCCAGGGCGCAGGAGCGCGCCAGGATCGCCAGGGAGATGCACGACGTGGTGGCCCACCGGGTCTCGCTGATCGTGCTGCACGCGGGGGCGCTGGAGGTGCGGGCCACCGACGAGGAGACGGCCGAGACCGCCGCCATGATCGGCGGCATCGGCAGGGAAGCCCTGGCCAACCTGCGCGACGTGCTCGGGGTGCTGCGCGCGCCCCGCACCGGGGCCGTCGACGCCGGCTCCCGCTCGCGGCCCGCCCCCGGCGGCCACCGGCCGGGGTCCGCCCTGGGCGATCTCGACGCCGGCTACCGGCCGCAGCCGACGCTCGGCGACCTCGACCGGTTGCTCGACCAGTCCCGCGCCCTGGGCATCGCGGTGACCCGGCGCGACGAGGGCGAGCCCCGGCCGGTGGAGGAGACGGTGGAGCGGACGGCGTACCGGGTGATCCAGGAGGCGCTCACCAACGTGCACAAGCACGCGGGCGGCGTGCCCACGGACGTGCTGCTCCGGTTCGGGGACGGCGAACTGGAGGTGGAGGTGCGCAACCAGGCGCCGCACGCGCCGCCCGAGGAGCTGCCTGGCGCCGGCTGGGGCCTGGTGGGGCTGCGCGAGCGGGTGGAGCTCCTCGGCGGCTCGCTGCGCACCAGCGCCGAGGAGAGCGGCGGCTTCCTCGTCAGCGCCAGGATCCCGGCATGAGCGGGCTCTTCGCCAGCGGCAGCGCCGTGAGCGACGGGAGCGCGGTATGAGCGGACCTTCCGTGTGTCGCAGCGCCGTGAACGGCGGGAGCGCGGTATGAGCGGACCTTGCGTGGGTGGCAGGGCCGTGAGCGACGGGAGCTCTGCGTGATCAGGGTACTCGTGGTGGACGACGAGGCGCTCGTACGGTCAGGGCTGCGGTTGATCCTGGAGGCGGCGGGTGACATCTCGGTGATCGGTGAGGCGCGTGACGGCGCCGAGGCGGTCTCGGCGGTGGGGCGGTTGCGGCCCGAGGTGGTGCTGATGGACGTGCGGATGCCCGTCATGGACGGCCTGAGCGCCGCCGCGCGCATCCTCCTGGATCCCCAGGCGCCCAAGGTGGTCATGCTGACCACGTTCGACGTGGACGAGTACGTGCACGCGGCGCTGCGCCTGGGCGCCGTGGGCTTCCTGCTCAAGGACACCCCGCCGAGAGAGCTGGCCGCCGCCGTGCGCACGGTCGCCGACGGTCAGGCGATGCTCTCCCCGTCCGTCACCAAGCGGGTGATCGCGCAGTACGCCGACCGCGCTCCCTCGCGCGCCGAGGCCGCCCGCAGGCAGCTCGACGGGCTCACCGGCCGGGAGGGGGACGTGATCAAGGCGCTGGCCCGCGGCCTGTCCAACGCCGAGATCGGCCGCGAGCTGCGCCTGACGGAGGCCACGGTGAAGGCGCACGTCAGCCGGGTGCTGGCCAAGCTGGGCCTGGCCAACCGGGTCCAGGCCGCGATCCTGGTCCACGACGCCGACCTGCGCTGACCGCCTCCGCGCGCCGGCGACCCATCTGACAGAGCGCCCCACCCGGCAACGCGGGTCACCCGGCGAAGCGGGTCACCCGGCAAGGAGGGTCACCTGGTGAGGAGGGTCACCTGGTGAGGAGGCGGGTCACCGGGTCACTGGCCGGTCGTCTCCGCGTAATAGCAGGCCGCCTGCGCCTCGGGCACGGCAGGCAGGACGTCCAGCAGCTCCGTACGGCACCGCCCGTCCACCCCCGCCTCGGCGGCCTTGCCGGAGGCGAGCACCTGGCAGCGGGCGTGGAAGCGGCATCCGCCGGGGATCCTGGTCGGGTCCGGCGGCTCGCCGGTCAGCACCACCCGCTCCGGCGACTCGGGCAGCACCGACATCAGCGCCTGCGTGTACGGGTGCCGGGGCGCGGTCAGCACCTGCTCCACGGGCCCTGACTCGACGATCCTGCCCAGGTACATCACGGCCACCCGGTCGGCGATGTTCCAGGCCAGGCCCAGGTCGTGGGTGACGACCAGCGCCGACAGGCCCAGCTCGGCGCGCAGCCGCAGCAGCAGGGCGAGGATCTCGCCGCGCACGGAGGCGTCCAGCGAGGCCACCGGCTCGTCGGCGATCAGCACCTTCGGGTTCAGCGCCAGCGCGCCGGCGATCACCACGCGCTGCCGCTGCCCGCCCGACAGCTCGTGCGGGTAGCGCAGGAAGAACCGGTCGGGCGGCCGCAGCCCCGCGTGTGACAGGGCCGTGGCCACGACGTCCTGCTCGTCCCGCAGGCCGTGGATGCGCGGGCCCTCGGCGACGGCCTCGTACACCGTGTGCCTGGGGTTGAGCGAGCCGGTCGGGTCCTGAAGGACGAGCTGCACCTGCCTGCGGTAGGCCTTGAGCGCCTTGGAGGTGTAGTTCAGCGGGTCGCCGTCGTAGCGGACCTCGCCGGAGGTGGGGCGTTCGAGGCCGAGGAGGGTACGGGCGAGCGTGGTCTTGCCGCAGCCGGACTCGCCGACCAGGGCGACGATCTCGCCCGCGCCGATGGCCAGGTTCACGCCGTCCACGGCGCGGGCGCGGCGGCCTCTGGAGGAGAACTCGACGTGCAGGTCGCGAGCCTCCAGCAGGGTCGGCCGGGTGGTCGCGACCGCCTCGGCACTGGTCTGCGTCTCGGTCATACGGCCTCCTCCAGCGCCCCGGCCCGCACGAACGTCCCGGTCATACGACCCCCTCCAGCGCCCCGGCCCGCACGAACGTCCCGGTCATACGGCCTCCTCCGTCGCTCTGACGTGCACGCAGGCCGCCGTACGGCCCGGCCCCGCCGGCCACAGCTCGACGTCCAGCGAGGCGCACTCGTCCAGCGCGACCGGGCAGCGCGGGTGGAACGAGCAGCCGCTGGGCAGGTGCATGGGGTCGGGCGGGTCGCCGCCCAGCCCCTTGGGCGCCATCCGCGAGACCGGGTCGCCCACGGTCGGGAACGCCGCGGCCAGCGCCCGGCTGTAGGGGTGCCTGGCCTCGTGGAACACCTCGCCGGACGGCCCGTGCTCGACCACGCGGCCCGCGTACATGACGGCGAGCTGGTCGCACACGTCGGCGAGCACGGACAGGTCGTGCGAGATCATGATGAGCGAGATGCCCTGCTCGGCGACCAGCTCCTTGATCAGGGTGAGCACCTGGGCCTGCACCATCACGTCGAGCGCGGTGGTCGGCTCGTCGGCGATGATCAGCCGGGGCGAGCAGGCCAGCGCCATCGCGATCATCACGCGCTGCCGCTGCCCGCCGGACAGCTCGTGCGGGAAGCTGCGGGACCGCCAGGCGGGCAGGCCGACCTGTTCGAGCAGCTCGGCGACGCGCTTGCGGGCGGCGTCCGGCTTGGCCAGGTTGTGCACGAGCAGCGGCTCGGCGATCTGCTCGCCGATCCGGCGCACGGGGTTGAGCCCGTGCTGGGCGCCCTGGAAGACGATCGAGGCCTCGGCCCAGCGGACGGCGCGCAGCCGGCCCCACTTCATGGCCAGCACGTCATCGCCGTCGAGCAGGATCCTGCCGCCGACGCGGGCGTCCCGGGGCAGGAGCCGGAGCAGCGCCATGGCCAGCGTCGACTTGCCGGACCCGGACTCGCCGGCGACTCCGAGCGCCGCTCCGGACTCCAGGGTCAGCGACACCCCGCGCACGGCGGGCACCTCGCCCGAGGCGATGCGGTAGGTCACGGACACGTCGTCGAGTTCGAGCAGACTCATGCCGCCCTCCTCAGCCTGGGGTTGAGCACGGCCTCCAGCGCCCGCCCGACCAGGGTGAACGCCATGACGACCACGAGGATGGCCAGACCGGGGATGAGGATGTACCACCAGGCGCCGTTGGTGGCGGCGCCGAAGTCGTAGGAGGCGCGCAGCATGGTGCCCCAGGAGGTCTTGTTGGAGGTGACGCCGAGGAAGGCCAGCGTCGACTCGGTGACGATGGCGCTGGCGACCTCCAGCGTGGTGCTGGCCAGCAGCAGCGGGGCCACGTTGGGCAGCACGTGGCGGGTGGTGATGTGCCAGTGCCCGGCGCCGAGCGCCTTGGAGCGCTCGATGTACGGCCTGGCCTCGACGGCCAGCGTCTGGGCCCTGATCAGGCGCGCGGTGGACGGCCAGGACGTGACGGCGATCGCCATGATGACGGTGAACGTGCTCCCGCCCAGGATGGCGGCCAGCACCAGCGCGGTGACCAGCGAGGGCAGCACGAGGAACCAGTCGGTGATCCGCATGAGGACCCCGTTGGTCCAGCCGCGGAAGTGCCCGGCGGCGATGCCGACGACCAGGCCGATCACGATGCTGAGCACGGCGGCGAGGAAGCCGATGAGCAGTGACGTGCGCGAGCCCCACCAGACCATCAGCAGGACGGACCGCCCGGACTCGTCCGTGCCGAAGGGGAAGGCCAGGCTCGGGCCGTCGAAGTCCTCGCCGGGGGCGTCCACGACGTTGGTCACGCTCTCGTCGATGAACAGCGGCGCGACCAGCGCGAGCAGCACGGCGGCGAGCAGGACCACCAGGCCGGCGACGCCGGCGCGGTGGTGGCGGTAGTCGGCCCAGAAGCGGCTCAGGGCGAGCCGCCTGCGGGCCATGGCGACACTGGTCATGCCGATCTCACCCTCGGGTCGAGCAGATGGTAGACGACGTCGGCCAGCGTGTTCATGACGATCACCGACACGGTGATCAGCATGAACGTGCCCTGCATGAGCGTGAAGTCGGGCACCTCGATCGCCCGGTAGAAGAGCTGGCCCAGGCCCGGCCAGGTGTAGATGTACTCCACGGTGACCGCGCCGCCGACCACGAACCCGATGCGCATGAACACCAGCGTCACCGTGGGCAGCAGCGCGTTGGGCACGGCGTGGCGGCGGCGTACCTCGTCGTCACGCAGCCCCTTGGCGCGGGCCACGGTCACGTAGTCCTGGCTGACCTCCTCCAGCAGCGAGGAGCGCATGACCAGCAGGTACTGCGCGTACACCACGGCCACCAGCGTCAGGCAGGGCAGCACCATGTGGGAGGCCACGTCGAGCACGTACGCGAACCCGTCGGGCGCGTCCACGCTCTCGATGCCCCTGAACGGGAAGATGCCCGGGATGGGCCCGATGCCGACGCCGAACACCATCATCAGCAGCAGCCCGAGCCAGAACGTCGGCACCGACCACAGCAGCAGCGACGCGCCGGTGGAGAAGCGGTCGAAGCGGCTGCCGTGCCGCCAGCCGGCGCGGGTGCCCTGCCAGATGCCGAGGCTGACCGCGATGGCCAGGCCCGTGCCCGTGAGCAGCAGCGTCGGGCCGATCCGCTCGCCGATCAGGTCGATGACCGGCCGCTTGTACTCGTAGGAGGTGCCGAGGTCGAGGCGGAGCGTGTCGCCCACGAAGTCGAAGAACTGGTCGATCAGCGGCTTGTCCAGCCCGAGGCGGCGCCGTTCCAGGTCGAGCTGGGTCGGCGTCATGTTGCGGCCCTGGGCCAGGTTCCGCACGGGGTCGCCGGGCAGCAGCCTGAACACGAAGAACGTGCCGACGAGCACCATGGCGATGCTGAACAGCGCCCCACCGGCCTTGGACAGCGCGTACTGCAGCGTGCCGCGGCGGACGGGGCGCTCGTCAGCGGGGCCCGCCGCCTGGACGGCGGGCTCTGCTGCGTCAAGCGGAGTCGTCATACCTGTGCTTCTGGGGTCATTCGCGCTCGTCGGCGGCGCTCTTGCGCCGCCTGGTCAGGAAGAAGGCCCCCAGTCCTACGATCACCACGGCGCCGACGATCCCGCCCCAGATGAGGCCCGTGTTGGAGCCGCCGTCGCCGCCGCCCGTAGGCGCCTGGGCCTTGACGTCCACGGTGTAGAACGGCCAGTAGCCGCTGCCGCCGTACAGCAGGCCCTTGTCCTCCGGGATCGGGGTGATGCTGGTGATGCGGTCCTTGCGGTAACCCTCGAGGTCGTTGGTGTAGTAGATCGCGATGATGGGAGCGTCGGTGTAGAGCTGCTCCTGCATCTTCTTGATGATCTCGGCCCGCTTCGGCCGGTCGAGCTCCTTCTGCTGGTCCTTGTAGAGCTGCTCGAAGGTCTCGTTGCAGTAGAAGGACTCGGTGCCGCCGCCCTCGCCGTTCGCGGCGGGCCTGCGGCTGCACAGGTGCGTGGCGAAGACCTCTTCGGGGTCGGGGTTGACCGACCAGCCGCTGATCGCGATGTCGAAGGTGGCCGCGACGCCGGTCTCCTCGGTGAACTTGCTGGAGTCCAGCTTCACCGTGGTCAGCGTGACGCCGATCTCCTTCATGAAGCCCGTCATGTACTCGGCGAGCTTGTCCTCGATCGGGGTGTCGGTGTGGATGGTGAAGCGCCACTCCAGCTTGCGCTTGCCGTCGGGCATCGTACGGATGCCGTCGGCGCCCTTCTTGTACCCGGCGTCGTCGAGGATCTGGTTGGCCTTGGCGGGGTCGTAGGTGACCTTGGTGTCGCCGGCGGCCTCCCAGAAGAAGTCCTTGTACATCGGCGGCACGATCGAGCCGTCGGCCACCTTGGCCAGGCCGTTCTGCACCTCGTCGACCAGCTTCTGCTTGTCGATGGCGTAGTGCAGCGCCTGGCGGACCTTGACGTCCTTGAGCGCCGGGTGGCCGTCGCCGATGGGCTTGTCGTCGCTGGTGGTGGCGCCGTGGTTGATCTGCAGGTACGACGCGCGGCGGCCCTGGGTGTTCCAGGCCTCGATGTTGGGGTCGTTCTGGATGGCCTCGAACTCCTGCGGGGTCATCCGGCCGAGCAGGTCGATGTCACCGTTCTTCAGGCCCGCGATGGCGGCCTGCGGGTTGTCGTAGAAGATGACCTGCAGCTCGTTGACCTTGGGCGCGCCCCGCCAGTAGTTGGGGTTGGCCTGCAGCTTGACGTACTGGTCCTTCTTGTGCTCGATCGCGATGTACGGGCCGCTGGTCACGGCCGGGTACTTCTCGGCGTCGTAGTTCGCCATGTCGGTGACCGACTCCCAGACATGCTTGGGCATGATCGGGACCGGGTTGTCCAGCATGGACGCCTGCGGTGCCTTGAGCTTGATGACCAGGTCCTGGCCGTTGGCGGTGACGCTCTCGAAGTTCTCCACCGCCGGGCCGTTCGCGGTCTTGGCGGCCTCGTCGGTCATCATCTTGTTGAACGTCCAGGCCGCGTCCTCGGCCGTGATCGGCTTGCCGTCGGACCACTTGGCCTGGCGGATCTTGAACGTCCAGGTGAGCCCGTCCTCCGACGTGCTCCACGACTCGGCCAGGTCGGCGCTGGGCTGGAGCGTCTTGGAGTCGGGCACCGTGAGGTAGCCGTACATCCAGCGGTGGATGGACGTCGAGACCAGGCGGACGGCCAGGAACGGGTTCATCGAGTCCATGGCCTGCGTCGCGCCGACGCGTACGATTTTCTTCCCCGCCGCCGGATCCTGGGCATGGGCCGCCGTGGCGCCCTGACCGGCCACTAATAGCGCGACGCCCAGCGCAGCCAGGCGCGCGAACCATTTCCTCATGTGTGCCTCACCTTCAGGCGGGGGGTGTTCCTGTGTAGAGAAAGGCACACCATACGGAGTCCGCATGTCAACGAGGTGCGGAAAATTGTTTCACCTTCGTTTCCTTTAGCGGTGTAAATTTTCAGCACTCTTGGCACTACCGTGAGCTGGTGCCCCGCCTGCTGACAGCCCTGGCCTGCGTCGTGATCGTCGCATGCGGGCTCGGCGTCCGCGCGCTCTGGGACGGGCCTGTCCCGAAGTATGCCGGTGACGCGCTCTACACCGCACTCATCTACGCACTTCTCGTGCTCGCCCTTCCCAAGGTGCGCCCCTGGGTGGCCGCGGCGGTGTCGGCCGGGCTGAGCTGGGTGATCGAGTTCGCCCAGCTCGGGGAGGTCCCCGCGATCCTGCGGCCGGTGCTGGGCAGCACGTTCAACCCGCCCGACCTGCTCTGGTACACCGTCGGGGCCGCCGTCTGCTGGCTAGCCCACCATCGACTGGGTGCCGAGGACGCCCAGCAGGGCTAGACGTTCGGCGTCCTCTGTGCCAGGCTCGGCCGTGTAGATCATGACGCGCAGGTTGCTGCCCGCCACGCTGAGGATGTCGCAGTCCAGCGTCAGCGCCCCCACCTGCGGATGATCAATGATCTTCCGCCCGCCTTCCTGCCGCCCGACGACCCCCGCGTCCCACAGCTCGGCGAACCGCTCGCTCCTGGCCCGCAACTCCCCGACCAGCCGCCGGAGCTGCCGGTCGGCCGGATACTGCCCGGCGGTCGCACGCAGGTCGGCCACCATCGTGGCCTCGAACCGGCGCCGCTCCTCCGGCGTCTGCCTGACCCGGCCGCCCGGCCCGGCGAAGTTGCGCCACACGCCGTTGCGCTCGTTGCCGCGCCACCCGGACGGGTCCCCCATCAGCGCCGCGTACATGGGGTTGGCCAGCAGCAGCGTCCAGGCCGCGTCGTAGACGCCGACCGGCGTGCCGGCCAGCCGGTCCAGCATCCGGTGCACGCTGGGCGGGATGAACGCGGGCACGGTGTCGGGGCACGGCGGCGCCAGCCCGGCCGTCCTGAACAGGTACGCCCGCTCGTCCGCCGACAGCCGCAGCGCCCGGGCCAGCGCCTCGACGACCTGCGGTGAGGGGTTGGCGGCCCGGCCCTGTTCGAGCCGGGTGACGTAGTCGGCGGAGATCCCGGCGAGCAGCGCCAGTTCCTCGCGGCGCAGCCCGGCCGCGCGCCGGTGCCCGCCGGCGGCCAGCCCCACCGCCTCCGGCCTCACCCGGTCGCGCCAGCGGCGCACTGCCTGCCCGAACTCCCTCATGCCCCCAGTCTGCCCTGCCTGCCCGGGATGTCCCTGGCACTGTCAGTCCCAGGAAAACCGGACGAATGGCTGCTCCCGGAGCTCCGCCGCACGCTGGAGACATGACCACGACACTGATCACCGGAGCGAACAAGGGGCTCGGCTTCGAGACCGCCCGCCGCCTCGTCCAGGCCGGCCACACCGTCTATCTCGGCAGCCGCGACGCCGAGCGCGGCCGGGTGGCCGCCGGCAGGCTCGGCGCGCGGCCGGTCGTCCTGGACGTCACCGACGACGCCTCCGTGGCCGCCGCCGCGCGGACCATCGAGGCGGACGGCGGGCTGGACGTGCTGATCAACAACGCCGGCGTCGAGGGGCGGACGGCGGGCGGCGGCGTGATCGGCGCCGCGGACGTGACGGCCGACGACCTGCGCGCCGTCTTCGAGACGAACGTCTTCGGCCTGGTCCGCGTCACGCACGCCTTCCTGCCCCTGCTGCTGCGCTCCGCCGCCCCCGTCGTGGTGAACCTCAGCAGCGGCCTGGCCTCGCTCGCCAGGGTCACCGCCGAGGGCACCCCGGCGTACGCGTACCCCGGGGTCGCCTACCCGGCCTCCAAGGCGGCGGTGAACATGATCACCGTGCAGTACGCGAAGGCGTTCCCCGCCATGCGCGTCAACGCCGTGGAGCCGGGCTTCACCAAGACGGACCTGAACCACAACACCGGCATCCAGACCGTCGAGGAAGGCGCCGAGATCATCGTCAGGATGGCCCAGGTCGCCCCCGACGGCCCCACGGGCGGCTACTTCGACGCCGGCGGGCCGCTGCCCCTGGTGAGCTAGTGGCAGCCGCCGGTGCCGCAGCACGACGACCCACCCGCCTGGGGCAGCAGCTCGACCTTGCCGCCGAGCTCGTAACCGGCCTCGGCCACCGCGGCGTCGATCAAGGCGGCATCGATCGGCGCCGCGCTGGTCACCGTCACCGCCCCGGACGCCAGATCGACCTCGACCCCGCTCACCCCGGCCACCTTGCCGACCTCCTGGGTCACGGCGCTCACGCAGTGGCCGCAGGTCATGCCCTCTACCTGGTACGTGGCAACAGTCATGGATCCGCTCCTCACTCTCGGCTCTCGCAACACCGCCCAATATACCCCCCTAGGGTAAATGCGCATACATCCGCCACCCACGGAAAGAGGGTGGGAAACACCGATGTCCAAGGGGGACGAGTCACATGCTGGACGGCAAGACCATCGCGTTCCTGGTCGCTCCCGAGGGAGTCGAGCAGGTGGAGCTCACGGAACCGTGGAAGGCGGTCAAGCAGGCCGGTGGCACGCCCCGGCTCGTCTCGACCGCCTCCGGCAAGGTCCAGGGGTTCAACCACCTGGACAAGGCGGACACCTTCGCCGTGGACGCCACGGTGGACGACGTGGACGCGGCCGACTTCGACGGCCTCGTCCTGCCAGGCGGCGTCGCGAACCCCGACTTCCTGCGTACGGTGCCCCAGGCCGTACGGTTCGTCCGGGCCTTCTTCGACTCGGGCAAACCGGTGGCCGCCATCTGCCACGCGCCGTGGACGCTGATCGAGGCGGACGTCGTCCGCGGCCGGACCCTGACGTCCTGGCCCAGCCTGCAGACCGACCTGCGCAACGCCGGGGCGACCTGGGTGGACAAGGAGGTCATGGTCTGCTCGGAAGGCCCGAACACGCTGGTCACCAGCCGCAAGCCGGACGACCTCAAGGCGTTCTGCCAGGCGGCCACGGACGTCTTCTCCTGACCCCTGCCGGTGGTCCCCCGCCTGGCGGGGGACCACCGTCCCGCCTGACGAGATCGAAACCCTCCTGTAACGCCTTGTCCCCTGGGAAGAAATGGTCTAGACGTAGACCAAAAGGAGCGTCCTCCGCGCCCCCCAGGGAGACCTCAATGACCACTGAAGAGGATTCCAGGCGACTGGCCGAGCTCGGCTACAAGCAGGAGCTGGCACGCACCTGGAGCGGTTTCTCGAACTTCGCCATCTCCTTCTCGATCATCTCCATCCTCGCCGGCTGCTTCACGACCTTCGGACAGGCGTGGAACAACGGCGGCCCCATCGCCATCTCGTGGGGCTGGCCGCTGATCTCCCTGTTCATCCTGATCATCGGTTTCTGCATGTCGGAGCTGGTGTCGGCGTACCCGACGGCGGGCGGCATCTACTGGTGGGCCGCCAAGCTGGGCAAGCCGATCCACGGCTGGTTCACCGGCTGGCTCAACCTCATCGGCCTCATCGCCGTCACCGCGTCGGTCGACTACGGCTGCGCCACGTTCCTCAACATCACCCTGAACCGCCTGACCGGCGGCGCCTGGGAGGGCACCCTGCCGCAGGCGTTCCTCCTCTTCGTGATCGTCCTCGCGCTGCACGCGCTGATCAACATCTACAGCCACAGGCTGATCTCGCTGCTGCAGAACGTCTCCGTCTGGTGGCACGTGGCCGGCGCCGCGATCGTCGTCGCCATCCTGATCTTCGCCCCGGAGAGCCACCAGTCGGCCGACTTCGTCTTCTTCGGCACCAACAACAACTCGGGCTTCGGTGACGGCTCGGAGGGGCTGCCCTTCTGGCTGTACGTGTTGCCGCTCGGCTTCCTGCTCACCCAGTACACGATCACCGGCTTCGACGCCTGCGCGCACGTGTCGGAGGAGACCCAGGGCGCGGCCAGGAGCGCGGCCCGCGGCCTGTGGCAGTCGATCTTCTACTCGGCCATCGGCGGCTGGATCCTGCTGCTGTCGTTCCTGTTCGCCGCCACGAACGTGGACGAGCTCAACAAGCAGGCCGGCTTCGTCGGCGCCATCTTCGAGACGGCGCTGTCCTCCCCGCTCGCCACGGCCATCTTCGCGATCTCCACGATCGGCCAGTTCTTCTGCGGGATGAGCTGCGTGACCTCGATGTCCCGGATGACGTACGCGTTCTCGCGCGACGGCGCCGTCCCCGGCTGGCGCCTGTGGTCGAAGGTGGACCGCAACCGCACCCCGGTCAACGCGATCATCGCCGGCTGCGTCGCCGCCGCCCTGATCACCCTGCCCGCCCTCTACGCCCCTCCCGGCCTGACCACGCCGGTCGCCTTCTACGCCGTCGTCTCGATCGCCGTCATCGGGCTCTACCTGGCCTTCCTCATCCCGATCTGGCTGCGCCTGCGCATGGGCGACGCCTTCCAGCCCGGCCCGTGGACGCTCGGCAAGAAGTACAAGGCGCTGTGCTGGATCGCCTGCGTCGAGATCGTGATCGTCTCGATCTACTTCATCATGCCGTTCTCGCCGGCCGGCGTGCCCGGCAACGCCGACTTCACCTGGACGTCGGTCAACTACGCGCCGATCGCGGTCGGGGTGGTGCTGATCGGGATCGCGCTGTGGTGGGCCCTGTCGGCCCGCCACTGGTTCACGGGACCCCGCCGTACGGTCGACGAGGTCCCCACCGCGTGAAAGGAACCGATGGGTACGGCGCGAGGCCGTACCCATCGGGTCTACCAGGAGAGCCTGTCCGTCGGCCAGGCCGGCGTCGTGCTCTTGAGCTTGAGCGTCTCCTCAGGCGTGCCCACGGCGCAGCGGGTGCCGTGCGCGGGCACCTTCAGCGAGATCAGGTACTCGTCGAAGATGTCCGTCTGGCACTTGTCCTTGCCGTAGATGCGGTGACCCCAGCCCTCGTACGTGAGCAGCACGGCCTTGGAGCCGAGCTGGCGGGCGGCGTTGGCCGACCAGATCCACGGCGTGGCCGGGTCGTGCAGCGAGTTGCCGAGCAGCAGCGGGGCGTCGCCCGTGTACTTGAGCTCGTGCGGCGGGTTGGTGGTCGGGTAGTTCATGCAGATCGGCAGGTCGTCGATCGGGTACGGGTGGTACCGCGTGTCCGGCGCCAGCTTGTTGGACACCTTCATGAGCGCCGCGTACTCGGTGTAGTTGCGCACCCGGAGGTTGTAGTCCTGGCAGAGGATCGCGGTCGGCAGGTACGCCACGTCGCCCTCCACGGGGCCGCGACCGGGCAGCGGGGGCACCCAGCCCGGCTCGGGGCCGCCGTTCAGCCAGTTGATCGTCTGGCTCAGCGTCTGCCAGTCGGGCCCCTCGTTGCCCAGCGCGGCGTTGTAGATGACCTGCAACTCGGTCATCTTCGTGCCGGTGCTCGGGTAGACGAGCTCGCCGCGCCGCGCCTTCTCCAGCAGGCCCTTCCAGATGGCCCGGACGTCCTGGCCGTGCAGGACGCAGCTCGGGTCCTGGTCGCACCAGCCGACGAACTGGTCGAAGGCGTCCTCGACGGCGAGCGCCTCGGTGGACAGGAAGCCTGCGACGCCGAGGCTGTGGTCCATGTTGCTGTCGAGGCCGAGTGCCCGGACGCGGTCCGGGAACAGCTCGGCGTACATCTGGCCGATCAGCGTGCCGTACGAGATGCCGTAGTAGGTCAGCTTCTCCTCGCCGAGGGCGGCGCGGAGGGCGTCCATGTCACGGGCCACGTCCTTGGAGTCGACGTGGTCGTACAGCGGGCCGGTGCGCTCGCGGCAGTCGGCGTGCAGCTTCTTGGTGAAGGCGTCCCAGGCGTCGAAGTCGGCCTGGCTCTTCATGACGGTGTGCGGCATCTGGTTGTACACCGACGCCGAGCAGATCACCGGGTTGCTGCGCCCCACGCCCCGGGGGTCGAACCCGACGATGTCGAACCGCTTCTGCAGCTCCTCGGTGAACCAGGTGGCGCCGTACGCGGCCTCCACGCCCGAGCCGCCGGGCCCGCCAGGGTTGATCACGAGCGAGCCGATGCGGGCGGCCGGGTCGGTGGCCTTGCGCCGGGCGACGGCGATGTCCACGGTCGGCCCGTCGGGCTTGGACCAGTCGATCGGGACGGTCAGCTTGCCGCACTCGGCGGCGGGCTCCTCCTCGCAGGGCGCCCAGGTGATCGTGGGCGCCGTCTGCGTCGTCTTCGCCGTCTCCGCGCTGGCCGGCGAGACGGACGACAGTGTCGCCATCGCCATTAAAGCGGCAGCGAGCAGGGAAAACCTTCTTCGCACAATGCTCCAATCTTCAGTCGATCCCCCCGTCGGGGCGTGCGACCAAGATTGGATCATTGCCTATGTGCAGGTATGAACGGGGAGGAATAACAAGAATTCCTCCTTGAGAATGACCTCCGCGTGTCAGGCCGCCTCGAACGCCTCGGCCACGACCGCGCGCACCTCGTCCATGGCGGTGGCGCCCAGCTCGCGCTTGAGCGAGGTCATGTCGACGTCGGGCATCCCGCAGGCCACGGCCCAGTTCCACGGCGTCAGGTCGCCGTCGACGTTGAGCGCGAAGCCGTGGCTGGTGACGCCCCGGCTCTGCCGCATCCCGATCGAGATGATCTTCCGCCCGGTCTCGACCGTCCAGACCCCGGTCAGCAGCTCGGAGCCCGGCGGCGTGTCACGCCGCTCGGCCGGCAGCCCCAGCTTGCCCAGCGCCTCGACCAGCCTCAGCTCCACCTCGCGCACGTAGTCGACGATGCCCTCGCCCTGCTCCAGCTTGACGACGAGGTAACCGACGAGCTGCCCGGGCCCGTGGTAGGTGAGCTGACCGCCGCGCCCGGTCTCGACGACGGGGATGCCGCGCGTGGGGTCGGGCAGGTGGGACAGCGGAGTGCGGCGCCCGATGGTGTAGACGGACGGGTGGCTCAGCAGCCAGAGCGTGTCCGGCCGCTCGTCCCGTTGGCGCTGCCCGACGAGGTCGGTCATGCGCTCCATCGCCTGGTCGTAATCGACGAGCTCATCCTGGATGAGCGTCAGCGGCCTTGCCCTCATGCTTCGAGGATATGCCGCTGCCCGGACGCGCCGGCACGCGCCCTTCCGGGCCGGACCGGCCGGGGGCTCGATCCGTCTCGACCGGCGTGAAGCCACCCGTCGTAGGGGGCGCGCCGCCGGGCAGCGCCCCCTGCCGGGCCTCGGGTCAGGCCGCCGTGCGGTACCCCTTCGGCTCCTCCGGGACGAGGATCCACATCACGACGTAGACCACCCAGAGCGGCCCCGGGATGAGTGACAGCAGCAGCCAGAGGATCCGTACGAGGGTGGGCGGCAGGCCCATCTTGTCGGCGAGCCCGCCACAGACGCCTGCGATGATCCGGTGCTCACGAGAGCGGTACATGCTGTTCCTCCGTGTGGTTTTCGCGACCTATCTGGAAAACGGACAGCGTGGCCGCAAGACTCCCGTCAGGAACCCTGAGAAAACCCTGTAAGGGTCAGCCATTCATGTGCCATGCCCAGATGTCGGCTGGTCAGTCCCTGCATGGGATCCACGTGGACGAGCAGGAAGTCGGCCAGACCCTGATGGACCCTGAGGTACTCCTCGTCCTCCGCCCACACCTGGTCGTCGAACCAGACGAACGGCCGCTGCCCCGCGTACGCCGCCACGTGCGGCGTCTTGAACATCTCCCCGTGCTCGCTGACGGGCGCGCCGGAGGCGGAGCCCATGGAGATGACCGGCAGCGACGGCAGGCCGATCCGGGGAGCGATCCAGTCGTTGGCGTGGTGTTCCCAGGTGGTGGCCCAGACCAGCTCGGAGCCGGTGGCCAGGGCGAGCTCCAGCAGGCGGCGGCCGTGGCGCGGGTTGAGGTGCACGGTGTAGACGTCGGTGCCGATGGTGCAGCGGTAGCGGCGGAAGTCGGGCGTGGGGCGGCCCATGGGGTTGAGCACCCCGTCCACGTCCAGCAGGAGCAGGGGTTTCACTTGGCCCCCGCTGCCGTCGCCGCCCGGTATTCCTGCGGGCTGACGCCGCGCACCCGCTTGAAGGCCGCGCTGAGCGCGAACGGGCTGCCGTACCCGACCTTCCTGGCCACCGAGCCGATCGTGGCGTCCGGCTCGCGCAGCAGGTCGGCCGCCAGGGCCAGGCGCCAGTCGGTGAGGAAGGACATCGGCGGCTCGCCGACCAGCTCGGTGAAGCGCCTGGCCAGCGCGGCCCTGGAGACGCCCACCTCGGCGGCCAGCGCGGCCACCGTCCACGGGTGGGCCGGGTTGTTGTGCAGCATGCGCATGGCCTTGCCGACCACCGGGTCGCCCATCGCGCGGTACCAGCCGGGCGCCTCGTGCGCGGCGAAGTGGGCCCGCAGAACGGCGATGAGCAGCAGGTCCAGCAGCCGGTCGAGGACCGCCTCCTGCCCCGGCTCGTCCTTGACGATCTCCGCGCCGAGCAGCGAGATGATCGGGCCACCCGGCTCCACGATGAGCTGGGGCAGCGCTTCGAGCAGCCGCCTGCTGACCTCTCCCTCCAGGTTGTAGGTGCCGGTGAGCAGCACGGTGCGGCCGTCGGCGCTGTTGCCCCACGTCCGCAGCCCCAGGTCGAGGCTCTGGTAGAGGATCTCGCCGTCGAGCGTGGTGCAGTGCTGGCCGGGGTGGATGACGACCTGCGGCTTGGTGCCGGGGTCGTCGGCCACCGTGTACGGCTCCGGCCCCCGCGCGATGGCCACCTGCCCGGACTCCAGCCGTAAGGGCTCACCGCCGTCGAACATGACCCACGACTCGCCCCGCACCTGCGCGATCACCGACAGCGGGGCCTCGTCCTGGATGCGCAGCGACCAGGGCGGGTCCAGGAGCGAGCGGAGCAGGAAGGCGCCGTGGGCTCTCGGGCCGTCGAGGAGCGCCGCGAGCTGGTCCATGGGCTAGACGATCGCATATGGGATTGCGCTTCTCAACCATGGAGAGTCTTATCGGTATCGGGGCTTACTAGATGCATGACGACTTTGGTACTCGGCGGCACCGGCAAGACCGGCCGCCGCATCGCTGACCGGCTCACCTCGCTCGGCCTGCCCGTACGTGTGGGCTCCCGCTCCGCCACCCCCGCCTTCGACTGGCAGGATCGCGGCACCTGGCAGGCAGCGCTCGACGGCGTGACGGCCGTCTACGTGTCCTACTATCCCGACCTGGCCTTCCCCGGCGCGTACGACGACGTCAAGGCGTTCACCGAGCTGGCCGTCCGCAACGGCGTGCGCAAGCTGGTCCTGCTGTCCGGCAGGGGCGAGCCGGAGGCGCAGGCCAGCGAGCGCACCCTGGCGGAGTCCGGGGCCGAGTGGACGGTGCTGCGCTGCAGCTGGTTCATGCAGAACTTCAGCGAGGACTTCCTGCTCGGCTCGGTGCTCGACGGCGTGATCGCGCTGCCCGCCGCCGACGTGCCCGAGCCGTTCCTGGACGTGGAGGACATCGTGGACGTGGCCGTGGCCGCGCTCACCCAGGACGGGCACGCGGGCAAGGTGTACGAGATGACAGGGCCGAGGCTGCTGACGTTCGCGGACGTGGCCACGGAGCTGACGGAGATCATCGGCAGGGAGATCACGTTCGTCCGGGTCACGCCGGAGGAGTACGTGACGGCGGCCGTGGAGCACGGGGTGCCGCGCGAGGCGGCGGAGGGGCTGGGCCACCTGTTCACCGACATCCTGGACGGCCGCAACGCCACCGTGACGGACGGGGTGCGGGAGGCGCTCGGCCGCCCGGCCCGCGACTTCGCGGACTACGCGCGCGCGAACGCCCACGTCTGGAAGCGCTAGTTCGCCCCGGCGGCTCGCCGGGCGAACATCGTGCTAATTTCCGATGAACTGCGGGGATCGTCCACCGGCCGGGACGGACGCGGCCCTGGCCGCCTTCCGCGTACCGGCCGGCATCGCGGCGGACGAGAGCGATTGCCGGGCCCCCGATTCCGCTAACCTCACCCTCGTCACTCCCGCGTGCACGAGAGGTGGAGTCGTGATCGGCTGGCTAGAAGCGGTGATCTTGGGGTTGGTCCAGGGGCTCACGGAGTTCCTGCCGATCTCCTCCAGCGCCCACATCCGGGTGGTCTCCGCCTTCGCCGGCTGGCGCGACCCGGGGGCGGCGTTCACGGCGGTCATCCAGATCGGCACGGAGCTGGCCGTCGTGATCTACTTCCGGCAGGAGCTCTGGCAGATCATCTCGACGTGGACGCGCTCGCTGTTCGTCAAGGAGCTGCGCAGCCACTGGGCCGCCCGCATGGGCTGGTACATCATCATCGGCACTCTGCCCATCGGCGTGCTCGGCCTGGTGCTGAAGGACCAGATCGAGACGGTCTTCCGCGACCTGCGCCTGGTGGGCACCACGCTGATCGTCTTCGCGCTCATCCTGTGGTACGCCGACCGCACCGCCCGCAACAAGCTCACGCTGGAGAAGCACCTCAGCATCACCCACGCCCTGATCTACGGCTTCGCCCAGGCGCTCGCCCTCATCCCGGGCGTGTCCCGCTCTGGCGGCACCACGACGGCCGGCCTGCTGCTCGACTACCGCCGCGAGGACGCGGCCAAGTACTCGTTCCTGCTGGCCATGCCGGCCGTCTTCGCCTCGGGCCTGCTGGAGCTGTTCGAGATCGGCGGCCAGAACGCGCCCGACTGGGGGCCCACGATCGTGGCCACGATCGTCTCGTTCATCGTGGGGTACGCGGCGGTGGCGTGGTTCCTGCGCTACATCAGCACCCACCGCTTCACGCCCTTCGTGATCTACCGGATCATCCTCGGCTTCTTCATCATCCTCGCGGTCACCGCCGGCTGGATTCCGGCGATCGGCTGACCTGGTAGTAGCCCGCCCAGGCGTCGTCGCCCATGCGCAGCACCCTCACCCCGGTCCAGCCCAGGGCGACGACGGGCGCGGTCCAGAACGGCACCGTCAGCGGCCCGTACTCGACCAGGAAGCCGCCGAGGTACCCGGCGGCCACCACCAGCGGCACCCACCACCCGACGAACCCGGCCCGCCACACCGCCACGGTCAGCAGCGGCAGCCCGACGAAGCCGAAGAACATCCACGGCATCTGGAACCCGAAGGTGACCCCGGGCAGGTTCAGCATCTCGTCGAGGATCCGCTGGGCCTCCTCGGGGCTGTTGTGCCGTCCCAGGTACCACTCGACGGGGTCGATCAGCAGCAGCCCGGAGAGCTGGAGATAGCCGATCACCGCCAGCACGCCCGACACGTGGCCGAGCCGGGTGGCCCTGCGCCTGGTCAGGTGCATCAGGCCGATGACGGCGACGGCCATCAGCATCCAGCTCCAGTGGTAGAGCACGGACTGGGTCTGGGCCAGCGCGGGGTTGTCGCCGAAGCTGACGGCCTCCCGGTCGTCGCCCCAGGTGCCGGGGTCGACGACGACGGCCACGGCCTGCAGGAGCGGGGCCACGACGAGCAGAGTGCCCGCCGTGACGCGGCGGAATGTCACGTGGTCGTTGAACATGCGGCCGACCGTAGGCGGGCGGGCCGCCGCGGGTCGTCCCCCTGCGGGCCTACCGGCCGTCCCCTACGAGGAGGAGACCCGGTGGGCGGTCACCTCGCGCCCCGCCCAGTTCAGCGCGACCTCGCCGCCCTCGCGGAAGTCCAGCTCGACCTCCCCCTTCATGCGGGCGAAGTACCGCGTCGCCGACATCGGCCGCAGCTCGGTCCTGGCAAGGCCGTGCACCTCGACCATGAGCCGCTCGCCGTCCCTGGTCACGTCCATGGTCGAGGTACGTCCCAGGAAACGCATGGTGTAACGGCCGGCGTACCGGTCGAACAAGGCGGGGTCCACGCTCACGAAGGCCCGCGCGGCCGGCGGCTCGTACGGCTCGCCCCTGGCGATCGCCGCCAGCCCCCGCTCGATCTCGGAGAAGGCGGCGTTCTCGAAGTTCGCCAGCACGCAGACGAACAGGTCGTCGGCCGGGTAACGCGCCGAGACGCCGACGAACCCGATGGTCCCCCCTGAGCTCTCGATCCGCCCCTGGCCGGACGCGCACCCGTACCCGTAGGCGATCCCGTCGCTGTCGACGTACGGCCCGACGAGCTCGTCGGGCACCCGCAGCCGCCACCGGTGCAGGTCCGTCACGGTGGAGCAGAGCGCCCCCGCCGCGTCCTGGCGGGAGTTGTCCAGGTACGGGGCCGGCTCGACCCGCCCGTCCACGTACAGGTACCCCTTCGCGTCGCCCACCAGGCCGCTGCGCTCCATCCCCAGCGGCTCGAAGACGTGCTCGCGCAGGTAGTCGCCGTACGCCAGCCCCGACACCCGCTCGATCACCTCGCCCAGCAGCACCCACCCCGAGTTGCTGTAACTCACGCCCGCGCCCGGCTCGAACAGCAGCGGCCGGTCCTTGAAGGCGTCGATGAGCTCCCGCCGCGTCACGGCCGTCCCCATGACGCGGGTGAACCCCTCGGTCGTGATGTAGTCGGGGATGCCGGAGGAGTTCGTGAGCAGGTGATGCAGGGTGATCCGCTCGCCGTGGGGATAGCCGGGCAGGTGCCTGGCCAGCGGGTCGTCCGTCCGCACCAGCCCGCGCTCCTTGAGCTGCAGGATCGCCATCGCGGTGAACGTCTTCGTCTGCGACCCGATCCGGAACGCCGTGTCCGGCCGGTTCGGCACCCCGCGCTCGTGGTCCGCCGACCCGTACCCCTTCGTGAACAGCACCTTCTCGCCCCGCGCGACCAGCACGGCACCGCTGAAGCGGCCCAGGTCCGCGTACGCGCCCACGAACCGGTCCATCCGCCGTCGCATCATTCGATACTCCAAGTTGACTATTCGACTTGGAGCAATGAGAGCACGATCATCCTGATATGGTCAACGTTGACTATTCAGTGGAGGTGTTCCCCGTGTCGGCGTCATCCACCCGGCTGCTCGTGCTCGGCCTGCTCAACGAGGGCCCCAAGCACGGCTACGAGATCAACCAGGTCGTGACGGCCGGCGCCCTCGACCAGTGGACCGGCGTGAAGCCCGGCTCGGTCTACCACGCGCTGGCGAAGCTGGAGCTGGAGGGCCTGGCGCGGACGTTCTCGCAGGAACGCACCGGCGACCGCCTCCGCCGCGTCTACGCGATCACCCCGGAGGGCCGCCGCACCCTGCGCGACCTGCTACGCAAGGCGCTCGCCGCCCCGCCCCACTCCACCCGCTCGGACTTCGCCCTGGCCCTGCGCTGGCACGCCCTGCTGGACACGGGCGAGGCCGGGGACCTGGTCGCGGCGGCCTCGCGGGCGGTGGAGGCCGAGCGCGCGGCCCTGGCCGCCGGCCGCGAGGCCAAGGCGGGCCTGTCGCCGCTGGCGGACGCGCTCTTCGACAACGCGCAGGCCCATCTGGCCGCCGACGCCAAGCTCCTTGAGGACCTCGCGCGCCTGCTGGCCGGCTCTCAGGAGAACGTGCGGGGGTAGCGGCTGGCCCAGGCGAAGACGGCCGCGAAGAGGGTCCAGGCGGTGACGTACGCGGCCGGATGCGCCCAGGCGTCCCCGACGATGTCGGCCAGCGCCGTGCGGCCCTCGAAGTAGATCGCGAGCCCCAGCACCGCGCCGGGGATCGCCCCCCACCACCGCTTCCACCACACCTCGTGCACGGCGATCTCGAACAGGACGAGGGCGATCGGCCCGAACAGCAGGAACTTCAGGTTCAGCGCCGAGGGCGCCAGCGCCCCGAGCACCATGACCCCCACCGCCGCGGCGGCCGTCAGCAGCACGACGGCGCCGAAGGGGGCGGGCTCGTCGCGTGGATCGCCGCCGGGCGGCGCGGGAGCCTGCCCCGCGTCACCGGACAGGGGCTCGTCACGCGGGTCCCGTTCGTCAGACACATCCGACATTCTGGCGAACATCCCGGCGGAATGAGCCCCTACTTAGGTAGCGGGCACGCTCACCTTCGGCCGCTCCCGGTAGGTGGCCAGCGTGAACAGCAGCGCCACCAGCCCGAACCCGGTGGACACCACGACCACCCCCACCCGGCCGTACGACTCCAGCGCCGCGCCGCCGGCCAGCCCCGCCACGAACAGCCCGACGTACTGCGCCGACGACAGCAGCCCCAGCCCGATCGGCACGTTGCCCGGCACCGCCGTGACGGTCCTGAACTGCTGCGCGGGCGCCACCAGCCATCCGGTCGCGCCCCACAGGAAGGCCCAGACCAGCGCGACGGGGATGGCCAGGTTCGCGACCGGGATCAGCGCCAGGAACACCACGGACGTGCCCAGCCCGGCGAGGATCATCCGGCGCGGCCCGTACGCGTCGGTGAGCCGCCCGCCGAGCGCGTTCCCCACGATGCCGCCCAGCCCCCACGCCCACAGCAGCGCGGGCAGCGGCAGATCGAACAGCGACCCGATGTAGGTGTAGGCGGTGAAGCCCGCCGCGAACATCAGCAATTGCGTCACCATCACCGCCAGCACCCGCCGGTCCCGCAACGGCTCGAACCGCTCCCGCAACCGCCCCGACACCGGGATCCGCACCTCCGGCACCAGCACGGCGACCCCCAGCAGCCCGACCAGCCCGAGCCCCGCGACCATCCAGAGGGTGGCCCGCCACCCGGCCGCCTCGCCCAGCCAGGTGCCGAGCGGCACCCCGATGGCCGACGACACGCTCAGCCCGCCCATCACCAGCGCCAGCGCCCGCCCGCGCCGCTCGGGCTCGGTCAGCGCGTTCGCCACGGCCGACGACGTGGGCGTGAACATGGCCGCGCCCGCCGCCGCGACCACCCGGGTCAGCATGACCAGCGTGTACGTGGGAGCCAGCGCCGTCAGCGTGTTGCCCACTACGAACACCCCCATGGCCACCAGCAACACCGTCCTGCGCGACATCCGTGCGGTCAGCGCGGCGAGCATCGGCGATAACAGGGCGTACGCCAGCGCGAACACGGTCATGAGCTGCCCCGCGGCGGACCGGGAGACCCCCAGGTCCGCGGAGATGGGCGGCAGCAGCCCGGCGGTCACGAACATGCCCGTACCGATCGCGAAATTTCCGGCCGCCATCGGATAGAGCCGTGAACTCATGGAGCCTCCAGCCTTCAGTTGGACGCCCATCAAACTGACCTATAGTTGGATAGTTGTCAAACAATAAAACGGAGATAGGGTTTCAGCATGCGCCTGCTGCCGCATCCGTCCACGGAGAACATCCAGCTCACGGAGGTTCTGCGAGCCCTCAGCGACCCCGTACGCCTCGAGATCGTGATCCGCCTCGCCGCGGCCGGTGAGATGACGTGCACGGTCGCGGGCGACGACCTCGGCGTGCACAAGTCGACCGCCTCGCACCACTACCGCACGCTGCGCGAGGCCGGCGTCGTCCTGACCAAGCAGGAGGGCCGGCTGAAGTACATGAGCCTGCGCCGCGACGACCTGGAGAGCCGCTTCCCCGGCCTGCTCGACGCGGTCCTGACCGCCGCGCTCCCCCTGCCCGCCGGGGCCCATGCCTGACGACGCCGCCTCGCCGCCGGAGGTGCTGCCGATCCGGCGCGTCCTGCCCGAGCTGCTCTCCGCGCTGGACCGGCACGGCAGCGCGGTCCTGACCGCCCCGCCCGGCACCGGCAAGACCACCGTGGTCCCCCTGGCCCTGGCCGAGGCGGGCCTGCGCGTCGTGGTGGCGGAGCCGCGCCGGCTGGCCGTACGCGCGGCGGCCCGCCGCATGGGCGTCAGCTACACGATCAGGGGCGAGCGGCACGTGGGCGCGAACCCCATGGTCGAGGTCGTCACCACCGGCGTGCTGCTCCAGCGGCTCCAGCGCGACCAGGAGCTGGCCGGCGTGGACGCGGTCGTGCTCGACGAGTGCCACGAGCGCCACCTCGACGCGGACACGGCGCTGGCGTTCCTCCTCGACGTACGCCAGACGCTCCGCCCCGACCTGCGCCTGCTGGCCACCTCCGCCACCGCCGACGCCCGGCCGTGGGCCGACCTGATCGGCGGCCCGATCGTCGCCGCCACCGGCGCCGCCCACCCCGTGGAGACTGTCTGGGCCCCGCCGCCGCGCCCGGTCGCCCCGCCCCACGGCCTGCGCGTCGACCCCGTGCTGCTCTCGCACGTCGCCGCGGTCGTGCGCCGGGCGCTGGCGGAGCGGGACGGCGACGTGCTCTGCTTCCTGCCGGGCGTGGGCGAGATCGCCAAGGTGGCGGGGATGCTGGCGGGCGACGTGGAGCATCTCCTTCAGGTCCACGGCCAGGCGCCGGCCCACGTCCAGGACGCCGTGCTGCGCCCCGGCCCGGCTCGCCGGGTGGTGCTGGCCACGTCGGTCGCCGAGTCCAGCCTGACCGTTCCCGGCGTGCGCGTGGTGGTGGACTCGGGCCTGGCCCGCGAGCCTCGTACGGATCACGCCCGCGGCTTGGGCTCCCTCACCACGGTCCGCGTCTCCAAGGCCTCGGCCACCCAGCGCGCCGGCCGCGCGGGCCGCGAGGCTCCCGGGACGGTCTACCGCTGCTGGCCGGCCGCCGACCACGACCGCCTGGCCGACCACGCCCGCCCGGAGATCGCGCTCGCCGACCTGACGGGCTTCGCGCTGCAGGCGGCCTGCTGGGGCGATCCTGACGCGTCGAGCCTGGCCCTGCTGGACCCGCCACCACCCGCCGCCCTGTCCGCCGCCCTGCGCACCCTGGACGCGCTCGGTGCCCTCACCCTCCCGCGGCCCGAGGAGGAGCGTGTGCGGGTGACGGAGCGCGGGCGGCGGATGGCGCTCGCCGGCGTGCACCCGCGCCTGGCCAGGGTCCTGCTCGACCTCGGCCCCGAGGCCGCCGAGGTGGTGGCCCTGCTGTCGGAGCCACTGCCCCGCGACGCGTCCGACGACCTGGTGGAGGTCTGGCGCGCGGCCCGCCGCGGCGGCACCGGCTTCGCCTCCCGCTGGCGCCAGGAGTCCTCCCGCCTGCGCCGCACCGCCGCAGCAGCCCGCGCCACCGCGAAAAGCCGTACCGCCGCAGACGCCCGCACCGCCGGGGACAGCCGCACCACCACCGACGCCCGCGCCACCGCGAAGGCCCACCATGGCGACGCGCTGGCCGGGACGGCGGTGGCGCTGGCGTTCCCCGAGCGGGTGGCGCGCCGGCGCGGCGGCGGCTACCTCATGGCCTCGGGCACCCAGGCCCAGCTCCCGGACGGCTCCAGGCTCCGGACCGCCGAATGGCTGGCCATCGCGATCGCCGACCGCCCCACCGGCTCGGCCTCGGCCCGCATCAGGCAGGCCGTCGTCATCGACGAGGCCACCGCGAGAGCGGCGCTGGGCACCACGACGGAGGACGAGATCACCTGGCGCGTCCCGCCGGGCGAGCGCAGGGGCGACGTCTCCGCCCTCCGGGTCGAGCGCCTCGGCGCGATCGAGCTCTCGGCCACCCCGCTCAAGGACGCCGACGTCCGCGACGCCATCCTGCACGGCCTGCGCACCGAGGAGCTCCTCACCTGGACGAAGCAGGCCAGGGACCTGCGCGACCGCCTGGCGTTCTGCCACCGCGCGATCGGCGCCCCCTGGCCCTCGATGGACGACCTCGCCGGCCTCGCCGACCAGTGGCTGGAGCCCGAGCTCAGCCGGGCCCGCCGCCGCGCCGACGTGGAGCGCATCGACGTCGCCACGGCGCTGAGACGCCTGATCCCCTGGAGCGAGCGCCTCGACGAGGTGGCTCCCGAGCGCATCGAGGTCCCCACCGGCTCCAGCGTCCGCCTGGACTACTCGGGCGAGCAGCCGGTGCTGGCGGTCAAGCTCCAGGAGCTGTTCGGCTGGCTGGAGACCCCGCGCGTCGCCGGCGTCCCGGTCCTGGTCCACCTGCTCTCCCCCGCGGGCCGCCCGCTCGCCGTCACCGCGGACCTGGCCTCGTTCTGGCGTGAGGGTTACCGTCACGTACGCGCGGAGATGCGCGGCCGCTACCCCAAACACCCCTGGCCGGAGGACCCTCTCACCGCCCGGCCGACCCGCCGTACGAAGAGGAACACCCCATGACCGACTGGCGACGCGAGGCGGCCAGGGACAACGCGCGCTGGTGCGACCTGATGTGCCGCGCCCACGGCATCCGGGGCACGTTCACGGACCTGGCCTGGACCAGCCCCGTCAGGACCCCGCCGTACTACCCCGACGCCGTCACCCTCTCCCCCGGCGCGACGGCCGCCGACCTGCTCCCGCACCTCGACGCGGGCCCCGGCGCGTCGATCAAGGACAGCTTCGCCACCCTCGACCTGCCCGGCTTCGAGGTGCTGTTCGAGGCCCGGTGGATCCATCGTGAGGCCCCCGGGAGAGCCGGCACGAACTGGCGGGTGGTCCGCGACGCGGCCGCGCTCGCCGGGTGGGAGCGGGCGTGCGGCATGAAGGACCTGTTCCTGCCGCCGCTCCTCGACGAGGCGACGATCGTGCACGCCCCCGACCTGAGCTCCGGCGCGGTCCTGACGGCGACCGGCCCGGCCGTGGGCGTGTCGAACGTGTTCGGCGACTGGGGCGGCGTGCTGGCGACGGCGGCCGAGCTGTTCCCCGGCCGCCCGCTGGTCGGCTACGAGAGCGACCCGGCGCCCGCCCTGCGGCACGGCTTCACCACGATCGGCCCCCTCCGCGTCTGGCTCAAGGCGTGACGTCGTCCAGCGTCGGGTTCTCCAGGACGGGGTAGCGCTCGGCCCCCACCCCCAGATCCTTGAACCCGCTCGACGTGGCGATGCACACCACGGGCCCGTCGAAGTCCCTGCGCAGCCGCCGGTGCCCGGCCAGCCCCGCGGTGCCGGACAGTTCCTGCCACAACCCCGCCCGCGCCAGCTCCCGCTGCGCCCGCCGCATCTCCTCGTCGGTCACGAGCACCGCCTCACCGCCGCTGTCGCGCACGGCGACGACTCCCCGGTGCCCGCCGACCGACCCTGCCACGCCGTACGCGTCGGTGGGCCCCAGCTCGACGACGGCGGCGGGCAGGCCCGCGGCCAGCGCCTTGGCGTGCGGCCCGCCGGCGGCCGTCTCGCAGGAGAACATCCGCGGCGCCTTCTCCGTCACCCCGAGCAGCAGCAGCTCCGTGAACCCCTTCCACACCCCGTAGAGCAGCTCGGCGTAGCCGGTGGGCGTGAACACGGCCGCGGGCACCTCACCGAGCTGCAGGAACAGCTCGTACGCGATCGTCTTGTAGCCCTCGGGCCCGAACGGATGCCCGGTGTGCGTCACGGTCTGGTTGCTGACCGGGTGATACCCCAGGCGGTCGACGATCTCCCGCAGCAGCGGCCACCGCTTCTCGCCAGGCATGGAGACGACCTTGGCCCCGTACGCGCGGACGAACGCCTGCACGGCGGGCGGCGAGTCGGCCGAGGTCAGCACGATGGCGGGCAGCCCGGCACGGGCGGCGTAGGCGGCGGCGGAGGCCCCGTGGTTGCCGGAGGAGGCCACGACCACCCCCGGCGCCCCCGAGGCGACGGCCGCGCTCACGGCGACCCGGTTGAGCCGGTCCTTGTGCGACCACGTCGGGTTGCGCGACTCGTCCTTGACGTAGACGTCACCGAACGGCACCAGCGGGGTGCCGCCCTCGCCCAGCGTGGGCGCGTCCAGCGGTGGCAGCAGCGGCGACCAGCGTGCCAGGTCCGGCCCCGGCGCCTGCTCGAACAGGCGCCGGTCCACCTTCGCGTAGTCGTAGACGACGTCCAGCGGATAGGCGATCTCGTCGGTGCTGGTCTTGGGGCAGCCCCGCGTCAGCGGCGGGAACAGGGGGAACTCGGCCGAGGGGTCGCCCAGGGAACGCTGGCGGAGGGCAAGCGAAGGTCCGTTCACGTGAATCGACCCTATCGACCCTCGCAACGATGAGTGAAAAGCTGCACACTCTTCTCATGTTGTGGGCAGGCAGGTCCGCCATCGAGATAGCGACGGCCGTCCGGCATGGTGAGGTCGGGGCCACGACCGTCGTCGAGGAGCACCTCCACGTCATCTCGGAGCGAGATCCCCGGGTAGGAGCGTTCCGGCGGGTCAGGGAGCAGGCCGTGCACGAGGCGCGGCTGCTGCAGAAGCGGCGCGACCTGGCCGAGCTGCCGCTGGCGGGCGTGCCGGTGGCGGTGAAGGACAACCTTGAGGTGGCGGGCGAGGCCACGCTGCACGGGTCGGCCGCCGGCCCGCACACGCCCGCGCCGGAGGATCATGCGACGGTGGCGCGGCTGCGGGCGGCGGGCGCGGTGATCGTGGGCCTCACCAACCTGCCGGAGCTGGGGCTGGTGGCGCTCGGCGACAGCGCGTACGGCATCGTCCGCAACCCCTGGAACCTGTCACGCACGGCAGGCGGCTCGTCATCGGGGAGCGCGGCGGCGGTGGCGGCGGGCATGGTGCCGATCGCGCTCGGCAACGACGGCATGGGCTCGCTGCGCATCCCGGCGGCGTGCTGCGGCGTGCTCGCGATCAAGCCGGGCGCGGGCCTGGTGCCCCCGCCCGCGGACGACTGGGACCGGCTCACCGAGAACGGCCCGCTGGCCCGCACCGCCTCGGACCTGGCGCTGGTGCTGTCGGTGCTGGCGGCGGACCCGGCGCTGGCGGAGTCGTGGCGCGGCGGGCAGCGGGTGGAGCCGCCGCCGCGCATGCTGCGCTCGGTCTGGGCGGACGACGACGAGGTGTGGGAGCCGCAGCCGCCACCTGCCGGCCCGGAGCCGTTCGACCTGCGGGTGGCGTACGCGCCCCAGCCGCTGCCGGCCGGCATGCGGATGGACAAGGAGTTCCAGGCGGCGGTGCGCGGGGCGGCCGAGACGTTGCGCGTGGCCGGGCACACGGTGGTGGAGCACGGGCGCAGGCTGCCCGTGTGGCTCGGCCCGGCCACCGTCGCGACCTGGCTGGTCAGGGCCGCCGAGTCCGCCGAGGCCCCCGACCGGCTCGAACGCCGCACCAGGGCGCTGGCCCGTGCGGGCCGGGTGCTGCGCGCGCTGGGGCTCGACGGCGTGCGCGGCCGGGAGCGCTGGCGCGGGTACGGCGCCGACCAGTGGTTCGGCGAGGCCGACGCGCTCATCACGCCCGCCCTGGCCGCCGTCCCGCCGAAGGCCGAGCGCTGGGGCGAGCGCGGCTTCCTGCGCAACGCATGGACGAACGTCACCTACGCCCCCACCGCCGGCCCCTGGAACATGTGCGGCTGGCCCGCCATCAGCGTCCCCGTGGCGACGCACTCCAGCGCGATGCCCATCGGTGTCCAGATCGTCGCCCCTCCCGGCGGCGAACCGCACCTGCTGGGCCTGGCCGCCCAGCTCCAGAACGCGCATCCCCCGCTCAGGCCACCTGGTTTCTCCTGAAAACGTCGCTTCTGCCCCGTAGGGTCTCGGGTCATGATCCAACCTTCAGACCTGACCGCCCTGCGCGCCAAGCTGGCGACAGCGTCTCCGGACAACGCCTGGAAGGCCGTCCGGCGGCTCGTGCTGGGCAGCCGGGATCGTGACGCGCTCGCCCTGGCCGCCGACTACGCCGAGATCGCGAAGCCGTCCACGGACAAGCTCCTCAGGCTCTGGCCCGACGCCCTCGACCCCGACGGCTTCGCGGAGCACGTGCTGGCCCCGGCCTTCGACGCCGAGGGGCGTACCGAGCTGGTGCTGCGCAGGCAGGGCTCGCTCACGGGGCTGCGTCACCTGACGATGCTGGAGAGCCTGACCCTCGACCACTGCAAGTCGCTGACGGACCTGTCGGAGCTGTCCGCGCTGACCGGCCTGCGCGTGCTGGATCTGGACGGCTGCGCCGCCCTCAGCGACCTGAAGCCGCTGTCCGCGCTCACCGGGCTGACGACGCTGCTGCTGCCCAACTGCCGCCAGGTGAGCGACGTCACCCCGCTGTTCGCCCTGCACCGCCTGCGCCGGCTCGACCTGCGCGGCACCCGCGTGGGCAGCGTCGACGGGTTCGGCGCGGCCTTCCCCGATCTCGAAGAGCTCGATCTGGAAGGATGCCGGTTCATCGAGGACGTACGCGGCCTGTCGGGGCTGCGCCGCCTGAGAGAGCTGGACCTGAGCCGCACCAAGATCACCACCCTGGAGGGGCTCCACGACCTCGGCTCGGTGACCACGCTGAGCCTGCACAGCACCCGCCTGACCGGTCTCGACGGCATCGGCGTCATGACGGAGCTGGAGACGCTCTGGCTCGGCGGCAGCACGAAGGTGAAGAGCCTCGACGGCCTCGGCCATCACCCCCGGCTCACCGCTCTCGGCCTGCCGCCCTCCCCGCTGCCCGACCTGCGCCCGCTGTCGCGGCTGCCCGCGCTGGAGCGGCTGTCCATCGACAGGGACCAGCGGCTCACCTCGCTCGACGGGCTCGAAGGGCATCCGTCGATGGCGGAGCTGCACCTGGCCTACGCGGAGGACCTGCGCGACTTCTCGGCGCTCGCCCGCATGCCCGCCCTGCGCGAGCTGACGCTGCAGGGGCTGGAGCAGCTCGAAGACCTCACCCCGTTCTCGGGGCTGCTCCACCTGGAGGAGCTGCACGTGGCCTACACCGACGAGCTGCGCACCTTCGGCGACGTCGAGCGCCTGCCCTCCCTGCGCAGGCTCGACCTCGACCACTGCTCCAGGCTGAGCGATCTGGGCGCGATCACCGGTTTCCCGTCGTTGAAGGAG
Source organism: Nonomuraea sp. NPDC050202 (assembly GCF_040656115.1). Classification (NCBI taxonomy): domain Bacteria; kingdom Bacillati; phylum Actinomycetota; class Actinomycetes; order Streptosporangiales; family Streptosporangiaceae; genus Nonomuraea; species Nonomuraea sp. NPDC050202. Next base: position 26,622 of record NZ_JBFALF010000036.1, on the reverse strand, counting down.
ATCCACGTCAACGACTGCCGCGCGCTGCCGGCCGACCTCGTCGCAGACCTGCGGGCCCGGGGCCTGTACCAGGAGTACTGAGGCCCCGGGCCGCGCGCTCAGATGCCGACCGGATGCCAGACGGTCTTGGTCTCCAGGAAGCGCGTCATGCGGCCGATCCCCGGATCGGCCGCCCAGTCCTCCCGAACGGGCCGCGACACCCGCTTGAGGTTCTCCGCCGCCGCCTGCTCGCAGGTCAACGCCAGGTCGGCGTCCGCGACCCCGGTCAGGTCGAGGCCGTTGACGTCCATGTGCGCCGCCAGCCAGGGCGCCAGCTCGGCCTGCTTGCCGGTGAGCAGGTTGACCACCCCGCCCGGCAGGTCGGACGTGGCCAGCACCTCGGCCAGGGTGATCGCCGCCAGCGGCGCGGGCTCGGAGGCGATCACAACGCTGGTGTTGCCGGTCACGATCACCGGCGCGACCACGGACACGAGCCCGAGCAGCGGGTCGGCGGGCGCCACCACGGCCACCACGCCGGTCGGCTCCGGCGTGGACAGGTTGAAGTAGGGCCCGGCCACCGGGTTCGCCGCCCCGTGCACCGAGGCGATCTTGTCGGACCAGCCCGCGTACCAGACGAGCCGGTCGACGGCCGCGTCCACCTGCTCCAGCGCGGCGCGCTTGCCGCCGCCGAGCTCCTCGGCGAACTGCGCGCGCCGCCCCTCCAGCATCTCGGCGACCCGGTAGAGGATCTGCCCCCTGTTGTACGGGGTCGCCCCCGACCAGCCGGGGAACGCCTTGCGCGCGGCCACCACCGCGTCGCGGGCGTCCTTGCGCGAGGCCCGCGAGGCGTTGGCGAGGAACTCGCCCTTGGCCGAGGTCACGGGGTAGGACCTTCCACTCTCAGAGCGCGGGAACGCCCCTCCGATGTACAGCTTGTAGGTCTTCTTGACGGACAACCTACTCATCGCCCCGCCCCCTCCACGTGGACTCCTGCGACATCTGGACCGGGACGAAGACCTGCCCGCACCGGCTCACGCCGCAGCGGTGGGCGTACCAGCCGGTGCGTACGGGCCGGCCGGCCCTGGCGAAGGCGTGCCCCCTGGTGGCCTCGGCGCGCCGCTGACGGCGGCGGGCCCGGCGGTGCTCACACATCAAGGTAGGCCTCCAGCCCGGCGAGCCCGCCCTCGCGCCCGTAACCCGATTCCTTGTACCCGCCGAAGGGCGAGGCCGGGTCGAACTTGTTGAACGTGTTGGCCCAGACCACCCCGGCCCTGAGCCTGTCGGCCATCCACAGGATGCGCGAGCCCTTCTCGGTCCACACCCCCGCCGACAGCCCGTACGGCGTGTTGTTGGCCTTCTCGACGGCCTCGGCGGGGGTGCGGAAGGTCAGCACCGACAGCACGGGGCCGAAGATCTCCTCCCTGGCGATGCTGTGCGACTGCGCCACCCCGGTGAACAGCGTCGGCGGGAACCAGAACCCCTTGCCGGGCAGCTCGCACGCGGGCGACCAGCGCTCGGCCCCCTCGGACTCGCCCAGGTCGCTCAGCTGCCGGATCTTGGCGAGCTGCTCGGCCGAGTTGATCGCGCCGATGTCGGTGTTCTTGTCCAGCGGGTCGCCCAGCCGCAGCGTGCCCAGCCGCCGCTTGAGCGCGGCCAGCAGCTCCTCCTGGATCGACTCCTGGACCAGCAGCCGCGAGCCGGCGCAGCACACGTGACCCTGGTTGAAGAAGATCCCGTTGACGATCCCCTCCACGGCCTGGTCGATGGCGGCGTCGTCGAACACGATGTTCGCGGCCTTGCCGCCCAGCTCCAGGGTGAGCTTCTTGTTCGTGCCGGCCACCGACCTGGCGATGATCCGGCCGACCTCGGTGGAGCCGGTGAAGGCCACCTTGTTCACGTCGGGGTGGGCCACCAGGGCGGCGCCGGTCTCGCCCGCGCCGGTGACGATGTTCACCACGCCGGGCGGCAGGTCGGCCTGACGGCAGATCTCGGCGAACAGCAGCGCGGTCAGCGGGGTCGTCTCGGCCGGCTTGAGCACCACGGTGTTGCCGCAGGCCAGCGCGGGAGCGATCTTCCAGGCCAGCATGAGCAGCGGGAAGTTCCACGGGATGACCTGCCCGGCCACCCCGAGCGGCTTGGTGCCGCTCTGCCCGTCTGCCGTCCTCCGGCCGAACCCGGCGTACTGCAGCTTGTCGGCCCAGCCCGCGTAGTAGAAGAAGTGCGCCGCGACCAGTGGCAGGTCCACGTCGCGCGACTCGCGGATCGGCTTGCCGTTGTCGAGCGACTCCAGCACGGCCAGCTCCCTGGCCCGCTCCTGGATCAGCCGCGCGATGCGGAACAGGTACTTGGCGCGCTCGGCGCCGGGCAGCGCGCTCCAGACGCCGAACGCCTTGCGCGCCGCCTGCACGGCGCGGTCGACGTCGTCGGAGGTGGCGGTGGCCACCTCGGCCAGCGTCTCCTCGGTGGCGGGGTTGACGGTCTTGAACGAGGTGCCGGAGCCCTCGACGAACTCGCCGTTGATGAACAACCCGTAGGACGACCTCAGATCGACGATGTCGCGCGACTCGGGTGCCGGTGCATATTCGAACATCGTCTAGTCCAGGGTGAAGTAGTCGGGACCCGCGTACCGGCCGGTGGCCAGCTTCTGGCGCTGCATCAGCAGGTCGTTCAGCAGCGAGGAGGCGCCGAGCCGGAACCAGTCGGGGGTCAGCCAGTCGTCGCCGGCCGTCTCGTTGACCAGCACGAGGTTCTTGATGGCGTCCTTGGTGGTGCGGATGCCGCCCGCCGGCTTCACGCCGACCTGGCGGCCCGTCGCGTCGCGGAAGTCGCGCACGGCCTCCAGCATGATCAGGGTGACCGGCGGAGTGGCGGCCGGTGACACCTTGCCGGTGGAGGTCTTGATGAAGTCGGCGCCGGCCAGCATCGCCAGCCAGGACGCGCGCCGCACGTTGTCGTAGGTCGACAGCTCGCCGGTCTCCAGGATCACCTTCAGGTGGGCCGCCCCGCAGGCCGCCTTCACCGCGACGATCTCCTCGTAGACCTTCATGTACTGCCCGGACAGGAACGCGCCCCGATCGATCACCATGTCGATCTCGTCGGCCCCGGCCGACACCGCCAGCGCGGTGTCGCTCACCTTGACCTCCAGCGAGGTGCGCCCGCTGGGGAACGCGGTGGCCACCGAGGCGACCTTGATCCCCGTGCCCCTGAGCGCCTCGACGGCGACGGGGACGAGGTCGGGATAGACGCAGACGGCCGCCACGGAGGGCGCGCCGCCGCCGGGCCGCACGGCCTTGGCACACATCGCGCGCACCTTGCCGGCCGTGTCGGCTCCCTCCAGCGTGGTCAGGTCGACCATCGAGATGGCCAGGTCAATGGCCTGCGCCTTGGCCGTGGTCTTGATCGAACGGGTGCCCAGCATCGCCGCCCGCTGGTCCGCGCCGACCCGGTCGACCCCGGGCAGGCCCTGCAGGAATGCTCGCAACGCCGCGTCGGACGAGGCGACGTCCGCGAGCGAGGTAGTCACAGTTGACACCTAGACAGCATCGCCGACCAGGGCCACTACCTCCAAACCGGACCACCTTAGGGCACCCGGGGCCCGGTCCTAGGTATGCCGGAGCCCTACGCACACCAGAGATAAGGCATCCACCCGATGTGGCGGGGTGGGCCTTAGACCGAGCATTAAAGGTGTCAGGAAGACGCACGAAACATCAGGAGAAACACCATGAACCCCGAGATCGAATTCGAGCTCATGAAGAGTCAGGCCAGCGAGCTGCGCCGGGCGGCCGCACACCACCGCCGCGTACTCGAGGCGGAGCGCGGCAACAAGAGCGAGCGCCGCTCGTTCTTCGGCAAGCGCCGTTCCTCATGATCACCCCACGAGAGCCCGGCCGCATCCTCGCTCGCGGCCGGGCCTCACAACCGCCATAAAACCGTCGAAAGCACCGGAAGTGGCATGACATGCTGGACGACATGCGGGGACGATCTGTCAGTCCCGTCTTCGTCGGGCGGGCAGAGGAGCTGGCGGCTCTGTCGGAGAGCTTCCTCGAGGCCAAACGCGGCACCGTGACGGCCGTCCTGCTGGGAGGCGAGGCCGGGGTCGGCAAGACCAGGCTCGTCCAGCGGTTCGCCGAGCAGCGCGCCGCCGACGGCGCCCACGTGCTCTTCGGGGGCTGCGTGGAGCTGTCCACCGAGGGTCTGGCGTACGCGCCGTTCACGGCCGCGCTGCGGCAGCTCGTCCGCGAGCAGGGCCCGGCGGCCGTGGCGGGGCTGCTGCCCGACGGCGCCGAGCGCGACCTGGCCAGGCTGCTGCCCGAGTTCGGGGAGCCCAACGGCGACGGCGAGACCGACACGGGCCGCGCGCGCCTGTTCGAGCAGTTCCTCACCCTCCTCGAACGCCTGGCCGACAGCCGCCCCACCATCCTCGTCATCGAGGACATCCACTGGGCCGACCGCTCCAGCCGCGACCTCATCGCCTTCCTCAGCCGCAACCTGCACGCGCCGCAGGTGCTGATGGTCATGACGTACCGGTCCGACGACCTGCACCGCCAGCACCCGCTCAGGCCGGTCCTGGCCGAGCTGGGCCGCGTCAACGGCGTGCACCGGCTCGACCTGCCCCGCCTGTCGCGCGACGAGGTCGCGCAGCAGATGACCGCGATCCTCGGCAAGGTCTCCGAGTACGGCGCGGTCGATCAGGTCTACGAGCGCAGCGAGGGCATCCCGCTGTTCGTCGAGGCCCTGCTGGAGTGCGGCGTCGACTGCACGTTCCCCGAGTCCATGCAGGACCTCATCCTCGGCACCGTCGAGCGGCTGCCCGAGGAGACCCAGCGCGTGCTGCGCGTGGCCGCCGCCGGCGGCAACCGCGTCGGCCACGCGCTGCTGGCGGCCGTGAGCGGCCTGTCCGACGTCGAGCTGGAGAGCGCGCTGCGCCCGGCCATCGCCCGCAACGTGCTGCAGATCGCCGACAACCGCGCCTACGTCTTCCGCCACTCCCTCATCCGCGAGGCCGTCCACGACGAGCTGCTGCCGGGTGAGCACCAGCGCCTGCACGCCAGGTTCGCCGAGGAGATCTCCAAGGACCGCAGGCTCGTCCCGCCCGGCCGCGCCGCCGTCGAGCTGGCACACCACTGGTACGGCGCCCGCGACGACCGCGGGGCCCTGATCTCGGCCTGGGAGGCGGCGCAGAAGTCGTTCAAGGCGTACGCGTACACCGAGGCCGTCCAGCTGCTGGAGCGCGTGCTCATGCTCTGGGTCCGGGTGCCCGACGCCGCCGACCTCATCGGCGCCGACCACACCGCCGTGCTGGAGCGCGCCTCCGAGGCCGCCAGCGCCGGCGGCGACGTGGACAGGGGTCTGAAGTTCGTCAAGGCGGCGCTGTCGCAGCTCGACGAGGCCACGGAGCCGGAGCGGGTAGCCCAGGTCATCAAGCGCAGGGCCGCGTTCAAGAACTCCAAGAACCAGACCGGCGTCATCGACGACCTCAGGCACGCGCTGCAGCTCGTCCCCGAGGACAGCCCCGACCGGGCCGAGGTCGTCATGAACCTGAGCCGCCACCTGATGCTGCGCGGCCAGATCGAGGAGGCCCGCGGGCTCGTCGCCGAGGGCCTGCGCCTGGCCAGGCAGTACGGCGACCGCTGCCTCGAAGGCGACCTCCTGATGAACCAGGCGCTCGGCCACTCGCTCAACGGCGAGACGGAGAAGACGATCGCGCTCAACGAGCAGGCGCTGCGGATCGGCCGGGAGGAGCGCTCGCCGCGCCTGATCACCCGGGCGCTCGGCAACAACGTCGACGCGCTGCTCGACATGGGCCGCGAGGAAGAGGCGCTGCGCCTGGCCGAGGACGGCTACGGCATCGCCAAGAAGTACGGCCGGCTGCGCGGCAGCGGCCTGTTCATCGCCAACAACTGGGCCGAGTCGATGGAGGTGCTCGGCCGCTGGGACGAGGCCATCGAGATCGTCGAGAGCGCGCTCAGCCACGGCCCCGTCCTGCGCCACCGGCTCGCCCTGCTGCGCGTGCGCGCCGACATCGCCATGGCCAGGGGCGAGCTGCAGCTCGTCGAGGCCCTGCTGGCGGAGATCGGCGTGTTCAAGGACCACCAGGAGGAGTTCGTCCAGGACCTGGTCAACAACGCCCGCCTGCGCATCCGCTGGCGGCTGGCCACGGGCGATCCCGCCGCCGCGCTGGACGAGGCGGAGCGGGTGCTCGCCCGCCCCCGGCAGCCGAGCAAGGCCATGCTCGGCTGGCGGCTGCTCGCCCTGCTCCGCGTCGTCTGCGACGCCGCCCAGGACGCCGAGCCCGCGCGGACCGAGGCGGTACGCAAGCACGCCGCCGAGGTGGCCGCCGAGCTGACCGTCATCGGGCCGGTCGTGGAGGCCTACCGGCTGTCGTACTCCGGCGACTTCGACGCCGCGGCGGCGGCCTGGGAGCGGCTCAGGCGCCCGCACAACCAGGCCAAGGCCCTGCTGCGGGCGGCCGGCAGCGCCGCGGCCGGGGGCGACAGGGAGGGCGCGGCGACCCGGCTCAAGACGGCGCTCCCGCTGGCCCAGGCGCTGCGCGCGACCCCGCTCGTGGCCGACATCGAGGCGCTGTCGCGCCGGGTGGGCGGGCTCCAGCCGGCGCAGGAGCCGTCCGAGCTGCTCACGCCGCGCGAGCTGGAGGTGCTGCGCCTGGTGACCCAGGGGCGGACCAACCGCGACATCGCGGCCGAGCTGTTCATCTCGGCGAAGACGGTGAGCGTGCACGTGTCGAACATCCTGGCCAAGCTCGGCGTCACCACGCGCGGCGAGGCGGCCGCGGCCGCCCACCGGCTCTCGCTGCTGTCCTAGAAGATCGCCTCGGCGATCAGGATCAGGCCGAAGACGGCGAACGCGGCGGCGGCGCCGTACTTGATGGCCTTCTCCGGCAGGTGCTTGCCCAGCAGGCGTCCCACGAGGATCGCCAGCGCGTCGGCCGCCACCATGCCCACCGTCGAGCCGATCCACGTGCCGACCCAGTCGTCGTAGCGCGTCGCCAGCGTGATGGTGGCCAGCATGGTCTTGTCGCCCAGCTCGCTCAGGAAGAACGCCACGGTCACCGCGATCAGGGCGTTCCTGGTGGTGCGCTGGGCCTTCTTGGACTCCTCCTCGGTCAGCTCGTCACCGCGCAGTGTCCACAGGGCGAAGCCGAGGAAGGCCAGGCCCGCCACGATCGAGATCGCCGTGGTCGGCAGCCAGTCGCCGACCAGCCCGCCCAGCGCCACGCTGAGCAGGTGCACCACGGCCGTGGCGACGGTGATGCCGAGGATCACGGTCCAGGCCTTGAAACGGGTGGCGAACGTCATCGCCATGAGCTGGCTCTTGTCACCGAGCTCGGCCACGAAGATGGCGACGGTGCTGATCCAGAACGCTTCCAACGGTCCTCTTCCGCGCGACCAGGCCGGAAGCAGGCACCCGGGGAGAAGTTTTCGGGCACGACTTCGGCCCGGCAGCGTCTTTGTCATGACTGCCAGGCCGAAGGTCTCGTCCGCCCGTCGAAGGCCCGCGCGACCGGGCGCCCGGAGGCGCCAGTATGTCGATCACGCGATTGGGACTACTCCCCTTCGGTAATTCCAACCCACCATAACAGCCCCGGCAGGCCGCCTATTCCCCCAGGCCGCAGCCCACCAGCACCGGCTCGTTGACCAGCGTGACCCCGAACTTCTCGCGCACCCCGTCGCGCACCTCCCTGGCCAGGGCCAGCAGGTCGGCCGCGGTGGCGTTCCCGGTCGGGTTGGTGAGGGCCAGCGTGTGCTTGGTGGAGATGCGTACGGGGCCGCGCTCGTACCCCTTCGGGTAGCCCGCCTGCTCGATCAGCCACGCCGCCGGCACCTTGATCAGCCCGCCGGGCAGCTCCCAGTGCGGATGCCCCGGCGCGCGCACGGCCAGCTCCGCCGCCTGCTCCGGCGTGAGCACCGGGTTGGTGAAGAACGAGCCCGCGCTGCGCGTGTCGGGATCGGCGGGGTCGAGCACCATGCCCTTGCCCCTGCGCAGCTCCAGGACGGCCGCACGGGCCCGGTCGAGCGGCACCCGGCCGCCCGCCTCGGCGCCCAGCCTGCGGGCCAGCTCCTCGTACGCGAGCGGGCCGGACAGCTCCGAGAGGTCCAGCGCGTACGTCACCGCCAGCACCACGTACCGGCTCAGGTCACGCTTGAAGAGGCTGTCGCGGTAGGAGAACCCGCACTGCCGCGCCTCCAGGTCCACCACCTGCCGGGTACGCCGGTCGTAGGCCCGCACGCACCTGATGGTCTGGGCGACCTCCTGCCCGTACGCCCCGACGTTCTGGATGGGCGTCGAGCCCACCAGGCCGGGCACGCCGGACATGCACTCGATGCCCGACCAGCCCTCGGCCACCGCGCGGGACACCAGCCGGTCCCAGTCCTCGCCCGCCTCGACCACCAGCACGACCTGCTCGCCGTCGCGCGAGACGGCCACGCCCTCGGTGGCGACCTTGACGACCAGCCCGTCGAAGCCCTCGTCGGACACCACGACGTTGCTGCCCCCGCCGAGCACCAGCGTGGGGACGCCGTTCATGTCGGCCTCGGCGATCAGGGACACGAGCTGCTCCGCCGAGGTCGCCTCGGCGAAGTCACGGGCGGGCCCGCCCATGCGCAGCGTGGTGTACGGCGCGAGCATCTCCATGAGCACCTAGCTTAGGAGGCGCTCGGCATGCGCAGCACCCCGTCGTGCCTCAGGAGAGGCTCAGGAGGCGCTCAGCATGCGCAGCACCCCGTCGTAGTTGCGCCGGGACTCCCGGTCGAGGTAGTCGGGCGGCACGTCGTGCCGGCCCAGCCGCTCCACCGGCGGCGGCTCGACGGGGACGACCAGGTCGCCGGGCAGGGCCAGCGAGAGCTCCAGATCGGCGTACGCGCCGTAGCAGGCGTCCTCGGGCAACGCGCCGATCGCCGGCGCCCTGCGCACGGCCAGGAGCCCTCCGGTGAGCGCCCGCACCTTCCCCGGCCCGGCCTCCCGCCACTCGGGCCCCTCGCCGCCCGGCCCCTGCCGCCACTGCGGCACGACGCCGATGCTCGTCCGGGTGGTGGCGCCGTCCGACGGCTCCAGGCCGCGCCAGCCCGCCGCCACCGCGCCTGACACGACCGCCGCGACCAGCGGGGTGAGCGCGTCGCCCCGCAGCACCACGTCCGTGTCCATCAGCACGTGCACCTCGGACTCGTCCAACCGCAGCAGCTTCGCCCGGCCCTCGCCCCAGGTCGCGGTGCCGCCGCGCCAGTGCGGCCGCTCTGCCACGTGCCAGGCGGCGATCCGCTCCGGGTGCAGCTCGGCCAGCTCGCGCAGCACGTCGCCGGCGCCGTCCACGTTCCCCAGGTCGAGGGCGAGCACGCGGGCGTCGGTGTGGTCCACGACCGACTGCAGGCACCTGCGTACGTCCTCGGGCCAGCCGTCCACGAGCAGCCCCACGCCGACCGTCACGTCCTTGGTCTCCATGCGCTGCCGCTCGCTGTTGACGCCCTGGTCGTCGAGGCGGTTGGTGGCCAGCGTGCCGTCCCAGACGCGCTGGGCGTGCAACATCTCGTCACCCGGATCGCCGTGCTGCCCGGGATCCCCGGAGAAGCCCAGCTCGGCGGCGGGGTTCAGCCTGGCGTGCTCCCCCCTGGCCCGGGTGCCCGCCGTGCCGACCCCGGGCGCCCGCCCGCCACCGCCGAGGGTCGCGCCGCCTGCCGTGTCGCGGCCGGTGCCGGTGCCGCCCGCCACCTCTTCGAGCCGCGCGGGCCGCAGGTGGCCGGGCGGCTTGGCATCGGTCACCGCGGACACGGGGATGGATCGAACCGTCGGCCAGACCTGTCGCGCAGCATCATTCATACGGACACGCGCTACCCGGAAGCCGCCCGCCCTATCACGAGAGCTGGACCACGGCCCGCGCCTTCGACAGGACCTTCGCGTCGCCCGATCTGGCGGTGAGCCCGACGACCACCCTCTTGTCCTCGAGCTTCTCCTCCACCACCCCGCTCACCGAGATCGTCGCCCCCCGATCGTCGTCGGGCACGACCACCATCGAGGAGAACCGCACCCCGAAGTCCACCACCGCTCCCGGGTCCCCCACCCAGTCCGTGACGAACCGCCCGGCCTGCGCCATCGTGTACATGCCGTGCGCGATCACGTCGGGCAGCCCGACCATCCTGGCGAAGCGCTCGTTCCAGTGGATCTGGTTGAAGTCCCCCGACGCGCCCGCGTACATCACCAGGTTGACCCGGCGCACGTGGTACTCCGCAGCCGGCAGCTCCTGCCCGACCTCGACCTCGTCGTACCTCACCGTGGCAGTCATCTCAGCCCGCCCCTCCGCGCTCGACGATCGTGTTGTACGTCACACACACCGGCTCGCCCTGCACCGTCCGGATGTCGCTCCTGACCGTCAGCACCTCGTTGCGGCCGGCGGTGCGGATGTCGGTGATCGTGGAGGTCATGACCAGCTCGTCGCCGGCGTGGACGGGCCGCACGTACTCGAAACGCTGCTCGCCGTGGACCACCATGGCCAGGTTCAGCCCCAGGTCGGGATCCACCAGCGCCTCTCCGCCGCTCTGCAGGCTGAAGACGATGGGGAACGTGGGCGGCGCGATCACGTCGGGGTACCCGGCGGCCTGGGCTGCCTGCCTGTCGCGGTAGAGCGGGTTGTTGTCGCCGATCGCGGCCGCGAACTCCTTGATCTTCACCCTGCTGACCTCGTACGGGGCACTCGGCGGATAGGTCCTGCCCACGAAGTCACGGTTCAAGGCCATCGCTGCTCCCTCGCATGTCTCCGTCGTCCCAGCGCTGATGGGGCCGACGCTAACAGAACAAGGTTCGGCTGTCGCTGGGGATGGGCTGCTTTTTGCCCGGGACATGCACGGGGGCGCACACGGGGCGAGAACCCCGGAAAACACGACAAACCGGCGCCCTGCTAGGGGACGCCGGCTGTGCGATATGTCAGGAGGAGGGCAGAAGCCCTGCCCGGAGGCCCTATCGGGTCTCGCGGTGCGCGCGGTGGCAGCGGCAGTTGGGGCAGTACTTCTTCAGCTCAAGCCGATCCGGGTCGTTGCGCCGGTTCTTCCGCGTGATGTAGTTGCGGTGCTTGCACTCCTGGCAGGCCAGCGTGATCTTCGGCCTAACGTCGGTGGCAGCCACTTGGGAGTGCCTTTCTACGTTCGGGACATGGACACGCCCGTACCCAGGCCTGGCGACCTGGGTTGGGGCAGTAGCGGAGGCCGGACTTGAACCGGCGACACAACGATTATGAGCCGTTTGCTCTGCCTGACTGAGCTACTCCGCCTTTGAGCCGGAAAGACCCGGCCCGTAGAGGATACCCGACACGGCGAGCACATTCGTAACTCACCCGGTCAGGTGGGGTGCTCCCAGTATGCCTCAGGAACCCCCGACAACCGAAATCAAATACCCGGCAGCCCCGTCTGCCGTCCCACCCCGAGGGGTGTTCAGCGTAGCAGCGGTCGCGAACTCCCCGCACACCGGCCGCCGCCCGCCCGCTCAGGTCGTGGCGCCGAGCCGCGCGCGGACCTTGGCCAGGAGGTCGTCGGGAAGCATGGCGTAGCCGTACAGGGGGAGGTAGGTCTGGCCGGCGTCGCTGGCGGTGTAGTTCAGGAAGGTACGCACCAGCGGGTCGTTCCTGTTCGCGCAGATGATCTCGTAGGTGGCGAGGATGAGCGGGTAAGCGCCGGGGACCTCGGTCAGGTAGTCGAGCCGCACCACGAGATCGTCCTTGCGACCGGCGCTCGTGGCGCCCTTCAACGCCATGCTGGCACTCTCGGGCGTGAGCGCGACGAACTGCCCCGCGGCGTTGCGGATCTGCGCGACCTCCAGCCGGGCGCTGCTGGCGAAGGCGTACTCCACGTACCCGATCGAATGCCGGCGGTGCTCGACGGCCTGCGCCATGCCGCTGGAGCTCACCACGCCCTCCCCGGAGCCGTTCCACCTCCTGGACGGCTGGTGCGGCCAGTTGCCGGCCGCCTTGAGGTAGGACAGGAAGTTGTGGGTGGTGCCGGAGTCGTCGGAGCGGTGGAAGACGCGGATCCGGGTGGGCGGCAGGCGGCTGCCGCGGTTGTCGGCGGCGATCTGCGGCGCGTCCCACCTGGTGATGCGCCCGCTGAAGATGCCGGTCAGCGTGGCGGGCGAGAGCTTCAGGTCCGGCACGGTCGGCAGGTTGTAGGCCAGCGCGATGGCACCGACCACCATGGGCAGATGCACGGCACGGCCCCCGCAGCGCCGGTCGGCCAGCGCCTGCTCCTGCGGGTTCATCGGGACGTCCGAGCCGGCGAACGCGCTGCGGCCGGCGATGAAGTCCCTGATGCCCGCTCCCGACCCGGTGGCCTCGTAGATCACGCGCAGCCCCGGGTGCGTGCGCTCGAAGTCGGCGCGCCAGGCGTCCATCGCGCCCTTCTGCGCCGTCGAGCCGGAGCCGCGGATGGACGCGGCGATCTGCGGGCTCTGACGCCCGTGCCGAGTGGTCAGCAGCAGGATCCCGATCGCCAGGGCGGCGCCGGCCGTCACGGCGATGGCGACGATCACGGCCACTGCAGCGATCCAGGTTGACCTTGCCATTTCTCCAAGGCTATGGATCCGACGCGACGCGGCCCATCAGCCACATCCCAAATCTCGGGCTTGAACGCACAAGCTGCTCCATACGTCGCGGCGCTCTTCCGGTGGTGGAGGAGCCGGAGGGAGAACCAGCCGCCGCCCGGGTAGCGGGCGAGCGCGCCCCGCACAACGCGAAACGCCCGACCCCGTGAACTCCCGGGTCGGGCGTGAAGTGCGAGCCCCCAAACGGAATCGAACCGTTGACCTTCTCCTTACCATGGAGACGCTCTGCCGACTGAGCTATAGGGGCCTGTCCGGCGCTGCGGACAGGTGTAACCATACACGGCACTCAGCGATGATGCGAACTCGTTCCGGCCGCCGCCGACGTCCGCGCCCGCCGCCGCACGGGAAGTTCGATCACCTCGCACAGATCCGCCAGATCGACGTGCCTGGCCACCTCTGCCACGGAGGTGCAGTCAGCGACCAGCCACCCGTTCTTGCGCACCCGGAGCACCTGCCGCCCCGCCCGCACCGCGCCGACCACCTCGTAGCCGTCGAGCCCGACCCATCGCCTGTCCATAGCGGCACAGATTAGCCGTGGGGTCTCTCATTTTTGCCCTGTCCCACGCGTTACCAGGCATACCGAATCGGTACGAATCCCAACTCAGTACCGGTAGAACCCGGCGAAGTCCTTCTTCCGCCTGATCTCGTCGACCCGCACCACGGCCCCGGTCTCCGGCGCGTTCATCATCTTCCCGCCGCCCAGGTAGACACCCACGTGATGGGTCCTGACCAACCGCTTGCCGACCTTCCCGAAGAACACGAGGTCCCCCGGCCGGGGAGAGGACACCCGGCGCATCTTGCGTACGTGGTCGTCGGTGTTCCCCGGCCCCAGCACGTCCTCGCCGTGCGCCAGCGCGTACACCCACCGCGCGAACCCCGAGCAGTCGAGCCCGCGCGTCCTGGCCGCCGGGCAGGGTCTGATGCGGCCCTGGTAACCCCTGCAGGTGCCCTTGGAAGGCCCGGGGGACGCCGCGTGGCCGCCGCCCCAGGAGTACACGATCCCGCGCTGCTCGATCTCGTACGCGATGCGCACGATCAGCGGCGGCATGGACAGCCCCAGCGGCACGGAGGCCGTGGCGGTCAGCAGGAGCAGCGCCGCTGCCACGACTAACCGCCGCCTCATCCCCGAAACCTCCCAAAAGTCACGCTCTTGGGATTGATACTGCCTCTTATCGGGCCTTGAGGGTGAGCTTCACCGAGCCGACCGTCACGTACATGCCCACGGTGCCCTTCGACTTCCTGGGCTTGGTGGTGAACGTGAACGTCTTCTTCTGCCCGCGCGGCAGCTCGGCGAGGGTGCAGCGCACCGCCGTGCCGCTGAAGTCGCACCCGGGCGCCTTGACCACGGTCTGCCCGCCGAACGCCTTCCCCGACAGCTTGACGTCCTTGACCGGATGCGGCCCCGTGTTCTTGATCGTGACCGTGTAGGTCTTCCTGTTCCTGGCCTGGCCCGACACCGTCACCGAGGCCGGCGGGTTGGCCAGCGTGGCGAGCTGCGACTCCGAGCCGTTGAACGTGTTCCCGCCGCCGACCAGCGGCCCCTTGTCCGACGACTGCCAGAACGTGTGCTTCTTCCAGCTCTTCGGCAGCTCGCCCGGATCGCTGCCCCAGCGGGCCAGCCAGAGGGGGTTGGACCTGAACTTGTCGGAGTTCCCCGTGCACGTCTGCCACCAGCTCGTGGTGGTGTAGATGATCGCGTGCCGGCCGGTGGCCTCGTGGTACTTCTTCGTGAACGCCTTGAGCCAGGCGACCATGTCCTCGACGGACAGGTCGTAACAGTTGTTCTTGCCGTTCGTGTCCTTGTACGGATTGTCCTCGATATCGAGCACTCCCGGCAGGGTCCGGCCGTCGCTGACCCAGTTGCCGCCGTGCTGCAGGAAATAGTCGGCCTGCGCCGTCCCGTCGGTTTCGTGCGGCTGCGCAAAGTGATAGGCGCCGCGGATGAGCCCGGCCGCCGCGGCTCCGTCGTACTGGGCGGCGAAACGCGGATTGGTGTAGTCAGCCCCCTCGGTGGCCTGCACGAACGCGAATTTCCCGCCTCCGGCGGCAACGCTTGCCCAGTCGATGTCGCCCGTCCAGTTGCTGACGTCCACACCGGGCACTCCGTCGGCCGCCTGCGCGACGCCGGTCATGCCGACCGTAGCAATTACCGCGAATAACAAGAGACGTTTCACGCCGGAGATCATTGCGGAGCCGTACACAATTTCGCAAGTCCGGGAATATCAATTTCCTGCGACGTCGCGACCCGAAAGACGGGGCCGAGCCCCAGGGGTCGCGCCCCGGCCGCCCACTCCCGCCACCGCTCGTCGCCGACCTCGCCGTCGAGGTGGATCTCGTGCCGTACGCGCCGCTCGTACCGGCGCCTGGCCAGCTCGGGCGGCACGTCGCACCAGACCTCGCGCACGCGCGGGCCCGCCTCGACGCCCGCCCGCCGCAGCCCGGCGAGCACCACCGGCCGCAGCGGCGCCAGCCAGGGGCTTTCCAGCACCGCGCCGCGACCGGCCGCGGCCAGCAGGGTCCACATGCTCTCCCCCGCGGCCGCTCCCAGGCGCTTGCTCCACTCGGGCGGCGGCACGCACTCGGGCCTCACCAGCACGTCGGCCAGCGTCTCCTTGATGGCGTCCTTGCTGATGACGGGCCAGCCGAGCGCCCGCCCGAGTGCCCGGGCCACCGTGGTCTTGCCGGACCCGGGCAGGCCGTTGACGAGCACGACGAGATCGCACATGCGCGAGATGTTCGCAGAAATCGGTCCGGCAACGGGGAGAAACCGCACTTCGGAGGGCCTGAATTGATGACGTCACCGGTGCCGCTCCTGACGGTGTTTCCGCAGGTAGGAGCCCGATATGAACACAACATTCGCGTTTGCCAAACCTCCCGGAAGCTGCACAGACTGGGACTCGATCCCGATCCTGCAAACGCCCCCGACCAGGGGTTTCTTCGCCATGCCCGGAGGAGGGCGACCATGATCCGTGCCCGGGGACTGACCCGAGTGTTCAAGATGAAGAAACAGAGCGTGGAGGCCGTCCGCGGCATCGACCTCGACGTGGAGGCCGGCCAGCTCGTCGCGTTCCTGGGGCCGAACGGCGCCGGCAAGTCCACCACCCTGCGCATGCTCACCACCCTCCTGCCACCCACCTCGGGCACCGCCACGGTGGCCGGCCACGACGTGGCCGCCGACCCGGCGGGGGTGCGGGCCCGCATCGGGTACGTGGGCCAGCGCAACAGCGCGGGCGAGGACTTCCTCGTCCGCGACGAGCTCGTCACCCAGGGCCGCTGCTACGGCCTGCGCCCGAAGGAGGCCGCCGCCCGCGCCGGCGAGCTGCTCGACCTGCTCGACCTGGCGCCGCTCGCCAAGCGCGTGCCCGGCACCCTGTCAGGCGGCCAGCGCCGCCGCCTCGACATCGCCCTGGGCCTCATCCACCGCCCGGCCCTGCTGTTCCTCGACGAGCCCTCGACCGGTCTCGACCCCAAGAGCCGCGCGGAGATCTGGGAGCACATCCTGCGCCTGCGCGAGACGTACGGGACCACGCTGTTCCTGACCACCCACTACCTGGAGGAGGCCGACAGCATGGCCGAGCGGGTGGTGATCATCGACGGCGGCCGGATCATCGCGGACGGCACAGCGGAGCAGCTCAAGAACGACCTGGCAGGCGACCACATCGTCATCACCACCAGCACCGAGCGCGAGGCGGAGACGGCCGCGCGGATCGGCGGCGGCACCGCCGACGGCCTCACGGTGCGCCGGCGGGTCGCCAAGGCCACCGCCGCGCTGCCCGACTATTTGCGGACGCTGGACGCCGCCGGCATCAAGGTCGCCACCGCCGAGACCATCCGCCCGACCCTCGACGACGTGTTCCTCACCCTGACTGGGAGAAGCCTCACCGATGACGACATTCCTGCGTGACACCACCACCGTCTTCTCCCGCGAGATCAAGCCCAGCCTGCGCAACCCGGTCGGGCTGCTGTTCGACATGGGGCAGCCGCTGCTGTTCCTGTTCCTGTTCGGGTCGCTGCTGGACGGGGCGGTGGGCTCGTCGTGGCAGTGGTTCGTGCCCGGCATCCTGGTCATGATGTGCCTGACCGGCCCCATGAGCGCCGGCTACACGCTGCTGGTCGAGCTGATCGGGGGCGCGATGGAGCGCCTGATGGTCACGCCGCTGAACCGGACGGCGATGCTGGTCGGCAAGAGCGTGAAGGCCGTGCTGACGCTGCTCGTGCAGGCGGTGCTGATCATCGCGCTGGCCCTGCCGCTGGGGTTCGAGCTGCATCTGGCAGGCGTCCTGGGGGCGCTGCTGCAGCTCGTGGTCTTCAGCGTGGGGCTGGGGGCGCTCTCGTTCGTCCTGGCGATCAAGTCCGCGCCTGGCGGCACCCTGTTCTACGTCGTCAGCCAGTCGATCACGTTCCCGCTGCTGCTGCTCTCGGGGGTGCTGCTCCCACTGGAGACCGCTCCCGGCTGGTTGCGGGCGCTCGGCCAGGTCAACCCGGTCACCTACATCGTGGACGCCCAGCGGGCCCTGTTCGCGGGCGACCTGGCCCACCCCTCGGTCCTGTACGGCACCGCCACCGCCTGCGCCATCGCCGCGATCGGCCTCTACCTGGGCAACCGGGCACTGCGCCAAGGCGTATGAGCCGTTTTGACATCCGTTTCCCGCCGCCACCAGAGTGAGCTGATGACTCTTGTGCTGGCGACGCGGACGGTGCCCTGGATCCCGGTGGCGCACCGCCTCGACGTGATCCTGTCCCAGACCCTCCCGCCGGTCGAGCGGACCACGTCGGCGTTCGCGTTCGTGTCCGACACCGCCGGCCGGACACTGATGACCTGCGTGGACCGCGTGGGCCGGGGCTGGGACATCCCGGGCGGCCACGTGGAGCCGGGCGAGAGCCTGGCCGGGGCGGCGGCCAGGGAGCTGCACGAGGAGACCGGCCTGCGCCTGCCGCCCTCCGCCCTGTCGATCTTCGCCTGGCAGCGCATCGAGCTGCTGGAGGCGCCGCCCGCGGACTACCGTTACCCGGCGCTGGCGTACATGGCGATGTTCCGCGCCGTGCTGCCGGGGCCCGGCGCGCCGACGCGGCCCCCCGCGGGCTCCGAGAGCACCCGTGCCGATTGGCTCTCCCGCGCGGAGATCGAGCGGGTCTGCCCGGACCACACCTGGCTGGCGCTGCTGGAGGCATGATGGAGCCATGGCCTGGCGCCCGCCGGAGATCTCGCGGCTCAACGGCCGGCTGACCGTGCCCGCGGGCGGCGAGCGGGCCGTCGCCGACGCCTGGCTCGACGCGCACCGCGAGACCCTGCTCTGACGCCCGCCACAACGGCCACGCCGACCTGCTCCGCGAACGCCTCGACGGCGCCACCGGCCACTGACACCGCTCCCTTTCGACGGCCGGACCGATCACCTGCATCATGGCCATCGGCCGGATTTGATCTACGTCGCGAGGAGTGTGCGGTGCTGAACCCCCGGGAGCCCGACTGGGCGCACGTGGCCAGGTCCCTGGGCAAGGTGCTCGCGGTCACCGTGGTGCTCTACCTGGCCCTGGGCGCCGCCGATCGGGTGCTGTGGTTGTTCCTCCCCTCCGGCGGCCAGCGCATGGCCACGGTGCACGCCACTGCCGCCCGCGTCGCCAACCCGGACAAGCGCCTGTTCGACGGTTTCGACTCCGGCGAGCGGTTACTGCAGTCGGCCTACACACTGTCGGGAGAGCCTCGCCTGGCCGGCCGCAGTGAGCCCGAGCGGTACGAGATCGTGGAGAGCCTGTTCGGCACCATCGAGGCCCCCTCGCTCGACGGACCGTCGGGCAGCCTGGCCGACGCGATCAACGGCGTGGAGACGGGCCCTGACGAGGGACAGAAGGAAACCGCCAGGAAGACCATGGGCGGGCTGCCCCAGACGCTCGTCGCCACCGCGGTCGTGGAGTTCACGCACCCGATGACCATCGAGCAGCTCATCGCCTTCAACCGGAGGCACATCCTGCGCGGCGGACCTGACGTCTCCTACATCTACTCCCCGCCCACGCCCTACGACGACTCCGACCCGAATCCGCCCCTCAACGCGGTCGTGTGGAACCGCGACATGATCGAGGAGAACACCGGATCGGATTTCATCTACCAGCACGAGACCGAACCCGAGACGGCGCTGCGAGAGTTCCGCAACTGGGTCGGGCTGCTCGACGAGGGGGACGATCTCAGCGAGTTCGGCCTGAGCTACCCCTGGCTCGCCCAGGCCGCCGAGGAGGGCGCCGTGCACGGGCTCGTCATCGACCGCTGGAAACTGGCCGACCTGCGTGAGCTGCTGCCCGACCAGGACGTGAAGACGATCCGGCTCGCCGACGTCGCCTTCGACCTCGGCTGACCATGGGGAAGGAGGACGACACACCCCCTGCCACTCTCAACGTATAGCGCAACAGGGGGCTTGCGGCAAGACCCCGGTCGTGCCGCACAATCGACGACCTACCCCCCGCCGCAAGCAACGGATCGGAGCCGACCACCCGTGACCCCGCTGACCACCAGCGCGTTCGACCTCCCCGACCGCCTCGTCTCCAAGGCCGACCCGGCGCTGATCGCCCGCGACGAGCAGCACTTCGCGGCCATCGCGCAGAGCCTCGAAGAGGCGATCGCCGAGCTGTCGGCCCGGCTCGACGCCGAGCGCAAGGCGCCCGGCGGCGCGGGCCGGCAGGCGCTGGACCGGGACCTGGAGATCCACCGGCTGACCGCTCGCCTGCGCGCGCTGCGCCGCTTCGGGCTGGACCTGTGCCTCGGCCACATGGTCGGCGCGGACGACCCCGAGCCCGTCTACATCGGACGCCTCGGCCTCACCGACAGCGAGGGCCGCCGCCTGCTGCTCGACTGGCGCTCTCCCGCGGCCGAGCCGTTCTTCGGAGCCACCCACGGCAACCCCATGGGCCTGGCCAGCCGCCGCAGGTACCGCTGGACCCGCGGCCGGATCAGCGACTACTGGGACGAGGTCTTCACCGCGGACGGGGCCGAGGGGCACGCCGCGCTCGACGACCAGTCCGCCTTCATCGCCAGCCTGGGCAGCAGCCGCTCGCCCCGGATGCGCGACGTGCTCGCCACCATCCAGGCCGACCAGGACGCCATCATCCGCGCGGGGTCCCGCGGCGCCCTCGTCGTCGACGGCGGCCCCGGCACGGGCAAGACCGTCGTCGCCCTGCACCGCTCCGCCTACCTCCTCTACTCCGACCCGCGCCTCGGCCACCGCCAGGGCGGCGTGCTGTTCGTCGGCCCGCACCAGCCCTACCTGGCCTACGTCGCCGACGTCCTGCCCAGCCTCGGCGAGGAGGGCGTGCAGACCTGCACCCTGCGGGACCTCGTCGCCGAGGGAGCCGCGGCGGCGATCGAGAGCGACCCGGAGGTGGCGCGCCTCAAGGCGTCCGCGGACCTGGTCAAGGCGATCGAGCCGGCCGTCAGGTTCTACGAGAACCCGCCCACCAAGGGGATGACGGTCACGACCCACTGGTCCGACATCTGGCTGGGCGCCGACGACTGGGCCGAGGCGTTCGCGGCGCCGGACCCCGGCACCCCGCACAACGAGGCGCGCGACCAGATCTGGGAGGAGCTGCTCACGATCCTCACGGACAAGCACGACGACGAGGACATCTCGCCCGACCTGCTCCGCAAGTCCCTGCTGCAGAACAGGGAGCTCCTCCAGACGTTCAACCGCGCGTGGCCGTTGATCGAGGCGGCCGACCTCGTCGGCGACCTCTGGTCCGTACCCGCCTACCTGCGGATGTGCGCACCCTGGCTCAGCCCCGACGACATCCGCCGGCTCCAGCGCGCGGACGCCCACGCCTGGACGGTCTCCGACCTGCCGCTCCTGGACGCCGCCCGCCAACGGCTCGGCGACCCGGAGGCGTCCCGGCGCAGGCGCCGGCAGGAGGCCGCCCTCGCCGCCGAACGCGAGCGCATGTCGCACGTCGTCGACAACCTGCTCGAGGCCGACGATGACGGCGAGGGCCTGGTGACGATGCTGCGCGGTGAGGACCTGCGCAGCAGCCTGGTCGACCAGAGCGCCCTGCCCGTCGCCGACCCGGATCTGCTCGCCGGCCCGTTCGCGCACGTCGTCGTGGACGAGGCCCAGGAGCTCACCGACGCGGAGTGGCAGATGCTGCTGCAGCGCTGCCCGTCCAGGAGCTTCACCATCGTCGGCGACCGCGCGCAGGCCAGGCACGGGTTCACCGAGTCGTGGCAGGAACGGCTGGAGCGGATCGGGCTCGACCGGATCACCCTGGCCTCGCTCAGCGTCAACTACCGCACGCCGGAAGAGATCATGACGGAGGCCGAGCCGGTCATCCGGGCCGCGCTCCCCGACGCCAACGTCCCGACCTCCATCCGCGGCACCGGCGTCCCCGTCACCCACGGATCCACCTCGGACCTGAGCTCGATCCTCGACACCTGGCTCGCCGCACACGCCGACGGGACGGCCTGCGTCATCGGCGATCCCGCGTTCCAGGAGACGGCCCGCGTGCGGTCGCTGACGCCGGAGCTGTCCAAGGGCCTCGAGTTCGACCTGGTCGTCCTCATCGACCCGGACTCCTTCGGTGAAGGCATCGAGGGGGCGGTGGACCGGTACGTCGCGATGACGCGAGCGACCCAGCAGCTCGTCATCCTCACGAGCTGACGATCAGCCGTACACCCGGCCTTCCCCGCGACCGAGAGGAGCGTGGCCGCGCTCAGTGGCTGCCGGACAGCTCCCCGGACAGGGCTCCGTGCATGCGGGCGCTGGGCTGGTTGAGCCCGACGATCCGGACGGTCTTGCCGCGGGCGGCGTACTTGGCCTCGACGGCGTCCAGGGCGGCGACGGAGGAGGCGTCCCAGATGTGGGCGCCGGTCAGGTCGATGACCACGTCGCCGGGGTCTCCCGCGTAGTCGAACTGGGAGACCAGGTCGTTGCTGGAGGCGAAGAACAGCTCGCCGGTGACCGCGTAGACGACCTGCTTGCCGTCCGGATCGAGGCAGGAGGTCACCTGAGCGAGGTGGGCGACGCGGCGGGCGAAGATGACCAGGCCGGTCAGGGAGCCGACGACGACGCCGACGGCCAGGTTGTGCGTGGCGACCACCACGGCGACGGTGATCACCATGACGCCGATCTCGCCGGCGGGCATGCGCCTGAGCGTGGCCGGCGCGACGGAGTGCCAGTCGAAGGTTCCGAACGACACCAGGATCATGACGGCGACCAGGGCGGCCATCGGGATCTGGGAGACCAGCGGGCCGAAGACGATGCACAGCACCATGAGCAGCACGCCGGCGGTGAAGGTGGACAGGCGGGTGCGGGCCCCGTTCTTCACGTTGATCATGGTTTGGCCGATCATCGCGCAGCCGCCCATGCCGCCGAAGAAGCCGGTGACGATGTTGGCCAGGCCCTGCCCGATGGACTCGCGGGTCTTGGAGGAGTGGGTGTCGGTGATGTCGTCCACGAGCTTGGCCGTCATCAGCGACTCCATCAGCCCCACCAGGGCGAAGCCGAACGCGTACGGGGCGATGAGGGTGAGGGTGCCGAGCGTGAAGGGCACGTCCGGCAGCCCTGGCACGGGCAGCGCGGAGGGCAGCACGCCGCGGTCGCCGACGGTCGGCACGGCCAGGTGAGCGCCGATGGTCAGCGCGGTGAGCGCGACGATGGAGATCAGCGGCGCCGGGACGGCCCTGGTCAGGCGGGGCAGGAACACCATCAGCGCGAGCGCGCCGCCGACCAGCGGGTAGACGACCCACGGCACGTCGACCAGCTCGGGCACCTGCGCCATGAAGATCAGGATCGCCAGCGCGTTGACGAAGCCGACCATGACGCTGCGCGGCACGAAGCGCATCAGCTTGGCCACGCCGAGCGCACCGAGCACGATCTGGATGAGGCCGCCGACGATGACGGTGGCGATCAGGTAGCCGAAGCCGTGCTCGCGGGCCAGCGGGGCGACCACCAGAGCGATGGCGCCGGTGGCCGCCGAGATCATCGCAGGGCGGCCACCGGCGATGGCGATGACCACGGCCATGGTGAAGGAGGCGAACAGCCCGACGCCGGGATCGACACCCGCGATGATCGAGAACGAGATCGCCTCGGGGATGAGCGCGAGGGCCACGACCAGGCCGGACAGGATCTCGGTACGCGCCACCGAGGGCGTCAGCCAGGCCGGGCGGCCGGGACGCAGGCGGGCGGCCAGGGACGTGGAGGGGCGAGCGGGCACGGATGAGCTGGGCAACAGACGTCCTTCAACGTGGAGCGGCCCTCACAGGGGCAAGTGCGGCAGGCGGGGAGGCAGGGTGGCGGTATGTTCCCAGCCAGGGCACGCCACATGCGGTCCGGCCGCGGGCAACTCTACCCTAACGTTAGGGTAGAGATCGGGCGGGGCTCGCGGTGGCGGCCCGCACCGCCCTACCAGCTGAGCAGTGAGGTCATGCGAAAGATGGACGGACCAGCGCTTCCCGCCGCCGAGGGCGAGGTTCCCGCGCCTGACGGGGATCACATGCACATCGGGCAGGTGGCGGCGCGGACCGAGCTGTCACTGCGGACCATCCGGCACTACGACGAGGTGGGCCTGGTCAGGCCCTCCGCGCGCAGCCAGGGCGGCTTCCGCCTCTACACGGAGGCCGACGTGGCGCGGCTGATGGTGATCCGCCGGATGAAGCCGCTGGGCTTCACGCTGGAGGAGATGGGCGAGTTGCTGGCCGTCACCGACCGGCTCGACGAGAGCGGCGCGGCGACCCTGGACGCGGCCGAGCGCGAGTGGCTGCTGGCCCGGCTGGGCCGGTTCGAGCAGGCCGCCCGCGAGCGCTGCGAGGCGCTCCGCACCCAGCTGAGCAGGGCCGAGGAGTTCGCCGCCGACCTGCGGCGGCGCGCCGACCGGCTGACGACGGGCGACTCCCCCGGCTGACGACCGGGCGACGGTTGCCGCGAAGCTGCTGTTCGAGCAGGCGTAGTGGCGGCCGCCGTCAGTTCGGTGAGCGGCGGCGGACCTCGTCCAGTCAGGTGAGTGGCGGCGGCCCTCGCCGGGCCGGGCCACCGTTTCTGTCGGCGGACGCTGCCAAACTGGCCGGCG
The DNA here is from genome assembly GCF_040656115.1 of Nonomuraea sp. NPDC050202. Classification (NCBI taxonomy): domain Bacteria; kingdom Bacillati; phylum Actinomycetota; class Actinomycetes; order Streptosporangiales; family Streptosporangiaceae; genus Nonomuraea; species Nonomuraea sp. NPDC050202. The sequence goes on along the minus strand of NZ_JBFALF010000036.1, from coordinate 3,006 downwards.
ATGCCGACAGAACGAGGACCGAACATGGTGGACGCGACCGTACGACCGATCGTCGAGGCCATCGTCGCGAAGGCGCCGCCCGGCTGGACGCGGGCGGTGCTGAGCAGCGTGGCGGGCGCTGGCGGCGCCTCGGTGGCCGGCGGTTACGCCGTTCGCGGCGCGTCCCGGTTGAGCGGCCACGTGCCCGCGCCCTTCACCGAGCTCATGAGGCTGGCGGAGGCGGTGCGCGAGCTGCACGGCTGGAGGCGCACCAACCTGGAGATCGAGTGCCTGCCCACCGGGGAGTACGAGCTCGTCGCGTTCGCCGACACGGTGACGAGCCTGCGCGGGAGAGCCGGCGGGTTCCAGGTCGTCCTCGACCCCGGCTATCGGCTGCCCCAGCCCGGCTTCACGCAGGAGGAGGGCACGGCGGCCCCGGCCGGGGATCCGGACCTGGCGGTGGCGCGATTTCGCGCGTACCTGGAGCGGCGGGCGGCGATCATCGGACGGCCCGAGCCGCTCCCGCCGCCCGCCTCGGCCGCCGCCCTGGAGGAGGCCGAACGCCGCCTCGGCCGTCCCCTGCCCGCCGACCTCCGGGCCCTGTACGAGCTCGCGAACCCCCGCGGCTTCCACGATGACCTCTGCCTGTTCGGCAACGCCGTCTGGCTGGGGCTGGACAGCCTGGTCGCCGTGCACGAGGACGTGCGCGAGCCGATGCCACCCTTCTGGGAGCTGGGCTGGAACTGGGTCGTCTTCGACACCGACCCGCCCGGCGCCGTCCGGCGCTGCGGCGGCCACCCCGCCTGGCTGCCGTTCGCCACCAGCGAGGACGGCAACTTCCTGGCGGTGGACATGTCACCCGCCCCGAACGGCCGGCCGGGCCAGGTCATCCGCGTCGGCCGCGACCACGACGACGGCCCCGCCTACCTCGCCGACTCGGTGACCTCGCTCCTCGGCCACTATCTGGACCTGCTGGAACGCGGCGCGTACGAGCCCGAGGACGAGGAGGAGGACGGCATCTACCTCCCGCAGCCCGACTACCGCCTCGGCCCCGAGAAGATCATCGGCGAGCTGCCCCACGACCTCCCGCCCGGCCTCCAGGCCGTGCACATCAACGACGCCCCGAGCCCCGTCGACCTGACCCCGCTCACCGCCGCCCCGCAGGTCAGGCGGCTGAACCTGAACCGCTGCGCCACCCGCGACCTGACGCCTGTCCGTGCCCTGCCGGTCGAGTCGCTGCGCGTCACCCTGGCAGGCGGCGACCTGACCCCGCTGGCAGGCCACCACCACCTCGCCGCCCTGGACCTGGGAACCACCACGGATCATCACGCACCGGTCGACCTCGCACCGCTGCGTTCCCTCCCCCACCTGCGGTGCCTGGACCTCTCCCGCGCCGAGGTGGCCGATCTCACCGTCCTGGCGGACCTGCCTGACCTGCGCTACCTGGCGCTCACCACGCGGCAGTGGAACGTCCTGCTGGAGAAGTGCGGCGCGCCCGCCACGCTCGCGGCCGCCCGGCTGGCGGACGACACCGCCACCCTCCACGACGCCCTGGCCTGGGCGTCCCGCCTCGGCGTGGACACCGGCGACAGCGTCCGCGTGACCGGCGGCTGACGGCGCCATGGGAGTGTGGGTCCATGTCCGAGGGTGGCTGGAGTTCCAGGACCGCGACCAGAGAAGCTCGTTCGAGCGCATCATCGGCGACGCGCCGGACCCCGGCTGGGCCTTCCCCCAGGGCGGCTGGCTCGACGCCGTCTGCTACGCGCGCGCGGTCCGTGAGCAGCACGTCCACGAGTTGCTCGACGTGATCCGGCAGGCCGCCGCGCTGCCGGCCGCCGACGGCGACCGCGTGGTCGGGCTCTTCCTCGTGTCCCACGAAGTGGACGGCCGGGCCGAGTGGCAGGTGCGCGACGGCCGGGTGCACCTCGGCCCCGCCGACGACCGCCACGACTACCTCGACCGATGAGCCGTCCATCAGCGAGGGCCGGCCCTTCCTCAGCGGCGCGCGGACAGCACTGTGGCGTGGAGGTGCCGGCGAGATGCCACCCCTCGACCCGCTCTCTCGAACTGCCGCGCGCCGCCTCTACAGAAAAGGAGGGGTCCTACCAGTTACGGGTCCGGCCGACCCACACGTTGCGTGCCTGGAAGGTGGTGTTGCCGGAAGGGCCGGGCTGCCGGCTCCAGAGCGGGTCGTTCTTGTCGATCTGTGAAGCCCAGGAGCCCATCTGCAAGTTCATGATCAGGTACTGCGGGATGCCGGCCCAGCCGACGCCCCGGTGGGTGACCTTCCACCCGTCGTTCTCGCCGTAGTCGAAGTAGTAGTCGAGGATGACGTCATCGCCGTCCTTCTCCATCCAGAGCCGGTACCGGTGCCAGGTACCGGGGTCGTGGCCGCTGAGCTCGTAACGCTCCGCGGGGTCGTTCTCGCCGGCTTCCTTCGTCCAGGTGTTGAACAGGTTCGTGGAGTCGCCGACGTACTCGAGGATGTCGCTCTCCGGGGGCCAGTTGGGGGCGATGCCGGTGGTCCAGAAGGCGGGCCAGATGCCCAGCCCGGTCTGGGTGCGGAACTCGCCCTCGATGTCGTACTCGGGGAACTGGTCGTTGATGAGGATCTGTTCCTTGGCGAAGACGGCGCCGGAGTTGTACCAGATCGGAGCCTTCGGTTCGCTGGGGCTCTCCTCGGTGCTCTCGCTCAACCGGGTCGCCGTCAGGGTCAGCACGCCACCGGAGAGCGAGACCTGGGTGTCGAGCATCTTGGCGGCGCCGTTGTGGTAGCGGCCCCAGGGGTAACCGTAGTTCCATTCCTGGGTGAAGGCCGTGGTGCTGCTGAAGGAGGACTTTTCGATGATGTTCTCCCAGGTGGCCGCGCTGCGGCGCGCGCTACCGGCAGTCCGGGACGCCGCCCGGGCCTCGTCCGGGACGAGCGAGAGCCCTAGGCCGTGTTTCAGAAGTGGTCTGGAGTGGCGGTTGCGCGGTGTCGTAGGTCGACAAGAGAGGAGGTCTCCGGTAGATGAGTCAACGACCAAG
>NZ_JBFALF010000035.1:0-116953 GCF_040656115.1 Nonomuraea sp. NPDC050202 | reverse complement strand
GGCCGGCCGGGAAGCACGCCCGCCCAACTCGTCAAAGTCGGATTCGTCGCCCAGGGGACCCCCGTCTACGCCGGCCTGACCGTCGCCGAACATCTCCGGCTGGGCGCCCGGCTCAACCCCTGCTGGGACCACGGCCTGGCGCACGAACGCATCAAACGGCTCGGCCTCCTCCCCGCACACCGGGCGGGCAAGCTGTCAGGCGGCCAGCGCGCCCAGCTCGCCCTCACCCTGGGCCTGGCCAAACGCCCCGACCTGCTGATCCTGGACGAGCCCGCGGCCGCCCTCGACCCGCTGGCCCGGCACGAATTCATGCAGCACCTGACGGAGGCCGCCGCCGAGCACCGGCTGAGCGTGGTGCTCTCCTCCCACCTGGTCTCCGACCTGGAACGGGTCTGCGACTACCTGATCGTGCTCGCCGACTCCCGCGTCCAGATCGCCGGAGAGACCGACGAACTGGTGGCCACCCATCACCGGCTCACCGGCCCGCGCTGCGATCCCGGCCGGCTGCCCGCCGGCCGGCACGTGGTCTCCGCCCGGCACACCGACCGGCACAGCACCTTCGTGGTCCGGGCCGGCGCACCGACGCACGACCCCGCCTGGACGGTCAGCCGTATCGGCCTGGAAGACCTCGTCCTGGCCTACATGGACCGGCGCGTCACCCAGGAGGTGCGGGGATGATCTGGCTGACCTGGCGCCAGTTCCGCGGCCCGGCCGCGATGACGGCCGCCGTCCTCGTCGTCCTCGGCATAGCCCTGGCCGCGACCGGCCCTGGCCTGGCCTCCCGCTACGCCGCCGGGATCGCCGGCTGCACCCCGAACGACACCTGCACCGACTTCTTCGACCGGTTCTTCGGCGAACACCAGATCCCCTTCCTGGCCCTCACCCTCGCCGTGCTGATCCTGCCGGCGCTGGCCGGGCTCTTCTGGGGTGCCCCGCTGGTCACCCGTGAGCTGGAGGCGGGCACGCACCTGCTGGTGTGGAACCAGAGCGTCACCCGCGCCCGCTGGCTGGCGGTCAAGCTCGCGCTCACCGGCCTGGTCGCCATGACCGCCGCCGGGGCGTTCGCTCTCGCGGTGACCTGGTGGTCCGGCCCCCTGGACAAGTCGGCCGTTCCGGAACTGGCGCGCATGGCTCCTGTGGTGTTCGGCGCGCGCGGCATCACCCCGATGGGGTACGCGGTCTTCGCCTTCGTCCTGGGCGTGACCATGGGCGTGCTGGTGCGCCGCACCCTGCCCGCCATGGCCCTCACCCTGGCCGCCTTCGCCGCGATCCAGCTCGCCATGCCGGTGCTGGTGCGGCCCCACCTGATGCCGCCGGTCACCTCGGCCTTCGAGCTCGGCCGGACGAACGTGGAAGGCGTCGTGCCGCAAGGCCGGCAGGGCGGAGCCCTGCACCTCTTCCTGAGCACGTCGGCCGTGCCCGGCCACGCGGGAGCCTGGGTCCTGTCCAGCGACCTGGTCGATCCGTCCGGGCGCGTCGTCGGCGGCGGCGATGGAGCCTCGGGGCCGTCCTCGACGATCGCGCGGTCCGTCCCGGTCTCCACGACGTCGGGACCCTGCGCACCCACGGGGGGACTGGGCACCGACGCGTGCATCGCCGAGATCAACCGGCTCGGCTACCGGCAGCAGGCGACCTACCAGCCCCTCGAGCGCTTCTGGCCCTTCCAATGGATCGAAACCGGGATCTACGCCCTGCTCACCCTCGCCCTCACCTGGCTCTGCTTCCGGCGGATGCGGACAGGCCTGTCATGACCGCCGTCACGACAGGCGCCAGGATCGCCCTCCTCCTGGCGGCCCTGCTCATGACGGCCTGCACGGCGCCGGCGCCGCCGCGCGGCGAGACGAGCACGGCGACCGGCACGGTCTGCGCGCCGCCCAGAGGCACCCCCGGCAAGGAGACGGCCACCACGATCGACGTCATCGAGCAGGCGTACTTCTGCATCCTGGGCCACTACTACGGCGGCGCCACGCTGGACGCCCGCCCCCTGCTGACCGCCGGATTCGCCGCCATGACCCAGGAGCTCAACCGCAACGGACGCGACCTGCCCGAGGCGGCCGCGCCGGCACTGAACGGCGACCGGAAAGCCGACTGGGCCGCCTTCGAAACCGCCTACCGGAAGATCACCGATCAGGTGCCCGGCCTGCGCGACGACCTCGCCGTCGCCACCCTCGAAGCCATCGTGGCCGCCCTCGACCACCACGCCTCCTGGGCGCACGACGCCGAGCAGCCGCCGGACTACCACGACGGCGACGGCTACGGCCTGGGCCTGGAGGCGAACGTCAGCGCGTCGCAGGCCGACGGCGACCTCGACGCCGCCGTACCGCCGCTGTTCGTCACCACTGTGCGGGGCGGCGCGGCGCGGGCCGCCGGACTGCGCCCCGGCGACGTCATCGAATCGATCAACGGCTCGGCGCCCTTCACCGGCCCCAAGGCCACTCCCGCGATCGCCGCCCTCTACCAGCGGTACCCGCAGGCGCGCCCGGTCCGGCTGCGGCTCCTGCGGCAGAGCACCGGCCGCCGCTGGAGCGTGACGCTCCAGCCCGGCCTCTACCAGCAGGACCTGGCCGCCCTGCAGGTGGTGCGGTCGAAGCTGCTGGGCGACGACCTCGCCTACGTACGGGTGACCGGCTTCCTGCCCGACTCCGCGGACCGGATCCTGCGGGCGATCACCAGGCTGCGCCAGAACCGGACACTGTCCGGCGTCGTGCTCGACCTGCGCGGCAACAGCGGCAACAGCGACGGCAGCAGCGGTGGCAGCGGTGGCAGCGGTGGCAGCATCACGGAAGCGACCCGGCTGCTGAGCGCGTTCGCCCACGGCAAGATCACCGCCTATCACTGCACCGCCGGCGACACCTGCACGAGCCTGCGGACCGACGACACCGTCGCACTGCTCGGCCTGCCGCTGGTGGTCCTCACCGACCGCGGCTGCGCCTCGGCGTGCGAGCACTTCAGCTCCGCGGTCAAGGATCTGCGAGCCGGCCTGCTGGTCGGCACCAGAACCGCCGGCCTGATCTCCGGGCCGGCGCAGCCGTACCTGCTCGCGAACAACACCATCCTGCGCCTGCCCGCCGGACACCACCTGGGCCCGGACCGCGAGGTCATCGACCGGATCGGCGTGCCACCCGACCACCACGTGCCGCTGACCCCCGCGGACGCGGCCGCCGGGCGCGACCCCGCCCTGGCCAAGGCCCTGACCCTGCTGCACGAGTGAAGGGACCTCCCGATGAGACACCTCCTGGCGGTCACCGCGGGGCTGGCGCTCCTCGCCACGCCCGCTTGCTCCGCACCCACCCCGCCCAGAGCCGCCGCCGTCTCACCCACGCCGGCCGGCCCCGCCACCCTGCCCGCCCCCACCGGCCCGCACCCGGTCGGCACCACCGTCCTCCATCTCAAGGACACCTCCCGCCCCGACCCCTGGAACCCCGACGCCGAAGCCAGAGAGCTCAAGGTCACCCTGTGGTACCCGACCGAGCAGCGCGACGGGCAGCGCGCCGCGTACATGACGCCCAAGGAATCCGAGCTCCTCATGAGAGGCACCGGGATCGCGGGCGCGCCGTACGACACGCTGAGCAAGACCCGGACGAACGCCATCCTCGACGCCGAACCCGCGGGCAAGGCACTTCCGCTGGTGGTGCTGTCTCCCGGCTTCACCAAGCCGATGAGCACCCTCACCTCCCTGGCCGAGGACCTGGCCAGCCGCGGCTACGTCGTGGCCGGCATCGACCACACCTACGAGAGCTACGCCACCACCCTCCCCGGCGGGCGCATCGCCGGATGCCTCGCCTGCGACAGCAACTCCGATCCCGGCTTCGGCGCGGGGCTGGTTCAGGGCCGGGCCGCAGACGTCTCGTTCGTGCTCGACCAGCTGCCCGCGAAGTGGGACGGTTCCGGCCGGATCGACCGCTCCCGCATCGCCATGGCCGGCCAGTCGATCGGCGGGTCCAGCGCCATGGCGACCATGCTCGAAGATCCCCGCGTCCGGGCCGGGATCGACATGGACGGCACCGCCTACGCCCGGATCCCCAAAAGCGGCTTCTCCCGGCCGTTCATGTTCCTGGGCTCGGCGCAGCACGTCTCCGGAGGTCCCGCCCCCACGTGGGACCGCGACTGGAAGCTGCTCACCGGATGGAAACGCTGGATCGTGCTGTCGGGCGCCGAACACCAGTCCTTCACCGACACCCCGCTCCTGTCCGACGCCCTCGGCATCACCCCCACCGCCGGCGTCCTGCCCGCGGCGCGCGCCGCCGAGCTCACCCGCACCTACGTGGCGGCCTTCCTCGATGAGCACCTGAAGTCGCGGCGGCAGCCCCTGCTGGACAAGCCGTCCTCGCGCTACCCTGAGGCCAGGTTCTGCCCCGCCGCCTGCGCCCCATCCTGAGGCCCGGCGATGCGGCGAAAAGGATCAGGTCGCGGCCCGCTCGGCCGCACCGCGCAGGACACAGAACTCGTTACCCTCCGGGTCGGCGAGAACGGCCCAGCCCGTGCCATCGGCGTTACGGCGGTCGGCGACGAAGGTGGCGCCCAGTCCCAGCAGCCGGCCGACCTCCTCTTCCCGCGAGGTCTCCGGACGCAGGCAGAGGTGGAACCGGTTCTTGACCGTCTTGGGCTCCGGCACCTGGTTGAAGTGCAGCAGCGGCCCCTGCGGTCGATCGCCACGTTCTGCACTACCGAAACCATGCGGGCAACGACTCCTTCTGCTGAACCGGCTCCACAAGATCATCGTACTGGTCGTCTGGTTCGACGGCATCTCTCACAGGCGGCGTTGCAGGAGCATGCCGGGCCACTCCCCCACGGTGAAGGGGGCGACGCGGGTGAAGCCGCAGCTCTCGTAGTAGGCCACCAGGCGGCCGTCGTGGCCGGCGTAGCAGTCGACGCGCAGCAGGTGGACGCCCCGGTCGCGGGCTTCGCCGGCAGCCCAGTCGAGCAGGGCGCGGCCGATGCCGTGGCCGGCGTGGCGGCGGCCGGTGACCAGAGCCTGCACGTACAGCTCCGGCTCGGCCGCCGGGGTGACGTAGTCGTGGGCGGGGCCGACGGAGATGCAGCCGGCGGGCTCGCCGTCGTGCTCGGCGATGCGCATGCCGCCGCCGGCCAGCCAGGAGGCGACCTGCTCGGTGCGCTTGGCGTCGCCGGTGAAGGGCCGGGTGCCCCACTGGCCGGTACGGCCCTGGGCGGTGAGCCAGGTGACGGCCGAGTCGAACATGGCCAGGACGGCGGGCACGTCCTCCTCCCGGGCAGGCCGGATGGTGGCAGGCCGGATGGTGGCAGGCCGGGGCGGGGTGGCGGGGCCGGGGGTCACGACTTGCTGCTCTTGTTCAGGGCGCTGCCCTTCTTCCACTGGGAGAACGGCATCTGCCAGTATCCCCAGCCGTTGTTCCACTCCAGCGCCCGGTCGGTGCCGGTGATGTCGACGACGTCGCCGCGCTGCACGTTGTCGTAGAACCACCTGGCCTGGTCGGGGCGGGCGTTGATGCAGCCGTGGCTGACGTTGCGCACGCCCTGGGCCCAGACGTTGTCCTTGGCGTGGACGTACTCGCCGGAGTTGGAGATGCGCACGGCGTGGTTGATCATGACGTCATAGTAGCCGGGGTCGCCCTTCTTGCGGCCCGGGGAGATCATGCGGACGGGGTTGCCGCGTTCCATGGTGAGGTGCACGCCCGAGGTGGTGGTGTATTCGCGGGTGGTGGCCATGCCGGCGCTGATGCGCATGGTCTGGACGCGTTTGCCGTCCTTGTAGACGTACATCATCTTCTTGCGCGTGTCGACCTTGCTGATCTGCTTGGCGCCGATCTTGAGGTTGGCGGTGTAGTCCTTGACCCCGTACAGCCCCTTGCCGCCCTTGATGCCGGTGATGTTGGCGTTGAAGGTGACCTTCTGGTGGGCGGGCCAGTACTTGGCGGTGCGGTAGATGACGACGGTGTCGTTGATCCAGCGCCAGGCGCCCTCGACGGGCTTTTCCGCCTCGACCTCCAGGGCGCGCTCGATGGTCGCCTTGCTGGTGACGGGCTGGTTGAAGGTGACGATGATGGGGGCGCCGACGCCGAGGGTCTCGCCCTTGGCGTTGGGGGTGACGTCGGCGACCTGCAGCGCGCGTTCGGGCTTGGCGGTGGTGAAGGTGCTGGTGGCGGTGGTGACGCCGGCGGTGGCCGAGACGTTGTAGCTGGTGGACGGCTTCAGCGCGGTCTTGGACACCCAGCGGGTCTTGTCGGCGTTGAACTTGCCTTCGAGCTGTTCGCCGCCGGCTTCGACGGTGACGTTGTCGAGCGGCGCGCCGGCGGCGGCCACGACCACCTTCTTCTCGGGGCTGACCTTGGTGGCGCCCTCGTCGGGGGTGATCTTGACGGTGGGGGCCTGGGGGGTGGCGGTGGTGGTCGCCTCGGAGGCGTCGGGTGGTTGCGCGGTGGGGGCGCTGGAGCATGAGGCCGTCAGGGCTGCCGCCGCGAGCAGCGCGAGTGCGGTGGCGGGTCTCCTCCAAGCAGGCGCAACGTTCAACTCTGTCCTCTCCCCACGGCACCACAATGGCACCCCAAAAACCTTAATGCTCCCGCATGTAAGACGCGGAATCCTTTGGGAGAGTTCGATCACATTTCAATTACTTCTAGCGGAAGTGGGTGGCGGCCTGCCGGCGCCTTCCGTCAGCGTCCCGGTCAGCGGCGTGTCAGGCGGTGGGTCAGGCCGGTGTGCCGGCGGCCCGCCCCCTTGGTGCGGACGGCCTGCGCCAGCGCGCGGCGCGAGCCCACGATGACCACGAGCTTCTTGGCCCGCGTGATGGCGGTGTAGAGCAGGTTGCGCTGCAGCATCATCCAGGCGCTGGTGGCCAGGGGGATGACGACGGCCGGGTATTCGCTGCCCTGGGAGCGGTGGATGGACACGGCGTAGGCGTGGGCGAGCTCGTCGAGCTCGTCGAAGGCGTAGTCGACCGCCTCGTCCTCGTCGGTCAGGACGGTGAGCTTGTGCTCGTCGGGGCGGATGTCGGTGACGATGCCGACGGTGCCGTTGAACACCCCGGCCGCGCCCTTGTCGTAGTTGTTGCGCAGCTGGGTGACCTTGTCGCCGACACGGAAGACGCGGCCGCCGTACCGCCGCTCCGGCATGCCCTCGCGGGCGGGCGTGAGCGCCTCCTGCAGGGCGATGTTGAGGGCGCCGGCGCCGGCGGCGCCGCGGTGCATGGGGGCCAGCACCTGGACGTCGCGGCGCGGGTCGAGGCGGAAGCGGCGCGGGATGCGGCGGGCGACGACGTCCACGGTGAGCTCAGCGATCTCCTCGGGCTCCTCGCAGGGGAACAGGAAGAAGTCCTTCATGCCCTCCAGGACGGGGTGGCGGCCGGTGTTGACCCGGTGGGCGTTGACGACGACGCCCGACTCCTGCGCCTGGCGGAAGATCTGGGTCAGGCGCACGCGCGGGATGTCCCCGGCGGCCAGGAGGTCCTTCAGCACCTCGCCGGCGCCCACGGACGGCAGCTGGTCCACGTCGCCGACGAACAGCAGGTGCGCGCCGGGGGCCACAGCCTTGACCAGCTTGTTGGCCAGCAGCAGGTCGAGCATGGAGGCCTCGTCGACGACGACCAGGTCGGCGTCCAGGGGGTTGTCGCGGTCGAAGGTGGCCTCCCCGCCGGGGCGCAGCTGCAGCAGGCGGTGCACGGTGGTGGCCTCGTGGCCGGTCAGCTCCGCCAGGCGCTTGGCGGCGCGGCCGGTGGGGGCGGCCAGGATGACCCTGGCGCGTTTGGCGCGGGCCAGCAGCACGATGGAGCGCACGGTGAAGCTCTTGCCGCAGCCGGGCCCGCCGGTCAGGACGGCGACCTTCTCGGTGAGGGCCAGGCGGACGGCCTGGCGCTGCTCGGTGGCCAGCTCGGCGCCGGTCTGGCCGTGCAGCCAGGCCTCGGCGCGCTCCCAGTCGACGTCGGCGAAGGCCTTGAGCCGGTCGTGGCCGTTGCGCAGCAGCGTGAGCAGCCCGCCGGCCAGGGCGGTCTCGGCGCGGTGGAAGGGCGGCAGGTAGACGGCCGGGACGTCGTTGTCTCCGGCGGGGATCGTCTCGCGGACGACGCCCTCGTCGGCGACGAGCTCCTCCAGGCAGGTGGTGACCAGCGGGGCGGGAACGTCGAGGATCTTGACGGCGTCGGCGACCAGGTTGGGGGCGGGCAGGTAGCAGTGGCCGTCGTCGGCGGCCTGCGACAGGGTGTAGCGCAGGCCGGCCTTGACGCGTTCGGGGCTGTCGTGCGGGATGCCGACGGCCTGGGCGATGGTGTCGGCGGTCTTGAAGCCGATGCCCCACACGTCGTCGGCCAGCTTGTACGGCTGGCCCTTGACGACGGAGATGGACGTGTCGCCGTACTGCTTGAAGATGCGCACGGCGATGGAGGTGGACACGCCCACCCCCTGCAGGAAGATCATCACCTCCTTGATGATCTTCTGCTCCTCCCAGGCGGCGGCGATCATCTTCGTCCGCTTGGGGCCGAGCCCGGGCACCTCGACCAGGCGCTCGGGGTGCTGCTCGATGACGTCCAGGGTGTCGGTGCCGAAGTGGTCGACGATGCGCTCGGCCATCTTGGGGCCGATGCCCTTGATCAGGCCGGAGCCGAGGTAGCGGCGGATGCCCTGCACGGTGGCGGGCAGCACGGTGCTGTAGGACCACACCTCGAACTGGCGGCCGTAGCGCGGGTGGGAGGTCCAGCGGCCACGCATCCGCAGCGACTCGCCGACCTGGGCGCCGAGCAGGGGGCCGACGACGGTCAGCAGGTCGGCACCGGAGCGTTCGGTGGCGACGCGGGCGATCGTGTAGCCCGTCTCCTCGTTCGCATAGGTGATGCGTTCGAGAACCCCGTCGATGATGGAAGCGGGTGGACCCTCCGCGCCAGGCTTCACGCATGCCCCTTCTCTGTGCTCGTGGCCACATTAGAGCAGGCGCGGGCGACATCGTCGGGCCGCGTGAGCCGGCGAGCTGTACCAGGCGGAGTTGACCTCCGCATTAAGGAACCCGATATATCGCGCTTCGTTCGGGTAGTCGAAGGCTTTCCGCGAACTCAACGGAGGAAAGCGATATGGGCGTGAGCTACCGGAAGTCGATCAAGATCGGGCCGTTCCGGCTGAACCTGTCCAACCGCGGCGTCGGCCACAGCTGGGGCAACCGGCTGTTCCGGGTGACGCGCGGCGCCGACGGCCGCCGTACGGTGTCGGTCAACCTGCCCGGCGGCTTCACCTGGCGCAAGACCCGCGCCCGCCGCTGAGGCACATCCAGCCCGCGAGCCCACCCCGCGAGCCCACCCCGCGAGCCCAGCCCCCGTGCCCCGTCGCGCGGCACGGGGGCTCGCGCGCGGCCCCGCCGTCCAGCACACTGCCTACAGACACTGCCTACAGTTCCTGCGGCGGCGGGAGGCACGACGGCGATGCCCACACGCGCGACCCTGCTCCTGGCGGCCCTGCTGCTGGCCGCCCGCTGCGGCGGCGCCCCGCCCCCGCCCGAAGGCCCCCAGGACCCCGCCGCGCGGACCTCCGCGGCGCAGGCGGGCTCCAGCGGCTGCCAGGCCGCGCACCCCCTGGAACCCGGCACCCACCGGCTGCGCTCCGGCGAGCTCGAACGCCGCTTCCTGCTGTCGCTGCCCGACGGCGACGGCCCCCACCCCGTCCTGCTCGACCTGCACGGCCTCGGCTCCACCGCCGCCCAGCAGGCCGCCTACAGCCGCCTGCCGGAAGAGGGCTCGCGCCGCGGCTACATCGTCGCCACCCCGCAGGCCGCCGAGGGCCGCATGGGCTGGACGCTGCCGCACACCGCCGGACCCGACGACACCGCCTTCCTGACCGCCCTGCTCGACCACCTCGAGCGGGGCCTGTGCGCCGACGACCGGCGCGAGTTCGCCGCCGGCCTGTCCTACGGCGCCGCGATGGCCACCGCGCTGGCCTGCGCGCTGGACGGCCGCCTGAGCGGCGTGGCCGCCGTCGCCGGGCTCAACATCGTGCGCCCCTGCGAGCAGCGGCCGCCCCCCACCACCGTCGTGGCCTTCCACGGCACCGCCGACCGCATCGTCCCCTACCGCGGCGGACACCCCTTCCAGGACGCCACCGGCGAGCTGCGCACGCTCGCCGACCTGGTCGTGCTCGACCCCGTCGAGGACGCGGCGGCCGGCTGGGCGAGGCTGCTCGGCTGCTCCGGCCGCACCACCACCACCCTGCCGGACACCCCGCCGGACACCCTGTCGGCGCGGATACGGGTGCGTGACTGGAAATCCTGCCCGGGTGGCACCACACTGCGCCTGTACACGATCGACGGAGGCGGGCACACCTGGCCCGGCCCCATCGAGGTGCCCTGGCTCGGGGCCACCGCCCGCGACCTGGACGCCACCCGGCTCATCCTCGACGCCTTCGACCGCGCCCCCTCCCGCTGACCCCCGCAAAGGAGTCCAGCATGACCGACGACGTACGCGTCACGCTCGAGGCCGTCCCCCGCACCGGGCTCAGCGAGCAGCGGCTGCGCCAGGCCGTGGCCGAGCACCCCGAGGCGCTGGCCGTGCTGGAGGTCGCCGACCCCGATCGCCTCACCGTCGCCTTCGCGCCCGCGCTGGGCCACGACCCGGGCGACAACGCCCCGTTCCAGGCCACCGTGTTCGACCCGGTCGGCAACCGCGCCGTCGAACTGCGCGGCACCCTCGACCGTCCCGAACGCGCCGAGCTGCGGCCCAGCTCCTACCGCCCGCCGCCCAGCCGCGAGGAGCTCGTCGCCGCCGCGGCGATCCTGCGCGCCGACCCCCGCTTCCCCGCCGGGGACGACGTCGTCGTCTACCGGCCCATGCCGTCCCTGGCCGACGCCGAGAACCCCGACGGCACCACCGTGCGCCGCCCCACCCTCGGCCTGTACACGCCGGGCGAGCCCACCGGGCTGCGGCACCGCGTCGTGGCCGTCGACCTGGCGGCCCGCTCGGTCGACTGGACGCCCGCCGGCGTCAACGTGCGCATGCACCACGACTGCGAGGACAGCGTCCCGGTCGGCGTGGACGCGCTGGCCGACCGCGGCGGCCCCGACCAGGTGCGGGTGCGCGTCCACCGCGGCGGCACCGAGCTGTGGAACCTGCTGGTGGTCCGCCCGCGCGCCTCGGCGCCCCGCAGCCCCGGCCTGGGCGGTGGCGTGGAGCTGCGCCAGGTCCGCCACCGCGGCCGGCTCGTCCTGCGGCAGGCGCACGTGCCCATCCTCAACGTCGAGTACGACGAGGGCACCACCTTCCGCGACGACGTCAACCTCGAGACCCGCTTCAGCGCCACCGGCAGCGACCCCGTCGGCTGGGGATGGCGGCTGTGCACCCGCCCGCCCCGCACGATCCTGGAACGACCCTCCACCGACGCCGGCAACTTCCAGGGCGTCGCCTTCCACCACGACGGCGAGCAGCTGCGCATCGTCAGCGAGCTGGAGGCCGGCTGGTACCGCTACGCCAGCGACTGGCGGCTGGCCGACGACGGCGAGATCCTGCCGCGCTTCGGGTTCGCCGCCACCCGCAACCCGATGACGTGCCTGGTGCACCGCCACCACTGCTACTGGCGGCTCGACTTCGACGTCGAGGGCGCCGGCAACGACGTCGTCGAGCAGATCGACGACACCGGCTCCCTCATCCCCGAGCCGGTCACGATCATCCGCGAGACCTCCAGGCGGCGCCGCCCGCCCGCCCGCTACTGGCAGGTACGCGACAAGGCCTCCGGCCGCGGCCTGCAGATCCACCCCGGCCCGTTCGACGGCACCGCCGACGCCTACGGCGTGTCCGACCTGTGGTTCCTGCGCCACCACCCGCGCGAGCTGGACGACGGCAACCCCGGCCCGCGCAACCGCGCCGCGATCAACCGCTTCCTCGACGGCGAGAACATCAACGGCGCCAACGTCGTCGTCTGGTACGCCGGCCACTACTTCCACGACCAGGATCACCCCCAGCCCCACCAGGGCGAGCTCATCGGGCCACGGCTGATCCCGATCTGAGCGCTACCCTTGTCGCCCATGACGCAGGTGGGACATGAGGCGGCGCGCGCACTGCTGCGCAGGCTCGCCGTCGAGCAGGCCGAATGCAGGATCCCGTCGCTGACGGCGGCCATCGTCCGCGACGGGCGGCCGGCGTGGTTCGCCGGGCGCGGCAGCGTGGACGGCGCCGCGCCGACCGCCGCCACGCAGTACCGCATCGGCTCGATCACCAAGAGCATGGTCGCGGTCGTGGTGATGCGGCTGCGCGACGAGGGCGCGCTCGACCTGACCGACCCGCTCGAACGGCACCTGCCGGGCACCCGGCTGGGCCACCTGACCATCGCCCAGCTGCTGTCGCACACCGCCGGCCTGACCGCCGAGCCGCCCACCGCCTGGTGGGAGCGCACCCCCGGCATCCCCGCCGGCGACCTGCTGGAGCGGCTCGGGCCCGGCGAGCTCAAGCACCGGCCCGGCCGGCGCTTCCACTACTCCAACGTCGGCTTCGCCGTGCTCGGCGAGCTGGTGGCCCGCCTGCGCGGCACCACCTGGCTCAAGGCGCTGCGCGCCGAGGTGCTCGACCCGCTCGGCATGCACGCCACCACCGCCCGCCCCCGCGCCCCGCACGCCACCGGCTACGCCGTGCACCCGTGGGCCGACGTGGTGCTGGCCGAGCCCGAGCACGACGCCGACGCCATGGGCCCGGCCGGGCAACTGTGGTCCACCGCGCACGACCTGGCCCGCTGGGCGGCGTTCCTGGGCGGCGAGACCGGCGGCGTGCTGTGCCCCGGCACCCTCGCCGAGATGCGCGAGCCGATCGGCGTCGACGACGGCGACGCCTGGACCGGCGGCTTCGGCCTGGGGCTGCAGCTGGCCAGGATCGGCGGGCGCCGCCTGGCCGGCCACACCGGCTCGATGCCCGGCTTCCTGGCCACCGTGTGGACCGACGCCGCCGACGGCGTCGGGGCGCTGTTCCTGGCCAACACCACCAGCGGCATGAGCGGCACCCTGCTGACCGACCTGCTCGACATCCTCGACCGGTACGAGCCGCGCCTGCCCGACGAGTGGCGGCCCGTCGCCGCCGACCCGGACCTGCTCGCGCTGACCGGGCTGTGGCACTGGGGGCCCAAGGCGTACACGCTGCGGCTGCTGCCCGAGCGCGGGCTGTCGCTGGAGCCGGTCGGCGGGGCCGGTCGGGCCTCGCGGTTCGTGCCGCAGGACGACGGGACGTGGCTGGGGCTGGACGGCTACTACGCCGGGGAGACGCTGCGCGTGGCGGCCGACCATCTCGACCTCAACACCTTCATCTTCACCCGCACGCCCTACGACCCGGACGCGCCCGTGCCGGGCGGGGCAGGCGACTGGCACGCCTGAAAGCCCTGCCCGGCCGGGCCGCCGGGTCTCAGCCGAGCGGGATGACCGGCTCCGCCGAGCGGGTGGCGTAGGAGCAGCCCGTGGTGGGCAGGCTGCTCGCCGCCGGCGGCGTGACGCCGTCGTAGAGGGCCAGCAGGAAGTTCTGCGGGCAGCGGCGGGTGCTGCCGGTGCGGATGCCGAAGTGCAGGTGCGGGCCGGTCGAGTTGCCGGTGTTGCCGGTCAGCCCGATCTGCTGCCCGGCGCCGACCGACGCGCCGTTGGAGACCGACCACGAGGAGAAGTGGCAGTAGGTGTAGATGGCGCCGTCGGTCCCGGTCAGGTTGATGCCGCGGCCGCACAGGCTGTCGTCGATGACCGTCACCGTGCCGGCGCGCACCGCGTACGCGGGGGTGCCGGTGCCGACCGGGAGGTCGATCGCGGGGTAGTCGTGGTGGGGGTCGTCGTACTCGCTGCGCGGCAGTGCGGTGCGCGGCAGGGGCAGGGAGAAGGACGGGGTTCCGGTGGAGGTGGTGATCCGGACGGCGTCGGCGACGACGTAGCCGGGCTGGCTGGTCCAGCGGCTGACGCCGACGACGTTGTAGTCGCCCGCGGCCAGGGTGAACGTGCCGAGGCTGACCCAGCGGCCGCCGTTGGTGCGCTGGTCGACGAGGACGCTGCGGGTCCCGTCGGCGGTGGCGACCATGAACGGGGCTGCGCTGTTGTAGCCGGGGTCGGCCGGATACCAGATCTCGACCAGGTGGGGGCCGGCCGCGGGGATCGACGCCTTGAACCAGGCGACGTCGCTGGCGGTGGTGTCGGGGGTCGCGAACCGGTAGTCGGCGCCGTACCGTTGCGCGGACCAGGCCGAGGTGCCCCAGCCGGCACTGGCGGTGAACTGCCCGGCGGTGGCGTTGTCGACCGTGATGGTCGCGGCCGCCGCGGGGGTGACGGGCCCGAGCAGGGCCAGGCAGGCCGCCACGACGGTGGCCGATAAGCGAGTGATGATTTTCACGAGCTGTTCCCTCCGGGGGGTTGAGGGGAAGCAGAGGTGAAAGTAGTCAACCAACGCGACGGCGCGAATGAAAGATATCTACATAGATCAGTCTTTTATGTAACGCTCCAGGCCTTTCCTGCGGTCAGCCGGTGAGGGCGGCGGCCAGGTCGGCGGCCGCGCCCGGGGGCAGGGCGGCGTGCAGCAGCTCCACCCGGTGCACCAGCCGGGGCGCCGCCACCGGCACCGCGTGCACCCCGCCGCCGGCGGGCACGGCCGAGGCGGGCAGGAGGGTCAGGCCGTGGCCGGCCGCCGCCAGGGTGAGGACGGTGTGCACGTCGTCCCCCTCGTACTCCAGGCCCGCCGGGAACCCGTCGCCCACCAGGTCCCGCAGCCGGGCCAGCGGGCACAGCGGGGTCTGCAGCCAGCGGGCGTCGACCAGGTCCGCCAGCCGCAGCGACGCCCGCCCCGCCAGGGGATGGCCGGGCGGCAGCACCACGACCAGGCTCTCCTCCGTCACGCCCGCCGTCGTCATGGGGCCGGCGTCGGGCAGCCGCAGCGGGTCGCTCGGGGCGGCGATCCCCCCGGCCAGGCCCAGGTCGGCGTGGCCCTCGGCGACCAGGGCCGCCAGCCGGTCGGGCCGGCAGGTGCTCAGGGCCACCTCCAGGCGCGGCAGGCGGGCGCGGGCCCCGGCCAGGCGGGCGGCCACGGCCGGGTTGACGGCCAGCGGGGTGGCGGCCAGGCGCAGCAGGTGGCGGGGCTCGGCGGCGGCGCGCAGCACGTCGGCGCGGGCGGCGCGCAGGCGCAGCAGCAGCGGCTCGGCGTGCTCCAGCAGCCGGCGCCCCGCCGGAGTGGGCTCGACCGGGCGGCGGCGCAGCAGCGGCAGCCCCAGGTCGGCCTCGAGGGCGGCGATCTGCTGGGAGATCGCCGACTGGGTGTAGCCGAGCTCGGAGGCGGCGGCGGAGAACGAGCCGTGCCGGGCGACGGTCACGAACGTGGTCAGCAGGTGCGGGTCCATCAGCGTTGCTTATCTGGTGAGCAGGAATCATCGTTGGCGCTTAACGGGGGCGCCGGTCACGATGGTGCCATGAGAATCGCTCTTGTGGGGGATCGCTCCCCCGGTGTCCGTTCCCACGCCCGGATCCCGCTGCTGATGGAGGCGCTGCGCGAGCGGGACGGGATCGTGCTGGACGCGTACTGGATGCCCACCGACGACGTGAGCGGGGTGGCCGGGTTCGACGGGATCTGGCTGGTGCCCGGCAGCCCGTACCGTGACGAGGCGGGCGCGGTGGAGGCCGTGCGGGTGGCGCGGGAGCGGGAGATCCCGTTCCTGGGCACGTGCGCGGGGTTCCAGCACATGCTGCTGGAGTTCGCCCGGCACGTGTGCGGGCTGCCCGTCGCGCACGCCGAGAACGAGCCGGGCGCGGCGGACCTCCTGCTGACGCCGCTGGCGTGCTCGCTGGCCGGGCACGAAGGGCGGGTGCGGCTGGTGCCCGGCACCCGGATCGAGCAGATCGTCGGGGCGCCTTCGACGATGGAGTCCTACATCTGCTCCTACGGGCTCAACGAGGACTACAAGCAGACGCTGGCCGGGCACGGGATGGTCTTCTCCGGGCACGCCGACGACGGGACGGCGCGGGTGGCCGAGCTGCCCGGGCATCCGTTCTTCCTGGGCACGTTGTTCCAGCCCGAGCTGGCCGGGGACGGGCGGCGGCCGCATCCGGTGATCTCGGCGTTCGCCTCGGCCGTCGCCCGCCGCCAGACGGGCCGCGACCTGCCCGCGCCCGTGGGCTGACCCTTGTGTGCCGGCCCTCTCGCCGTCACCGTTCCCGCTCGCCGCCCAGCTCGCGCAGCCGCCGCAGCAGCGCCGCCCGCCGGCCGTGGGCGCGGACGACCAGCGCCAGCGCCGCCGCGACGAACAACCCGCCGACCGCCAGAACCGGCCAGGGAACGGCGGCGCCGCGCTGGACGGCGGCCACGACCGCCAGGACGGTGGTGGCGGCGGAGGCGGCCAGGCCGATCCAGGCGGCGATCACCCGGTCCGTGGCGAACAGCGGCACCCGCCGCCGCACCAGCCAGCCCCCGTAACCCGCCCAGGCCAGGCAGAACACGGTGAACAGCGCGAAGGCCGCCTGCGTGCGGCCCGGCAGCGGGCCGGGCTCGCTCCACCACAGCGCGGCCACGAACATCGCCCCCGCCAGCCCGGCCACCAGCGCCGCCACCGCCCGCACCCGCCGGCCGACCCCCAGCGACGGCTCCAGCCGCTCGATCATCTCCCGCGCGGACAGGCGCGGCTCCTCACGTTCGTTCATGACCGATCTCCCTCCTCCAGATGGGCCCGCAGCAGACGGCGGGCCCGGCTGAGCCGCGACTTGATCGTCCCGGCCGGGACCTGGCAGATCTGCGCGCAGTCCTCCACCGAAAGGTCCTCCAGGTAGTACAGGACGAGCACCTCCCGCTCCGGCACCGGCAGCCGCGCCAGAGCGCTGATCAGCTCGGCGCGGTCCACCATGGCCTCCACCGGGTCCCCGGCGGCGGCCTCGCCGGCTGTGAGCGTCTCGGGCTCGCGGGCGTACTGGCCGCGCAGCCGGTCGGTGACCGAGCGGCGCGCGATGGTGAACAGCCAGGGCGCGAACCGGTCCGGCTCCCGCAGCCGGGGCAGGCCGCGCACCACCGCCAGCCAGATCTCCTGGCTCACGTCGTCGGCCCGCTCGGCGTCCAGCATGCGCCGCACGTACGTCCACACCGGCACCCGCCAGCGGGCCACCAGCTCGGCCAGTGCCGCCCGCTCGCCCAGCTGGGCGCGGACCACCAGCAGCTCATCGGTCATCTCGTCCTCCCGTCACCCTGCACAGTCGGGCGGCAGGCCCCTCGGGTTCACGGTCCGGACGCCAGACTCCACGGGTTCACGGGTTCACGCGTTCAGGCAGGCGGCACGAGCCTGGCGAGCCGGCGCAGGCAGTGGCGGGCCAGCGCGACGGCGAACGGGCGGGCCAGCGGCCAGGCGGCCCTGCCCAGCGCGCCGAACGGCAGCTCCAGCTCCTCGGCCCAGATCACCCGGCTGCCGCCCCGCTCCGGGCGGACGCTGAAGGCGCCGCGGCCGCGCACGACGCGGCCGGTGTGCGTGACGCGCACCAGCGCCGGCGGCTCCCAGTGGGTGATCGTCATCGTGTCGAGGATGCCGAACGGCTGCACCCCCGTGTACGCCTCCAGCCCGTCCTCGCCCACCCTCCGGGCGGTGGTCAGGAGCATCCACTCCTGATGCCGGGGCCAGTCGGTCATCACCGCGAACACCTGCTCCGGCGGCGCCGGCACGTGCACGGCGGCGGCCGCGTACACGGGTTTCACCAGGATGCTCCCCTCGTCAGATCCCTCACCGACATCTTCGCCCGGGAACGGCCGGACCCGCTGGCTGTCCCCGGCTCCCACGAAGTACCTGCTCGTGATCGGGCTGGACGAACCCGGCGTGCCCGACGAGCTCGCCCGCTCCAGGCACCGGAAGGGTGTTGATGGCGCGTGGTGGAGGCAGGAGGGGGCACGACCCTGAGCACAGGCTGCCTGTGCCGGGGGGTGGTTCCGGCAGCGTGCCGCCCTCGTCGGCCGCGACACGTCCGGCTTCGCCGGTCGGGCACGGGGGTCGGGTACGGGGGTCGCCTTCGGCGGCGGTCAGAGCCGGTGTGGAGCAGCGGGTATTGCGGCCGGGTCCCGCGAACGAGGGACAGGACGGTGTGAAAGTGAGCCGGATTCTGGTGACGGGTTCCGCGGACGGCCTGGGGCGTGCCGCGGCGGATGCGTTGTTGTCCGCGGGGCACGACGTGGTGGTGCACGCCCGCAACCGGGAGCGCGCAGCGGGCCTGGACGCGCTGGCCGGGCGAGGGGCGCACGTCGTGGTGGGCGACTTCACCGAGCGTGATGCCGTACGGCGCATCGCCACGGAGCTGAACGACACCCAGCCGCTGGACGCGGTCGTCCACAACGCCGGCGTGTGGAGCGGACGGGCGGTCATGCCGGTCAACATCGTCGCACCGTACCTGCTCACGGCCCTGCTGCGGGGGCCACGCCGGCTGGTGTACCTGAGCAGCAGCTCGCATTTCGAGGGCCGTCCCTCGCTCGCCGGGGTCGACTGGCGGGGCCGCAGCGCGGGCTCGTACGCCGACAGCAAGCTGTTCGTCACCACACTCGCGGCCGCGGTGGCGCGGCTGCGGCCCGGGCTGCTGAGCAACGCCGTCGATCCGGGCTGGGTGCCGACCAGGATGGGCGGACCCGACGCGCCTGACGATCTCGAACTCGGCCACCAGACGCAGGAATGGCTCGCCTCCAGCGACGAACCCGAGGCTCTGACCAGCGGCGGGTACTGGTACCACCGCCGGCGGCTGCAGCCGCACCGCGCCGTCCACGACGAGGCCTTCCAGGACCGCCTCCTGCAGACGCTGGCCGAGGAGACCGGCACCGCGCTGTGAAGGTGAAGCGGCCCCGGCCGGGCCCCGGCCGTCCCCGCGTCGATCCCCGGCCGGCTCGGTGTCGGCCGTCGTCCGGGCTACAGCGTGCGCAGCACCTGCATGGCGTCGTGCTCGATGCGCGACAGCTCGTTGAGGACGGCGCCGGCCCGCTCCAGGCAGTCCGCGTCGCCGCTCTCGCCGGCCTTGGCGATCAGGGTGGACACCTCCGTCCACAGGACGGCGGCCTCGGCGTACAGCCGGTGACCTGTGCGCAGGCCGTCGTCGTCGATCAGCCGGGCGCACTCGTCGAGGAAGTCGCGGTACAGGGCCCGGAACAGGGCGCCGCCGGTGCCGCCCCGTTCCATCAGGAGGGCGGCCTGCGGCAGGTCCTGCCCCGGCTCGCCGGCGCGCCGCAGCCAGCCGGGCACCTGCTTGCCGGCCTTGGCGATGCCGCGGTGGCCCAGGTTCGCGATGGGGGCGGACAGGAAGGCCTCGGCGCAGTCCCTGATGGCGGGGATGAGCTGGTCCTGCCAGGCGGGCGGGCGCGCCGGCAGGGTGAGGGTGAAGGATCGGTTCCTGGCGGTCATCGGGCCTCGTTCGGCCCGCGCCCTGGCCAGGCCTTCCCGGCTGGTGCGCACCGTGCCTCCCTGCTGGTCGGTGTCCACCAGGTAGGCGTGGTGCTCGTCGTAGCCGTACATGGCCACGACGTGACCGCCGAAGTGCACCTTGGACCGGAAATAGTCCAGGTGGAAGGAGTCGAGCTGCAGGCCGACCGGCCGGCCCGCGTCGAGGGGGGTGGCCACGTTCTGCCACGCCTTGCGCGGTGAGGTGGTCTCCGCGACCGCCAGCGTCAGCCCCAGCCTGCCGGCCAGGTTCCTGGTGAGCTCGAAAGGCTTGACGCGGCCGCCCAGGAAGGGGAACGGCATGCCCTTGCTGTCCCAGTAGACGAACGACAGCCCCGAGCCGAGCCCGAACAGCAGGGGCTCGGACAGATCGAGGCCCTCGTGCCGCAACAACACGCCCAGCGCCGTCGTCTCGCAGTGCTGCATGCCGCGGGCCTCGATGCCCTGCACGATGGTCATGCGTCCGCTCTCCCCTGTCCCTGGCACTTTCATGATGGACCAGCATGAGGCCTCCCCCGGGGGGAGAGTCCAGGGGAACGCTCTCCCGTCCGGGCCCGGCCTTCCTCGCCTGGGCGCGCTCGAGCCGGGAGGGAGGTGCGCGGCAGCCGCTCACTCCGCGCGCACGCCGGAGGTGGACAGCAGCGGGATGCCGAGCATCACCAGGCGCGGATCGAGGGAGAGCTCGGCGATGAGCCGCAGGTCCTCGGCGGCCATGCCGGCCTGGACGAGCTGGGGTGCCAGCTCCCTGCTGCCGAAGTGCGCCAGCAGGCCGACGCCGGTGCCGCCGCGCCAGGAACGCTGCCACGCCTCGGTCTCGACCCGCGTCAGGCCGGACGCGGCCATGGCGGCGTGCACCTGGCGGCCCCAGGAGGGGTCGTTGCCGTTGGCCCGCAGGACGGCGCGGATGCCGCGCTCGTAGGCGGCGAACACCTCGTGGGCGCGCGGGTCGGGGGTGTCGAGCACGGCAGCGGCCCAGCGCGCCTCCAGCTCCTCCACCAGCAGCACCCCGCCGGGGGCGAGTGAGCCCGCCAGCCGGGCCAGCACCTCGCGGCGCTGCGGCAGGTGCTGCAGCACGGCCCGCGCGTGGATGAGGTCGAAGCTGCCCGCCGGCATCGCATCGACGGCCACGTTGTGGCGCATGACCGTGAGCCGGGGGTGGGGGCGTACGTGCTGGGGTTTGACGTCGGTGGCGATCACCTCGCCCTGCGGGCCGACGCGGTCGGCGAGCCAGGCGGCGATCGTGCCCGCGCCGGCGCCCACCTCCAGACAGCGGGCGCCCTCGGCGACGCCGAGGCGTTCGAGCCTGGCCGTGGTGAACTCGTCGCACATCTCGCCCAGCGAGCCGAGCAGCTCGTCGGCGTGAGGCGCGTCGTTGTCGAAGGCGTACGGGGTGGCCGGGTCGTGGGTGTGCCCAGTGGCCGCGTTCATCGGCCCTCCTCGCTGGCGTGCTCCGGCGGTGACGGCCGGATCTGGCCGGAGTGTCGCAGGTCTGGGCGGGAGGGGCAAGACGTCCCGGGGCGGCTCAGCCGCGCCCGCCGGTGAACGGGGGCTCGCCCTCCTTCAGCGGCCGGAAGCGCAGTGCCGACCAAGTCTCGTCCACCGCCACCTGGCCGTTGGGGCGCAGGCCGTACTCGCCGACGATCGGCCAGAGCGTGTCGCGGTTGATGTCCGACTTGTTGCCCTTGGGGTAGGCCACCCAGACGATGGCGGGCTCGGTGAGCAGGGCGCGGTGCTCGTCGAGGAGCCGGCGGGCGGCGGCCGCGTCGGCGGCGAAGAAGACTGCCACGTCCGCCTCTTTCAGGTGGCCGGCGTGGCGGGCGCTGTCGGGCAGCGGCTCCACCAGCGGGCAGTGGGTGTCCTCGGAGGTCCACACGGCGGTGCCCGGCTTGACGAGCAGTTTCTCGGCGACGGTCTTGGCAGGCATGGTCAGGCCCTCGTGTAGGTCAGGTTCAGCACGCCGGTGCTGAAGGTGGCGGATCTGGTGAGCGTCAGGGGGATCTGCCCGATGCCCTCGTCGAACAGGCGGCGGCCGCGGCCGAGCACGATGGGGTGCACCAGCAGGTTGAGCTCGTCGAGCAGGCCCTCGCGCAACAGCCACGTCACCAGGGTAGGGCTGCCGCTCATGCCGATGTCCTTGCCGGGGGCCTCCTTGAGCCGGATCAGCTCCTTGCGCGGCTCGCCGGCGATGACGGTGGTGTTCGCCCAGGTGGGGGTGGTCAGGGTGGTGGAGACGACGTACTTGGGTGCCGCGTTCAGGGTGGCGGCCATGGGGTCCTTGGTGGCGTCCTGGTGCGGCCAGTGGGCGGCGAAGGCGTCGTAGGTGTGCCGGCCGAGCAGCAGGGCGTCCGCGGCCTGCATCTGGGCGGCGACCGCCTGGCCCATCTCGTCGTTGAGGTACGGGAAGTGCCAGGTCTCGGGCGCCTCGACGACGCCGTCGAGCGAGATGAACAGCCCCGCGACGATCTTTCTCATGAGTTTCGGCTCCTTGTTCTCCGAGGTGGCTCCAGCGTTCCACCGACAAAAAGAATTGTCAAGGCAAGTGAGTTGGTCGGTGGCGAAATGCGGGTGAGAAGCGGGCCGAAGGCTCGATAGGGTCCGTGGGCATGACCTTTCCCCGCAAGCTGACCAGGGGCGATGCGGTCCGCGTCGTGGCCCCGGCGCGATCGCGCGCGATGGTGACCGAGCACGACCACACCGGCCTCATCGAAGCCCGCTTCGCCGAGCTCGGCCTCACGCTCACCTACGGCCGCCACGTCGACGAGCGCGACGCCCTCGACTCCTCCTCCGTCGCCTCCCGGGTCGCCGACCTGCACGACGCCTTCGCCGACCCGTCGGTCGCGGCGATCCTCACGGTCATCGGGGGTTACAACAGCAACGAGCTCCTGCCGTACCTGGACTGGGAGCTGATCCGCGCCAACCCCAAGATCCTGTGCGGCTACTCCGACATCAGCGCCCTGCAGAACGCGATCCTCGCCCGCACCGGGCTGGTGACCTACTCGGGGCCGCACTGGTCGACGTTCGGGATGCGCGATCACTTCGAGCAGACGCTGCACTGGTTCACCGACGTCATGTTCGGCTCGGCTCCGCTCGCCCTCGCGCCCGCCGACGCCTGGAGCGACGACCTGTGGTTCCTCGACCAGGACAAGCGCGAGCTCATCCCCAACGAGGGCTGGTGGCGGCTGCGGCCCGGCGCCGCCGAGGGGCGCCTCGTCGGCGGCAACCTCTCCACCCTGAACCTGCTCCAGGGCACCGCCTACATGCCGTCACTCGACGGCGCGATCCTCCTGCTGGAGGACGACTTCGAGTCGCACCCGGCGATCTTCGCCCGCAACCTGACGTCGCTGCTGCAACAGCCCGACGCCGCCGGGGTACGCGGGCTGGTCGTCGGGCGTTTCCAGAAGGCGACCCGCATGACGCGCCCGCTGCTGGAGCAGATCATCGCCACCCAGCCGTCGCTGGAGGGGGTGCCGGTGCTGGCCAACCTCGACGTCGGCCACACCTATCCCCTGGCGACCGTCCCGATCGGCGGCCTGGCCGGGCTCGCGGTCGGTGGCGGCGAGGCGAGCCTCACCCTGCGCCGCCACTGACGCCCGGGTCAGGACTCCAGGAAGTGCAGCACTGCCAGCACGCGGCGGCTGTATCCGGTGGTGTGCGACAGGTTCAGCTTGTCGAACAGGGAGTTGACGTGCTTCTCCACGGCGCTCTGCGACACGTGCAGCTCCTGGGCGATCGAGGCGTTGGTCAGCCCCTGCGCCATCCGCTCCAGCACCTCGCGCTCGCGCGCCGTCAGCCGGGCCAGCGGGTCCACCTGCGTGGTGCGGGCCAGGAGCTGCCGCACCACCTCGGGGTCGAACGCCGCGCCGCCCGCGGCGACCCGCTCCAGCGCGTCGAGGAAGTCGCCGACCTGCCCGACGCGGTCCTTCAGCAGGTAACCGACGCCTTCGACGTCGGAGCTCATCAGCTCGGTGGCGTAGCGCTTCTCCACGTACTGCGACAGGACCAGCACCTTGATGTCCGGCCAGCGGCGCCGGATCTCCAGCGCAGCCCGCAGCCCCTCGTCGGTGTGGGTGGGCGGCATGCGGACGTCCACCACGACGATGTCGGGGCGGTGCTCGTCCACGGCGGCCACGAGCGCCTGGCCGTCGCTGACGGCCGCGGGCACCTCGTGACCCTCCTCCAGGAGCAGGCGCACCAGGCCCTCGCGCAGCAGCGTGGAGTCCTCGGCGAGGATCACCCGCACGGCAGCACCGCCGTGATCGTCGTGGGCCCGCCCGCCGGGCTGGTCACCTCGAACCGGCCGTCGAGCGCCGCCACCCGCCTGGCCAGCCCCGAAAGGCCGCCTCCAGACGCCTGCGCGCCTCCCGAGCCGTCGTCGCGCACCCGTACGACCACCGCCGACTCCTCCTCCTGCACCTCGACCGTGATGAGCGTGGCGCCGGCGTGCTTGGCCGCGTTCGTCACCGCCTCGCAGACCACGAAGTACGCCGCCGTCTCCACCGCCATCGGCGGCCGCTCCCGCAGCCGGCAATCTACCTTGACCGGGACGCTGGAGCGTTCCGCCACCCCCGCCAGCGCCTCGCCCAGCCCGAGCGAGTCCAGCCCGCTCGGGTAGACCCGCCAGGCCACCTCGCGCAGCTCCGCGAGCGCCTGCTGAGCCTCCTGGTGCGCCTGCTGCATCAGCTCGGTCCGGCCGCGCAGGGACCGGCCGATCAGCATCGACAGCGCGACCAGCCGCTGCTGCAGCCCGTCGTGCAGGTCACGCTCGATCCTGCGCCGCTCGGAGTCGACCGCTGCCACGATGCCGGCCCGGCTCTCGGCCAGCTCGGCGATCCGGCGCTGCAGCGCCTGCGTGGGGTCGGGGCCGAGCATCCGCCTGGCCAGCATGCGCTCCAGCGCGTGCACGCCGACCAGGCCCGACAGCACCAGGAACAGCGCCACGAACCCGGTGACACCGAGGTAGGTCACCAGCGGCACCGAGGGCACCATCTTGTCGAACGGCTCGCCCCGCCCCCAAGCGGCCGCGAGCTGCACCGTGATCGACAGCCCGAACCCCAGCAGCAGGATCACCAGGCCGCCCAGAATGCCGACCGGCACCCGCGTGGCCAGGTACCTGCTCGCCCGCCTGCCCCGCCCGTCCGCCAGCGCGTCCAGCTCGCTCAGGTCCAGGCGCAGGCGGCGGGCCTCCAGCCGGGCCAGCCGCCGGGCGGCGGCCCGCACGTTGGGATTGCCCAGGAACGGCAGCGTGAGCAGCAGGAACACCAGCTCGGCGAGCGCCGTGACGGCGCCCAGGACCACCGCGCCGCCCAGGCGCAAACCCTCAGCGGCCGCTCGCATGCCTGCCCTTGGCGCGCTCGGTCAGCCGGACCACGACGAAGATGACGACCGCGAGGCCGACCAGGCCGAGCACGACCTTGCTGCCGATGCCGGCGTAGGTCTCCACCAGGTGCCAGCTCTCGCCCAGGCGATAGCCGGCCAGCACGAAGACGGAGTTCCAGATGAGGCTGCCGGCCGTGGTGAGCAGCGTGAACGTCGGCAGCGGCATCCGCTCCACGCCGGCGGGGACGGAGATGAGGCTCCGGAAGATGGGGATCATCCGGCCGAAGAACACGGCCTTGCGGCCGTGGCGCTGGAAGAACGCCTCGGTCTTCTCGATGTCGGCGATCTTGACCAGGGGGAGCTTGGCCGCGATGGCCAGTGTCCGCTCGCGGCCCAGCAGGGCCCCCACCGCGTACAGCGCCAGCGCGCCGACCACCGAGCCCAGCGTCGTGCACACCAGGACATCGATCAGGTCCATGTTCCCCTTGCTCGCGGTGAAACCGGCCAGCGGCAGGATCACCTCGCTGGGTAGGGGCGGGAACAAGTTCTCCAGTGCGATGGCCAGCCCCGCCCCCACGGCACCAAGGCTCTCCATCAGTCCGATCAGCCAGTCAGTCATGAGATCAAGGCTATGGAAGATCTGGAAAAACGCGGAATGGGGAGCCTGCCCGATCCTGACTGCGGTAAACCGCACCCTCCGCGTACCGTACACTGTACGGCCGTGAGCTCTTCCACGGATCTGGTCCGGCACTCGGCAGTCTTCCAACCCGGCGACCCGCCCAGGTCCGGCCAGGTCGCCTTCCTCGACCCCGGCGGCGACGGCCTGGTCACCGTGGCGGACGAGCACGACGGCCAGGTCACGACCAGGTCCGCCGCTGCTACTCTTGTGCCCGTCGGGGAGGCGGTGGCGGCGCTGGCCCGGGCCCGCATGGACCCGCACGCCCACCCGGCCGCCCGCTTCTGGGGCGCCGCCGCGCTCGTCGCGCTGCAGCTCGTCACCCGGGGCCGCGTCCTGCCCGGTGTGACGTCCGGAGAGCACGACTCCTGGCGTGCCGGGCCCCTGGACGCCGAGGACCTGCGGCGCGTACGCGAGCTGGCCGCCGCGATGCCCGCCGCCGCCCGCGCCATCCCCCTCGACGCCCCGCCGCACCCGCAGGGCCCGCTGCTGCCGGACGCCGAACCTCTCGTGCGGGCCTTCCTCGACGCGGTCGCCGACGCCATGCCGCGCTCGCCCGGCGCCGTACGCGCCACCGGCACCACCCCCTTCGCCGCCGCCAGGCCCGTCAAGGTCCCCCACCTGCGCCGCTGGTCCGAGGAGATCTCGGCCGGCCTGGACGCCGGTGTGCGGCTGTCGCTGCGCATCGAGTCCGACGACCCGGCCACCGCCGAGTTCCGCGCCGTCGTCCAGCTCCACAGCCTGGCCGACCCCTCGCTCGTCGTGGACGCCGCCGACCTGTGGCAGGGCCGCGACCCCGGCTTCGGCGCCCGCGCCAGGATCGAGGCCACGCTCGCCGTGCGCCGCGCCGCCCGCGCCTGGCCCCGCCTGGAACGCCTGCTGGACAGCGCCGTCCCCGACGAGCTCACGCTCTCCGACGGCGACGTCGAGGACCTCCTGGCCGGAGCCGCCGACCGGCTGGCAGCCGCCGGCGTGGACGTGCACTGGCCCAAGTCGCTCGTGCGCGGCCTCAGCGCCCGCGCCGCCCTCGGCGACCGCGACGCCGCCCCCTCCGACCTGCCCTCCTTCCTCGGCGGGCAGCACCTGACCAGCTTCGACTGGCAGCTGGCCCTCGGCGGCGAGCGCCTGACCGCCGCCGAGATGGACCGGCTCGCCGAGGCCCACCGCCCCGTCGTACGCCTGCGCGACCAGTGGGTGCTCATCGACCCCGACCTGGCCCGCAAGGCCCGCCAGCGCGACCTCAAGCCGCTGACCGGCATCGAGGCGCTCGGCGCCGCGCTGACGGGAACCGTCGAGGTCGACGGCGAGCAGGTGCCCGTCGAGCCCACCGCCTGGCTGAACGAGCTGCGCGAGCGCCTGGCCGAGCCCGCCGCCGTCGACCCGCCGCACGGCCTGGCCGCCACCCTGCGCGACTACCAGCTCGCCGGGCTGCGCTGGCTGGCCAGGATGACCTCGCTCGGCCTCGGCGCCTGCCTGGCCGACGACATGGGCCTGGGCAAGACGATCACGCTCATCGCGCTGCACCTGCACCGCGCCGCCGAGGACGCCGGCCCCACGCTCGTGGTCTGCCCCGCCTCGCTGCTGGGCAACTGGGAGCGCGAGATCACCAGGTTCGCGCCCGGCGTGCCCGTACGCCGCTACCACGGCAGCAACCGCTCCCTGGCCGACGAGGGGTTCGTGCTGACCACGTACGCCACCATGCGCCTGGACGCGGCCCGGCTCGCCGGCCACCGCTGGGGCCTGGTCGTCGCCGACGAGGCCCAGCACGTCAAGAACCCCGCCTCGGGCACCGCCAAGGCCCTGCGCGAGATCCCCGCCGCCGCCCGCGTCGCGCTCACCGGCACCCCCGTCGAGAACAACCTGTCGGAGCTGTGGGCCATCCTCGACTGGACCACGCCCGGGCTGCTCGGCCCGCTCGGCAGGTTCAGGGCACGCTGGGCCAGACCCGTCGAGTCCGGCGACACCGAGGCGGCCGAGCGGCTGTCCAGGCTCGTCGGGGCGTTCCTGCTGCGCCGCCGCAAGAGCGACCCCGGCATCGCGCCCGAGCTGCCGCCCAAGACCGAGACCGACCGCCCCGTGGCGCTCACCGTCGAGCAGGCCGGCCTGTACGAGGCCGTCGTGCGCGAGATCATGGCCCAGATCGCCGACGCCCAGGGCATGGCCAGGCGCGGCCTCATCGTCAAGCTGCTCACCGGGCTCAAGCAGATCTGCAACCATCCCGCGCAGTACCTGCACGAGGCAAGCCCGCGCCTGCCCGGCCGCTCCGGCAAGCTGGAGCTGCTCGACGAGCTCGTCGACACCATCGTCGCCGAGGACGGCGCCGTGCTGGTCTTCACCCAGTACGTCGCCATGGCCCGCCTGCTGGAACGCCACCTGTCCGGCCGCGGCGTGCCCACCCAGCTCCTGCACGGCGGCACCCCCGTCGCCCGCCGCGAGGAGATGGTCCAGCGCTTCCAGGACGGCAGCGCCCCGGTCTTCCTGCTCTCGCTCAAGGCCGCCGGCACCGGCCTGAACCTCACCCGCGCCGACCACGTCATCCACTACGACCGCTGGTGGAACCCCGCCGTCGAGGACCAGGCCACCGACCGCGCCTACCGCATCGGCCAGACCAGGCCCGTCCAGGTGCACCGCCTCATCGCCGAAGGCACGATCGAGGACCGCATCGCCCAGATGCTCACCGCCAAGCGCTCGCTCGCCGACGCCGTCCTGGCCTCCGGCGAGGCCGCCTTCACCGAGCTGACCGACGCCGAACTCGCCGCCCTCGTGGAGCTGAGATGACCGCCGCCCGCGGATTCGCCGCCTTCCCCCCGCAGCGCGCCGGCGCCCGCTTCGCCACCTCCTGGTGGGGACGCGCCTGGATCCAGGCCATGGAGGACACCTCCCTGGACCACGTCCTGCTGCGCAAGGGCCGCGCGTACGCCAAGCACGGCCGGCTCGGCCCCATCACCGTCAGCCCCGGCAGGATCGCCGCCGTCGCCGAGAGCGAGTACGACGTCGTCGTCCGCGTCGAGCAGCTCACCGACGCCGCCTGGGAGCGCTTCCTCGACCAGGTCGCCGCCAAGGCGGGGCACATCGCGGCGCTGCTCGACCGCGACATGCCGCACGACCTGGTGGAGGCCGCCGAGGACGCCGCCGTGCCGCTGCTGCCGGCCGTCGGCGACCTGGAACCCGAATGTTCCTGCCCCGACTGGGGGCACCCCTGCAAGCACGCCGCCGCCCTGTGCTACCAGGTGTCCTGGCTGCTGGACGCCGACCCGTTCATGCTGCTGCTGATGCGCGGGCGCGGCGAGCGCGACCTCATCGAGGCGTTGCAGGAGCGCGAGGCGCCCGTCCAGGAGCCGTCCGGCGTGCCGGCGGCGCTGGCGTACGCGGCGGGGGTGCCGCCGTTGCCGGAGCCGCCGCCGTACGACGTGGCCTACACCCCGCCCGCCCTGGAGCCGGCCCCCGGCGTGGACGTGGCCGCGCTGCGGGTGCTGGCCGCCTCGGCCGCCGGGCGGGCCCGCGAGCTGCTGCGGCGCGGCCGGCTGCCGGAGCTGAGCGAGTACCAGGACCGCGTCCGGCTGGCCGCCGAGCACGACCTCGACCTCGGGCTCGGCGCGGCCGTCCAGGCGTGGCGGTACGGCGGCGCCGACGGGCTGGACGTCCTGGACAGCACGTGGACGCCCCCCCGGCGGGAGCTGGCCAGGGCCCAGGCGCTGCTGGAGTCCGGCTGGGAGGGCGAGCACCCGCCCCAGGTGGAGGCGTGGCGCAACCGCTGGACCGTCGGCCCGGTGCAGCTGCGCTACGGCCGCGACGGGCGCTGGTACCCCTTCACCCGGCGGGAGGACGAGTGGTGGCCCGCCGGCCCGCCGGAACGCGACCCGTCCGCCCTGCTCGGCTGATCGGCTCAACGCTCCCGGCATCCCCCGCAAGCGCACCGGACAGCCAGTCGGCGGCGCCCGCCAGCCAGTCAGGGCGGGCGTTGCCGAGCAGGTGGTCGCCGTGCGGAACGCGCAGGTACCGCCCGTGAGGCGCCAGGCGGGCCAGCGGCTCGCCGCCGGTCACGCCGGGGATGACGTCCTGGCCGCCGTCGATCACCAGCAGGGGGCAGGTGATCCGCGGGGCGAGGGCGGACAGGTCCACCTCACCGGCGAAGCGGCGGGCCGCCTCCTCGCCGCCGGCGCGCCGGCTGAGCAGGTCCCGCACGGGAGCGGGCAGGGCGTCCCAGTCCAGCCGGAACGGGCCGCTGACGGTGACGGCGGCCGTGACGCGGGGTTCCCTGGCGGCGCTCTCGGCGGCGTAGTAGCCGCCGAGGCTCAGCCCGACGAGCCCCACCCGCCGCGCGCCGAGGGCGTCGGCGACCGCGCCGATCACGCGGTGGTAGTCGGCGCGGACGGTGCTGGTGGCGGCGAGCACGCCCTGCCCGGGCCCGTCCATGGCGAACACGGCCGCGCCCCGGCGCAGCAGAGCTTCGGCGAGGTCGTGGAACTCCTCCTTGCCGGAGTCCAGCCCCGGCACCACCACGGCCACCGCCGCGGCGTCGGCAGGGCCGCGCAGCCAGCCGGCGAAGCCCGGCCCTTCGATCCGCCGCGCCTGCGGCTCCAGCAGGTGCAGGGCGCGGCCCATGGCGGCGTCGGCCTCGCCGGCCGCCGGCGCGCTGTCCGGGTTCGGGCCCAGCGTGGCGACGTGGAACCAGCGCGCCGCCACCTGGAGGTGCCCGGCCGCGGAGATCGGCGTGTCCGCCCGTTCGGCGCGGGCCAGGTGCTCGCGCGCGGTGCGCATGAACGCCTCGCCCCACTGCTCCAGGCCTGCCAGCTCCCCGGTGACGCGCAGGTACTCGTGCGGGTCCAGCCCGGCTCCGGTCGCGCGGGAGAACGTGGCGGCGGCGAACTCGGCAGCGAACCCGGCGGCGCTCGTCGCGTCGCTCATCGTCATGCCCGTCGCGTCGCTCGTCGTCTTGCTCATCGTGCCGCTCCGATCGTCAGGACGGCCTTGCCGCGGATCCGGCGTTCCCGCAGATCGACCAGTACCTCGGCGGTCCGGCTCCAGTCGGCGGTGCGGCCGATCTCCGGATGCAGCCGCCCGCCGGCCGCCAGGCGCACCAGGGTGACCAGGTCGCGGCCGTAGGGGGCGCCCGCGTAGTGGAAGTGCCGGATCACGGCGTTCTCCGGCCCCGCGAGCAGGTCGAAGAAGTCCACCGTCGCCGGGGTACGGCTGGCCTGCCCGAACCACACCAGCGTGCCGCCCGGCACCAGCCTGGCCAGCGCGGCCCCCAGGGCACTGCCGCCGGTGGACTCCAGGACCACGTCGAACGGCCCCTCCGCCTCGTCCACGCCGTGCACGACCGCCGCGGCGCCCAGCTCGCGCAGCCGCGAGCCGCGCTCGGCCGTGGCGGTCACCGCGGTCACCTCCGCCCCGGCCGCCGCGGCGAGCTCGGTCACGTAGTGCCCGACCCCGCCCGAGGCGCCGGTCAGCAACACCCGCCTGCCCGTCACGGTGCCCGCCGCGCGCAGCAGCCGGAGCGCGGTGATCCCGGCCAGCGGCAGGGCGGCCGCCTGGACGGTGGTCAGCTCGTCGGGCAGGACGGCGATCGAGCCGGTGGCCACGCTCGCGTACTCGGCCCAGCCGCCCCTCGGCGGATGGCCCACCACCCGCGTGCCGACCGGTGGCCCGGAGCCGTCGGCCGCCGCCTGCACGACCAGGCCGGCGACGTCCTTGCCGGGCAGCAGCCCGGGCTCCGGCGCTTCCAGCAGGAACGTCTCCCCGCGATTCGGCGCGAACGCCTCGACCTTGACCAGCACCTCGTCCGGAGCGGGCACGGGCTGAGCGGCCTGGGCGAACTCCACCGGCCGCGAACCATCCCCCGTAGGGATCAATCTACGCATGCGGCAATGAAACCGACATCCTGCTCGGGGGCTCCAACAACAGACGCGGCAGGCCGACAACCGTTGGTTGTCGCCTATGGTGACAGGCGTGGATCTGGACCTGGCGCAGGTGCGCGCGTTCGTGCTGGCGGCCGAGGAGCTGCACTTCGGGCACGCGGCCGAGGAGCTGTCGATCTCCCAGCAGGCGCTGTCCAAGCGCATCGCCCGTCTGGAGTCCACGCTCGGCAGGCGCCTGCTCGACCGTGGTGGCCAGGGCGTGCGTCTCACCGAGGCCGGGCGGCGTTTCCTGGAGCCCGCCCGCCAGGCGCTGGCCGCCGCCGACCTGGCCGTGGCGGCGGTCCTGGACGCGCACCGCCCCCTGCGCGTCGACATGTGGGGCCACCTGTACGCGCCCATGCGTACGCTGGCCCAGGTCGCGGCCGACGCGCCCCGGCTGGAGCTGGGCCACGGCCGCGACCTGCCCTCGGTGATCGCCGCGCTGCTGCACGGCGACATCGACGCCGCCTTCGGCCGCGTCCACGCGCCGCTGCCCGCCGGCCTGACCCATCGCCTGGTACGACTGGAGCCGGTGGACGCGATCCTCGGCGCCGACCACCCGCTGGCGGACGCGCCGGCTATCCGGCCGGCACAGCTGCGCGACGGCGTGCTGTGGGCCCCGGGAGCGCTGCACCGCCTGGACTTCCTGCGCCGCTTCGCCGACTCCTTCGGCGTCCGCGACCGCGCCGAGGGCACGAACCTGGGACTGGAGCACTTCCTGACCGACCTCGCGGCCGACACCCGCCGCTTCAGCCTGCTTCCCGCCGACGTGCCCCTCCCTCCCGGCCCCGCCATCCGCTCGATCCCGCTGGTGGACCCCACACCCCTGTACGCCTGGTCGCTGCTGTGGCGCGGCCAGGGCGGCCATCCCCTGCTGGAGGCCCTGGTGAGCGCCTTCGTGGCGGAGGCGGAGCGCAGCCGGTGGCTGGAGCACGATCCCCTGCGCGACTGGCTGCCCGAGCGCCACGACGCCCACGCCTCGACGCCGGCCTGAGGGCCCCGCACACGCATCGGCTCAGGCGCAGCCCGTCAGGAGGCCACCGAGATGACGTGACCGATCGAGGCGCGCTCGCCGATCAGTTGCAGCATGCAGTCAGCCACGTCGGCGCGGGTGGTCTTGAGTCCGCCGCGGATGCTGAGGTCCCAGGCCGTGCGGTAGGCGTTCGTGCGGCCGTCGTCGGTCAGGCGGGCGGGGCGGACGATCGTCCAGTCCAGGTCGGCGGCCCGCAGCAGGCGTTCCGCCCTGGCCAGGTCGGCGTAGGAGTGGCGGAACAAGCGCTGGATGACGAGGGGCTTGAGCACGTACCGGGTGAAGAGGCCGTCGCCGGCGTCGGCCTCCAGACCGGCGGCGCTGACCATGAGCAGGCGGCGGGCGCCTTCCCGGCCCATGGCGGCGACGATGGAGGTGATGCTGCCGGTCTGGACGGTGGTCGGGCCGCGCTCGCGCGAGCCCATCGCGCTCAGCACGGCGTCGCGGCCCTTGACGGCGGGGGCGATGGCGGCGGGGTTCATGATGTCGGCCTCCACGACGTCGAGGCGGTCGCGCAGGTCGGCCGGGAGGCGGCTCGCGTCGCGGACGACGGCGGTGATGTCGTGGGCCCGCTCCAGGCCCTGACGCAGGAGCTCCAGACCGGTGCCGCCGGTGGCTCCGAAGACGGTGATCTTCACGTGGGTTCGCTCCTCGGTGGTGTGTAAGTATTTACTCACCACGATAGCCGGAGGAGGCGCCGGTCGGGGTGCCGGGCCTCAGGGGGCAGAGAGATGTGGAAGGCAGTCCGGCGCTCACGGGATTCTCCCAGGTCAATGGCCCCTTGCCAGTGCGGCCGGGTTCAGCCGGGTTCGATGCCGTGGAGGATCAGGCCGAGTTCGTAGGCCAGGACGGCGGCGTGGGTGCGGTCGCGGGCGCCGAGTTTGTCCAGGACGTTGGTCACGTGCGTCTTGATCGTCTCCCGGGACACGTGCAGGGCCGCGGCGATCTCCGGGTTGGCCTGTCCGAGCGTGATGTGCCGCAGCACCTCGAGTTCGCGGGGCGTGAGCGTGACCGGGCGGCGCGGCCGGGCGCTGCCGTGGTGCGGGGAGGCGATGCGGCGCAGCGCGTCGGGGAAGAGCACCGCGCGGCGGGAGTGCACCAGCCGGACGGCTTCCACCAGCTCGCCGGCCGGGGCGCGTTTGAGCACGTACCCGGCGGCTCCGGCGCGCAGGGCGGCCCACACCAGCTGGTCGTTCTCGAAGGTGGTGACGACGATGACGCGGGTGGACGGGGAGCCGCGGGTCAGTTCGACGGTTGCGGCGAGGCCGTCCATGCGGGGCATGCGGATGTCCATCAGCACGACGTCGGCGCCCGTGCCGGCCTCGACGGCTTCCCTGCCGTCGGCGGCCTGGCCGACGACCGTGAGGTCGTCGTGGAGGGAGAGCATGGCGGCCCATCCCTCGCGGATGAGCGGCTCGTCGTCGGCCAGGACGACGCGGATCACAGCGGCAGCCTCGCTTCGACGCGCCAGGTCGTCCCGGCCTGCCGGGTGGTGCACGTTCCGCCGGCGAGGCGGGCTCGCATGCGCATGCCCGTCAGGCCGCGCCGGTGCCCGGCCGGCGGGGCGGGGGCGCCGGCGGTGGCGTTCTCGACGGTCAGCACCAGCTCGCCGGGGGCATCCGTGTCGACGTCGAGCCTGACGGGGCCGGATCCGTGGCGCACGGCGTTGGTGAGCGCCTCGCGGGCGATGGCGTAGGCGGTGCGGGAGGTGGCCGGGGAGATGCGGCCGAGGGGGCCGGCGTTCACGTGGACGTCGAGCCCGCGGGTGAGGGTGTGGAGCGAGTCGAGCGTGGGCGTGCGTGCCGCCTCGCCGTCGTCGAGGACGCCCAGCAGCACGTCGAGGTCCTCCTGGGCGGCGCGGGCGGTGTCGAGCAGGTGCTCCAGCGAGCGCGTGGCGTGCTCGGGACGGGGGGCGGGGCGCTGGAGCGCGGCCTGCGCGGCCATGCCCTGCACCAGGACGACGCTGAGCGCGTGCCCGACCGCGTCGTGCAGCTCCAGCGCGAGGGTCTGGCGGCGGCCGAGCTCCTCCAGCATGCGGGACGGTTCGGCGCGGAGCAGGCGGCGCGCCGCCCACCGCTGCCCGAACCCGGCCGCGACCATGGCGGCCGCCAGCACGAGCACGGCGGCCAGCGGTTCGGCCTGGACAGCGGGGCTGTCGCGCCACAGCGTCACATCGCCCAGCCGGACCAGCCCCGGTGACAGCATGAGCACGCCCGCGCCCAGCGTCGCGCCGCCGTACAGGTGCAGGCTCGTCAGCGCCACCAGGTAGACCCGGTCGGCCCGGTCGGAGACCTGCACGTCGAGCAGTTCGGCCAGCGCGGCGATCTCGATGCGCCGCACCAGCGGCGCCAGGGCGAGCAGCACCGAGGCGGGCAGGCACGCCGCCCACAGCACCAGGACGCGCGCCGGCGCCGGCTCGCTCAGGATGGCCAGGCCGAGCACCACGGCGACCGGGGTCAGCAGCGCCGCGCCCAGCACCTGGTAGAGGACCGCCCGTACGGCACGTCCGATATGTCCGCTCACGTCGGTGATGTTAGCCGGGGACGCCGGGCCGCCCCTTCCCCCACCTGGGGGATGTTCGCCCACCGCCGGGCTGTGAGCCTTACAGCCATGAACAGCGCAACCGCCACCACGACCATCATGATGGCGATGAACTCCGGGGTGCCGCTGGCCGAGCGCGGCACGCCGCCTGTCTTCCACGTCACCTGCGCGCCGCTGCCGGCCGCGGTCACGGTGCACTACGACCGGCGCCGCACCGGCGACCGGACAGATCCCCCAGGGGGAGGATCCGCCAGGTCCGGCCGGTGGCCGGACTCGGCTGGCGGACTCGGGATCGGGGGGAAGTGAGCATGCGCCGCCTGACGGCATCGACGATCTCCGTGGCGACGCTGGCGGTGGCGGCCCTGTGGTGGTTCGTCCCCGGCAGCTACCCGTACGGTGCGGCCGCCAAGGTCACGGTGGGCGTCAACCACTGGATCGAGCGCGGGCCGGGCGTGGGCCTGATGGTGGCCTCCGGCGTGCTGGGGGTGCTGGCGGCGCTCGGCGTCCGGTCCCGGCCGAGAGCCGCCGGCGTGGTCGCCGTGGCCGAGAGCGCCTTCTTCCTGCTGGTGATGTCGGACGCCTCCGTGCTGTCGTCCATCGGGTACGCGCTCGTTCCTGCCGTCCTGCTGGGGGTCGCCGGGTCGGTGGCGGTGGGGTGCGTACGGCGGCAGCCCGTCGCGTACGTGCTGGCGGTGCTGCTCCCGGCCGGGCTGATCGCGTCGCTGACCATGACCGACGCGGTCTCCCGCTACCTGGTCAACGTGGCCTCAGGGTTCGGCGTGTACGGCGGGCGGATCGCCTGGTCGTGGGCGATGGCGATCGCCGCGGTCGGGTGGGCGTGGCTCGCGTACGGATCGTTCGCGCGTGGGCGCAGGGTGACGGTCCCGCGGCGGGCGAGGGCCGTCACGATCGCGGCCGCCCTCTGTCCCGTGCCGTACGCGCTGGCGCGGCTGACGTGGGTGACGCCGTGGCCGCTCGGCGGCTTCGACCCGCGGACCGGCCACATCACGCTGATCGCCGTGGAGGGCGGCGACGCGGCCACTCGGATGCAGGGGTTCCTGATCGGCCTGAGCGCGGTCCTGGCCGTCGTGCTGACCCTCGGCCTGATCAGCCGCTGGGGTGAGGTCGTGCCGCGATGGGTGCCCCGGGTGGGCGGGCGGCCGGTCCCGGTGATGCTGGCCGTCGGGCCGGGGGCGTTCGGCGCGGTGGCGCTGTGCGTCTCGGCCCCCGGCGTGCTGGCCGGGGCCGTCCAGATGGGCTCGTGGGTGGACGGCGTCCTGTTCGTCCTGATGTTCCCGTGCCCGGTGTGGGGTCCGTTGCTGGGGGCCGCGGTGCTCGCCTACTGGGCGCGCCGCAGAACCGCTGAGCCATCGAGGAGTGCCGGAGGTGCCGTCGCTTGAATCGCTGTCGTCCAGAGGTCAGGAGGTGAACCGCGTTCCGGGTGCGGGCCGGGCTCTTCATGGCGTCGCGCCCCCTCGTGAACCGCGGTCAGAACGTGGCGATCGGGTTGACCGGGCTGCCGGACGTACCGGCGAAGCGGACCGGCGCGACCGCGAGCTGGAAGTCCCACTGGCCGAGCTCGGCAGCCGTCGTCGCGCACGCCTCCAGGTCGCAGTTGTCGAGCATCCACAGCCCCATGGCGACGAGGCTCACGGCGTGAACCGGCATCAACACGCTTTCGTACCCCGACGGCTGAACGTCCTGGGGGGTGTCGGCGCCGATCAGCGCGACCTCCCGTTCGTGCAGCCACGGCAGGCAGGACGCGTGCCAGCCGGCCTGCGTGAGACCGCCGGCCTCACCGTTCTCGTGCCGGACGCGGCCATGGCCGGTCCGCAGGAGTACCGCATCGCCGGATCGCACCCGCACACCCTGGCGGCGCTCGGCCTCGTCGAGATCCTCGGGAAACACGCCCTGCCCCGGTTCCAACCACGGCACCTCGCGGACCCTCGCGATGTCCAGCAGGACACCACGCGTGACGATCCCGTTCGCCGCCGCCGTGACGGCCGCCCACGCCGATCCCGTTGCGGGGTCGACCAGCGAGTGCGACCGCCCGTTGTACATCGTGCCGTCCCAGAAGATGTGGCACGGCGAGTCGATGTGGGTGAGGGTGTTGCCGTGGAACGTGATGCCGAGCCGTTCGGACGAGAAGCCCCAGCGCCGGTCGGCGTGGAATGCGGCCACCGGCATGTTCTCGGCGCCCGGCATGTCGGCGGCGCAGGGGCACGTCGTCGTCGACCGCTCCATGTCTTGCGGTACGGCGACCTCCCATGCGCACGACACACTCCTGCCGTGGCGCACGGCCCGCGCCGCCGCCAGCCGGACGTCGTCGGTGATGTGGTTCAGAGTGCCGAGCTCGTCGTCGTCGCCCCACCGTCCCCAGTTCGACAGCGTGTTGAAGTACCCGAGCACGTCGTCCTGTGTGGGCATCGGTCGCTCTGCCGTCATCCCAGCATCGGCTCCTCCGGTCACGCGGCTCGGGGCACCGAAGGCGAGGTGTCCCGCCCTCTCCTTTGACATGCCAAGGCCCGCTGAGCCGGCATGATACAAG
This sequence comes from Nonomuraea sp. NPDC050202, assembly GCF_040656115.1. NCBI lineage: Bacteria > Bacillati > Actinomycetota > Actinomycetes > Streptosporangiales > Streptosporangiaceae > Nonomuraea > Nonomuraea sp. NPDC050202. The sequence goes on along the minus strand of NZ_JBFALF010000035.1, from coordinate 79,611 downwards.
GTCAGCGCTGCGCGGCGACGACGTGCGGGGCCTCGTTCGGCACCTCCAGCGGATCAGCCGCAACGGCAGGGGGTTACTGACCTGGGAGAACCCCGTTGACGCCGGATTCCGTTCCGAATCTCTCCGGCCCACGGGACGTGGCAGCGGTCATCCGCTCGGCCAGCACGCCGGCCAGCTCCACCACGACCTCGCGGCGGCGGGCGACGGCGCGCTCGGTGTCGGGCTCGTCCAGGATGAGGCGGCGCACCTGCGGCACCGCGAAGTTCCACGCCACCAGGCCCAGGATGGTGAACAGCCAGTCCTGCGCCCTCGCCCTGTCCGGCAGGCCGGCGGCCAGCAGGCCGTCCACGTGGCCGCGGTAGGACTCCCTGCGCTCCTCCTCGCCCTCGACCTGGCGGCCGGCCTCCAGGGCCTCCCACAGCAGCAGGCGGATCAGCTCGGGATGCTCCTCGTACCAGTCGTAGAGCTGCCCCACCGCCTCGGGCAGGGTGCGCGGGTCGAGGCTCAGCGTGTGGCAGATCTCGTCCATCTTGGCTCGCACGACCGCGCCGAACAGCTTCTCCTTGCCGCCGAAGTACAGGTAGATGGCCTGCTTGTTGGCGCGGGCGGCGGCGGCGATGCGGTCGATCCTGGCGCCGGCCAGCCCGTGCTCGGCGAACTCGGCCGTGGCGGCCTGGAAGATCCGCTGCCGGGTGGCCTCCGCGTCGTACGTCATGCCACTGATTAAACCATCCAGTTGACTTATTCGCCGACCATGCGCCATGGTGATGCCCACGAGCTAAACCAACCAGATGGTTTATTTCATTGAGGAGTGTGTCCCCATGTCCACGACCCTTGCCCCGATGCCCGTCACCTCGCCCCTGCCCACCGCCCTGGAGGGCCGCACGGTGCTGATCGTCGGAGGCAGCTCCGGCATCGGCCTGGCCGCCGGCGCCCTGCTGACCTCCGTGGGCGCCCGCGTCGCCCTCCTGGCCCGCGACCCCGCCCGCCTGGCGGCCGCGGTGGACCGGCTCCGCACGACGCCCGGCGCCTCCGTGACGGGCATCGCCGGCGACGGCACGGCGGAGGACGTCCTGGACCAGGCCCTCGACCAGGCGGGCCCAGTCGACCACGTCCTGGTGACGGCCGGCGTCCTCGGCACCGGAGCACTGCTGGACACCCCGCGCGACCAGGTGCGCGAGGCCGTGGAGGGCCGGATCTGGGGCGCGTACGGCACGGCCAGGGCCGCCGCCCGGCGCCTGCCCGCCGGCGGCTCGATCACCTTCAGCTCCGGCCACTACCTGACCCGCCCCGTCCCCGGCGCCTCCGCGGCCATCGCCAGCATCGGCGCCATCGAGGGGCTCACCCGCGCCCTGGCGGTGGAGCTGGCGCCACGGAGGCAGCGGGTCAACGCGATCAGGTTCGGCGTCGTGGACACCCCCCTCGCGCGTGGCGCGCTGGGGCTGGCCGACGACGCGGCCATGGCGGCGGCCGGGCAGGGCACGCCGCTGGGGCGCTTCGCCACGGCGGAGGAGGCGGCCTCGGCGGCGCTGTTCCTCATGGCCAACAACTTCATGACCGGGACGGTGGTCACGGTCGACGGCGGGCAGGCCCTGGTCTGACGCTGCTGCCCCGCCCGGCCCTGCGGCCCCGGAGCGCCGGGCAGGGCCCGGCGGAGCGGGCGGGGCCGGGCGGGATCGCAGCCTCGGACGGCGGCGCGCCAGGCCCCTGTGCGCCAGGGCCCAGGTGCGTCGTCGGGCCCTGGCCCGGTGGAGTTTCAGGCCAGGCTGAGCTGCCAGGAGACGCCGAAGCGGTCGTTGACCCAGCCGAACTTCGTGCTGAACCCGTACGAGCCGAGCGGCATGAGCGCCTGCCTGCCCTCGCCCAGCGCGTCGTACAGGCGCTGGATCTGCTCCTCGCTGTCGCAGTCGACGAACAGCGACATCGACGGCGTGAAGGTGAAGTCGTGCTTGGGAACGCTGTCGATGCACATGTACTCGCGCCCCGCCAGCGTGAAGAGGGCGTGCTTGACCGTGCCCTCCGGACCGGGCTCTCCCGGGCCGTAGCGTTCGACGGCGACCACCTTGCCGTCGTCGAACAGCGACATGTAGAAGTTCATCGCCTCCTCGGCGTCGCCGTTCTGGAACATGAGAAACGTGGTGACCTTCATCAGGAGCCCTCCTCAGGGGCGTAGAACGCGGTGAGTGCGGCGACCATGGCGGCCACCACGTCGTCCGGGGCGCCCGCGGCCCGGTAGGCCTCGCCCCACGCCTGGGCGCTGCCCGTGATGTAGGCGCGGCCCTCCTCGGTGAGGTGGAAGGAGGCCTCGTCGACCTTCTCGCCGCCCGACAGGTGCAGGCCCAGGCCGAGCAGGGCCAGGTCCCAGCCCACGCCCACGGCGCCGGGGCCGTACTGCGACCAGAACTCCTCCGGCGGCTCCGCCGTGTGGGTCAGCTCGAACAGCGTGCCTCCGTCCTTGGCGGCCAGGCGCACCTCGACCTCGGAGAAGCCCGGGTCGGGGCCGAACAGCCAGGAGACCTTGAGCAGGCTCGGCGGCTCGCAGCGCAGGATCTCCCCGCCCGCGTTGCCTTCGAGCTGGTACTTGCCGCCCAGCCGGAGGTCTCCGCTGATGGGCAGGAACCAGCGGCTGAGCCGGTCGGCGTCGGTGCAGGCCTGCCAGACGTCCTCCACCTCGGCGTCGTAGTGGCGGCGCAGCACCACGGTCTTGCGGGCGCCGTCGATCAGTTCGCGGTGTGTCTGTGTGAGGTGGTCGATCATCTTCATGGGTTGTCTTCCTTGTCGGTGTTCAGACGGCGTTCGCGCTTGCCCCGGGCCAGCTCCGTGGCCAGCGCGTCCAGGCGCTGGTCCCAGAAACCCCGGAAGCGTTCCAGCCAGAGGTCGACTTCCTGCAGCGGCCCCGGCTCGACGGCGTACAGCCGCCGGGTGCCTTCGGCCCGTACGCTGGCGAACCCGTTGTCCCGCAGCACCCGCAGGTGCTGGGAGACGGCCGGCTGGGAGATGCCGAACTCGTCCTGGATGACGGTGGTGACCTCTCCGGAGCTGCGCTCACCGCCTGCGAGCAGCTCCAGGATCCGGCGGCGGACCGGATCGCCGAGGACGTCGAATGCGTGCACGGCCTGCAGTGTTTCAGTGAAGGCTTATATAAGTCAAGCCTGGGGTAATCGTCAGTCGTCGAGGCCGCGGGCGCTCAGCGCCTCCCCCAGCGCGTCGGCGTGCCGCAGCGAGCTGACCACCAGCGGCACCGCGAACGCCCGCAGGCTGCGCTCGACGCCCCGGGCCCGCTGCGCCTCCCGCACCCGGCCGGCCAGCGAGGCCACCACCGGCACGCTCCGCACGGTCAGCGACAGCAGCAACGACAGCCGGAACGGGTCCAGCCCCACGAACCTGGCCGGCGACAGGCACCGCTCCAGCGTCCGCATCATGGCCGCCGTGCGGGTGGTGAGCGTGACCAGCCCGGCCAGCGCCACGGCCAGCACCACCCGCAGCGTCGTCGAGATCGCCCCGTCCAGATCGGCGAAGACGACCTGCATCCCGAACAGCGCCACCGCGAACCAGCGCACCGGCCTGACCTGCGCCCACGCCGCCGCCACCCCCACCCGCGACAGCGCGTACAGGGCCGCGACCAGCACCCCCGCCGCGGCCAGGGCCACCGGCGCGCGCAGCAGCACCAGCACGGTGCAGGCCGCGGCGAGACCGGCCAGCTTGGCGCCGGCGGGCAGGCGGTGCAGGACGGACGAGCCGGGGACGTAGGCGCCGGTCAGGCCGTTCACGCCATGAGCTTCCTGTAGTGGCCGATGGCCTCCTCGGGGGAGCCGTCGGCGACGACGCGCCCCTCGTCGAGCACCAGCACGCGGTCGAAGCCGTCCAGCAGCGGCAGGTCGTGGGTGATCACCAGCACCTGCTGGGGCAGGTCGCGCAGCAGGCCGGCGACCTGGCGGGAGTGGCGCAGGTCCAGCAGCGTGGTCGGCTCGTCCATGACCAGGATCTCGGGCTCCAGGACCATGATCGAGCAGAGCGCCAGGAGCTGCTTCTGGCCGCCGGACAGGTGGTGGGCGGGGTGGTCGGCGTGATCGGCCAGGCCGTAGCGGGTCAGGACCTCCGTGACGCGCCGGTCGATCTCCTCGCGCGACAGGCCCTTGCGGCGCAGCGAGAAGGCCACGTCCTCGGCCACCGTGGGCATCACGATCTGCGCGTCGGGGTCGGTGAACAGGAAGCCGACGCCGCGCCTGATCCTGGCGGCGTGGCGGCGGGTGTCCAGGCCGAGCACGGTGACGCTGCCCGAGGTGGGCAGCGCCAGGCCGTTGACCAGGCGGGCCAGCGTGCTCTTGCCCGAGCCGTTGGCGCCGACCACGCCGACGCGCCGCTCGGTCAGGGAGGCGGTGACACCGCGCAGCACGTCGCGCTGCCCGAGGCGGACGTGCACGTCGGCGAACTCGATCGCCATCACACCACCTCGAACAGCGCGGCCACGCCCAGCCCGCCCCCGACCGCGGCCGCCGCCAGGCCCAGCGTCCCCGGCGGGGCGGCGGCGCGCACGAGCCTGCTGAAGAGCCTGGTCACCACCACAGCCCCGGTAGCCCCCCACGGATGGCCCAGCGCCAGGGCCCCGCCGTCGGGGCACACCCGCTCGGCGTCGGCGCCCAGCGGGTCGAGCCCGAGCGCGTCGGTCACGGCCAGCACCTGCACCGCGAACGCCTCCACGATCTCCACCGCCGCGACCCGCTCCACGTCCACCCCCGTCCGCGCCAGCACCCGGCGGATCGCCGGCACCGGCCCCCATCCGGGCAGCCCGGGATCGCACCCGACGACGGCCCCGGCCACCAGCCGCATCCCCGGCAGGCCCGCGCGCAGCCGCTCCGGCACGATGGCCACGGCCGCCGCGCCGTCGCTGACGGGGGAGGCATTACCGGCCGTCACTGTACCTCCCGCGACGAACGCCGCAGGCAGGCGGGCCAGCGACGCCGCGCGCAGCGGGCGCGGGCGCTGGTCGTCGCGGCGCTCGCCGACGGGGACGATCTCCTGCTCGAAGCGTCCCGCCTGCCTGGCCGCCAGGGCGCGGGCGTGGCTGCGGCAGGCGTAGGCGTCCTGGCGGTCGCGGCCGATGCCGTACGCCGCCGCCAGCGCCTCCGCGGCCGGTCCCATGTCGGGGTCGGGATGGCCCTCCGGGGTGAACGGCGCCCGCTCGTACGGCTGCGCCGCCCCCCTGAACGTGCGCAGCGGCGCCGTCGAGGCGCTCTCGGCCCCGCCGGCGATCACCAGGCCCGACTCCCCCGCGCGGACCGCCTGCCCGGCCACCAGGATCGCGGCCAGCCCGCTGCCGCACTGCCGGTCCACCGTCAGCCCGGGCACCTCGTGCCCCAGCCCGGCGGCCAGCGCCGACACCCGTGCCACGTTCCCGCCGGGCCCCATGCAGTTGCCCAGCACCACGTCGTCGACCCGCCGCCCGGGCACGTCGGCGGCGACGGCGGCGATCACGGGGGCGGCCAGCCGGTCGACGGCCAGCTCCTTGTACGCGTGCCCGGCCGTGCCGATGGGCGTGCGCCGGGCCGCCACCACCACAGGGGTGTCGCCCATGTCAGGCCAGCCGCCGGATCTCGGGGTCGCCCCCGGCCAGCCGGGCCGCGACGAGGCCCCGGGCGGGCTTGCCCGTCGGGTTGCGCGGCAGGCTCGGCACCACGAACCAGCGGCGCGGCCGCTGCGCGGCGTCCAGCCCGCCCCTGGCCGTGGCCTCCAGCAGGGCGCGCGGCGGCGTGGACGCCCGCCCGGCCTCGACGACGGCCGTCACCACCGAGCCCAGGGACGGGTGCGGCAGGCCGACCACCACGATGTCGTCCACGCCGGGCACCTTCCTGAGCACCTCCTCGACGTCCTCGGGCACGACGGTGGCGCCGCCGGTCTGGATCGCGCCGTCGCCGCGCCCGCGCAGCCGCAGCACCTGTCCTGCCCGGTACGGCTCGGCGAGGTCCCCGACGGTCACCCAGCCGTCGCCGTCGCGGCGCAGCGGCCCGGCCGCGCCCGCCAGGTATCCCTCGGCCAGCCAGGGCGAGCGGGCCCACACCTCGCCGAGCGGCCCGTGGGCACCGGTGCGGACCTCGATCTCCACGCCGGGAAAGGGGCGCAGCCCGCCCCCGTCGGCGTCCACGGCCACGAACGACAGCTCGGTGGCCCCGTAGTACGACACGACGCGCACGCCGGCCGCGGCGGCGTCCGCCCGCACGCCGGGGATCAGCGCCGCGCCGCCGACCACGGCCACGCGGACCGAACCGGGCCACTGGAGCACGTCGGGCAGCCGGTGCGGCACCACGTGCACGACGGTCGCCCCGGCCAGGTGGGCGGCCAGGGAGCGGCCCGGCCAGCGGCCGGTCACGACGGCCGTCGCGCCGGTGGCCAGGGTGTGCAGGGCGGCGAAGGCGTACAGGGAGGAGACGAGCGGGCCCGGCACCAGCACGACGTCGTCGGGGCCGATCCCGGTCAGCTCGTCGAGATGCGGGTAGGAGCCGGTCCACGAGGCACGGGTGCGCACGACGGCGCGGGGGCGGCCGGTGCTGCCGGAGCTGAAGCACGCCCAGGCCGGATCGTGCGGGCCGGCCTCGACGCGCACGGGCGCGCCCGCCGCGTACGGGAGCGGCGCGCCGATGCGGGCGGCGAGGTCCTCGCCGGTGACCTGGTCCCACCGCTCGCGGTCCCAGGCGTGGTCGCCCACCAGCGGCGTGGCCCCGATGAGGTCGGCCGCCAGCACGGCGGTGAGCAGTTCCACGGGGTCGGCCAGGGCGACGGCGACCAGCGCGCCGGGGCCGACGCCCCGGCCGCGCAGGTGACGGGCGGCACCGCTGATCTTGTCGGCGAGCTCGGCGTAGGTGAGCTCGCCCTGGGGGCCGCACACCGCGAGCCGGGACGGGCGCCCGGCGGCGTGCGACAGGACGTGTCGAGCTACGGGCATCGAAGGGTCAACGCCCCCCGCCCGAGCGCACGCGTTCCTGGTGCACGGCGGGCACCGCGTCGGGGTAGGCCCGCTGCGTGCCCCGGGCCACGACCGCGGTCAGCCCCGCCTTGATCAGGTCGCCGGGCAGGAAGATGAGGGTGCTCCACGCCGCCGCGCCGAGCGACATCCCGCCCACGAGCGCCCATACGGGAATCCCGAACAGATAGATCACGCCGACGCAACCTACCAAGCAGGCCAGGAACAGCCGCAGGGTGCTCGGGCTGCGGCCCGCCCGCTCCACCAGCCAGCCGGTCACCGCCGCCCCCGGCAGCCAGCCGATCAGGAACCCGGCCGACGGCCCGGTGAACACCCCGAGCCCGCCCCGCCCGCCGGCCGCCAGCGGCAGACCGGCGGCGATCAGTACGAGCAGCACCAGGACGGCCAGCGCGGCCCGCCAGGAGCCCAGGATCACCCCCGCCAGCATCACGCCCATCGTCTGCAGCGTGATGGGAACGGCGGCACCGAAGACGTTCAGCGTGCCGGGCACGCCGAGGACGGCGATGAGCGCCGCGAACACGGCCACCCTCGCCAGGGTCTGCATCGCGAACCCGCGCTGTTTCTTCATGGGGTCGATCTCACACCACGACGGTCACGAACGGGCATGGAGGGATCCCACAACATTGCCGGGCATCATCTGCTGGCGACCGATACCGTTCGCACAGAGCTTCTCGAACGTCCTGGTGATCTCCTCCTGCCGGGTACGCAGTTCCTTGGCGGTGAGCTCGCGGTTCGGCAGCGTGAACTCCACTTTCCCGGAGGACGACAGGGTGATCCGGATCTGGTCGGGCGCCAGGGCCGTGCGGCCGGGGTAGCGCAGGCGGACCCGGTAGTCGGTCACGGCGTGGTCGCCCTCCAGGCAGGAGCGGGCGCCGTCCTCGACGCGTTTCATCAGGCCCTGGTTGATCTGCCGGCCGCGCATGGGGACCAGGTTGTAGCGCAGGCCGACGCCGTCGAAGGAGGCGGCGATGAGGTGACCGCCGTTCCAGTCGCCGCGCCCGCCCCAGTCGCCCACCGTGCTCTGGCACGCGGTGCGCGTGGCGGACCTGTCCACGAGCTTCCTGGCCAGCGCTTCGACGGGACGTCCCGCGTCGTCGGTGGTGAAGGTCTGGCGGTGGGCGTGGTAGGTGTGGGCCGGCTTGAGATGGCGCTCGCAGGGAGCGCTGTCGGGCGCGTACGCGGGGGCCGCCGCTCCGGCGGTGAGCAGCAGGGCGGCGGCGCTCGCGCGGCGCAGGGCAGGGAGAAGTGCGGGCACGGGGCGTTCCTCTCGTGAAAGGGGAGTTCGCCGGCCAGGCGCAGTAGGCCGATGGAGGGGCAGGCAAATGGCCTTATCGGCCGCCTCGTCGGCTTTGTCGCGACATCCATGCCCGTGACCAGAGTCACATAACGTTACCAATTAGTTACTGTTGGTTGTTTCAGGCGGCCAGGCGCAGGGCGCGGGCCACGTCCGCGGTGGCGGCCGAGGTCTCCGTCGCGGTGTAACCGTCACGCAGGGAGGCGTCGAGGTCCTTCAGACCATTGCCGCTGAGCGTGATCACGATGCGCAGGCCCTGCTCCAGCTCGCCCCTGGCGTGCAGGTCGAGCAGGCCCGCCACGCCGGCCGCCGAGGCGGGCTCGGCGAAGACGCCGTCGCGGCGGGCCACCAGCCGGTACGCCGCGAAGATCTGCTCGTCGGTCACCGCGGCGATCAGCCCGCCGGACTCGTCGCGGGCCGCCAGGGCGCCGTCCCAGGTGGCCGGGTGACCGATGTTGATCGCGGTGGCCGCCGTGCGGGGCTCGGCGACGGGCTCGCCGCGCACGAGCGGGGCCGCGCCGGCCGCCTGGAAGCCCCACATGCGCGGCAGCCGCGACGTCAGCCCGGCCTCGCGGTAGTTGCGGTAACCGCCCCAGGTGGCGGTGATGTTGCCGCCGTTGCCCACGGGCAGGCAGTGCACGTCGGGCGCGTCGCCGAGGGCGTCGGCGATCTCGTAGGCCACGGTGCGCTGCCCGGCCAGGCGCAGCTCGTTGCCCACCGAGTTGACCAGCGCGATCGGGTGGTGGGCGGCCAGCTCACGGGCCACGCGCAGGCAGTCGTCGAAGGTGCCGTCGATCTCGACGATCTCGGCGCCGTACCGTACGGCCTGGCTCAGCTTGCCCAGCGCGACCCCGCTCCTGGGCACCAGCACGGCGGCGGTCAGCCCGGCACGGGCGGCGTAGGCGGCGGCCGAGGCGCTGGTGTTGCCGGTGGAGGCGCAGATGACGGCCTCGGCGCCGGCTTCGGCGGCCCGGCTGATCGCCACCGTCATGCCGCGGTCCTTGAACGAGCCCGTCGGGTTCGCGCCCTCGACCTTGAGCCAGACCTCGCAGCCGGTGAGCCGGGACAGGTGCTCCGAGCGCAGCAGCGGGGTGTTGCCCTCGTTGAGCGAGACGGACGGGGTGTCGGCGGTGACCGGCAGCCAGCGCCGGTAGGGGCTGTCGATCAGGCCGTGCCAGGTAGTCATGGCGGCACCGTAACACTTGTTTCGTACATTTCGCCAAATTGGTTCTGGTGTAACATTTGTCATTGTGGAGAACGATCCGATCGCGGCCCGCCTCGGCGCCGTCTATCCCGAGCTGCCGCCCGGGGAGCGCGCCGTCGTGCGCGTGCTGCTCGACGACTATCCGTTCGCGGCGCTGGGCTCGCTGCGCGCCCTGGCCGAGCGGGCGGGGGTGAGCCCGCCGACGGCCTCGCGGCTGTTCGACCGGCTCGGGTTCGAGGGGTTCGCCGCCTTCCAGGCGGCCGTGCGCGACGGGGTCCGCGATCGCTCACAGCTCCTGGAGCACGTCTCGGGGGCCGCGGGGCTGGGACAGGCGGCGGAGGACCTGCGCGCCGGGCTCGACGGCACCCTGAGCGCCGTTCCCGAGCCGCTCTGCCACCAGGTCGCCGGGCTGCTGGCCGAGGCGCGCACCGTGTGGGCGCTCGGCGGGCCGCTGAGCGAGCTGGCGGCCGAATACCTGATCCGCCAGCTCGCCAGCCTGCGCCCGGGCGCGCACCGGGTGCCCGACCCGGTGCCCGCCCGGGCCCGTACGGTGCTGGACCTGGGGCCGTCCGACGTGGTCGTGGCCTACGACTTCCGGCGCTACTCCCCCGACACCGCCCGCTTCGTGCGCGCCGCGCACGAGCGGGGGACGCGCCTGGTGCTCGTCACCGACGCCTGGGGGTCGCCGCTCGCCGCGCACGCGGAGGTGCTGATCAGCCTGCCGCGCGAGGCGAGCGGGCCGATCGCGCCGCTCGCGCACGAGATCGCGGTCACCGAGCTGCTGCTCGTCGCCACGGCCGCCCGGCTCGCGCCGGCCCGGCGCCTGGCCGACCTCGACGCGCTCACCCGATCCCTGTCCTGACGCGCGGCGTGGTCCCCAGCGACTCCCAGAACGCGCAGTTGCTCGCCTCGGCCGGGTTCACCGTGCGGATGCCGCCCGGTCCGGGCGCCAGGCTCAGCACGTCGCCCGGGGAGCGGAAGCGCGGCCAGCCCGCCGCCTCGGGGCGGCCGGTGGCGGCGAACGACGTCCACAAACGCACCATGGCGTCCGACAGCCGCTCCTGTTCGGCGTTGAGCTCGGCGCCGGGCACCAGGCCGGGGAACAGGTACTCCAGCTCCGAGGCGTGGTACGCGCCCTCCTCGAATCCCGGCACGTCGATCAGCGGCGGCGCCGTCCGGTCGGCGAACTGGTAGCCGTGGACGGGCACGCCGGAGCGCGCGAACAGCCCGAGCGCGTCCAGGTGCCCGCAGGTGGACAGGGGCGAGCCGGAGTCGGTCAGCAGGGTCGCGATCGCGATCCGCAGGTCGGGGTAGGCCGCGGCCGGGTAGCGGGCCAGGACCGCGGGGGCGGCCGGCCCGTACGCCTCGCGCACGAACCCCTCGTACTGTTCCACCGTGATCGGCTGCGGGAACTGCAGCGACATGAACAGCCGCATCTCGTCCAGGGTGTTGCCGTGGATGATCGGCATGCGGTTGTAGCGTCCCGAGGCGATGGCGTCGCGGGGCTGCGCGGGCAGCACGCCGTCGGCTCCTGCCACGGCGTACGGGTTCTGCTCCTGGTAGGCCTCCAGCAGCGTCCTGGCAGGCAGCGCGCGCAGGCAGGCGGCGTCGGAGCAGCCCACGGCCTCGGCGAAGGCGGCGCCGGCCGTCTCGGCCTCCTGCTCGGTCCTGGTGGGCCAGGCGCAGCTGTAGCTCTGCGGGATCGCGCGGTGGAACAGCCCCGCCGCGGTCGGCGAGGCCAGGTTGGCGCAGGTGTCGGCGGCGCCGGCCGACTCGCCGAACAGGGTCACGTTGCCGGGGTCGCCACCGAAGGCCGCGATGTTGCGGCGGACCCACCGCAGCGCCGCCTGCTGGTCGAGCAGGCCGTAGTTGCCGCTCTGGTACCGCTCGCCGGCCTCCAGCGAGGGGTGGGCCAGCCAGCCCAGCACGCCCAGCCGGTAGTTGACGGTGACGACCACGACGCCGCCGTCCACCGCCAGCTTGGCGCCGTCGTACATCGCGCTGTTGCCGTTGAGGTTGCCGCCGCCGTGCAGCCAGACCATGACGGGCAGCCGCCCGGTGCGGCGCGGGGTGGTGACGTTGAGGTAGAGGCAGTCCTCGTCGTAGGTGGCCTGGGGGCTGCCCAAGGGGGTCGCGGGTTGCGCGCACTGGCCGGCGAACGCCGTGGCGTCGCGCACGCCCCGCCATGCGCCGGCCGGCCGGGGCGCCTTCCAGCGCAGCTCGCCGACCGGCGGCGCGGCGTACGGGATGCCCTTGAACTCCCGGCGGTCCTTCAGGACCTCGCCCCGCACCACCCCCTTGTCCGTCCGGACCTGGCCCGGGGGCCCGGCGTCGGCGGCGGCGGGGGTGGCGACGAGGGTGGTGAGGAGCAGAATCGCTGCTGCGGGAATGAGTCGCACGGAAATCTCCTTCCGGCGGGAGCGCCCTGACCGTACACATGCGGGCGCCATGACCGTATACGGGAGCCCGGCGATCGCCTAGCTCTCAGCCGGACGGCGTCAGGCGTTTGTAGAAGAAGCTGCAGTCGCGCAGGGTGCCGTCAGGGGAGGCGGCGTAGTCGGGGACGATGCCGTAGCGGGTCCAGCCGCCGGACAGGTAGACGTGCTCGGCGGTGCTCCCGGTCTCGGTGTCGAGCAGCAGCAGGGTGGCTCCGGCGTCCAGGGCGGCCTGCTCGGCCACGGCCAGCAGGGCGCGCGCCAGGCCCTGGCCGCGGGCGTCGCGGTGGACCATCAGCTTGACGACCTCGGCGCGGTGGCGGGCGTTGGCCTTGGCGGCCGGGATCAGGCTGACGGTGCCGGCCATGACGCCGTCGAGGCGGCAGGCCCACACGATCTGGCCGCCGGAGGCCACCGCCGGGGCCTGAGCCCGCCACCACGCGGCCGCGGCCTCGTGGTCGAACGGTGTCACGAACCCCAGCGAGGCGCCGTCGTCCACGGCGTCGACCAGCAGGGCGGCCAGTTCCTTGACGCAGTGCTCGAACTCCCCGGCGGACAGGCGGGCGATGGTGCGCATGTGATCCTTCTTCTGATCAGGGCAGGACGACGAAGATCGCGTATCGGGACGGGCCCGGGCCGGGGCAGCGGAAGCGGGAGCCGCCCCACAGGCGGAAGCGCAGGCAGTCGCCCGCCTCCACGAGGTGCGTGCGGCCGTTGGCGGTGATCTCCACCGCTCCCTCCAGGGCCCAGATGTGCTGCTCCAGCCCCGGTACGGGCGGCGCGTCGTAGGAGATGTCGGCCCCCGGCCGCAGCGTCGACTCGACCACCTCGCCGCGCAGCCCCGGATGGGGCGGGGAGATCGAGCGGCGCACGAACCCCGACTCCTCGTCCCGCCACACCGGCTGCGCCGCGGCCGTCAGGACCTGTGGCGGCTCGTCCTCGACCTCGGCCAGCAGCCGGGACATCGTCCGCCCGTACACCTCGCACAACTTGCCGAGCAGGGCCGCCGTGGGGCTGATCTCGCCCCGTTCCAGCCTCGACAGTGTCGAGCGGCTGATGCCGGACCGGTGCGCCAGCTCCTCCAGCGGCCAGCCCCGCTCGACGCGCAGCTCGGCCAGGCGGTCGGCGAGCCGGGCGTCCACGTCCTCCAGATTTCTCACATGTGGGATCTTATCCCACATGTGGGATGTACGAGGCCGGCGGCCAGGCACGCGACCGGGATGACGGGCAGCACGTACCGGTGGTCGAAGTCCAGGACCGCCACCGGGCCGATCAGCAGACCCATCGCCACCGCCCACGGCAGCAGCGCCACGCGGGGCCGCCGCACCGCGGCGACCGCGCCCAGCAGGAGGATCAGGCCCAGGAACGGGCCGCGCAGGTAGGCGGCGTACTGGTAGGCGATGAGGAAGTCCGCGTACGGGGAGACCGACGACAGGCCGCGGATGTCCGGGTCGTACTCGCGCTTGACCTTGTCGATCAAGGGTTGGTCGGGCAGCTCCCAGTGGCCGCTCCTGAAGCCGAACGCGGGCGTGGTGCGGTCGGGGTGCGGGATCGGGGTCCAGGAGAAGGCGATGGCGGTGTCGCGTGCGACGTGGCCCAGGTAGTCCAGGGGCTGGGCGAGGATGGCGCCGATCGCGAACGAGCGGGCCAGGTCGTTGTGCGTGAAGCGGTCGCCGGGCAGCAGGTTGAGCGAGGCCCCGGGCGCCCACACGTACTCCGAGGCCGCGTCCACCTTCGTCCCGTTGGGGCACAGGCGGGCCAGATCGGGTGGCGGCTGGATGCGGGCGCAGTCGGCGAACGTCATCGTGCGCGCCCACAGGGCGACGCCGTCGGCGCCACTGATGGCGAACCGGCCGTGGTGCTGGGCGTACCAGGCGGCGTAGCCGGCCAGGGGCAGCGCGCCGGCCAGGACCAGCGCGGCCAGCGGCCGCCACCCCACCCGCCGCACGGCCAGGACGAGCACGACGAGCAGGAGCAGTGGCAGCGCGATCGTCCTGGTCAGCGCGGCCGCGGCGAACAGCAGGCCGGCCCCGGCGGCGGCGCGCGCGGACAAATTCGGCGACCACATCAGCACGGCCAGCCCGGCCACGATGAGGAAGATGAACTGCGTGTCGGACAGCACGCCGTGCTCCAGCCGCAGGAAGGAGGCGTCGAAGAGCAGCGGCACCGCCGCCGACGCCGCCACCCAGCCGGGCGCCGACCTTCGGCGAAGCACCGCGTAGAGCAGCATCCCGGTGCCCAGGCCGGCGGCGTGCTGGACGGCCGCGACCAGCTCCACGCTGTGGAACGGCAGCAGCGCCCGCAGCAGCAGCGGGTAGCCGATCGGGTGGAAGGTCGCCGACGGGGCCGGGTGCACGGCGGTGTCGAGGTAGGTGAAGGAGTCGTACCAGTAGAGGGTGACGGGGCGGTAGCCGAGCATCGTCACCACCCGCAGCGCGGCGGCCAGGGCCAGCAGCGTGGCGAAGACGCGGTGGCCGGCGAGTGCGGCGAGGCGGCGCTGCGCGGGCAGCGCGGGGCGGGTGTCGGTGAGCACGCGAAATCCGATCGTGGGGGCATGACTGAGGTCCGCGCATGCCGAGGACGACGCATGGCGGTGAAAGTGGGCGCGCGCTCAGCCGCGCGCGCCCAGGAGGCTCAGGGGAAGCTCAGCAGCGAGACTCGGGCACGACGCCGCGCCGGGTGCTGGGCTCGGCGCCGACCAGCAGGAGCGCCTGGCCGTCGGCGGACATGACGCCGTCGTGCACGTACCAGTCGCCGGGCGCCGAGGGGCCCGAGGGGCGGCCGTGGGAGATGTACGACGGCGTGACGCCCCGCTCGCGCAGCAGGGCCGAGATCTCGGCGACGGTCTTGTTGACGTAGTCCACGCAGTGCAGGGGCTCGCCGGGCCTGGCGATGCCGGGCGGCATCTTGTACCGCTCGCCGGGCAGGGCCCGCCTGCCGAGCGTGATCTCGGCCTTCTTGTCGAAGTCGATCGGCACCTTCACCCCTATGGGGCAACCCAGGAACCGCTCGCACGGGCCCGGGGAGTCGATCGTGGTGATCGGGCCTTCGGCGGGCACCGGCTCGCCGGACCTGAGCCGGTCCATGTCGTTGATCACGAACATCTGGCCCGTCAGGCTGGCGGAGGTCGGCGCCAGGTCGAGCGTGATGTCCAGGCCCCTGGCCCGGAGCTCGCGCTGGTACACCTCGGGGTCGGCCATCAGGTCCTTGACCGTGATCACGTAGTGGTCGTCCACCACCTCGATGTCCAGCGCGGCGGAGGCGGGCGCCTGGGCGAGGCCGAAGGAGAGCAGGGCCGCCAGCGTGGCCAGCACCGGCACGGCCGCCCACCTGCGCGGCCACCTGCGGTCGCGGGACTCGGCGACGGGAGCGGAAGTGATCTCCTCCAGCAGTTCCCTGGCGATCGGCGTGGTGCCGGGGCCGGGGTCGGGTGCGATGCCGGCCACCAGGCGGTCGATCTCGTGCATCACATGGCCCCCTTCGTCATGGCGATGGCGCGCAGGCCGATGCGGGCCAGGTCGATGCCGGCCGCGTCCAAATGCGTGGCCAGCCGTTTGCGGGCCCGGTGCAGCCGCAGCCGGGCGTTGGCCCGCGAGCAGCCCAGGACGGTGGCGATCTCGTCGGAGCCCAGCCCCTCCCAGCCTGCCAGCGCGAGGATCTCCCGGTCGTCGGCGCTCAGCCGCGCGAACGCCTCCTGCACGCCCGCCAGGCTCTCGCCGGCCTCGACCCGCTCCGCCCACACGGCGAGCTCCCGGCCGAGCCGCTCCACCAGCTCGCTGCGGCGCGACTCGGCACGGCGGCCGTTGGCCAGCACCCGGCGGGCCACGCCGAACAGCCACAGCCGCGCGTCCCGCCCTTCCGGGATGTCGTCCAGGCGGCGCCAGGCCGTGGCGAACGTCTCGGCGAGGGTGTCGGCGGCGTCCTCGTGGGAGTCGGTACGCCGCCGGATGTAGGCAAGGATGTCGGCGTAGTTGGCAACGTAAATCACCTCGAAGCGCTGCTTGCGGTCATGGCGGGTCACGCTGCCTTCTCTCATCCGATAGGTCCGACACCCCGTACCTGTCCGCACCTACCGGATAGTTTCACCCCGATTTCCGGCGAATTTTGATGTCCCGCATGTCGGTCACCGCGATCTTCAGGATCTCGTGCGGGACCCCGTACGACTCCAGCGCCGCCATCGCTCCCAGCGCCGCGTCGTCCTCGCCGTCGTCCGGGCCCTCGGCGGGCACCTGGCAGCGGAACGTGAACACCGACACGCTCGCGTCATGCGTGAACGTGCCGGCCTCGGTGTACCCGGCGCCCGCCGCCGCCAGCACGGCGGCCCTGCCCGCGTCGCCGAGCCCCTTGAACTTGCCCCTGATCGTCACCCTGAACACGGTCACTCCCCTCGTACGGCGTAGGCCAGGACCCGCTCGCCCAGCACGCTCTCCGCCGCGTCCAGCAGCTCCAGCACGGCTTGCGCGATCGTGTCGGGCCGCTCGCCCGCCGCCGTGCGCCGGCCGATCTCCGACAGCACCAGCGCGTGCAGGCTGCCGAGGTGCCAGGCGATGACGCGCGGCAGCGGATCGTCCTTCGCGGCGCCGCTCTCCTCGGCCAGCAGCTCGGCCAGCGCGTCGGTCATCTGGTGGCCGAGCGCCTCCAGCCGGGCGGTGAGCGTGGGCGCGGCCCGCATCATCTCCAGCACCCGCCCGAACCCGGCCGTCAGGCCCACCTGGCGCTCGCGCCCGCGCACCTCCTGGCGCAGCCGCGCCAGCACCGCGCCCGCCGCCGACTCGCCGGGGGCCCGCTCGCGCACGATGCCGGCCAGCCGCTGCGGCGAGGCCTCCTCGGGCGGCAGGACCAGGTCCTCCTTGGCCGGGAAGTAGTTGTAGACGGTGTTCACCGACACCTCGGCGGCGGCGGCGACCTCGGCGATGGTGACGTTGTCGAAGCCGCGCTCGACGAACAGGCCGATGGCCACCTCGGAGATGCGCTGCCTGGTCTGCCGCTTCTTGCGCTCGCGCAGTCCTTCGGTCATAAAACTGAAGCGTACTGCAAACTTTAAGTCGATTGCATTTTTGGGTCGTTCAGCTGAGCCGCGATGAGGCGGGTCGCCTGCCGGATGACCTCCGCCTGCGCAGGGGCCAGCGCTTCGAGGAACGGCTCGAGCTGCTGCGGGTCCCAGCCGGGGCCCGGCCGCAGATCGTGCAGCACGTGCTCGACGCTGTAGTCCGCCAGGGTCGCGGCCAGCGGCGCCACCCGGGGGTCGTCGGGCTCGGCATCGGCGAGCTCGTCCAGCCTGCGGTAGAACTCCTGCCCGCGCTCCGCCGTGGCGGGGTCGACGGCCAGCGTGTCGAGCATCGCCAGCGTCCGCTGCCGGTCGGGCGCCGCCGACATGCTGTCCACCAGCACGAGCAGGTCGCGGTCCCAGGCAGCGCTCTTCGACGCGGGCACGTCCACCACGCGCAGGAAGGCCACCAGGTCGGGCGAGGCGGTGTCGTCGGGGCCGAGCGTGCCGTCCTCGGCGCGTGCCAGCACCTCCGCCAGGCGGGCCCGCCGCAGGTGGATCTCCCGCTCCTGCGCCGCGAGGTCGGCATCGATCTCGGCGAGGATCTCGGGCAGCTCCCTGGAACGGTCTTCCGCGATGACGTCGCGGGCCTCGTCCAGGCTCAGCCCCAGCTCGACCAGGCGGCGGACGCGGGCCAGGGCGACGGCGTCGCGCATGCCGTACTCGCGGTAGCCGTTGGCCAGGCGCGGCGGCTCCGGCAGCACGCCCTGGTGGTGGTAGTAGCGCACCGTCCGGGTGGACACCCCGAGCAACGCGGCCAGCTCTCCGATCCGCATGCCTCCAGTTAAGACGTTGACGTGGCGTCAACGTCAAGTCGGGCGCACGGCCTTGAGGAACAGATCCACCAGAGCGTCGGCGTACTCGGGGGTCAGCGGGCCCGAGCGGTGCAGCCAGCGCTGGAACAGGGGCGCGTACAGCAGCTCCAGGGCCAGGTCGAGGTCGGCGTCGGCGGCGATCTGGCCGGCCCGCTGCGCGCTGCGAAGGCGCGCCTTCTTGGCCTCGTCCACCGGCGCGGCCAGCCGTTCGCGGTACTGCGCGGCGAGGTCGGGGTCGTTGATGATCTCCGTGTTGAGCGCCCTGATCGGCCCCTCGAACGCCGGATCGGCGAACTCCGCCGCCGTGGCCCGCATCACGAGCTTCAGGTCGGCCTCGATGTCGCCGGTGTCGGGCAGCGCCATACCGCCCTCTTCCGCCTCGCTGAGCGCCAGGAACGCGTCGAAGACCACCGCCCCCTTGGACCGCCACCAGCGGTAGATCGTCTGCTTGCCCACGCCGGCCCGGGCGGCGATGGCCTCGATGGAGACCTTGGCGTAACCCACCTCGGAGACCAGCTCGCGGGCGGCGGCGAGGATGGCCTGGCGAGAACGCTCGCTGCGGCGGGAGGGGTCGGGGTGCTTCGGCATGCGAGGCAGCATAGCAGCTTGACGAGACGAGACGGTCCGTCTTGACACGACGGGACGCACGCCTCACAGTAGAGGCATTCAGCGAGACGGTTCGTATCGTCTCGCACCTGTTCACTGAGGAGAGAATCTTGACCCGAGTGTGGTTCATCACCGGTGCGTCGCGCGGCCTCGGACGGGCGTTCACGGAAGCGGCGCTGGCCGCCGGCGACCGGGTCGTCGCGGCGGCGCGGAACGTGGAGCCGCTGGCGGAACTGGCCCGCGAACACCCCGGCACTCTCGTACGGCTGCCGCTCGACGTGTCCGACCGCGCGGCCGTGTTCGAGGGCGTGGACCGGGCCGTGGCCGCGTTCGGCAGGCTCGACATCGTGCTCAACAACGCCGGCGGCATGCTTTTCGGCATGCTGGAGGAGGCCACGGAGGAGCAGCTCAGAGCCCATTTCGACGTGAACTTCTTCGGCGCCGTCTGGGTCACCCAGGCCGTCGTGCCGCACCTGCGGGCCCAGGGCTCAGGCCACATCCTCCAGGTCACCTCGATGGGCGCGGGCGGCGGATTCGCCTCAACCGGCATGTACGCGGCGAGCAAGGCGGCGCTCGACTCCGTGAGCGAGGCGCTGGCCATGGAGGTCGAGCCGTTCGGCGTCAAGGTCACCATCCTCCAGATGGGCGGCTACGACACCGGCCTGTTCACGGTGGGCACCACCGCGACCGAACCCGACCCCGGCTACGCGGAACTGCGCGCCAAGCTGGCCGAGATGTGGGGCGACGACGCCGGCCCCGACCCGAGCACCGCCGCGCCCGTCATCATGGAGCTGGTCGACCTGCCGGAGCCGCCGGTGCGGCTGATCGTCGGCAGCGCCTCCTACGACATCGTGCTGCACATGGAGCAGGCCCGCGCCGAGCAATACCGTGCCTGGGAACGGCTCAGCCGGCTGGCGCCGGGATGAAACCTTTCCGCGCGCTCACACGTCACATAAATAAGTGGCACGGCCGCCGGGCCCGCCATTAATGTCAAAGACAACGGAACACGGGGCGGCGCCGATCCGCCCCCCTCCGCCGATCAGACAAGGAAAGGCCAGTCATGCTCCTCGCAGCCGCCGCACTCGGGCAGGAACGGTGTTGCTATCGCCGACCTGCGGCGCTCGGCTGCGCCCTGCTCGGGACGGCTTCTGGATAAACCCCGAAGAGGAGTATTCCGGAGGCCGCCAGGTGACCACCAGGCGGCCTTTTCTTTTCCCCCTGCCCGGAATACGGGCCGCGCATTTTGACAACTCCACAGCGGAGCACCATGGGCTGATGGTGAAAAGGCATCACACCTGCCTTGCAAGCAGGAGTTCGGGTTTCGAGATCCCGTCGGTCCACCACGCCGCAGAGGCCGAACTGGTAAGGCAGCTGGCTTCCACCCAGCAGGACGGGGTTCGAGTCCCCGCTGCGGCTCTGCACGCGTCCGTAGCCCAAGGGGAGAGGCACCGGCCTTAGGAGCCGGACGGTGCGGGTTCGAATCCCGCCGGACGTACCAGGCCCCGTTCGTCCAGTGGTCAGGACACCCGGCTTTCACCCGGGAGATCGCCGGTTCGAATCCGGTACGGGGTACGGCCCCATAGCTCAATGGGACAGAGCGCCGGCCTACGAAGCCGGGTCCGTCGCAGGTTCGAATCCTGCTGGGGCCACTGATTTCCCCTTCTGCGCGAGCTGGGCACGTGGGGAGCCCACCCGGCTGTAAACCGGACGCTTCGGCTGTGGCGGTTCGACTCCGTCCTCGCGCACTCCCCTGCCTGGTCCATCGCGGCGCAGTTCGCCGGTGCGGAGGCCGGTCTGCAAAACCGGCCCGTGCGAGTTCGACTCTCGCCTGCGTCTCCAAGGGTGCTTCCGCTGCGGAGATCCGTACGGCTTGACAGTTCTGCCGGGATGTGTGCGTAATAACCGTCGCGTCGCGTGTCGCCGGCCGGGAGGACGGTCGAGGCATGGAGGCGCCGAATCAAAGGGGATGACGCCGTGACCACTCACACTGTCGGTCGTGCCTGAGCGCACTGCGCCCGCGCGTCATCCCATGCCCTCGGCGGTGTCGTAGAAGCCCGCTGCGTGTCGGCATGCCCGCGCGGGTTTTCCGTCCTTTTCGACATCTCACCCGCCAGGAGCCAGAAAAAGCATGCCCATGGACTTCAACCAGCAGATCATCGACGAGTTCCGCGCGAACAAGGGCCAGGTCGGCGGCCCCTTCGAAGGAGCCAGGCTGCTCCTGCTGACCACCACCGGCGCCAGATCGGGCGCCCCGCACACCACGCCGCTCGGCTACCTGCCCGACGGCGAACGCCTCCTCGTCATCGCCTCCGCCGGCGGCTCGCCCAAGCACCCGGCCTGGTACCACAACCTGCGGGCCGATCCGCAGGTCACGGTGGAGACCGGCCTGTTCACGTACACGGCCAAGGCGGTGGTGCTCGACGGCGAGGAGCGTGACCGCATGTTCGCCCGCGCCGTCGAGCTGGACCCGGGCTGGGGCGCGTACGAGGACAGGTCCGGGCGGACGCTGCCCGTGGTGGCGCTGGTGCCGACCGACTTCGGACCGCCCGCCGGCCGGATGGGCGACGCGCTGATCTCCATGCACGACAACTTCCGCCGCGAGCTGGCCCTGATCCGCCGGGAGGTGGCCGCCTCCGGGCCGCGCCTGGCCGCCCAGCTCCGGGTCAACTGCCTGACCATGTGCCAGGGGCTGCACGTGCACCACTCGCGCGAGGACGAGTACATGTTCCCCGCGCTGGAGGATCGGTATCCGGAGCTGGCGCCGGTGATGGCGCGGCTGCGGGACGAGCACGCGGTCGTCGCGCGGCTGCTCGGGGAGCTGCAGGCGCTGCTGCGTGCCGAGGACGTCGAACCGGCCGAGCTGCTCGCGGAGGTTGAGCGGCTCACCCGGGAGCTGGAGGCCCATCTGGACTACGAGGAGGAGCAGCTCGTCCCGCTGCTGAATTGATCTTCCATGGTGTCGTTGTGGCAGAAGGACAGGCGGGAACGTATCCTGGCATCGCGTCCAGGCCCGGCGCCAAAGAGCACGTGGAATCCTGAGGACGGCGGCGTGCGCGGCGCCGGTCATGCTGACGGCCGCAGGTCAGGACGGCCGCAGGTCAGGACGGTCGCAGGTCAGGACGGTCGCAGGTCAGGACGGTCGCAGGTCAGGACGGTCGCAGGCCGGGGACGCGGGTCAGGACGGCGCTGCGTAGCGGGTGGCGATCGCGGCTGCGCGGTTGCGCAGGGAGTCGCGCAACCACTGCGGGGACAGGGCTTCGGCGTTCGTGCTGAGCTGCCACAGCGCCCACTCGGCGTGCCGGGAGTCCTGGAAGGTCACCTCCAGCCGCAGCCAGCCGTCCGGGTCGGTTTCTTCGGCCAGGACGGCCAGCGCGGTGCCCACCAGGTCCTCCCGCCGCGCCGGGTTCAGCCGGACCCGCACGGCGACCTGGTCACCGCCGGTCCGGAACCGCGTGCTGCGTTCCTGCCAGGCCCGGTCCAGATCAACCCGGTCCGGGCGCTGCGCGGGTTCGGCGAGTTCCTCGGCGGCCAGGACCCGGGACAGCCGGTAGGTGCGGTCCGCGCCGGACCGCGTGGCCAGCAAGTAGCCCCTGTCGCGCACGGTGACCAGGCCGATCGGGTCCACCGTGCGCCACTGCGGGCTCTGGCCCACAGCCGCGTAGTGGATGCGCAGCCTGCGCCCGGTGAACACCGCGCGCAGGACCGTGGCCACGATGACGTCGGGCACCTCCTCGTCGACCAGGCGGCGCGAGAGGAGGTCGGTCTCCGGGTCGATGAGCAAGCGCTCGGCCGCGCCGGCCGCGGTGTGCCGGTAGCTCTCGGGCAGCGCGTCGACCACCTTGAGCATCGCCGAAGCCAGCGCCGAGCCGAGGCCGAACGCCTGCGCGCCGCGCCGCGAGCCGGCGACCAGCAGGGCGAGGGCCTCGTCGTGGTTCAGCCCGGTGAGCTCGGTGCGGAAACCGGGCAACAACGCGAACCCGCCGTGCCGGCCGCGTTCGGCGTAGACCGGGACGCCGGCCGCGGACAGCGCCTCGATGTCGCGCAGCACGGTGCGGGTGGACACCTCCAGCTCGCGGGCCAGCGCGGTCGCGGACATCCGGCCGTGCTGCCGCAGCAGCAACACCAGGGAAACCAGCCGGTCAGCGCGCATGCGAGGACATTACCGAAATACACGACAAAGGATGTCGTGATTCGCTGGGAGGCTCTTCGACGTCACGAAAGGCGGCGGCCACCGGGCCGGCGGCCCTGCGTGAAGTCGACGAAATCGAATGGAGCTGATGTGGCGATGGAGCGAACGGCGGTCAACCCGTGGGCGTGGTCGGTGGAGCTCGGGTACAACCAGGGTGAGATCGTCTCCGGGCACACCCGGACCCTGTACTTGTCCGGGCAGACCGCGATGAGCGGCGACGGCAAGCCCCAGCATGCCGATGACATGGCGGCGCAGCTGGCGCTGAGCCTCGACAACCTGGAGGCCGTGCTCGGCGAGGCCGGAATGTCCCTGGCGAACCTGGTCCGGCTCAACGTGTACACCACCGACGTCGATCGGCTCTTCGAGCACTACGGCGTGCTGGCGTCGCGGTTGGGCGCGGCCGGGGTGGCGCCGTCCACCACGATGCTCGGGGTGACACGGCTGGCGATCCCTGACCTGATGGTCGAGCTGGAGGGGACCGCCGTCGCGTGATGCGGCCTGTGCCGTCTCCCGCAGGGCCGCGGGAGGCGGCACAGGCGCGGGCCGCTCGTCGAGCACGCTGGGGAAGACCGCCGAAGGGGGCGGCAGGCGCTCGCGCCGCTGCCAGGGCGCAAGGGAACGCCTCCGCCAGAACGCAAGGGACGCCTCCGTCAGGCCGTAAGAACGCCTCTGCCAGGCCGCGTGAACGCCTCGCCGGGTACGTGTGGCCGCCCGCGATCGCTGACCCGCCCGCTCGGCCGTGTGTCGCCCGCCACCGCCGGTCGGCCTGCCCGGCGGTGTGGCCGCTCGCCATCACTCACCCGCCCGCTCGGCCGTGTGGGTGCCCGCGAGCACTCGCCCGTCCGACCCCGCCGTGTGGCCGCTCGCCGTCACTGGCCGGCCCGCCTGACCTCAGGCGCTCTGGTGGCGGGCGGCGAACAGGATGTGGGTGCCACCGTCCACGGCGCCGGGCTCCCGGCATGCGTTGATCTCGTGCTCCAGGAAGCGGGCCCAACGGCCCGGATCGGCTTCGAGTCCGGCCAGCGTGTCCGCATCCTTCGAGTCCGGCCAGCGTGTCCGCATCCTTCGAGTCCGGCCAGCGTGTCCGCATCGCCGAGGGAGGCCCAGTTGCTGGCGCCGAGCGCCACGACCTCCCCGCCGGCAGCCCGGATGAGGGCGGCCAGGTCGCCGGAGCGGAACATCTGACAGACATGGCTGTCGCGCCCTGCCGCGTGGCGCAGGTCCCCGGTGCACCGCGATCTGCACAGGCCTCTGGAAGCCCGCGATCTGCGAGACTTCCTGGAAGCCCTCGCCCACCCTCGTTCCGCACGAACCGCTGGAAGCCCACGCCCCCGCCCTCCACTCGGGCGAAGCCCGCCAACGGCGAGGAACGCCTCTCCGCGAGCACACGCGGCCCCTCGATCGAGACTCCTCACCCGGCTTCCGGAACAGGCCCCCGCAGGCGCTCGGCGTGATCCTGCTGGTTCTTCAACGCCAGCGACAGGAACCTCTCGATCACGGCGAGCTCGGCCAGGCTGAACTTCCCCAGCTCGACCTGTGCATCTGTCAGCACGGGCCCCCAGATCTCGGCGCTCATCCGCTCCGCGTGCTCCGTCAGGTGGACGAGGACGCGGCGGCGGTCGGCGGCATCGCGGCGCCGCTCGGCCAGCCCCGCCCGCTCGAGCCGGTCGATCACGGTGGTCATGGCGCCGCCGGTGAGCCCGGCTGCGGTCGCCAGCTCGCTGGCCGTCAGCGGCCCGCGCGTGCTCAACCGGCTCAGACAGCGCAGGTCCGTGCGGTTGATGGCGAGGCGGCGCGCGGCCCGCTCATCCAGCACGTCGGTGGCGTCCTGCAGATCCTGCACGGCCTTGGTGACGGCATCGATCACGCTCTGCTTTGACAATCTAATCCTTAGAAAACTAAAGTTTCTCTCGCCAGCATCCTACTCCCCAGGGAGACGAGCATGTCGGACGACCAGCACCTCACTCTGCGCCCAGCCACGACGCAGGACATCCCTGCCCTGCTCGCACTCATGGACTCGGTCCTGACCTGGCTCGTCGCACGAGGCCGCACGGAGCAGTGGGGCACCGTGCCGTTCTCGCGCCTCCCCGGCTTCCCCGAGCTTTTCACGGGCTGGACGTCGCAGGGCGCCATCACCACGGCCGAACGAGGCGGCCCCTGCGTGGGCCTCCTGGCCCTGGCTCCCGCACCCCCGCCGCGCATCCCGCCGGGGCTGATCCCCGAAGGCGCCCTGTTCATCCACACCATCATGTCCGCCCGGGGCCCGACCGGGCGGGGCGTGGGCCGCGCCCTCCTGGCGGAGGCCGCCCGCCAGGCCAGGGCGCACGGAGCACCGGCCCTGGGCCTGGACCACTGGGCCGGAAGCGCCGAGCTGGACCAGATCTACGACAAGCACGGTTTCGTCAAGGCCGGCGAATGCGAGGGCGGCAAGGCCGGCCCGACCACCACGCTCAACACCGTGCGGGCCCGCCACCTCTTACCCAGCTGAGGCGCGGCTGCGGGGGCGCGCTGCCCCGGGGCCGCGGTGTCGGGCGGATCGGTCGGAAGCCGAAGGCTCACCAGGAGGCACCGGCCACGCATCGTGGCGGACGGCACAGCAACGTGAGCCCGTACCGGCGAGGCCGGCCGGTGACGGCACAACGTCATGAACCCGTTCCGGCGAGGCCGGTGATCGGCCGCGGAGAGCCAGGCCAGGATCGAGATACTCGAAACTGGGACGACGCAGATGTTTCTTCACGACTCGAATCTGGGTTGCCGGAGCTGGTCAGCACCCGGCTGCTTCCGTTTCGCGACGATCTGGGCGGCGACGGTGGCGGTGATGGTGCTGACGCACAGCCCGACCGGCACCGCAAAGACGGCATACCCCCACAGAGTGTCCTGAATGCTCTCCTGATCGCTCAGGCCTGGGTCGATCGTGAAATAGACGGAGCAGAGCAGGAGAGGACCAGCCGTGCCTGCGAGGGCGCCGCTCTTCCACCGGCCCTGCTGCGCAGCTGCCCATGCCGCGACGATGCCGCTGATCACGACCGGTCCGATCAGCCCGGCGGTGACCCCGCCGGCCTCGACGAATATCGCCTTCACCACGTACTCGCCGGCGCCGCCGCTCAACACGCGTTCCGTGAGCATGGGATCGAAGGTCGGCGGGCTATCCCACCACCAGGGTCTGGTGAATTCCAGAAAGGAGATCCACAGTGTGTAGGCCACCAGGCCAACCCCGACCTCTCGATGCCGGAGTGCCGCCATCGCCGCGGCGACACCGATGGCTCCGCCGATGATCGTCGCCCAGGCCACCTCGGATGGGCTGGAGTTGATGGCGTCTTGCGGTGCCGCGGATGCCAGGCCGTACAGAAGCGGGGCGGCGATCAGACAGGAGCCGAGCCAGGCCGCCGGCGGCAGCCACATCCACGACCCCGGCGCACGCTGGAACCCGCGGTAAGTGATCGCGGAGGCGACCAGTGTGGAGGCGGCCGGATACCACGTGGAACGGGTCACCGCGTGGTCCCAGTCGATGTACTCGCCGTACGGGCCCGCTTCGGTCGTCCACTGATTGATGCCGAAGCGATCCGCGGCGAGGACCTGCACGGCGGCCAGAGCTGCAGCGACCAGCGCGCAAGCGGTTGAGGCTGCCAGCCGGCACCTCACGCCCTCACCCCGAGACCCCGCCAACGGGGCGGATCATTCGTCCCGCCGGCCGACGCGCGCAAGCCGTCATGGCAGGCATTCTGCCCCACCAAGATCGGAGCCGAAGGTGGAATCCGACAACTCAACCTGAACGCCGACACGAGCACCGACAGCTTCACCTGCGACCGAAACGTCAACCCCCCGAGAGACTTCCGGGCCGCACCACTAAGGTTCGGTGCGCCTTTCCCGGCGGCTGCCACGGGGCAGGGTGACGGCCATGATGGTGCTGGGGATGTCCAGCTCGATGCGGTGCCACCGCCCGCGCGGCACGATGGCGGCGGTTCCGGCCGTCAGCCTGATCTCCTCCTCCTGCTGCCCCGGCTGCTCGGGGCGGAGGTAGAGGCGGATCTTCCCGATGAGGCAGGAGATGATCTCCTCGGCCTCGGGGTGGACCTCCCAGTGGTCGGCGTGGACGTCGGCGCCGGTCTTCGCGTGGAGGGCCGTCAGCTGCCAGCCGTCCTGGTCGCAGTCCGCCGTGCGTTTCTCGGCGTGGATGCTGCCGCCTCGGCTGAGGTGGAGGGGGAATGCGAAGAGGTCGATCGGGGTGACAGTCATGCCGGGACGTCCTTCCTGCGGCGGTTATCGTCTGCGCGTGATCGTCGAGCAGCCGCCCGGCCCGGGTGACGCACCCGTGAACAGCAGCCGGACGAGCAGGCCGGCCGTACCCGCTCATCACGACCATCCAGACATGACGCTGATCGTTCGGCCCGGGCTCCAGCAGCGTGCGCCCCAGCCCGACCCGCCGCCAGCAGCGTGCGCGGCAGCCCGACCGCCGCCAGCAGCGGAGCCGGACCCGCGATGCCGCCGATCGACCGCAGGATGACGACGGCGACGACACTCCAGCCACACGGGCGCAGGAGCTCCGCCCTGGGTGGTCCGGCTCCGGGGGGAAACGGTCCGCTCCCTGGTCTGGGCGAGGTCGGTGGCGATCATCGCGCCCTCGGGGCGGGGGACGAGACTCGGGCGTCCGGGGTGGGGAACGCGGCTCGGGCGCCCGGGATGCGGGCCTCAAGCTGGGGATCCATGTCGGCCATCCTCCCGGCCGCCGCTGCCTGGATCATCCGCCAGGCGTCGGAGATCCCGCCACGGTCGCGCGCCGATCGTCGCGTGACCGTGGTCGTGGCGGGATGTGCGCCCGGGCAGGGCCGTCGCGTGACCGTGGTCGTGGCGGGACGCACGCCCCAGCCGGATGGTCGCGTGACCGTGGTCATGGCGAGCTGCACGCCCCAGCCGGATGGTCGCGTGACCGTGGTCATGGCGAGCTGCACGCCCCAGCCGGATGGTCGCATGGCCATGACCCTGGCGGGATGTGCGTCCCACCAGGATGGGCTCACCGGCTGGCGACCAGCTCCTCGTCGGAGGCGGCGCGCGAGGTCCGCCGGCCGGTGCCGAGCGTGAGGAGCAGCGAGGCCGCCGTCAGCACCACGCCGAACCAGACCACACTCGTGACCCCCAGGTGATCGGCGAACAGCCCGCCGAAGAGCGCTCCGAGCGCGATGGAGGTGTTGTAGGCCATGGTGTTGAGCGACATGGCGGCTTCGAAGGTGTCGGGCGCGGCCGCCTGCGTCATGTTGACCTGGCACAACTGCACGACGCCGAAGGAAACCCCCCAGAGCACGAGCGCGACGATCGACCCGGCCTGCCCGTGGCCGATCGTGAGCAGCAACAGCATCGACACCACGAGTCCCGCGCAGCCGACGATGAAGCTGCCCCGCAGGCTTCTGTTCACCGTGTAGCCGGCGACGAAGTTCCCGATGGCGCCGCCCACGCCGTAGATCATCAGCACGACGGTGATGAAGGCGGGTGCGGCGGAGGTGCTGCCCTCCAGGAAGGGCCGTACGAAGGTGTACGCCCCGAAGTGGCCGAGCACGAAGAGCACGACCGTGCCGAGCACCAGGCGCAGCGGCACGTTCCTGAACGGGAGCGCGAAGACTTCCCTGACCGGGACCGCGTTCGCCGACGGCAGCGACGGGACGACGATCGCCACGGCGAGGAACACCAGTGCGCTGAGGCCGCTCCAGATGAGGAACGTGGTCCGCCAGTCGGTGAGGCTTTCCAGCACGGTTCCCAGCGGGATGCCGACGACGGCAGCGATCGAGATGCCCGACATCACGACCGCGGCCGCCCTGCTGGCCTGACGCTCGGGGACCAGGCGCATCGCCATGCTCACGCCGATGGCCCAGAACACGCCGCTGGCGAATCCCATGACCAGCCGGGTCGTCAGGACCCATGGATAGCTGGGCGCGACGGCGGTGACACAGTTTCCCACGGTCAGGATGGCCAGGAGCGTCGACAGGAGCACACGGCGGTTGACGCGCCTGGTCCAGGCCACGATGAAGGGCACCCCCAGCCCGGCTGAAACGCCGTACAGGGTGACCATCAGCCCGGCGACGCCCACCGAGATGTGCAGGCTGGCGCTGACGGGAGTGAGCAGGCCGACCGGCATGAGCTCGGTCGTGAGAAAGACGAACAAACTGGCTGTGATGGCGGCGACACCCAGCCATGCCCTCAGGGCCGAGTGCGGGTGTCCATGGTGTGTGGCCACTGATTTCCTCTGATCGTTCAGGCGGAGGACGGCCGGGGACGCGCGGGACGGCGATCCCAGTCCCTCCGCGTTGATAATCTCAACGTTGAGATAACACCATGAATGGAAGCTCAACGTCAAATAAATGAACGTTGAGATAGTTAGCGTTGAGAGAGGCCTGGTGGGCGGCATGGCAGGTCGCCGAGCAGGCGGAGGGAGGCCCCGTTGGCTGATGTGGTGGACCTGATCCTGAGCCAGTGGCAGCGCGAGCGGCCCGACGTGGACGTCTGGCCCATGGGGATCATCGGGCGGGTGAGCAGGCTGTCGCGGGTGCTGGATCGCGAGCTGAGGGAGTTCTTCGCCGCACACGGGCTGGAGCGGTGGGAGTTCGACGTGCTGGCCACCCTGCGCCGGTCCGGCTCCCCGTACGAGCTGACGGCCGGGACCCTCAACCGGGCCGCCATGGTGACCTCCGGGGCGATCACCAACCGGATCGACAGGCTCGCGGCCAAGGGTCTGGTCGAACGGTTGCCGGACGAGGAGGACCGGCGCTCGATCCGCGTCCGGCTGACGGCGCAGGGGCTGGCCAAGATCGACGAGCTCGTCGGCCCGCACGTGGAGAACGAGGCCCGCCTGCTGGCGGAGCTGGGCCCGCGGGAACGCGACCAGCTCGCGGGCCTGCTGCGCGGCCTGCTCGAGTCGCTCGGCGACACTCCCCAGGGGTAGGCGCGCGGCCTGCGGCACGGCAGCACCCGCCGCCACCCGGCACCTTCGCGCACAGCGTCCGTGGGGCCATAGGCCCCACGGCAGGTGTCCGCGCCGCCGCTCCCGCCGTACGGCGGCCCGTGCTCTCGTGTGGCGTGGTGGCATGGGCGCACGGCGCCCGGCCAGCGTTCGTGCGCCGTCGTCCCCTGGTGGCCGGTGGCGGCGCGGCCGGCCGCCGGGGGACACGCCGCGTGGCAGAGTGCTGGGGCCGCACGACGGGGCGCGCCTTCGAGTGGTGTGGACGTGCGGGGGCGGTCAGCCGAGGGACTGGAGGCGGTACAGCTCGTCGTCGGACAGCGTCAGCGTGCCCGCGGCCACGTTCTCCGCGAGGTGGCCGGGGTCGCCGGTGCCCGGGATGGCCAGCACGTGCGGCCCCTGCCGCAACGTCCAGGCCAGCCGGACCTGGGCGGGCGTGGCCCCGTGGGCGCGGGCGACGGCGAGGACGCTCTCGTGCTCGCCGTCACCCGCGAGACCGGCCTCGCGCCCCGCGCCGGCAATCGCGAAGAACGGCACGAAGGCGATGCCCTGCTCGCCGCAGCTCCGCAGCAGCTCTCGCTGGCCGGCCGTCGAGCCGACGCCGAAGGGGTTCTGCACGCACACCACCGGCGCGATGGCCCGGGCCTCGGCGAGCTGGGCCGGCGTGACGTTGGAGACCCCCAGGTGGCGGAGGAGCCCGGCGTCGCGCAGGTCGGCCAGCGCGCCGAAGTGGTCGGCGATCGAGCCTGCCTTCCCGCTGGGCGGGACGCGCAGGTTCACGACGTCGAGATGGTCGCGGCCGAGCTGGCGCAGGTTCTCCTCCACCTGGCCGCGGAGCTGCTCGGGTTCGGCCCACCACCACTCCCCCGACGGGTTCCTGGCCGGCCAGACCTTGGTGGCGATGACGAGGTCGTCGGGGTACGGCGCCAGGGCCCGGTTGATCAGCTCGTTGGCCGACAGGCGTGGCGAGAAGTAGTACGCGGCTGTGTCGATGTGGTTGACCCCGAGCTCCACCGCGCGACGCAGGACGCTGATCGAGCGTTCGCGGTCGGCGCCGGCGCCGGCGGTGAAGGCGGCGCGTCCGGTCAGCCTCATGGCGCCGAACCCGATCCGGTTGACGGTCAGGTCGCCCAGCTTCCAGGTGCCCGCGGAGGCCGCGGTGTTCGTACGTGCAGTCATGATCGATCCTCACGGCAGTGGCCGGTGTGGGTGGGGTGGGAAAGTGCCACGGCCATCCGGGCGAGACCGGATCCGGGCATGAAAAAAGCCTCCCCGGGGCGGATGAGGATCCGGCCGAGAAGGCTAGGCGATGCCCCCGATTCTACCAGTCCTGGCCCGTTGACGTATTGACCTGAGGTCATCAATACTGACCTCAGGTCAATAACTCTCCCAAGGAGTGCACATGTCCCTGGCGACGGACAGCGAGACGTCCGGCCTCGACCTGGTCGGCAAGCTGCTCGATCCCGCGTCGAGAGCCGACCCGTACCCGGTCTACGCCGGCTTCCGAGCCCTCGGCCCGGTCTGGATCGACGAGATCTCCGCGCTGGTGGTGACGGGTTACCGCGACTGCGAGACGCTGCTGCGCGACCCGCGGCTCAGCGCCGAGCGCTGGCGTCACTTCGACGCCGGCCGGGAAGCCGACCCGTATCCCGCTGACGCGCCGTCCTCCGTGCGGCAGCCGTGGTTCCTGTCCATGGACCCGCCGGACCACACCCGGCTGCGGCGCCTGGTCAGCAGCGCGTTCACCGCCCGCACGATCGCCCGCATGGAGCCCTACGTGGCGCGGCTGGTCGACGACCTGCTCGACCGGGCGTGCGAGCGGGACCCGTTCGACGTGGTGTCCGGGCTCGCCTACTCGCTGCCCGTGACGGTCATCTGCCACCTGCTCGGCGTCCCCGCGGCGGACGAGCGGCTGTTCCGTGACTGGTCAGCCCAGCTCACCCGGCAGCTCGACGGCTTCTCCGGCCCGGACGACGACGAGGAACAGTGGGCCGGCGGCACGCTGGGAATGCACCGGTACATCAACGAGCTCGTCGCCGACCGGCGCGGGAGCCCGCGCCGCGACGACCTGATCTCCGAGTTACTCGCCGCCGAGGACGGCGGCGACGTGCTCAGCCATGACGAGCTGGTCTCCACGATCGTGCTGCTGCTGGTGGCGGGGCACGAGACGACGGTCAACCTGATCGCCAACGGCGTGCTCGCCCTGCTGCGCCACCCCGGCCACCTCGCCGCCCTGCGGGCCGACCCCGGCAGGGCGCCCGCGGTCGTCGAGGAGGTCCTGCGCTACGACCCTCCCGTCCAGCTCACCGCCCGGGTCGCGCGCGAGGACCTGCGGGTCGGGACCGCGAAGGTGCCCGCGGGCGGCCTGATCATCCTCCTGCTGGCCGCGGCCCACCGGGACCCGGAGGCGAACCCGGACCCGGACCGGTTCGACCCGGGACGCGGGCAGGTGCGGCATCTGGGCTTCAGCGCGGGCGCGCACTTCTGCCTCGGCGCGCCGCTGGCCAGGCTCGAAGGGCGGGTGGCGCTGGCCGCGTTCGCCCGGCGCGTCCAGGAACCTCGGCTCGTCGCCGACCCGCCGCCGTACCGGGAGCACATCAACCTCCGCGGCGTCAGCGAGCTCCTGGTTGGGCACGGCACGCGCGGTCGCTAGCCTGGTCCGGTGGTCACCTCCAGGAGCCGCCGTCGCCTCTCTCCCGAGGCCAGGCGCGGCGAACTCATCGACGCCGCCATCCGGCTCCTGCGCTCCGGCCAGGAGGTGACCAACTGGGTCCAGGCCGTCACCGCCGAGGCCGACGCCGCCAAGGGCACCTTCTACGTCTACTTCTCCTCCTGGGAGGACATGCTCGCCGCGGTGCGTGACCACGTGCTGCGCGACTACGTGACCCGCTTCCACCGGCTCGCCGAGTCCACCGAGCCGATCGACTGGTGGGCCACCCTCGACACCGAGTGCGCCGCGGCCATCGAGGACATCTCCCGGCCGGGCGGGCTGCACGCCGCCGTCTTCCACTCCGCGCCCGAGCTCACGGACGGGGGGCGGCTCGACGTCGTCGACGCGATCGCCGCGGCGTTGCGACGGGGCATGGCCGACGGCGCGTTCCGCCCGGTCGATCCGCACATCGCGGCCACGATCCTGTTCACGGTGCTGCACGGCGCCGCGGATGCGATCGCCGTCGGCGAGGAGCGGCAGAGCTGGTTGGAGGCCGTACGCGACCTCGCCCGCCAGTGGCTCGCGCCGGCGAACCAGCAGTGAGGCGGCAACGAGGCCTCAGGTGAGGCGTCAAACGGGCCCTCAGGTGAGGCGTCAGGCGGGGCGGCAGAGGATCGGCATGGCGACCAGGCCGCCAGCCCTTCCCAGGCCGCCACGCCCGCCTCCGGGTCCGGTGCGGTGAAGTGGTTGAACAGGAACGTGCCCTGCGCCGTCGCGTCGGTGTCGCCGATGCGCCTGGTGTTGCGGGCCGGCATGACCAGGTCGGCCCGCAGCTTCTCGACCGGCACGGCCGCGAGCTCCGCCGGGGAGGTGGTCTGGACGAGCATGAGCACGTCGTGGCGCGGGCCGCCCTCGATCGGCGGGATGAGCACGGCCTCGAAGACGGTGGCGCAGGCCACCTCGTCCAGCTCGGTCAGGTTCTGCGCCAGTGCCCGCCACTGGGCGAGCACCTGCTCGCGGCGCGCGCTCCTGCGGACGAAGGGGGCACGGCCGGGCGGATCGACGCTCGCGCAGGCGTACAGATATCCGCGGGGCGAGGGGGTGGTGAAGCTGATCGGGGGGATTCCTTCCGGCATGGTGATCCTCTCCTTCGACCGGCCGATCTCCTGCCCGCCGCCCGGCGGCGTGAACGCCCCGCCCGGTTGCGGTAATAGGTAGATCGGTCTATTTTTGCCAGCATGGGGCGCAAGGGGGACGAGACGCGCGGGCGGCTGCTCGACGCCACACAGGACCTGATCGAGGCCGGCGGATACTTCGGCGCCGGGCTCAACCAGGTGATCGCGGCCAGCGGGATGCCCCGGGGCTCCCTCTACTTTCACTTCCCCGGCGGCAAGGATCAACTGGTCGCCGAGGCGCTGCGGCGGGCGGGCCTGGAGCTCGGCCAGGCGATGCGCGACCTCGCCGACGCGGCGCCGGACGCGACCGCCCTGGTGACCGGGGTGATCAAGCTGCTCGGTGACCGGCTGGAGGGCTCGGCGTGGCGCAAGGGCTGCCCGGTGGCGACCGTCGCGCTGGAGATGGCGGCGGGCAACGACGCGCTGCAGCAGGTCTGCGCCGAGGTGTACGACGCGTGGGAGGGCGCGCTGCGGGAGCGGCTGATCGCCGACGGGCACCCCGATGCCGACGACGTCGCCACGAGCGTGCTGGCCCTGGTCGAGGGGGCGCTGCTGCTGGCGCGGGCGCGGCGGAGCCGGGATCCGCTCGACCGGGCGGCCAGGAGCGTCGCGGCCCTGCTCGGCGGCTGAGGGCCGGGCGGGGCCCCGTCTCCGCATGCCCTAAAAATATGTAGATCGGTCTATAGGGAGACTCATGCAACCCGATTCACTCGTCTTCGGCGCGTCCGGCCTCATCGGGCGCTTCCTGGTCGCGGAGCTCCTGCGCCGCGGTCACACCGTCGCCGCGGCGGCCCGGGGCAGCGGTGACGGCCTCACCGCCTGGCTGACGGACCGCGGCGTTCCGCTGGACGGGCTGGCCGTCGTCCGGGCCGACATCACCCGGCCCGATCTCGGCCTGCCGCCGGGCGATCTGACGGCGGTCCGCGACGTCTACAACTGCGCCGGCCGGTACGCGTTCGGGCTCACGGCCGAGCAGGCGCGCGCCACGAACGTCACCGGAGCGGTGCACGTGCTCGACTGGGCCGCGACCCGGGCCGGGCTCCGCCGCGTGGTGCACGTCAGCGGTTACCGGGTGGGCGGGGTGGAGGGGCCGCCCGACTACGGCCGGTTGGGGGCGTACGAGGCGTCCAAGGTGGAGGCGGACGCGGCCGTGCGGGCGCGTGCCCGGGAGCGGGGTGTCCCGCTGAGCATCGCCAACCCCGCCAGCGTGATCGGCCCCGGCCAGTTCGTCGGCCTGGCGTCCCTGGTGTCCGACCTTTGGCACGGGCGGCTGCCCGTCCTGCCCGGTGGCCGCGAGGTGTTCGTGCCGGTGGTGGACGCCGCCTATCTCGCGGCCTTCCTGGCCGGCCTGCCGGAGCACGACCGGGGCCGGGATGAGGCGTACTGGATCCTGGACGACCGCACGCCCGTCCTGCCGGAACTCATCGGGCTGCTCGCCGCGCACATGGGGGTGCGGGCGCCCCGGCGTGCGATCCCGGTCGGGTTGCTGCGGATCCTCCCCCGCGCCCTGACCAGGGCCGATCCCGAGACGTTGTCGTTCCTGTCCACCGACCGGTACGACACCGCGTCCGCCCGGGCCTTCGCCGAACGGGCGGGGCTGCGCATGCCGCCGGTCGAGGCGGCACTCAGGGCATGGGCCGACGATCTGGTGGCGGCCCGCTTCGGCGCCGCGGGGACGCCGCGCGGCCCGTACGGCTACCAGCAGGTGGCGGGCACCGCCACCTGGATCAGCGGCGAGCGCGAACGGCCGGCTCACGTGCTGCTGCACGGGCTGCCGCTGGACTCCGGCTCGTGGCAGGAGGTCGCCGACCGGCTCGACGGGCCCGTGCTGGCGGCCGATCTGCCCGGGCTGGGCAGGTCGGGTCGGGCCCGCGGGCCCGTCGCGGAATGGCTCGCCGAGCTCCTGGCGGGGACCAGGCCGGAGATCGTGGCGCACTCGCTGGCCTGCGTCCCGGCCCTGCGCTACGCGGCGGCGCACCCGGAGCGGGTCTCGCGGCTGGTGCTGGTCGCTCCGGCCTTCCTGCAGGCGCCGTCGCCCTGGCTGACGCGTACGCCGCCCGCGGCGCTCCTGCTGCGGCGGATGTCCGCCTCCCGCCTGGCCGCCACCCTGGGCGTGCCCGAAGGGCCGGCCGTCACCGCCGCCGCGGCCGGCCTGGCTCGCCCCGGCCAGGCCCGCCGGGTGGTGGCGGCGCTGCGGGCCGCGCATGCCGCCCGTGACGAGCTGCGGCAGCTCCTGGCCCGGGTGAGCGTGCCCGTGGAGATCGTCACGGGGTCGGCCGATCCGCTGACCGCGGCGGTGGACCGGCCCGTGACCACGATCAAGGGGGCGGGGCACTATCCGCAGCTCACCCATCCCGCTGAGGTCGCCGCCGCCATCCGGTGAACCCGCCCAGCGGCCGGGGGTCAGGCGTTCCGTCGCGCCGAGGCCGTGTCGCCCGCCGGTGGCGTTCAGGACACCTTGCGCACGAACGCCTCGCCGGAACTGATCGGACGGCCCGTGGCGTCCGTGACCTGGAGCCGGACGGGAAGCTCGTTCTCGATGTCGACCAGCGCCGAGCGGGGCTCGTCCTCCTCGAAGAGGTGCGCCTCTCCCCATTTCCTGAGGGCCACGATCACGGCGAACAGCTCGCGGCCCTTCGCGGTGAGCGCATACTCCTGGTAGGCGGACCCGTCGGTCGCCGGGACCATCTCCAGGATGCCCTGGGCCACGAGCTCACGGAGGCGGGACGCCAGGATGTTCTTGGCCAGCCCCAGGTTCCGCTGCAGCTCGCTGAATCGGCGGATCCCGTCGAAGACGTCCCGGACGATGAGCAGGGACCATCGATCCCCGATCACGTCCACCGTCCTGGCGACAGGACATTCCGCCTGCCGATGACTGACACCCCGTCCCTGCATGCCACCCCTGTCCGTCCGGCTGCCTGGAGACAGCTCACGCGAGTGGTTGCAAGTTTAAACCAGCTTCCTCTAGGGTCGCCATGAATGGTTTCAAAATGAAACCGCTGGACGAAAAGTGCGGCCCGAGGAGAGGTCATGACGGAACGACAGGACACCGGCAAGGACACCAGGGTCAGCCCGGTCCGGGTTGCGGTGGTGCAGTTCGAGCCCCGCGTGGGCGTCGAGAACCTGAAGGCCAACGCGGTGGCGGTGGAGCAGCGGCTGACGGCCGCGGCGGAGGCCGGCGCCGGCCTCATCGTCCTGCCCGAACTGGCCACCACGGGCTACGTCTTCGAGACCCGCGAGGAAGCCTTCGCGCACGCCGAGGCGGTACCGGACGGCCCCACAGTGCAGCGGTTCGCGCGGTTCGCGGCCGAGCGCAACGTGTACATCGTGGCCTGCGTCGCCGAGCAGGACCGCGACAGGTTGTTCGACACCGCGGTCCTCGTCGGCCCCGAGGGGTACATCGGTCGCTACCGCAAGACACACCTGTGGAACACCGAGAAGCTGTGGTTCACGCCCGGTGACGAGGGATACTCGGTGTTCGACACCCGCATCGGGCGGATCGGGCTGCTGGTGTGCTGGGACATCTGGTTCCCCGAGACGGCCCGCATCGTGGCGCAGCTCGGCGCGGACATCATCTGCGTCCCCACCGGCTGGGTCTGGACCCCGCCGCCGCTGTACGACCAGAGCGGCGTCTGCATGGCCGCCTACCTGACGATCACGGCGGCGCACGCGAACAACGTGTTCATCGCCACCGCGGACCGGATCGGCCAGGAGCGCGGCGCCGGATTCATGGGCAACTCCCTCATCGCGGGCACGAACGGCTGGCCCATCGATCGCATCGCCGGCCCGGACGAGGACACCATCATCTACGCCGACGTCGACCTCACCGCGGCGCGGACGGCCCCGATCTGGAACCAGCTCAACGACCTGCACCGCGATCGGCGGACCGACCTGTACGACCAGATGCTCGGCTACCGTGGCGGCGCTCCGCTGCCCCGGTGACGTCGGCCTGACGATCGCCCGCGACATGTCGCGGGCGCATCAGGGACCCTCCACGCCGAAGGTTCACCCCTCGGCGGCACCTGCTTCGCGCTCCGGCCGGCCGCCGCCTGACCGGCCCGTGACCCGGTCCCGGCCGCGGTGGCGTCGTCCGGCGGTGAGGCTCGCCGTGATGAGCAGTCCAGCCGGAATCGCGGCGAAGAGGAAACCGCTCGCTCCGATCAGGCTGACGGCCAGCGCCGCCCAGCCGAGGATCACCCAGCCGACATACGCGGGAACGGGTTGTCCCCGCCGTCCTGCTCGTGCCACGAGCAGCCCCAGCAGGATCAGTGTGACGACGAATCCACCGGGCAGCGCCCAGAACGTCGCCAGCGAGTGGCCGTCCGCGGCATCGTTGCGAAGATCTCCGCTGAACCAGCTCGCCCAAGGGGCGAGGCGGGCGAAAACGGCCGTGTGCAGAACGGCGATCAGGACCATGCTGCGTCCGGCCCAGATGGTGAGCCGGCTTGGGGATCCGGACGTGGCCGGCAGGTGGGCCGCGGGTCGAGTGCTCATGAGTGTCAGCTTCTCGGGGGCACGGCCTCATGAACTCCCCCGCCGGAGGGATGCCGATCCCCCGCTCCAGGGATCGCCCGCGGCCCGCCGGTCGCTCCGGCCTGGGTGGCCAGCACCGCCGAGAACGTCCAGCACGGTCGGAGTACCACCAGCCGTAGGGGGTGGGCCGGGGTGATCGCCGGGCCCCGATCCGGACGCCCGTCCTGACCGCCTCGATCATGCGGTGATCCCTGCTCTCGCCCGTGCCAGGTTGACGCCGCTGGCGATGATCCCGATGTGGCTGAAAGCCTGCGGGAAGTTGCCCATGAAGGCGCCCGTGGCGGGGTCGATCTGTTCGGGCAGCAGCCCGACCGGGCTGGCCCGGGCGCACAGCGACGCGTACAGGTCCTCGGCCCGATCCAGGTGCCCCAGCAGGATCAGGTTGTCGACCAGCCAGAAGCTGCACAGCACGAAGGCGCCCTCGTCGCCTGACAGGCCGTCGGGTGAGTGATCGTGCAGGTAGCGGTAGAGCAGGCCGTCGCCGGCCGACAGGCGCTCGGCGATGGCGGCGGTGGTGGCCGCCATGCGCGGATGGCGGGCCGGGACGACCTTGCGCAGCGGCAGCGCCAGCAGGCTGGCGTCCAGGGAGCCGCCGCCGTCGAGGTGCTCGCTCAGGCACCGCGCGCCCTCGTCCCACGCCTGGTCCAGGATGAGCCGGCGCAGCTTCTCCGCGGCGGCCCGCCACGTCGCGATCGGCCCGGACATGCCGAGCCGCTCACCGATCGCCGCCGCCCGGTCCAGGGCCACCTGGCACATCCCGGCCGAGTAGGTGAAGACCCGGCCTTCGCTGCGTACCTCCCAGATGCCCTGGTCGGGCTGCTGCCAGGCGTACGCGGCGGACTCGGCCAGCTCCGCCAGGCCGGACCACAGGGCCGGCTGGAGCTCGCGGCCGGGGAGCAGCCACTGGTCGGCACAGTCCAGCACCTCGCCGTAGACGTCGTGCTGGCGCTGGTCGGCGGCGCCGTTGCCCCATCGCACCGGGGCCGAGCGCCGATAGCCCTCCAGATCGGCGTCGTGGATCTCCTCCGGTACGGGGCCACCGCCCAGGGTGTACATGATGCGCGGATGGCGGCTCTGCTCGAAGGCGTCGAGAACCCAGCCGAGGAAGGCGTCGGCCTCCTCCTCGAAGCCGACGCGGCGCAGCGCGAACACGGCGTAGGCGGCGTCGCGGATCCAGGTGTAGCGGTAGTCCCAGTTGCGCACCCCGCCGATCGGCGCCGGCAACGAGGACGTGGGCGCCGCGACCAGCGAGCCGTTGCCCCAGTCGTCGCACAGCTTCAGCGTGATCACCGAGCGCCGGACCAGCGCTTCCTCGGGGCCGCTGTAGCTGCACTTGCGCATCCAGCGCCGCCAGGCCTCGGCGGTCTGCCGCAACATCGCCTCGGGGTCGAACCGGTGGTGGCGGTGCACGCGTCCCCAGGACAGCACCAGGTCGAGCCGGTCGCCCTCCTGAAGGTCGTACGCGCTGCGCAGGCCGGCCAGCGGGCGGTTGGCACGCAGATGCAGCCGCAGGTCGGGCCGCCGGGAGGCGCCCACCTCCAGGCCGCTGTAGAGGAGCCGGGCCTGCGCGCCGCCGCGCGGCTCCAGCTCGGCCCGCAGGCGCGCGGTCCCGGAAAGGACGGTCGCGGACCGGACCAGCTCGGACCGGCCGCCGCCCGCGTCGTCGCTGAGGTCGGCGCCGGGGCGCAGCGCCAGCGCGTCGGTGATGCGGACCAGGCCGGCCGGGCCGCGCAGCTCGGTGACCAGCACCGCGGTGTCCGGCTCGTAGAACTGCCTGGCCTCGCGCAGGTCATCCACGGTCAGCGTGAAGTGGCCGCCGCGCTCGTGGTCCAGCAGGCCGCACAGGAGGGGGTCGCTGTCGAAGCGGGGCAGGCACAGCCACGGGATCGAGCCGTCGAGGCCGACGAGCGCCGCCGTCGTGCCGTCGCCGATGAGGCCCAGGTCCTCCAGCGGCAGGTAGCCCGCGTGCCGGCGGACCGGACGGAAGGGCGGATCGGGATCGAGCATGGCCGGCGTTCTCCGTCACTGTCACGGGAAGGTGATCAGCACCTTCACCATGTCCTCGAGCTTCTTGTCCGAGACCTCAAAGGCCCGCTCCATCTCCTCGAAGCGGAACGTGTGGGTGGTCAGGGGCGTGGGATCGAGCCGCTTTCCCTGCAGGACGCGCAGCAGCCGCTCCATGCGCAGCCGGCCGCCGGGGCACAGGCCGGTCGTGATCGTCTTGTCGGCCATCCCGACGCCCCACTCGATGCGGGGGATGCGCACGAACTCGCCTTCCCCGTAGTAACCGGTGTTGGACACCGTCCCGCCCGGCTTTGTGATCTTGATAGCGGTCTGGAAGGTGGCGTCCGCGCCGAGGGCTTCGATGGCGGTGTCCACGCCCTGCCCCTGGGTCAGGTCGAGGACGCGCTCCACGACGTCCTCCTTGGTGAAGTCGACGATCTCGTCGGCGCCGTACTCGCGGGCGAGCCGCTGCCGGCTGGACACCGATTCGACCCCGATGACCAGGCCGGCGCCGCGCAGCTTGGCGCCGGCGGTGGCCATGAGCCCCACCGGTCCCTGGGCGAGCACGGCCACCGTCCCGCCGATGGGGATGTTGCCGTTCTCCGCGCCCATGAAGCCGGTCGAGAGCATGTCGGCGCAGTAGACGGCCATCTCGTCGGGGACGCCGTCGGGGATCTTCGCCAGGTTGGCGTCGGCCTCGTTCACGTGGAAGTACTCGGCGAAGACCCCGTCCTTGGAGTTGGCGAACTTGAACCCGCCGAGCGGCCCGCCGGACTGCGACGGGTGGCCGTTCTGCGAGGCGAGGTCGCCCCAGTCGGGCGTGATGGCGCCCACCAGGACCCGGTCGCCCGGCCGGAAGGTTTTCACCTCGTCGCCCACCTCGTGCACCACGCCGACGCCCTCGTGGCCGAGCGTGAGGTTCTCCCGCGGTCCGATGCCGCCCTTGACGGTGTGGGAGTCGGAGGTGCAGATGAGGGCGGCGGTGGTCTTGACGACGGCGTCGAGCGGGCCTGGCCGAGGGACGGGCTTGTCCATGAACCCGACCTGGCCGATCTCCCTCATCACGAACGCTCGCATCGTGCCCCCCACTTTCGGCGCCCCCCGTAAACGCCGCGAACATGCCCAGGCCTACCCGGCTGACCTCGGCGTTTAACCTCCGCCCGGTCGCGGCGATCGGAGCCGGCCATGACGGCGTCGCGGACGGCGCTCTCGCCTGGTCATGCCTTCACTGCGTCACCTGACCCCACGTGAGGGTCGAGCCGTACGCGATCGCTGTCGCCGTCGGACAGGAACGACGCCAGCGCCCGCCCCTCCTCGGCCACGGCCTCGCGGTCGGCCCGGGAGAGGGGACGCAGCGGGACGACGGTCACGGCACCGTCCTCGACGGTCCAGGTCGCGCCGACCCGGCCGTCCACCAGGACCACGCGGGCACCGGCGACCGACAGGCCGCGGTGGGCGTCGTCGATGATCCTGCTGCGGTCGTGGTAGCCGAGTATCGCGTTGTCGAACGCCGGCAGGAACCGTACCGGGGCCGGGACGCCGGGGTCGGGGCGCGGCGCGTCGGGCAGGTCGAGCAGCATCCGGCCCCGCTCGTCCCGGAAGTCGACCAGCTCCTCGCGGACCGCGGCCACCGCGGCGGGCAGCCCGGCGAGACCGCACCAGGCCCGCAGGTCGGCCGCGGCGGCCGGGCCGAACGCGGCGAGATACCGCCGCACCAGCGCCTGCCCCACCGGATCGGAGCCGTCCGCGGACGGCGGGTCGATCTCCCGCCCCAGCCAGGAGGAGAGCGGGACGTTGCGCACCCCCGCCTTCCTCCGCCACATCCCGCGCGGCGGCAGCTGAGCCATCGGGATGAGCGCGGCGACCAGCATCTCGCCCAGCGCCCGCGGCCCCGGCTCCGGCCAGCGCGCGGCCACCGCCCGCGCGAGCTCGCTCATCGAGCGCGGCTCGCCGTCGGCCACCACCGCCCGGCCCGCCGCCGCGAGCTCGTCGAGGTCCACCCCGGCCAGCTCGCGCCGGTAGGTGCCGAGGACGCGCTGGCGCAGCATGGCGTCGTGGCGGGCCCGCCAAGCCAGGGCGTCGGCGGCGGTGAGCAGGTGCACGGTGCGCCGCATGAGGTGCGTACGCACCACACCGCGCCCGGCCAGCAGCTCCGAGAGCGCCGCCGGGTCGAAGGCGCGCAGCCGCGACCAGAGCCCGACGAACGGCTCCTGCGGCTCCTGCGCCTGCAGGCCGCACAGGTGCGCCACCGCGCCGGACACCGGCAGGTCCGCGCGGTCGAGCAGCAGTTGCCGGGCGAGCGTCGCGCGGTTCAGCGCCCGGGTGCTGAGCACGGTCATCGCCTCACGCCGCGGCACGCTCGCCGGACGGCCGCCTGCGCAGCGCCGCCTGGGTGATGGCCGGCGGGTCGTAGGAGACGTCGAGCGGCCCGATGTCGGCTCCTAGCGCCTTGCCGACGATCTCCTCGGCCTCGCCGCAGGAGTAGACGTCGGCGGTGTCGATGACGTTGATCCCGGCGTCGAGGGCCCGGTGGACGATGCGGACGCAGTTGTCGTGGCCGGGGTTGCCGACCCGGCCGAACATCATCGTGCCCAGGCAGTAGGGGCTCACCTGGATCCCGGTCCGCCCGAGGGGGCGCGTTCTCATCTGTGGTCGTTCCCTTCGGCAGGAGGAGGGGCGTGGTGCGGGCAGGTCCCGCACCACGCTGGAGGCTCAGGCGTTGTACTCGCTCACGACGTCCAGGACCCAGACGACCCCGAAGCGGTCGGTGAGCATCCCGTAGAGCGGGGCCCACTGCGCGGGCCCCAGCGGCTGGGCGACGGTCGCTCCGTCGGAGAGCTTCTCCCAGTACGCGGTGATCTCCTCCGGATCCTCGCCGCGGACGGAGACGAAGAACGCGTTCTCACCCCGGTCCCACGGCATCCCCGAGGGAACGTCGTAGGCCATCACGTGGAAGCCGTTCCCGGCGAGCACCTGGCCCCACGTCACCCGGTCCGCGTCGGCGGGGTCCTGCACGTTCCCGACGTCCTTGTAGGTGACGACGGCGACGTGCCCGCCGAACACGGACTGGTAGAACTCGAGCGCCGCGCGGGCGTCGCCCCTGAAGTTCAGATGAGTGGTGGTCGTGACAGACATATGTGGCTCCTGTTCATGGCGAAGGAGGTCGTTGCGAGAACCACGGTCGCAGGGGTAGCGGACAGGGTGTGGCCTCTACTCCGGGCAGAATGGGGAACATGCCGAAGACTTCAGCCCGGCTGCTGGCGCTGCTCTCGTTGCTCCAGACGCGCCGCGACTGGCCGGGGGCGCTGCTCGCCGACCGGCTGGACGTCAGCCCGCGCACCGTGCGCCGCGACGTCGACCGGCTGCGCGAGCTCGGCTACCCCATCGTCGCCTTCAAGGGGCCGGAGGGCGGGTACCGGCTGGACGCCGGCTCGGAGCTGCCGCCGTTGCTGTTCGACGACGAGCAGGCCGTCGCCCTGGCCATCGCGCTGCAGGTCGCCACCACCAGCGGCGCCGGCATCGAGGAGGCCGCGGCCCGCGCGCTGAGCACCGTCCGCCAGGTGATGCCCGCCCGGCTGCGCCACCGCATCGACACCCTGCGGGTCACCACCGTCGAGCGGCCCGCGCTCCGGCCCGGGCCGCAGGTGGGCAGCGGCGTGCTCGTGGCGCTCAGCGCCGCCGTCCACGCCCGCGAGGTGCTGCGCCTCGACTACGACGGCTCGCAGGAGGCCCCGCCGCGCCGGGTGGAGCCCCACCACCTCGTCACCTGGGGCGGGCGCTGGTACCTCGTCGCCTGGGACCTCGACCGCGAGGACTGGCGCACCTTCCGCGCCGACCGCATCGCCCCGCGCACCCCGACCGGGCCCCGCTTCACCCCGCGCGAGCTGCCAGGAGGCACGGTGGCCGCCTTCGTGGCCGGCAGGTTCCTCGGCTCCGACGGCTCCGGCGAGTGGCCCTGCCGCGGCGAGGTGATCCTCGCCCTGCCCGCCGCCGCCGTGTCCCCCTTCGTCCGCGACGGGGTGGTCGAGGAGCTCGGACCCGGCCGTTGCCGGCTCGTGCTGGGCTCGTGGTCGTGGACCGGCCTGGCCGCCACCGTCGGCAGGTTCGACGCCGACATCGAGGTCGTCGGCCCGCCCGAGCTCAGGGCCGCCTTCGCCCAGCTGGCCGGCCGCTACGCCGAGGCCGCGCGCCCGGCCCGCTGACCTCCGTGACGGGCACCCGGCCCGGCCTGGTCCAGACGCTGCTGCCGG
Organism: Nonomuraea sp. NPDC050202; assembly: GCF_040656115.1. Classification (NCBI taxonomy): domain Bacteria; kingdom Bacillati; phylum Actinomycetota; class Actinomycetes; order Streptosporangiales; family Streptosporangiaceae; genus Nonomuraea; species Nonomuraea sp. NPDC050202. The sequence continues at coordinate 35,484 of NZ_JBFALF010000035.1, read as the reverse complement.
CGCCGCCGGCCGCCCGGTGAGGGGGTTTATTCCGTTGCGCGCGGGATGCCGGACATGTGACTGTCCTGCTGACCGGTCATGACAGCGCAGGCGGGAGAGGGTGGGATGAGGTACGCGGGGCTCGCGCTCGCGTTCGGGGCCTCGTGGTGCTTCGCGTTCTCGGGGCCGATGGCGAAATACCTCGACGCCGCCGGGCTGACGCCGATCGAGGCCGTGTGGACGCGGATGGCGGGCGCCGGGCTGCTGCTGGTGGCGGTGCTGGCCGCGGTCAGGCCGCGGGCGTTGCGGATCCCCCGCTCCAGGGTGCCGTTCGTCGGGCTGTACGCGGTCGTGGCGGTGGCCGGGGTGCAGTCGCTGTACTTCGCCGCGATCACGCGGCTGCCGGTCGGGATCGCGTTGCTGCTGGTCTACCTGGCGCCGGTGATGGTGGTGGCCTGGGTGCGGCTCGTACGGAAGGTCCGGCTCGCCCGGGCCGCGTACGTCGGGGCCGTCGTCGCGGTCGCCGGGCTCGTGCTGGTCGTCGAGGCGTGGCAGGAGATCCGGCTGGACGTGCTGGGCCTGGCGCTGGGGATGCTGGCCGCGGCGTGCTCCGCCGGATATTTCCTGATGAACGATAGCTTCGGCGACGACCTGGACCCCCTCGGGCTCATCGCCTGGGGGATGGCGGGGGCGGTCGTGGTGCTGACCCCGTTCGCGCGGCCCTGGGACCTGCCGTGGGAGGCGTTCACGGTGTCCGTCACGCCTTCCGCGGACGGCCTGACGCTGCCTGTGGTGGTGGCGTACCTGTGGATGGTGGTGGTCGCGACCGTAGTGGCGTACATCCTGGGGGTGAGCGCCGTACGGCGGCTGTCGGCCGCCGTCGGCGTCACCGTGGCGTCGCTGGAGGTCATCGGCGGGGGGGTGGTGGCGTGGGGGCTGGTCGGGGAGACGCTCGGCGGGTTCCAGATCGTGGGCGGGCTGATCGTGCTGTCCGGCGCGCTCCTCGCCCAGACCGCCACCGGGTCCGGCGGGAAGGCCGGCCGCGAGCCGGCTCTCACACCGGTCTCCCCGGGAGGGCGTGCCGCCGGTCGGCCGTGATCTGCCCGCCCGGTCCCGCGCGACGACGTCCGCGCCGTGAGATCGCCGGCCGCCGCGAGAACGACGCCATGAACCGCTTCCCGGCTCGGTGGCCGCGCCCGACTTCGATCAGGGTTCGGTTCGGCCTTCCCTTCGCCGGGCGATGAGCGCCTCGATGCCGTCGAGGAGCAGGGTGAGGCCGAAGGCGAAGTCGTCGTCCTCGACCCAGTCGGGCGCGGCGCCGAACGCCCCGGACTCGAGCGCCGCCGCCAGCCCCGGATAGCCACGGCCGTCGACCAGCCGGGTGAGCAGCGCGGTGTACCCGGCCGGCCCTTCCGGCCCCGCCTCGTCGACCGTTCCCGTCATGGCGGTCTGGAGGGTGGCGGAGCTGACGGCGTAGGCGGACAGTGTGGAGGCGATGTTGACGGCCTCCACCCCGGCCAGGCCCGCACCGGCCAGCGAGGTCAGCGCCCGGTCCAGCCAGCGCAGGGTGCGCGGCCCGATGGGCGGGGTGAGGGGCGAGACCGCCAGCAGCCACGGGTGGCCGGCCAGGAAGTCGCGGTTGGCGCGGGTCCAGCGGGCCAGGTACTCGCGCCAGGTGAGCCGGCCCGGCTCCGGCGGGTCGGGAGCCGCCGCGTCCACCATCGCGGTGAGCAGGTCGTCCTTGCTGGGCACGTAGCCGTACAGCGACATCGTGGACACTCCCAGCCGGGCGGCCACGCTGCTCATCCGCACTCCGGCCAGCCCCTCGGCGTCCGCGAGCTCGATCGCGGCGTCGGTGATCCGCTCCAGGGTCAGCCCGGGGCGGGGGCCCCGGCGCGACGCCGACTCCAGGCCCCACATGCGTGCCACCACCGTGGGCAGCTCGTCCCCTGATCCCATGACTCCCCCTCGAAACTCCGTACGCTATACACTGTATCTCGTACGGAGTGCTGCGTCTTGGGGGAACGATGACGGGTCTCGCCAGCCTGGGGCTGACCGCCGAGCAGGAAAACCTCTACCGCCGTCTGCTGCGGAACCCCGGCACGGACCTCGACCCCAGCCTTCCCGCTCTCACCGAGTTACGGGCGCTGGGCCTGGTGGACGAGGCGCTGAACGCGGCCGCCCCCGCCGTCGCGGTCGATCTGCTGGTACGGCGGCGCATCGAGCACACCCAGCGCCGCCTGGCCGAGCTCAGCCTGGCGTGGGACGTGCTCACCGAACTGACCGAGGAGCACCGCAGCGGGCGGACGGTGCAGATGGTCGAGCACCTGCCGGACGGGCGGGCCGTCACCCTGCGCATGCGCATGCTGATGAACGACGATCCCGGCGAGTTCGCCCACTTGAAGGAACGGGCCTACTACCAGGAAACCGGCTACGCCCTCGCCCCCTTCAACCGCTTGCTGGCGCGCGGCCTGCGCAGCCGTACTCTCTTCTCCGCCCGCGCCCTGCGGGACCCCGAGCAGGGGCCCCACGCCCGCGTCCAGCACGCCCTGGGTGACCTGCACCGGGTCACCACCGAGCCGATCCGGCACCTGGCCGTCGTCAACCGCGCCGTCGCCTTCGTCCAGGCCGATCCCGCCGACCCGATGGCCGGCGCGCTGCAGATCCGCCAGCCCGGCATGGTCGCCATGCTCGCCGACGTCTTCGACGGCATGTGGGACCGCGCCCGCGACCTGGACGAGATGCCCCTGACCCCGATCGAGCAGCAGGTCCTGCACGCCCTGACCTGCCACGACACCGACGAGGCCGCGGCCCGCGCGCTGCACGTCTCGGTACGCAAGCTCCGCGCCCACGTCGCCGACCTGATGGCCCGCCTCGGCGCCGCCACCCGCTTCCAGGCCGCGCTCCTGGCCAAGGAGCGCGGCTGGCTGTGAGCCCCGGGTGCAGGTTCCTGCACCCGGTCGTGCAACCTCTCCGTCTCCCGCGCCGGCGGCGGCACGGACATGCTGGGCCGCATGGACCGACTCGATGTCATCGACACCTGCACCCGCATGGCCTGGCACGCCGACCAGCGGGAGTGGAGCAGGCTGGCCGAGGTGTTCGCCGATGAGGTGACCCTGGACTACACCAGCCTCAACGGAGGCGAGCCCGCCACCCTCGCCCCCGGCCAGATCGTGGCGGCGTGGAAGGACGCGCTCGGTGCCTTCCAGGCCACCCAGCACCTGCTCGGCAACCACCTGGTCACCCTCGACGGCGACAGCGCGGTGTGCACCGCCTCCTTCCAGGCCACCCACCGCAAGACCGACGACACCTTGTGGACGCTGGGCGGCACCTACCGCTTCGACCTGGTCAGAACCGCCGCCGGGTGGCGGATCGGCGGCGTGGTGATGACCGCGGTCTGGAGCGACGGCCGGCCATGAGATGGCCGATCGTCGCCGGGGTGGCGACGGCCGTTCTGGTCGTGGGCGGGGTGGTCGCGGTGACCACCAGCGGCTTCCCGAGCACGGCCGCCACCGGCACCGCGCCGCCCCCGTCCGCGCTCCCGCCCTCGCCGGCCCCGTTCTCGCCACCGCCCTCGCGGGCCGCCTCGCGGGGTCCCCTTGACCCCGCCGCCCAGCGTTACCTCGACGCGGTGGCGGCGAAGGACGCCGACGCGCTCGCCGCCGCCTTCGCCCCCGACGGCCTGGTCATCGACGTCGGGCGGGAGATCCGCGGCCGGGACGCCATCCGCCGCTGGGCCGCGGCCGAGGTCATCGGCGGCGTCTACACCCTGCTCGAGCACACGCCGCGCACGGGCGGCGTCACCCTGCTGGTGCGCTTCCAGCCCGGCGGCACGGGCGGCTTCCGCGCCGCCTACCACTTCGACATCTCCGACGGATTGATCACCATGGCCACCTTGGAGTACGCGTGAACGTGAGTTTCGACAGCGACGGCGCCACCCTCGCCGGCAACCTCTACCTGCCGGACGGCGTGGAACGGGCGCCCGGCGTGGTGGTCGCGGGCACCTGGACCAGCGTCAAGGAGCTGATGGCCGACCGTTACGCCCAGCGCCTGGCCGAACGCGGCTACGCCGCCCTGTCCTTCGACTTCGCCGGCTTCGGCGAGTCGGGCGGCGAGCCGCGGGACGTGGAGAACCCGGAGCGCAAGGTCCGCGACATCCACCACGCTCTCGGCTTCCTGGCCGCCCACCCGGCGGTGGACGGTGACCGGCTGGGAGCCCTCGGCATCTGCGCGGCGGCGATGTACATGTCCGGGAACGCCGCCCGCGACCCCCGGGTCAAGTCGCTGGCGCTGGTGGCGCCGTGGCTGCACGACGCCGCCATCTGCGAGGCCGCCTACGGGGGTGCGGAGGCGGTGGCCGAGAAGATCAAGATGGGGCGGGAGGCGAGGTCGCGGTATGACGAGACGGGCGAGGTCGACTACGTCCCGGTGGTGAGCGCCACCGATCCGGCGGCGGCCATGCCGTACGAGATCGACTTCTACCTCAACCCGGCCCGCGGCGGCATCCCCGCCTGGCCCAACCGCTTCGCCGTGATGGCCTGGCCCGACTGGCTCACCTACGACTCCATCGCCCTGGCCCCGCAAATCACGCAGCCCACGCTGCTCGTGCACAGCGAGGACGCCGCCATCCCCGACGGCGCGCGCCGCTTCCACGCCGGACTGGCCGGGCCCAAGGACATCTTCTGGACCCAGGGCACCCAGTTCGACTTCTACGACCAGGAACCACACGTGACCCTGGCAGTCGACACCGTGGCCGCGCACTTCGGCAGGACGCTGCGGTGATCCACGTCACCGCGGCCGCGCACCCGCTCGTCCGCGCGGCAGACCGGAGCCTGCCATCGGGGCCTACTTCGAGGTGTTCGTGGCGAGCTTGTCGAACTCGCGGTCCGGCAGCGTCCTGTTGAGCTCCAGCAGCCGGTCGGCCAGCCAGCCGACCGCGTAGCGCGTCTCGGGCTTGCCGGCCTCGACGGCCTGGCGGATGGCGGCGGCGACGACGCCCGGGTCGCTGCCCTGGGAGTCGTCGCCGAGCTGCGTCTCGGCGCGCCTGGCCATGGCCTCGGCCATCGCCCCGTACGCGGTCGTGCCGGAGATCTCCCGCAGCTCCTGCGCCGTACGGTCCTCGAACTCGGTCTTGATGATGCCCGGCTGGATGATCACGACGTCGATGCCGAACGGCTCGACCTCCATGCGCAGCGAGTCGGAGTAGGCCTCCAGGGCGTGCTTGGTCGCGTAGTACCAGCAGCCGAGCGGCAGCGCGATCTCGCCTCCGATGGAGGAGACGTTGACGATCGTGCCGGATCCCTGCTCGCGCATGTGCGGCAGGGCGAGCTGGATCAGCCGGGCCGGCGCGAAGACGTTGACCTCGAACTGGTCGCGTGCCAGGTCGAGGGGGATGTCCTCGGCCGCGCCGTGCAGGACGGTGCCGGCGTTGTTGATCAGGACGTCGATGCGGCCCTGCTCCTCGACCACGGTGGCGACGACCCGTTCCAGGTCTTCCGGGCGGCGCGCGTCCAGCTCCAGGACGTGGCCGCCCGCCTCGCGGATGTCGGCCATCTTGGGCACGCGCCGGGCGGCACCGTAGACGATGTGGCCCGCGCGGATGAGCTCGAGTGCGGTGGCCTTGCCGATGCCGGCGGAGGCACCTGTGACGAGAACGACCTTCTCCATGATGATCTCCTCTTCTTTCGAGGTAGACGCTAGGGTCGTGTTCCGTGGCAAGACAACTCGCAGAACTCGTGTGCGCAGGTGGCGGCCACTGGATTGGTGCAATGAGCTTGTAGCTGAGTGCAACAGCACCGCTCGCTGGCTCGTGCGAGGAGGGAACCCATGCCGGGAAGCCGGTTGACCGCCGAGGATCGCCGCCGGATCGCCGAGGGCCTGACCGCCGGCCTGACGTACGCGGAGATCGCCCGCCGGCTGGGGCGCTCCCGGTCCACCGTCACCCGCGAGATCGCCAGGAACGGCGGCCCGCACGGCTACCGGGCGGCCCGTGCGCAGCATGCGACGAGCTGGCGCGCCCGCCGCCGTAAGCGCGTCCCGCACGCCGGCGTCCCCCACACCGGCGCCCCGGGCACCGCGGAGAGCCGGGACACCCATACGGCCGGGGAGTTCGAGGAGCAGTTCGCCGCCATGATGATCGAGACCGGGATGTCGCCCATGACGGCCAGGGTGTTCGCCGCGCTGATCATCAGCGAGAGCGGCAGCCTGACCGCCGCGGAGCTGGTCCAGCGTCTCCAGGTCAGCCCGGCGACGATCTCCAACGCGATCAGGTGGCTGGAGGGCAGGCAGATGGTCGCCAGGGAACGCGAGGCGCGCCGGATGCGGTACTTCGTCGACGTCGATGTCTGGTACCGCACCTGGGCGGCCAGCGCGAGGGCGATGGCCGCCTGGGCCGACACCACCCGGCGCGGCGCCGAGCTCTTCGGCGCCGACACGCCCACCGGCGACCGGCTCCGCACCACCAGCCAGTTCTTCGAACTCCTCGGCCACGACATGGGTCAGGCGGCCGCACACTGGCGCCAGGCCCTCTCCCTGCGCCGCGGGGGGTGAGTCGCGGCATCGCGGCGCACGAGGTGCCGGTCACGGCCCGTGAGCCGAGTCACCTGACCGGGGCCCGGCGCCAGGCCGTCAGGGCTCGGAGGGAACCCAGCTGCGAGCGGCCTCGTGCAGGCGGATCAGCCGGTCCCAGTGTTCGGCGACGGTGGTGCGGCCGGGCCCGGTGAGACTGACGACGGTCCGGGGACGGCGCTCGGAGGTCTTCTCGATCTTGACGCGGTGGCGCTTCGGCGCCGCCCGTGCCACACTCACTGTTATAGAACTCTTCGCGGAGTTATAGAACGATTGGAGCATGGCATGCGAAACGTGTTGCCGTGGCGTGAGCCGGTCCCGCTGGACGGGACCATGGGCGAGCCCCGCGCGCGGGGCCGGTTCGGCGAGTACGGCGGACGGTACGCACCGGAGTCCCTGGTGGAGGCGTGCCGCGAGGTGGACGAGGCGTTCCGCGACGCCTGGGCGGATCCGGGATTCCGCGGCGCCCTGGCACGCCTGCTCGCCGTGCACGCCGGCCGGCCGACCCCGCTCACCCCGGCCCGGCGGCTGTCGGAGTCCCTGGGCGTGCAGCTGTACCTCAAGCGCGAGGATCTCACCCACACCGGCTCCCACAAGATCAACAACGTGCTGGGCCAGGCCCTGCTGGCCACCCGGATGGGACGGCGCAGGCTGATCGCCGAGACCGGAGCGGGCCAGCACGGGGTGGCCACCGCGACGGCCGCCGCGCTGCTCGGGCTGGAGGCCACGGTGTTCATGGGCGAGCGCGACATCGAGCGGCAGGCGCTGAACGTCTTCCGGATGCGCATGCTGGGCGCCGAGGTGGTCCCGGTGACCTCGGGCAGCCGTACCCTCAAGGACGCGACCAGCGAGGCCATGCGGCACTGGGTGGGCGCGACCGGTGACTCCCACTACTGCATCGGCTCGGTCGTCGGGCCGGATCCGTACCCGTGGATGGTCAGGGAGTTCCAGCGGGTCATCGGCGACGAGGCCCGCGCGCAGTGCGCCGCCGAGCTGCGGACCGGCGTGCCGGACCACGTGGTCGCGTGCGTCGGCGGCGGCTCCAACGCGGCCGGCACCTTCGCCGGGTTCGCCGACACCCCCGCGCGCCTGGTCGGGGTCGAGGCGGAGGGCGGCGCCGGGGCGGCCCGCGGCCGGCTCGGCGTCCTGCACGGCTGCCGCTCGCTGTTCCTGCAGGACGACGACGGGCAGATCACCGAGGCGCACTCCATCGCCGCCGGGCTCGACTACCCCGGAGTCGGCCCGGAGCACGCCCACCTGCGCGACCTGGGCCGGGCCCGCTACGTCACGGTGACCGACGACGAGGCGGTCGCCGCGGCCGTACGGCTGGCCCGCACCGAAGGCATCGTCCCGGCACTCGAATCGGCGCACGCCCTCGCCTGGGTGATCCGCGCGGCGGGCGACGGCGACCTGCCCGCGGGAACGACGGTGCTGATGACGTTGTCCGGACGGGGCGACAAGGACGTCTCGACCTACAAGGAGCTGCTGTGACGAACCCGACCCTGGCCGCGGGCGCGGTCGAACGCCACCTTCGTGCCCGCCGGGACACCGGCCGCGGCCTGCTCATGCCGTACGTCACCGGGGGGATCACGCCCGGCTGGACGGACTACCTGCGGGCGTTCGCCGCCGCCGGGGCGGACGCGATCGAGATCGGCCTGCCCTTCTCCGACCCCACGCTGGACGGCCTCACCATCCAGCAGGCCAGCCAGGCGGCACTGGCCAGGGGCGCGAGCACCCGCCGGATCCTCGCCGACCTGTCCGGCCTGCCGGACCTGGGCATCCCGCTGGTCGCCAGCACCTACTACAACCTGGTGCTGCACGACGGCCCCGAGGCGTTCTGCACCGCGCTGCGCCGGGCCGGCGTCGACGGCCTGATCGTGCCCGACCTGCCGGTGCACGAGGCGGACGAGCTGACAGACGTGGCCGCCGCCGCCGGGATCGAGCCCGCCCTGCTGGCCTCGCCGGCGACGCCGCAGCCGAGGCTGGCGGAGATCGCGGAACGCAGCCGCGGATTCGTCTACGCGGTGTCGGTGATGGGCACCACCGGCGAGCGGACCGCCCTCGCCGCCTCGGCGGCGGAGCTCACCGAGCGGATCAGGCGCGTCACCGACCGGCCGATCTTGCTAGGATTTGGCATTTCCACCCCGGACCAGGCACGCGAAGCCCGCCGGCACGCCGACGGCGTGGTGGTAGGCGCCGCGGTCATGCGGCGGGTGCTCGACGGGGCCGGGCCGGACGACCTGCGGGTCTTCCTCGCAACCCTGCGGCAAGCCCTCGACCAGGAGTGTGACCGACCACGATGACCACCGACGCCGGGCACGAGGCGAGATACCGCGCCATCGCCGCCGACCTCGCCGCGAAGATCCGGTCGGGACACTACGCCCCCGGTGAGGCCCTGCCGCCGCAACGGGAGCTGAGCGCCTCCTACGGGGTGACTCTCATGACGCTGCGCCAGGCGTTGCGGGAGCTCAGCGACGAGAGGCTGATCGTGCAGCAGCCCGGCAGGGGCACGTTCGTCGCCCCGCCCCACCTGGCGTACCAGCTCGACTCGCTCCGCAGCCTGGTCGACGACCTGCGTAAGCAGGGCCACGACGTGCGCACCGCGGTGGCCGGGCGGGCGGTGCGCCGGGCCCCCGCCGGGATCGCCGCGCAGCTGCGGCTGCGTCCCGGCGACACCGCCCTGCGGCTGGAGCGGGTCCGTGAGTTCGCCGGGCGTCCCGCCGTGCACCAGGTGTCCTGGGTCCGGCGGCCGGTGGCCGATCAGATCCGCGACCGTGACTTCACCGCCGTCTCCCTCTACACGGCCCTCGCCGACGCGGGAGTGACGGTCGCCCGGGCGTCCGAGGTGGTCCGGCCCGGTCTGCTGGACGCCGCCGCCGCCCGCCACCTCCGTGAGCCGCAGGGCAGCCCGGTGCTCGTCAGCACCCGGATCACCTACACGCTCGACGCCACGCCCGTGGTGGCCGACCACGCCACCATCCTCGGCAGCATGATGGAGATCCGCACCGAACGCGCCGCCACCGGCCTCTCCCTCACCTGGGGCGCCACGAGCTGAGAACGTGCCCGCGAGATCCCCCAGCGGCGGCGTTCCCGCAGCTCAGAGGGCTGGCGCGGCTGGCGTGCGCCGGATGAAAACCCTTTGAGACATCCGTGGCGCGCTGGCTAGTCTGCCGTCCATGATCTCCCTCGCGCGGCACCGCCTGACCCCTGCGGAGACCGGCCCGGCCCTGCGCGCACTGTGCGAGTGGACACCGGCCGATGCCCCCGGCGGCGGCCTCCATCCCGGAGACGTGGGCTGGCAGCTGCGGTTCGACGACGCGGACATCCTTGTCTGGACGCACGAGGAGACACCGGTGGCGGCCGGCTTCCTCGACGGCCCCGTGCTGCGCGTGACCGCCGCGCCCGGCGCCGATCTCGGGGCGATCGCGGCCGATGCCGAGGAACTGCTCGAACCCGGCAACGACCGGTGCGACGGCCTGCCCGTGCCCGGCTGGGAGCTCGATCGGGAGCAGCCCTGGCTCGTCATGTCGTGGACCCCGCGGCCGGTGTCGAGCCGCGCCGAGCCCGTCGGTGCCGGCGATGCGGCCGACCGGGTGCTGGTGCAGCGGTCCGCCTTCGCGGGATCCACGTTCACCGTCGAGCGCTGGCGCACGATGAAGCGGTCACCGGCGGGCGGGCTGGCCGTGGAGACGCTCGTCCGCACACCCTCCGGGGAGCCGGCGGCCGCCGCGACCGGCTGGTTCGCGGGCGTGGGCAGGTGCGGGCTGCTCGAACCCGTCGGCACCCATCCCGACCATCGCGGGCACGGCCATGGGCGCGATGCCGTGCTGGGCGCGTGCGCGGCCCTCGCCCGCCGGGGTGCGAGCGCGGTCGCCGTCGTGACACCGGCCACGAACGAGGCCGCTGTGGCGCTCTATCGATCGGCCGGGTTCACCGTCGTACGCGAGCATCACGATCGGGTACGCGCTCGGCCAGCCTGAACAGCGCACCCACCCGACGGGCAGTGCGTACACCTCCGCGGCGCGGTCAGGCGACGAGCAGGCGCAGACCTAGCTCCGCCGCGTCGAGCGTGAGGAGGTCGCGGTTGCGTTCGGCCCACCGGCCTGAGCCGAGGTCGTCACGGAGGCCGCGCACTGCCCGCCGCTCGGCCTCCGGCCCGACTCCGGCCCACGCCGACATCCCGCGACGTACCCGCTCATCCAGGTACGCCTCGGGCCGGCGCCAGTGGGCCTCGAAGAAGCCGTCAGCGCAGTCCCACGGGACGGGCACCGGCTCCGCGCGGGCTCCGATCGCGCCGGTCAGGCCGGCCAGCGGGGGCCAGCCGGCCAGCAGGCGGGCGACCTCGGGCAGGTAGTCGCGGGTGAGCCAGAACCGGTGCAGCCATTCGGGGTCGTTGCCGTCGAAGGTGAACACCACCACCCGGCGAGCCACGCGCCGCATCTCGCGCAGCCCGGCGATCGGGTCCCGCCAGTGATGAACGGTGCTGACAGCCATCGCGGCGTCGAACGACCGATCCTCGAACGGGAGGCTCTCCGCGGTGGCGGCCACGCACGGCGCCGCGCCGGCGGGACGCTGCGCCCGCATGAGCGCCGACGGCTCCACCGCGATGACGTCGCGGTCGGGAGGCTCGTAGGAGCCGGTGCCGGCCCCGACGTTCAGCACCGTCCGCGCATCGCCGAGCGCGGCCCAGATCCTCGCGGCGATCCGCGGCTCGGTGCGCCGCGTCACGGTGTAGGTGGCTCCGATGGTGTCGTACAACTGCGCGCTGGACATGTCGCCGCCTCTCCGGCCGGGGCCATCCCGCGCCACACCGGCGGGCCGGTGTCACGGGTGCCCGGTGTTCTGCCTCCGGCCTTGTGATGATCGCCGCTGCCCGTCCCCCGGTCAAGATCGTTCGTCCCCTGCCACGCCCGCGGCGATGCCAGGACGCCCGCGTGCCCCGCCCGTGTCAGCCGGCCCTTCGGGTCTGCCTCTCCACCGCGGCGCGGAGCACCGTACCGAACTGGTCCCGCGCTTCCAGCCACGGAAAGTGCCCCGCGTCCGGGACGATGACGACCTCGCGGCCGAGGCGCGTTCCGAGACGTCGCAGGGCATCGGCGGGGCGGCTGTCACCCGCCCCGCCGATGATCACCGCGCCGGGCGGCAGGCACTCGCGCAGCTCGTCCACGTGTGATGCGAGCGGGTCGGCCTTCGCGGCCGCGTTGAGCTGGGCGTTCATCGTGTAGTTGACCGGCCGCAGCGTACGGGCCGAGGCCAGCGCCCACTCCCATGCCCGCGTTCGGTCGGCGTGGTCGGTGAACCACGACAGCGTGAGGTACTCGATCTCCTCGGCGTCCGTGCGCGCCCCGATCGCGTCGAGCTCATCGAGCCTGGCCTGCTGCTCGTCAGTGCGCCGCGCCCGCTGTGCTGCTCGGTCGGCCTCCCGCCAGGGCTCCAGGAACGGCCCGGCGACCTGCACCAGGCCGGCCACCCGCGCGGGATGGGCCAGCAGGAAGTAGCCGGTCAGATTGGTCCCGAACGAATGTCCCAGCAGAACGGCCCGGTCGTGTCCCCACGCGTCGAGCAGCGACGCCAGGTCGCGAACGTGGCGGGCGATCGTGTGCTCCCCCTCCCAGGCCGATCCGCCGGTGCCGCGCTGGTCGTAGCGGTGGACCAGGCACAGGTCGTCGATGATGCCGGCGACCGGCGCGAGATAGTCGGGGACTCCTGGACCGCCGTGCACCATGACCACGGGGCATCTCTCCGGGACAGCCGAGCCCGCCGTCCACGTCCGCAGCCGTGCGCCGTCGTCCATCTCGATCACGGTCGTGAGTGTCATGCGATGCCTTCTTGCCCGCCTTCTTCCGGAAGCGCCGCGATCCGCACGCCGAATCACCTGTATCACCCCCGCGCGGGCACTTCACCCGGATCGCGCGAAAACCACGACGAGCTCCAGCCCGCCACCCGGATGGGGGCTCGCCCGCACGTCGGCCCCGTGCGCCTTCGCGATCGCCGCGACGATCGACAACCCGAGCCCGGCACCCTGCCCAGGGGTCGTATGCAGCCGCCGGCACCAGGTCGGCAGCCCCACCAGATCTCCATCGCCGACCTGGTGGGGTTCGGCCCGCTTGATCCGCTTGATCCGTGGCAGCCGGTCCACCACCAGCGCGGGAGTCGGGCATCACGACGAACGCAGCTCCGCCGCCACCGCGCGTTCCCGCAGTTGCGCCGCCTCCGCCCGTGCGGACTCCAGCTCCGCCCGCAGATCCTCCAGTCGGATCCGCTCCAGCCGCAACTCCCCCTGGACCCGATCACGTTCCTTGACCGCGGCATCGGCCCGCGACTTCTCCCGCGCGACCGCCTTGCGCTCCCGAGCCACGGCCGCGGCCCCCTCCTCTTCCAGCGCCGCCACCCTCCCGGCCAGCCGTTCCGCCTCCTCCGCCGCCTGCGCGGCGTCCTTGAGCGCCACCGCGCGGTCCCGCTCGGCCTCAGCCACGGCCCGGTCGGCCTTGACGGCCCGCTCCACGGCCCGCTCCCGTTCCTGCGCCGCCGCCTCCTCGCGTGCCCGGGCCGCGATCACGTCACGTTCGGCCTGCTCCCGCGCCCGCACGGCCGCCGCCGTCTCTTCCCGGGCGCGCTCCCGTTCCTCGCGGGCCAGCGCAGCATCCTCCTGCGCCTGTACGGCCGCGGCCCGCGCCTCCTCCACCTGCCGGCCGGCCAGCTGGACCCGTTCGGTCAGCTCCTGCACGGCCTGATCCCTGGCCTGCTCGGCCAGCTCCGCCCGCCGGGCCGCCTCCTCGGCCCGGCGCTCGGCCAGCTCGGCGCGCCGCTTGGCCTCCTCGGCCGCCTGCAACGCCTGCCGCTCGGTGCTCGCGGCCTCGCGCAACGCGGCCAGCGCCTGCTCCCGTGCCCGCTCGGCGTCACCCAGCGCGGTCTCGCGTTCCTGCTCGGCCTCTTCGAGCCGCACCCGCATCTCGGCCGTCTGCCTGCGGGCGTGCTCGGTGGCCTCGCGCGCGATCCGTACCTGCTCGAAGGCCTGCTCCCGCTCGGTACGCGCGATCGCCACCCGCGTGTGCGCCTCAGCCTGCACAGCGCTCAGCTTGGCCTCGACACCGGCGGGACTCAGCTCCTCGGCGAGCGCCCGCGCCAGCGGCTCGATCGCCGCGGCCAGCCCGCTCTCCATCCGGTCGTACAGTTGCTCGGCCCTGGCCAACGCCCCTTCCAGCCCGGGGGTGGCGCGCCGCAACTCCCGCTCCCGTTTGGCCGCAGCCTGGCAATCCTTTTCGGGACAGTACGCCTTCGGCCGTCCTCTCCCCCGCCGCTGCTCGATCGGCGCACCGCAGTGCTTACAAGGCGTCACCAGGGTGGTCTCTGCTGTCACGACGGCAGTGTATCATTTTCGATTTTCTAGAAATTAGAAACCAGAAAATCCGATCCGTTGCGTGTCGCTAGATGGCACGTAGCTTGCGAGAAGGAGAGATTCCCGCAAGTAACTGGTAAGGGAGGACCACATCGCCCGGATGCTCACCGGCGACCGGCTCGACGACGCCACCGTCACCGGACGCGGCCAGCCCTGGCACCACCTGCGCTACGAGCACACCGCCTGGATCCGCGAGCAGATCGACCAGATGGACTGGTCGCCCGCCTACCGCAACAAGCACCTGGCCGCGCTGCGCGGCGTGCTCAAGGAGGCCTGGAAACTCGGCCTGCTCAGCACCGACGACCACCAGCGGGCCGTCGCGCTGGCCCCGTTCGGCGGCCACCGCGAACCGGCCGGCCAGCACGTCCCCGACACCGTCATCGGCGCCCTCATCGCCGCCTGCGACGCCGACCGCTCCCCCGCCGGGGACATCACCGGCGCCGGGCTGCGCGACGCGGCCATCATCGCCTGCCGTGACAGGCAGATGGTGGCCGTCGGCAGGACCGTCTCCCAGGGGTGCGGCCGGAATACGCCGGAAATGGGCCGCGGAGACTTCACTGCGAGGTCTGATCTGCGGATTTACCTCAACGGCCAGGACCAACCTGACACATCACCTCCCGCTGTGGGTCTGGACGGGGCAGCGGGGAGTGTCGGCCACGCGGTGGGCAGACAGGTTGATCGCTAAGGTAGGAGCGCCGTCTGCTCGATGATCTCTCCGGGGGTTTATGGATGACGTCGATCGATCGGACGGCGTATCCACGATTCGCGCGCATGATGTCGGCCCGTGAGTTGGCCGAGACGTTCACCCCCACCGATGACGAGGTGGACTGGGCCCGGGGTCGTACGCAGGATGAGCAGCATCTGCTCGCTCTGCTGGTGTGGTTGAAGTCCTACCAGCGGCTGGCCACTTCCCGAAGCTGGATCAAGTGCCGCCCGCCGCGGCCGCGCACGTGTGCGGCGTGCTGGGGTTACCCGGATCGGTCGAGTTGGAGCAGGCCGCGGAGCGGTCGGCCAAGCGGCACCGGCAGTTCGTACGCGAGCGGCTGGGCGTGGTCTACGAGCCTGCCCGGGTGCGGGAGATCGCGGAGAAGGCGATCCGCAAGGCAGCCCAGACGAAAGACAACCCGGCGGACCTGATCAATGTGGCGCTGGAGGAGCTGGTGCGGGCCCGGTGTGAGTTACCGGGCTACACCACCTTGGACGCGATGACCGCGACGATCCGCACTCAGATCAACACCGGCCTGTTCGCCATGGTCGCGGGCCAGCTGGACGTGGTGGCGCGGGCGCGGCTGGCCCGGCTGCTGCTGGTGGATCCGGTCAGCCGGCGCAGCGAGTTGGACAAGCTGAAGGACGTGGCCCAGGCCGCCTCGCTGACCAAGTTCAAGACGCGGCTGGAGTTCCTGCGCGAGCTGGATGCGCTGGGCCCGACCGAGCAGTGGCTGGAAGATGTGCCGTCGGGCAAGGTCGCGCACTTTGCTGGGGAGGCGAAGGTCACCGATGTGGCCGACCTGCGCAAGGTGCTGGCCGAGGACAAGCGGCTGACGCTGATCATCAGTCTGCTGCACACCGTGAAGACCAGCACCCGCGACGAGGTGGTGACCATGTTCTGCAAGCGCATGGCCGCCACCCACAAGAAGGGCCGCACCAGCTGGAGGCGTTACGCGAGGCACACCGGGCCGAGTCCGAACGACTGCTGGGAGTGTTCGGCGAGGTGCTGTCGGCGGTACGCGAGGCGATGTCCCCGCCCAGCACGTCCCCGCCCGGCACCGCCGGGCACGGGCCACAGGCGGCGGCCGAGTACCGCCAGGGCGACACGACGGCGCAGGACGCTGGCGACGCTGGTGGCACCGGCGGCGGCGGTGACGTCGAGCCGGGGTCGGTGGTGGCCGAACGGGCCGGGCGGCTGGTGCTGAAGAAACTGGAGCAGGCCGGCGGGCTGGAGGCGCTGGCCAGCGCGCACGAGGCGGTCTCGGCGCATCACGGCAACAACTACCTGCCGCTGCTGGAGCGGCACTACCGCTCGCACCGGCCGGCGCTGTTCACACTGGTGGACTCGATCGAGCTGGAGGCGATCAGCGCCGAGCGCAGCGTGCTGGACGCGGTGGAGTTCCTGCGCGCCCACCGCAACTCCCGCGCCACCTACCTGGCAGAGACGGTCACCGTCGAGGAGACCGGCCCGGACGGCCAGGTCCGCGAACGCACCCTGTCCATCGAGGTGGAGGCGTTCGCCTCGCGGGCCTGGCGCAAGATTCTCCGTGATACCGAGCGTCCCGGGCTGCTGGTGCGCCGCCACCTGGAGGTGTGCGTGTTCTCCTACCTGGCGGCCGAACTGCGAAGCGGTGACATCGCGGTGATCGGCTCGGACTCCTACGCCAACCTGCACGTCCAGCTGATGTCCTGGGAGGAGTGCGAGCCGCACGTAGCGGCCTTTTGCGCTGGACATCTTGACCCGGACCGCCTACCTGCTGGGCTGGCACCACCACTTTGGGCCCGCGTCCGGGTCGGATCCGAAGATCCGCGACGCGATGGCTCGGTATGTGCTGACCGCGTTCGCGCATGGCACCCTGCTGGGCGCCCGCCAGGTGGCCGCGCACATGCGTGGCCAGGTCAGCGTGCACGAGTTGTCGCTGGCGGGCAACAGCACGCCACCGCAGGCAAGATCGACAAGGCGTCCGCGGTGGTCATCAACGCCTTCAACAAGCTGGACGTGGCGGGCATGTGGGGCGACGGCAAGACCGCGGCCGCCGACGGCTCGCAGGTGGAGACGCGGGAGAACAATCTCCTAGCGGAGACTTCAGTCCGGTATGGGGGATATGGGGGAATTGCGTACAGACATATCTCGAATACCTATATCGCCTTGTTCAGTCATTTCATCCCGTGTGGGGTGTGGGAGGCGGTGTACATCATTGAGGGGCTGCTGCGCAACACCTCCGACATCCAGCCCGATACCGTGCACGCCGATACGCAAGGCCAGTCGTTGCCGGTGTTCGGGCTGGCCGCGCTGCTGGGCTTTGACCTGCTGCCGCGCATCCGCAATTGGCAGGATCTGATCTTCCACCGGGCGGACGAGCGCACCCGCTACACCCACATCGAGCCGTTGTTCGGGGAGGAGGTGATCGACTGGAAGCTGATCGAGACCCACTGGACGGACCTGCTGCGTACGGCGATCTCCATCCGGGAGAGCCGGCTGTCGTCGGTGACGCTGCTACGCCAGCTGGGCAACCACTCGCGCAAGAACCGGCTGTATCGGGCCTTCCGCGAGCTGGGACGGGCGATCCGCACGATCACACCATTGCGGTACCTGTCGCAGCCGGAGCTGCGCGAGCAGATCACCGCGATCACCAACAAGACTGAGGCCTTCCACGGCTTCGCTGACTGGCTGATGTTCGGCGGCATGCTGATCGGCCACAACGACCCGGGCTACCAGGAGAAGGTGATCAAATTTAACGAGCTGATCGCGAACTGCGTGATTTACTCGACCGCCTGCGATATCACGGACGCGGCCAACCAACTGGCCGCCGAAGGCCGGCCGGTCGACGTCGACGACCTGGCCACGATCTCTCCTTACATCACCCATACGGTGCGCCGGTTCGGCAACTGGGTGATCAACCTGACGCCGCCGGACCAGGCGCCGACCACCCGCTTGGATCTGGAGCCGCGGGTGCTGTTCCCTGCCGGCCCGGCCTGATCCGATCGCTGCTCACGGCCCTGCCTTCGCCGGTTATGCCCGTACCGCAGGCGCGCACCGGCCACGGTGAACGCCATGACCAGGGTGCCTCGCTCGGAGCAGCCGGCTTCGGTGCAGCAGTTGGTGTCCGCCCTGATGGCGCTGGGCGTCTACACGGGCGAGGGCAGCCAGGCCGAGCATGACGCCGAAGCCGAACGCCTGGGTGAGCGGCGCTACCAGATCCGCTTGGCCAACGCGCTGTTGGGCGCCGCCCAGATCGAGGCGATGCTCGCCGAGACTCTCGCTGAGGGGGACGTGGACCTGGGGCGAGGCGCACGACCAGCAGCTGGTCACCGCGGGCGTCAGCGACGACCCGGTCAAGCTGACCGGATTCTTGCAGTGGCAGTTCCTGCGCGTGGCTGGACCGCTGCGCCTGGTCGCTCAGGACGCCAGCACCGGTCCCATCCCGCTGCCGGCCGCGCACGCCGCCGACGGCCTGCAGCGGCTGCTCGGTGTCGTGGCCGCCGGTCAGGTGCCCAGCGTGGAGCAGGTCAAGGAGCACGTGGCCCAGATCGAGGCCGCCGGCGAATGTCTCGTCCACGCGATCGGCAACATCGATATCTTGCTCGACATGCTCGGCGGTCTGCACACCCTGCTGGGCGACGACTGATCCGGCGGCCTGCCTACGACTTCACCAACCCTGATGACGCCCGCCGCTTTCTCAGGGGCGAAAGCTCGAACACTCAATTCGTGCCGACGGGGTGCGCGGTGCAGGACGCGCGCGGTCACCAACGTCCTTGATCTGACCCGCCCGTATCGTTCTCAGGTGCCTACCAGCTCTCCGGCGATGAGGTCCTGGCCGTCCTGACCCTGCTCGCCGATCTACGGGACTGGCTGACCGACGTCGAGCCGGATCTCATCGACGCCGCCCGCCGGGCCAGGATTACCTGGGAGGAACTCGCGCAGGTGCTGCGGGTCGGCGACCGCCGTGCCGCCCAGCGTCGGCACGCGCGCCGCCGCGGGAACAGCGAAATTAGCCCGTTAGTCCGATTCAAAGCGTCGATGCTGACGGTGTGGTCGACAGCGGCGCCGATATGCCCGCCTCGAGTCGGGGCGAATACACCTCGGCCAGCCAACGAAATTTCGGGAGGTGGACCTGTGCGGCACCGGTGTGGTGGTGTCAGCCGGCTGGGTTGTGTGTCTCTGTGGCAGCGCGCCGGCCGGCGGTGGAAGTACCGCTCCAGCTGGCGAGGATGTTGAGGGCTTCGGCGGAGGGAGAGGCGGGTTCGGGGGTATAGATGACGAGGGTCTGTTCGGCGTCGCCTTCGACGGCCAGGACTGCGTAGTCGAGGGTCAGATCGCCGACCAGCGGGTGGTGGAAGCGTTTGGTGCCGGTGGTGTGAGCGACGACGTTGCGGTCGGCCCACATGCGGCGGAAGACCTCGCTGTGCACGGACAGGTCCCCGATCAACTCGCTCAGTTGCGGGTCGTCGGGATGGCGGCCGGCATACAGGCGTAGCGCGGACACAACGTTGCCGGCAACTTGCTCCCAATCGGTGTACAGGGTGTGGGCGGCCTCGTCGAGGAAGACGTAGCGGGCGAAGTTGCGCTCACGGCGGGGCCGGGCCTCGAAGTCGGTGAACAGGGCATGGTGGAGTCGGTTGGCGGCCAGGACGTCCAGGCGGCGGCCTTCGACGAACGCCGGGACGCTGAGTGAGTCCAGGACCCGGTACAGAACCGGGCGGACCCGCTGGACGGCCAGCGGCCGTTTGGGACGAGATCGGGCAGCGGTGGGTTGGGCGAGGTCGAACAGGTGGGCACGTTCGACCTCGTCGAGCTGCAGGGCGCGGGCGACCGCATCCAGGACGGCTTCGGAGACGCCCTGGGCCCGGCCACGTTCGAGGCGGACGTAGTAGTCGACGCTGACCCCGGCGAGCTGGGCGACTTCCTCGCGGCGCAACCCCGGAACCCGGCGAGCGCTCCGGTCCGGGGCGAGGCCGGCCTGCTCGGGGGTGATGCGAGCCCGGCGAGTGCGCAGAAACTCGCGGATCTCCTTGCTACGGTCCATACCTCCACCGTACGACGTGTCCGCGCACGTCAGCGTGCCGCTAAGGGGTACTGACAGACCCCCGGACGAAGGGTGCCCCCTCCAGCGGCCCACACCGGGTCTGCGGCTGCTTGACTCGAAAGCGAGCAGGTTGCGGGGACGGCTTACGAGGACAAAAGCAAGTCCCGTCCCGGAAACGCAATCCCGCCATCACGGACCGTCGCACATCTGCCTGCGGTCTTTCTTGGACGTGGCCAAGACGACCAAACCAGTGATTGAGGAGTTACACGATGGCAAACAGGCTGACCCGCAGCACACGGACATCGGCGGCCAGGAGGGTCTTGGTCCTTGGCGCCGCCCTAACGAGCCTCGCAACCCCCACGGCATTCGCCAGCAGCGAGAGCTCCAAAGCGGGCGTAACGGTTGCCAATATGGGCGCTACCACAAATGCCAATGCGCGCGCTACCACAAACCAGGCTACGATCACCAGCTTGGCGGACTTCGAAAGGGCGGTCAGCGAAGACCGCACCATCACCCGCAAGAAGGTCACGTTCAAGAACGGGGAACTCGACATGGCCGGCGTGCAGTTTGCGCCGGCCAAGATGAAGTCAGGCAAGAAGTACCCGGCGATCGTCGTCGTGCATCCAGCCGGCGGGATCAAGGAACAAACCGCAAGTCTTTACGCTTATC
The DNA here is from genome assembly GCF_040656115.1 of Nonomuraea sp. NPDC050202. Taxonomy (NCBI): domain Bacteria; kingdom Bacillati; phylum Actinomycetota; class Actinomycetes; order Streptosporangiales; family Streptosporangiaceae; genus Nonomuraea; species Nonomuraea sp. NPDC050202. The sequence continues at coordinate 15,135 of NZ_JBFALF010000035.1, read as the reverse complement.
GACTTGCGCAGCAGGGCTACATCGCGCTGGCCTACGATGCCTCCCATCAGGGGCAGAGCGAGGGGCAGCCACGTCTGCTCGAAGACCCCGCCAACCGGGTGGAAGACGTACGCAGCGCGGTCGACTACCTCACTACGCTTCCCACCGTTGATCGTGAGAAGATTGCTGCTCTCGGCATTTGCGCCGGCGGCGGATACGCCATCAACGCCACGATGACCGACCACCGCATCAAGGCTGTCGCCGGCGTGGCCACGTTCAATTACGGTGACGGTATCCGTCAGGGCTGGAGGGGAACGGGAACTGCCGAGGAACAGCGCGCCGCTCTTGAGGATCTCGCTGAGGAGCGCACAGCGGTGGCCAACGGCGCCAAGCCCACGATGCTTCCGTACGTCCCCGACTCCGTTGAGGGTGTCACCGAGCCCGACATGGTGGAAGCCAGCGAGTACTACAGGCAAGCGGACAGGTGGCGGCATGAAAACTCGCCGAACCGTTTCCTGAAGAGCAGCACGGACAAGATCTACGCGTTCGACGCCTTCGACGGTATCGATACCCTGCTGACTCAGCCGCTTCTCTTGATCGCTGGTAGCGAGGCCGGCTCAAAGTGGCACAGCGATCGGGCGTACAAGGAGGCGAAGAGCGCCAAGGAACTCTTCGTCGTCCCGGGCGGTACGCACATGAGCATGTACGACAAGGACGTGAACAAGGCGATGCCCAAGCTGGTTGAGTTCTTCGGCAAGCAGCTCAAGCGCTCCGCAAACTAACCTCAGCCACGAAACACCACGGCGAGACGATTCCGATCGTGATCGCCTGGTGTTTCGTCGAGGTGTTCCGTGACCTGTTCGGTGATCCCCTTTCGTCCGCGGCGAGCTGGTGACCCCGTCCTCGGGCGGATCGAGTTCCTCGCGCCCCGAGGACATCGCCGGCGGCGTCGGCTACATGGTCACCCGCCCGCGTCACGCCGCCGTCGGCGAGCTGTGGATCATGCCCACCGAAGAAGCCTGAACCGGCCTGCCTCCCGTGGTCTCACCTTGGCTGCGGGACCACCGACCTGCATCACTCGACTGACAAGAAGGAAAGCTCCATGACTTCCAAGCTCACCGGTACCGTCGCGATCGTGACCGGCGCCAGCAGCGGCATCGGGTACGCCACCGCTCTGGAACTCGCGGCACAGGGCGCGTCCGTCGCCCTGCTCGCCCGCCGCCAGGACCGCCTGGAGGCGCTGGTCGCCGAGATCGAAAAGGCTGGTGGCGCCGCCCTGGCCGTCCCGGCCGACATCACCGACCGGGCCCAGGCCGAAACCGCCGTCACCACGACCGTCGAGCACTTCGGACGCCTGGACATCCTTGTCAACAACGCCGGGCTCATGATCCTGGGGAACTTCGCGGATGCCGACGTCGACGACTTCGACCGCATGATCGCGATCAACCAGCAGGGCCTGCTCTACATGACCAAGGCCGCCCTCCCGCACCTGCACCAGGCCGCCGAGCAGGGACCCCGCGATGTCGCCGACATCGTCAACATCTCCTCCATCGCCGGCCGCGTCTCCTGGGCAGGTTTCGGTGCCTACAACATGACCAAGTTCGGCGTGAACGGGTTCACCGAGGCCCTGCGCCAGGAGGTCACGCAGAGCCACGTGCGCGTGGGCGTCATCGAGCCCGGCGCCGTGGACACCGAACTCCAGTCGCACAACACCGAAGAGATCCAAAGCGGTCTTGCTGCCTTCCCCTCCGACAAGGAGATGCTCACGCCTGAGGACATCGCTGACGGCGTCGGCTACATGGTCACCCGGTGCCGTCGTGCCTCGATCAGCGAGCTGTGGATCATGCCCACCGACCAGGCCTGACCTCATCCACCACCTGATCACCACAGCCTGATCATCGGCTAACGCCGTTCAGCGACACCACATGCTGGACGTCGCGGGCAGTTTTTCGAAAACGGAGTCATACATGAGCAAGGTCATTCTGGTTACCGGCGCTGGACGCGGTCTGGGCACCGACATCGCTCGCCAGGCTCTCGCGGCCGGTCACCGGGTCGTCGCCACCGGCCGCCGCCCCGAGCAGGTCGAGCAGGCGCTGGGTGGGCCGCAGGACAGCCTGCTGGCCGTCAAACTGGACGTCACCAGCCTGGACGACGCGCAGGCCGCCGCGCAGGCCGCCGTCGACCGGTTCGGCCGCATCGACGTCCTGATCAACAACGCCGGGAACTTCGTCGCCGGTTTCTTCGAGGAGATCACCCCGGAGAACATGCGCCGGCAGATCGAGACGAACCTGTTCGGCCCGATGAACGTCACCCGCGCCGTGCTGCCGGTGATGCGCCGGCAGCGCGACGGTCACGTCATCACGATCTCCTCGCTGGCCGGGGTGGTCGGCGGCGAGTTCACCGCCGCCTACGCCGCCTCCAAGTTCGGCCTCGAGGGCTGGATGGAATCCCTCCACTTCGACGTCAAGCCGTACCACATCCGCACCACCGTGGTGGAGCCCGGCTACTTCCGCACCGAACTGCTCGTCGACGCCTCCACCACCTGGCCCGAGCCGACCATCGACGACTACGCCGAGCGCACCGCCTCCACGATCAAAGCCTGGAAGAGCGTCAACGGCCGGCAGCCCGGCGACCCTGCCAAGCTCGCCGGGGCCCTGCTGGCCATCGCCGGCCAGGAGCAGCCGCCGCTGCGTTTCGTCGCCGGCGCGGACGCCATCGAGGGCGTCTCGGCCAAGGCAAGGGAACTGCTCGCGCAGGCCGAAGCCTCCCGCGAGCTCGGCGGGAACCTGGCCTACGACCCCACCGCCTAACGGCCAGCTACCGGCTCTGGCCCCCTCCCGCGGGCGGTCTCCACTCCGCCCGCCCGGCCGTCAGCATCCACACGAGCACCCCGAAGGCAGGCGGGCTCTCATGCCCCGCCATCAACCGCCTACTCCCCGGGAGGGGGGTACTGGCGGTCCCCCGGAAGAGCCGTGCCCCATACGGGGGCCCGAGACAGGTCGGCGGGTGGTTGCCTGAAGGAGAGGGGCTTGCGCCACTGCTCTGATCACGGCAGTGGCAGACCGCCGCCAGCAGGGTGCCAGCCGTGAGCCGCTGCCCCGGCACCGGGCCATGAAATCGCCGGGGAAACGCGTACGTGAACGGGTGCATCGCCGCCCCTGACCGCAGCGCTGGCCGGCTGCCCAAGGTGCTCCTGCGCCCGTAGTCCAGCCAGCGGACCAGCCTGCAGTCGCTCGCCCCGACTCGCTCAGTGCCCGTCGGAGGTGAGCGGGACCTCCGATGACTCGGAAGGACTCAGCGTGACCCGCTGGAGCAGGCAAAGCACGACTCCTCGCCCGCATGCGACGAGACCACCTCACGCCGGTATCGGACGGCCATGACCTACGGAGATAGGCCGCAGTCCTCCCGGCGCCCGCGCCGTCGAGGTGGACCTTTTCCGCCGCCGACCACTGGACGCGGCCTCCTGCGCGAAAGAACGACTGCAGCCCCTACCTCACTGGATGCTCGCCGCCGCCTCACCGCGACCGCCCCGGATCAACCCTCGACAGGAGGCAGCGTGAACGCCCCTCAAGCCGCGATACCCACACGCGAACAGGCCATTGGCCGCCCTTTGGCAATCGTCCTGGGCCTGCTGACGGTCTTCGGTCCGATCTCCATGGACCTCTACCTGCCCGTGCTGCCCGCGCTCACCGCCGAGCTGCGGTCCGCGACCTCGGCCGCGCAACTGACCGTCACAGCGTGCCTTCTCGGCCTGGCCGTCGGCCAGGTCGTCGCCGGACCGGTGTCCGACCGGTTCGGCCGCCGCCGTCCCCTCCTGACCGGCGTCGTCGCCTACATCCTCACCTCCACACTGTGCGCCCTCAGCCCGGCCATCGAGACCCTCATCGCCGCACGCTTCGTCCAAGGCCTCGCCGGCGGGGTGGGCATCGTGATCGCTCAGGCCGCGGGGCGTGACCTGTACTCCGGCGGCAAACTCGTCCGGTACTACGGTCGCCTCACCGTGCTCGGCGGACTCGCCGCCATCATCGGCCCGGTGATCGGCGGGCAACTCGCCTCCGTCACCGACTGGCGAGGCATCTTCGGCTTCCTGTCCGTAATCGGCGCGGCGATCCTTCTCGCCTGCTTTGCTTTCTTCCGCGAGACGCTGCCTCAGCAGCACCACATCGCCGGTCGGCTCACGCAGACCGGGCGCGACTTCCGCCGGTTGATCCGCGACCGCGTCTTCCTCGGCGCCGTGCTCATCATGGGCTTCTCCTTTGCCGCCCTGTTCGCCTATCTCAGCGGCGCCACGTACGTCCTGCAGGAAATCTACGGGCTCTCCCCACAGGGATACTCCTTCGCGTTCGGTCTGAACTCTCTGGGGTTCATGGTGTTCGGCTTCGCCTCGGCCCGCCTGTCGGAGCGGTGGTCGGAGAAGGGGGCCCTGGTGATCGGGCTCGTGATGTGCCTGCTCGGCGCCGGCGCCCTGCTCGCCACCGCTACCCTCCACCTGCCCCTGATCGCCGTGATCCTCTCACTGTTCACCATGGTCAGCGGCGTGGCCGCCACGACCCCGCCGACCACCTCCCTTGCCCTGGCCGGCTACCCCGACATCGCCGGCACAGCGTCCTCGCTCCTCGGACTGGCCCAATTCGCGTTCGGCGGCCTCGCCGCACCCCTCGTCGGCCTCGGCGGCGCCGACAACCCCGTCCCGCTCGGGCTCGTCACCCTCACCTCCGCCGCGCTCGCCGCGATCGTCTACCTCGTGTCGATCCGACGCCGTATCGGCACTCCCTCGCACCATCTCACGAATGGCTCGCAGGCGTCCGACACCATCGCCGTGGAGGAAACACCATCGGCCTGCGGTCTTGTCAAGTGACTTCGCTTTACATCGGCCACAAGCGCCTATGAGGCATCCCCAGATCAACGGCGCCCCCACCCCACCTGGGCACGCGACGATCTCTGCGGGCATGACGGCCGCCGGACGTGGCCGACCACCGCGGCAAGGGCCGACGACCTCCGGGTCCGCGGCGCCGCTCAACCCAGTGGGGTCCGCCGCCCACCGGCTCCTCGGCCACCGCACCCGCACCTGTGTGACCGGAGGTGATCTCGCAGATCAGAATCTTGCCGCAGGGCCTGCCCTGTTCAGGGTGATATCTGGGGATCGTCGCTCTGCTCGGCTCAGCCGGCCTCGGCCGTCTTGGGATCTGTTGCTTGCCGTACGTGGCGTGCGATCCGGGCGTAGCTCTGCCGGGCCTTGTCGGCGTCCTGGTTGTCGTAACCGTGATCGGCTCCGGGTATGTCGTGGTGTTCGACCAGTGCGCCCGCTTTGCGGAGTCGCTCGGCGTAGCGTTTTCCCTCCGCGCGCAGCAGATCGAACTCCGCGGTGAGGACGAGTGCGGGAGCGATCCCGGTGAGGTCGGTGGTGTCGGCCGGGCTGGCGGGTGAGACCAGGCGGTCGCGGCGGTCGTGCGGGTCCGGCACGTAGGCGTTGTCGAAGATGTCGGCCATCCACGGCTTCAGCATCGGCTTGGCGATGAGGGAGCGTTGTCCCGGGCGTTGGTCGTGAGGTCGAGCGGCGGGTAGTGAAGCACCTGGAGCGCGATCGAGCCACCGCCGTGGAAGTTGACGTGGACGGGCGGAGCCGCGCTGTCCGTTGAGTGTGTGGCCGTCGTGGGCGGTACACCGCCACCCGCGCCGGGGCGACCGTTGTCGGCACCGTCAGCTCGCGCGTGTGTCGCGGAAGATCGGCAAAGCGGTTGCAAGGAGGCGGCGCTCCCCGGTCCGCCGGTTGCGTCCATGATGGTGATCAGGCGTTGGATCGCCTTGGCGGCCAGGGCGGTCACCGGCGGTTCGGCGAGAAGGGACATGCCGCTCCGTTCGGTCGAGGCCTCGATGTGGATCACACAGCGAGTGTCGGGGATGTCGTGGGTGTCGGCACGGCGCTCATCGCCTTCGTCTGCCCGGCCGATGCCGACGGCGTGGCCGATCAGGGGCTGAGCAGCGCCTTCATGCGGTTGGCGATCAGGGCGGTGGCCCGCTGGGGCATCAGCCGGGAGAGCCGATCCAGCAGGCGGGCGTCGCGGCCAATGCGCACCCGGTAGCTGCCCTTCTCGACCGCTTCGATGATCTGCTTGGCGGCGGCCGCGGGGCTGGTGTGCCCCGATCCCTTACTGCGCAACTCCGCAGCGCGAGCTGGCAGGCTGACCCCCGAGTTGCTCACCATGTCGGTGGCGATGCCGCCGGGGAACACGATGGTCACGGCGACCGGGGTGTCGCGCAGTTCCGCGTACAGCCCCTCGGTGAGGAGCTTGACCGCGGCCTTGCTCGCGCCGTACACGCTCTGCCCCGGCACCGGTACCAGAGCGCCCATGCTGGCGACGTTGACCAGGCCGGCTTGGGGGCGCCCGAGGAGTACGGGCAGGAACGCCTTGGTCATGGCCACGACGCCCCAGAAGTTGACCGCCATCACCCGCTCGATCTCCTCGAAAGTCAAGTCCTGGACGTGGGCGAAGCGGTGAATGATGCCGGCGACGTTGAGCACGCCGTCGACGTGGCCGTGAGCCGCGGCGACCTGGTCGGGCAGCTTCTCCACCGCCGCACGATCGGTCACGTTCACCACATGGGTGGTGAGGCGACCCGGCGCTGCGGCTGCGAGCCGGGCAGTCTCGGCCAAGGCGCTGTCGCTGAGGTCGACGGCGGCCACGCGCGCGCCGCGGGCGATGAGCCCGAGCACCACGTCCCGTCCAATGCCGTTGCCGCCGCCTGTGACGACGAAAACCTTGTTCGCGATCTGCATGTGGACTTACCTTCTCTGTCGGTGGTGGCATGGCGCCGTGACCCCGGTCACGACCCGCCGGGGTGCAGCCAGGCTGGGGACAATTCGGGGACAGTTCGGGGACAACGCCGGCTGCGGGCTTTGGCGTGCTCGTAGCGCCTGCTCGCCCGGGCCGCTACGTGTCTGCCTCACCGCCGGCCTCACGGCGCGCCGGACAGCGCGCCTGCCAGCGCCTGCGCCTGCCGGCGCCAGAACTGCCGCGAGACCTCGGCCTTGGGGAATACCGCGTCGAAGCCGTGGAAGGCGCCGGGGACGAGGTGGAGTTGGCAAGGAACGTGGCTGTCGTTGAGCCGGCGCGCGTAGTCGATGTCTTCGTCGTGGAACAGATCGAGGGTGCCGACGCCGATCCAGGCCGGCGGAAGGCCGGACAGATCCTCGCGGCGGGCCGCAGCCGCGTACGGGGAAACATCCGGGCCGGCGACGGCGTCGCCGAGGTAGGACGACCAGGCGTAGCGGTTGCTCTTGGCCGTCCACAGGCGAACGTTGCGGGTGTCCAGGTCCGTTCGCGTCGTCGTGCGGTCGTCCAGCATCGGGTAGACCAGCAGTTGGAACGCGGGCCGGATCTCGGCGCGGTCATGGGCGAGCAGCGCGAGGGCCGCGGCGATTCCGCCACCTGCGCTGGCACCGCCGATCGCGATGCGGCCGATGTCGATGCGGAGCTCGCCGGCACGGGCGATCAAGCCCTGCAGGGCGGCGTAGGCGTCCTCGACCGCGGCGGGCGCAGGACTGTCCGGCGCCAGGCGATAGCGGACCGCGGCGACGGTGATGCCGAGTTGGCGGACGAAGGCGATGTTCGTCCGGTCGTCCTGCTCGGGGGCTCCGAAGATGAGCCCGCCGCCGTGTATCCACAGCAGCGCCGGAGCTGCCGCCCGCAAACCAGTCGGTTGAAAGACACGCAGCGAGACCGGCGGTGCGCCCTGCGGCCCGGGCACGACCATCTCGCCAACCGTGACATCTGTCCCGGGATCGGCCGGTCGCGGCTTCACGCTGCGCATGATGCGCGCCGACACGGGGCCGTAGGACATCTTGGGGATGAATCGTCCTGGCGCGAGATCGGGATGGAAGGCACTCATAGGTTCCTCTGGCTCTGTCTGGTACCGAGCGGCCGCCCGCCGATGACACAGTCGCGCCAGCGCGCCGCATCATCTTCGACGACCACGGGATTCCTTCGCTCAACGTGGACTGGGGCGTCACCCAGGGGTGGCGATGACTTCGGTTGGTGGTCGCTACGTCAGAAGCTGGTCAGAGCCCGCAGCCGGTCGGCCCGAGAACGCCGGACGACGTCGGCTTGGGACGCTAGGCGGTCGAATCCGTGCGGGCAACCCGGTGGACGTGCAACTCGGCGGAGATGCCGGCGGCTGCCACGACGGGCGTAGGCGATGCTCTCGTCGCGGAAGATATCCAGCTCGCTCGCACCTCGCCCAGTGAGGCGGCGTGCTCGGCGAGCGCCGCGACCGACTCGCGTGAGGGGGCGTCGACCACTGCGGGGGTTACGCCATAGCCCTCGCCGCCGAGCCGGCCGGTTACGGCCTCCAGCCAGTGGGGGTTGAAGTCGGCGGCCAGCATATGGGTGCCCGTCCCCTGGCGGCGGGCGATGGCCTGCCCCGTCCCACCGACGCCGGTGATCATTACCACATTCCGCGTCATGTGAACGCTTCCCTTCCTTGTTCGTCGGCGGCGCGCTCGTCGTCGACGCTGGGAACTGCCCCGGGGTCAATGCCCGGCGGTGAGTTTGACGGCGATGACGATCCCGCCGATGAGCAGGTTGACCAGGCCGCTGGCCACCGCCGCCCACGCGCCGCCTCCCATGCGTCTGCCGGACACGCAACCCCAGATGAACATCGCCGCGCTGTCCACGGCGACGGAGAGGTAGAGCGCAGGCGTGAGAGCGAGCACCTGCAGTGCGGACAGGCTCACGAGGATCAGCGGGCCCACGCCTGCTGTCATCAGCGGGCTGGTGACGAACAGCAGGTGGCGCAGCTCAGCGCCGTTCATCATGCGACCGTGGGCGATCCGGTGCGCCTGCACTTCCGCGGCGAGCGTCGCCAGCCACAGCCCGAGACAGGTCCCGATCACCGATAGCGTGACCGCCAGGTGGGTGGCCGAGCCGGACAAGGCCAGCCCGAGCGTCACCGCGATGATCGTCAGCTCGGCGTAGATCCGTTCCTTGAGGCGCTCGGCGATCCGCGTAAGGTCGGGAGGGTGGGTGCTGTGGTCAACTGGCTTGGTCACCATGTGCTGCCTTGAGGGGATTCCGCTTGCCGCCACGCCCGCCGATCGGGCGTATCTCACCTGATACCTGACGGCCTGCGCAGGGCCTGGTCGTGGCCCCCGCGCAGGCCAATCGGTGCGAACGCCGGGTTGAGCCCGTATCGGGCTGTGCCCGCCTCCGGTGCCCTGGTTACGTCCCTTACATGTAGTAGCCGCCGTTGACGCCGATGGTCTGGCCGGTGATGTAGCCGGCGTCGTCGGAGCACAGGAACGCGCAGGTGCCCGCGATCTCCTCGACGGTGCCGGCCCGGCGCAGCGGCATCCGGGCTCCGGCGGCTTGCACGTTGAGGTTGCCGGCTTTCTCCGAATCCCGGGCCATTGGGGTGTCGATGATCCCGGGCGGGATGGTGTTGACGGTGATCCCTGCCGGGCCGAGTTCGAATGCCAGCGCCTTGGTCAGCGAGATGACGCCGCCCTTGGCCGCCGCGTAGTGCGCCCGGTTGGGCGCGCCGGACTGCGCGCTGGCCGAGGAGATCGTGACGATCCTGCCCCAGCCCGCGGCCTGCATGTCGGGAACGACCGCCTGGATGCACTGGAAGGTGCCGGTGAGGTTGACGGCGAGGATGCGCTCCCACTCGGACAGGGTGATGTCGGTGACCGGCGTGTAGCCCTCGATGCCGGCGGAGGCGACCAGGATCTCGACGGGGCCGAACTTCTCGTGGACGGCGCGCACCGCCGCGTCGATCGCGTCGCGATCGGTGACATCGACCTCGCACCCCATCGCGCCGGCGGCCAGGTCGGTGCTCAGCTGGTGGGCGGCCTTGCGCGCCGCCTCGCCTTGTACGTCGAACAGGGCGACGCGGTCTTCCCGCTCGGCCAAGCGCCGGGCGATGGCCAGGCCCATGCCTGATGCGGCGCCGGTGACGACGGCCACCCGGCTCTTGCTGCTGCTCACAGTGGTGCTCATGTCGGGTGCTGCTCTACCAGGCGACGGGCAGTTCGTGGACGCCGTAGGTGGTAAGGCCGTGCCGGAACCTGATCTGCTCGATCGGCACCGCCAGCCGCAGATTCGGCAGGCGGCGCAGCAGTGCGGGCAGCGCCACCTGCAGCTCCACCCGGGCCAGCGCCTGCCCCAGGCACTGGTGGATGCCGTAGCCGAAGGCGACGTGCATGCGGGCGTTGGCGCGGTCGATGTCGAAGGCGTCGGCCTGGGCGAAGGAGGCCGCGTCACGGTTGCCGGCGGGCAGGCTGACGATCAGCCCTTCGCCGGCGCGGACGAGCTGCCCGCCGATGGTGACGTTCTCCAGGGCCACCCGCGCCACCATGTCCTGGACGATCGTCAGGTAGCGCAGCAGTTCCTCCACCGCGTTCGCGATCACCTTCGGGTCGTCGGTGTCGCGGATCCGGGCCGCCTGCTCGGGATTCTCCAGCAGGGCCAGGGTGCCCAGGCCGATCATGTTGGCGGTGGTCTCGTGCCCGGCGATCAGCAGGATCATGCCGGTCATCGCCACCGCCTCGCGGGTGAGCTCCCCGGTGGCGACCTGCTCGGTGAGCAGGCGGCTGATCAGATCGTCTCCCGGCTCCTGCTCTTTGCGCCCCACCAGATCGAGCAGGTAGCCGAACAGCGCGCCCTGGGCGGCTCTCTTGTCCTCGGCCGTGGCGGCCGAGTTGTTCACGGTGTGGCTGTGCTGCTGGAAGAACGCGTGGTCGGAGTACGGCACGCCCAGCATCAGCGAGATCACCAGCGACGGGATGGGCAGCGCGAAATCGTGCACCAGATCCGCCGGAGCCCCCTTGCCGACCATCTGGTCGAGGTGGTCGTCCACCAACTTCTGGATCTCCGGGCGCTTCTGCTCCACCCGCTTGACCGTGAAATCCTTGGTGAGCATGCGGCGCAGCCGGGCGTGCTCGGGGTCGTCCATCCGCACGAAAATAGGCGGCTCGTTCTCGGCGGCCGGGCTCCAGCCCGGAAACTCCGGACGGCGGAAGTCGGCGCTGATCCGCTGATCGCTCAGCACCGCCCGGATGTCCTCATACCGGGTCACCGCCCACACCGGCGAGCCGTTCCACACGGCCCGCGCCAGACCGTCACCCTGGCGCCAGTCGGCGTGCTCCGGAGGCGGATCGAAGGGGCAGCGCGCATCCCGCGCGCCGGGGAAGGGAGGAAGATCGGCCGGGTCGTTCGGGATGTTCGTCGTGCTCATGGATACTCCTGTGGTCGTGTCAGCACCGCACCCGAGGCAGCGGTGCCTGCCAAGAGCTGGTGCGGAGAGGTGGGGAGGTTGTGACGGTCAGGCGGCTGCGCCGGTCATGGCCGCGTCCCAGGTGCTGCCGGCCGCGATGAGGGCCCGCCAGGTGCGCAGAGTCTTCGGTGGCATACCGACGGCCAGCGCTCCGGCCAGCCGGGTGCCCGTGCGGTAGGCGATGACGAACCGGCCCTGCGCCGGATCCCCGTCCGCGAGGGTCGCTTCGTCGTGGTCGCGCAGGTGCCCGTAGGCCTGGATCTTCATCTCGTACTGGTCGGACCAGAAGTACGGCACCGGGGCGAAGGGTCGTCGCTGGTCGGGGTTGAGCAGGTTGCGGGCCACGGCCATGCCGTGCTCTGCGGCGTTGGTGCGGTGTTCGATGCGCATCGCGGTGTCGAACAGAGGGTTGTGCCAGCGGGCCACGTCTCCGACCCCGTACACGCCGGGGGCGGCGGCGCTGTACTCGTCGCAGACCACCCCGTTGGTCACGGTCAAGCCGCTGCTGTCCAGCCATTCGGTGTTCGGCAGCGAGCCGATGGCCACCAGCACGGCGTCCGCCGCGATCATCGTGCCGTCAGCCAGTTTCACGCCCTTGACGACACCGGCCGCACTGACGATGGCGGCGACCGAGACTCCCGTGCGCAACTGGACACCGCGCTCGTGGTGGGCCTGGGCCAGGAAGAGCCCGGCCTGCTCACCGATGGCCGCGGCCAGCGGGACCGAGGCCGCTTCCAGCATCGTCACCTTGACCCCGAGCCCTCGGGCGACGGCGGCCACCTCCGCGCCGACGAACCCAGCACCGACGATCACCAGCCGCCGCCCGGGCAGTAGCCGTGCCTTCAGCGCCAGCGCATCGGCCAGGGTGCGCAGGGTGTGCACCCCGGCGATGCCCTCGCAATTCGGCAGGTGGCGGGGACGGACCCCGGTCGCGACGACCAAGCCCTCATACTCAACGTGGCTGCCATCGGCCAGCTCCACCGTCCGTCCGGCCGCATCCAGGCCGGTCGCGGCGACACCCAGACGCAGGTCCAGGCCCAAAGCGTCGATCTCCACCTGCTCCCGCAGGGCAAGCCGGTCCGGCTCCCACTGGCCGGTCAGAATCTGCTTCGACAACGGCGGACGATCGTAGGGCAGACACGGTTCGTCACCGACGAGCGTGATCGCGCCCTCGTACCCCATCCTGCGCAGAGCCTCCGCGGTGGCCAGCCCGCCCGCCGACGCCCCGACGATCATCACCCGGTTCATGACCCCGCCAGGTGGATGGCGGCGGCCGGGCAGACCATGGCCGATTCCCGGACGGCGTCGTGCAGGCCCGGCACGGGCCTCTCCTCCAGCAGGACCACGATGCCGTCCTCCTCGCGCTGGTCGAACACTTCCGGCGCGATCAGCACGCACTGTCCGGCGGCGACGCACTTGTCAGCGTCAACGTCAACTTTCACCTTGCTTCTCCTTCGAACGGCGTCCACACCACCCCCGGCGTCCCTGGACGGGCAACGCATCAGGAAGGTTCCGTCCATGGTCAGACGACGTGACAACTACAAGCGATATCTGGCTATCGCTTGAGTCGAAAGCTACCCACATCAAGAACCGATAGTCAAATATCGGTTGCTATGGTGATGTCATGACCACCGATGCCTCGCGACGACTTCGCGCCGACGCGGCGCGCAACTCTGAGAAGATCCTGCGAGCCGCGCGGGAGATCTACGCCGAACAGGGCCCGGATGCGATGCTCGAAGACATCGCCCGCCACGCCGGCGTGGGCATCGCGACGCTGTATCGCCGCTTCCCCAACAAGGGCGAACTCGTCCGGGCAGCCCTCGACCAAGCCATCGCCGAGGAGATATCTCCTGCCATCGAGCAGGCACTGAACGATGACGACCCCAAGCATGGCCTGGCCATCCTGCTCGAAGCCGCGCTCTGCCTGGCGGCGCGCGAACGCAACACCCTGGCCGCTGCGAGGAGAACCGGCGCCATCAGCGCGGAGGTCACCGCCCCCTTCCACGAATCGCTGGCCCTGCTCACCCGCCGCGGTCAGCAGGCCGGCCTCATCCGCGCCGACATCGTCCCCGACGACCTCATCCGATGGATGGCCATGCTCGTCAGCGTGCTGTGGACCATGGACGCCCGCAGCGACGGCTGGCGACGCTACGTGGTGCTCGTCCTGGATGCCCTGTCACCTGAGGGAGCCAGCCTCCTTCCACCACCGGTTCCTTTGCTTGAGGCACAGCAGGAGGGGGACTGGCCCCTCTGATGTGCCCGCCCACGCTCACCAGTCTCCGCTGATCAGGAGGCACGAATCCCTCCACGGCCGTCCTCCCGATTCTCTTCAGGAAACGGCCCTTCCGTGAAGTAATCTGGCCGCATGTCGTCCCCCAGCCCCAGCTCGGCCTCTGGCCCGGTGGCGCAGGATCGCGCCGAAACCACTTCACGAAAGGTAGTGGGCCTCACAGAAGGCCTCGATCCGGCCGACGACAGCCTCACCGCCTGGACCGAGCGCTACCTCGATCTGGCCGACCTTGATGCGCCGAGCCTCGAGGCCGTCCGGGCGATCGCCGAGCTCAACCGCAAGCTGGCCGCACTCGCGCAGCCCAAGGCCACGGTCAGCACGCCGCGTGCGGACAATCCTGGTATCCCGCCCAGCGAGCCCGGGCAGACCCGATCATGACCGCCGACGGCACAGAGCGACGCATGACGCCACTCCCTCCCGACACCGGCCCGCGGCGCCATCCCGACGTCTTCGACGTCGCCGGCTGGCAGCGGCATGCCGGCGACCTGCTGGACACCTGGCTGGAAGAGGAGTTCACCTGGGCTGGCCGCCCGCTCGCCCGCTTCGCAGTACGGGAAGGGGTGTCCGGGGGTGCGGCGGCAGGTCACCTCTGTGAAGGGCCGCGCGTGTCCCGGTCGATGAAGATGTCGACCAGCAGCCGGATCGGCAGGCCGGCCTCGGTCGGGTAGCGGAAGCGCTTGTCGAGGTTGAGGTGGTAGTGGTTGCGGCGGCCGACGCGCTCGCGGGCGAGATAGCCGGCCTGGTGCAGGTCGGTGACGATGTTCTGCACGCCTCGTTCGGTAATGCCGATGCGGGCGGCGATGTCGCGCAGCCGCGCCTGGGGGTTGCGGGCGACCTCGACCAGGACGCGGGCGTGGTGGGTGAGGAAGGTCCAGGTGGACGGGCGGTCAGACGGGCGGTCATCGGTGGGATGGTTCGCGGTCATGGCTGGATCTCCTCCGCCCCCAGGGTCGGCAGGGGCGGGCACAGGTGCCTTCCAGAAGATCCTATAACGAAACCTCTTTCCTGCAACAGGCTTCCGGTTTACGCTCGACAGCGACGGTATGCCCACCGTCACCGGGCCGTCTGCGAGGAGCATCATGTTCGCCGCCCCATCACCACCGACCGCCTGAGCCGCCCGGCCAGGCCTGCCATGACGCCCCTGAGCCTGACCCACCAGAACGTGGCCGGCGGCGTGCTGGTCACCGTGACCGGCGAGGTCGACGCCACCAACGCCGACCGGCTGGAGGCGTACCTGACCGAGGCCCGCGCCCCCGGCCAGAACGTGATCCTGGACCTGAGCGGGCTGACCTTCATGGACAGCCGCGGCCTGCACGTGCTGCTGCGCCTGCACGGCGCCGTGCGCACGCAGCAGGCGAGGCTGAGCCTGGCCGCGGTGCACGACTGGCCCGCCCGGCTACTGCAGATCACCGGCATCTGGGACGCCCTGGACATCCACCCCGGCGTCGAGGAAGCCATACAGGCCGCCGAAGATGAGCAGGCGCATCGCCAGCGGGAGCCGTCGTGAACCTGACCGTCCGCCAGCTGCCGCGCGCCATGCTGTTCACCCTGGATGGCGAGGTTGACATCAACACCTCCGCCCACCTGGAGACCTG
>NZ_JBFALF010000034.1:0-120771 GCF_040656115.1 Nonomuraea sp. NPDC050202 | reverse complement strand
GTCACCGGCATCCTGCTCACCCAGGTCGGCTACAGCGTGCCGAGCCCGGCCCACCTGATGAACGACTTCTGGACCACCGTCTACCAGGCCATCGACGACTGACACCAGCCCAGCGTGCGATATATCCGCCCGCGACACCCGGCGGCGGCCCTGTGTACCTCAGGCGGGGCCGCCCGGGCGCGGCCTGAACCCGTGAAACACCCGACGGTGCCAGCAGGATCGCCCGCCACACCCTGCTGTGTCATCGAATGTCCGCACAATCTTGAAGGAGTCACCATGTCCATCGCCCTGACCGAGCAGGACAAGACCACCCTGCGTACCGCCGCTTACGGCGCCGTCTCGTTGATGTCGGCCGCCGATGCCGCCGGCAAGCCGCACAAGACCGCCACCGAAGGGTCCATCGCCCTGGCCTCCGCGACCGGCCTGGTCGGACACGTGCTCGCCGAAAAGACCAGGGACATCAACCTGAACGGCAAGTCCGTCGCGGCACTCGCCGACCAGGTGCTGCCCGCCCTGACCGCAGCCATGAGCCTGCTCAAGCAGCAGGACCCGGCAGAGGCTGACAACTTCCGCCGCACCGTCCTCGTCGCCGTCGAAGCAGCCACCCGGACCCACCAGAGCCGGCCCAGCCCCACCGTCGCCGACATGACCCGCAAGATCACCGAAGCACTGGACGCCGCTTGAGGGCATGCCGACCCGCGCAGCCACAGCTTGTTGAGAACAGCCCATGAGGATGCACATGTCATACGTCCAACGGCGAAGGCTCCTCGCCGCAGTCGCATTCGCGACCGTGGTCGCGAATGCGACTGCCACGAACGCGGCGGAGAAGCCCGCGATCGAGGTCTCAGGCGGGGTCACGCAGCCCGTCTTCTCCTACGAGGACGCCATCCGCGAGCATGTCCGGGTGCAGTCGACGGTCGACAGCGACGGCGATGGCAAGAAGGACCTGGTCCGGGTGGACATCATCCGGCCCAAAGAGAGCGGTTCCGGGCTCAAGGTTCCGGTGATCATGCACGAAAGCCCGTATTACGACGATCCGGGGGTCGGTTTCGAGCTGGAACACAAGAAGTACGACGCGAGCGGGAACCTGACCAAGTTTCCGCTCTTCTACGACAACTACTTCGTGCCGCGCGGGTACGCGTTCGTGTCCGTCGACATGATCGGCACCAGGCTGTCCGACGGCTGCCCGACCTCCTACGGCGCCTCCGACGTGCTCGGCGGCAAGGCGGTCATCGACTGGCTGAACGGCCGGGCGGCAGCCTACGACGACAACGGCAAACCGGTGAAAGCCTCCTGGACCACCGGGCGTACCGCAATGATCGGCCAATCGTATGAGGGAGCACTCGCCATAGGGGTCGCCGGTACCGGGGTGAAGGGGCTGGAGACGATCGTGCCGCTCGCGGGGTTCAGCAGCGGGTACGGAATGTGGCGTGCGAACGGCACCCTCACCTGGTTCAAGGGCGGGGCAGAGTGGCAGGCCGACCGGGTCGACCTCGATCCGGCGGAGAAATGCGGGGCGGTGCGCCGGCAACTGGCCATCGGCTCGGACGACGAGACCGGCGACTACAACGCCTTCTGGCGCGAGCGCGACTACCGGGCCGGGCCGATCTCGAACGCGCGCAAGGTGCGTGCCAGCGTCTTCACGGTGGTGGGGATGCAGGACCGGAACGTGACGGCCGACCAGTTCTCCACCTGGTGGGCCGGACTGCCCCGCAACGTGCAGCGCAAGGTGTGGGTGACGCAGTACGGGCACCTCGACCCGTTCTATGCCCGCCGCGACATGTGGATCGACACCCTGCACCAGTGGTTGGACCACGAACTGATGGGCGTCTCCAACGACATCATGCGCCGGCCACGCGCCGACGTACAGCTCGGCCCGGACCGCTGGATCACCCAGCCCGACTGGCCGGCGCCGGCACAGAAGGTGACCCTGTGGCCGCGGCAGGACGGCTCCCTCGGTCGCAAGCCCTCGACCGGAACCGGCAGCTACCTGGAAACCCGGCAGACCGAGGTCGCGATGGCCACCGACCCCGGCACCGCCAGCCCGTACCGGCTGGCCTACCTGACCCCGCCGCTGGAGAACGCGGTGCGGCTGTCCGGAACCCCGTCGGTAAGCCTGCGCCTCAAGCTGGACAAGCCGACCGCCAACCTGGGCGTCATGCTCGTCGACTACGGCACCGACACCCGCATCCACGGCGTCGACCCCGCCGGCGGGCAGGGCCTGAAGTTCATCGGCGGCGAGGACTGCGTCGGCGAGAGCACAACCGATGACGACGGCTGCTACTTCAGGGCCGCCGACAACACGGTGACCTCCGGCTTCCAGGTGATCACCCGCGGCGTCCTGGACGCGCAGAACCACAAATCGCTGAGCCGCGCGACGCCGCTGACGCCGGGCAAGCCGTACCAGATCACCTGGTCGATGCTGCCGCAGGATTACGAGTTGAAGGCCGGACACCGGCTGGGGCTGGTGCTGACCGGAACCAACGACGACATCACCGACGCCGAACCCGGCACCGGGGCCAAGGTCACCGTTGACCTGGCAGGCACGTCGATCTCGCTGCCACTGGTCAACGGTATGCCCATCGAGTAAGAGCAAGATTGACATTTGCGGACGGTCACGGCCGCGCCGGCCGCGACCGTCCACATGACGTCTCGGGCGCGCGCAGAAACGGGGCCGCGGGGGTTGGGTTGATTCACGTGTCGGCGGACGGTTTCTCGACGGCGTCCTCACTCTCTGCCGACCGGCTCATCGTCGTGCCCCTGCCGTAGGACGCCCGCGCGTGCGGCGGCGAGCGTGACGCGCACCGCATGGACGGCGGTCGCCTCGTCGACCGGTTCGGCGGTGATGAGCAGGCGCAGGTAGATCGGCGCGGCCAGGGTCTTGAGCACCTCGGCGGGGTCGGTGCCCTCGGGAAGCTGGCCGCGCTTGATGGCACGCCTCAGCACCGGCTCGGCTCTGGTGAGCCGGTCGTCGAACACGTGACGCCGGGCGGCCGTCGGGGTCGGCGGCCACGTCCCGGATCGCCAACCACACCTCGCGCAACACGATCGCGGCGGCGTCCAGGTCCTTGAGCGTACGCAGCCGTTCCTTGCCCGCCTGAAACGCCGAGGTGCGCAGCAGATCGCCCATCGCCAGATCGAACACCTCGATGGCCTCATCGGCCGAGACCGGCTCCATCACCGCGGCGAAGGCGACCAGGGTGGCCAGCTTTCGATCACCGGCCAGGTCCGCGACCGCCTTGGCCCGGGCGGCCTTGGCGAAGCGGGCCAGCGCGGCGACCTTCCCGGCCGGCACCGCCGACAGATCCCACGCCGAGGCGCCCAGACCGCGCAGCTCCACATGCCGCTCCAGCGCCTTGCCCACCCCGGTGCCGGACACGTCGGTGGGGCTCTTGCGCAGCCGGTCCAGCCCCGAGATCCGCCGCCCCTCCGCCACCGTGACCAGCTCCTCCAGCGCGCCCTTCTGACCCGGGCTGGTCAGTTCTTGCTTGCGGTGACCAGGGTGAACGACAGGAACTCTCCTTGGTCGGCAGTGAGCATGTCCAGCACGGGTTGCTGCGTGATGGCAGCTTCCGGCCGATGCTCGACAGCGGCGCGCGTCCAGAGCAGCCAGTCGCGCCAGCCCTCCTCCTGCAGACGTGCGGAGGTGACCGTGACCTGCTCGGTGATCTCCCATTGGAAGCGCCACCAGGCGGCGGTGTGCCAGGCGATCGCCTCCCAGCCGACGACCTTCTTGACGTGTGCGGGGATCTCGCCGAGATCGCGCACCTCGCGTGTCATGCCGGGGGTGGCGATGCCGAGCTGCCCCCCTGGGCGCAGGAACCGGACCAGGTAGGGCAGGTAATGGTCACCGGTCCCGAAGTACTCGAAGGCGTCGATGCTCACGATGGCGTCGAAGCTCTCGCCCTCGAACGGCAGGGTGTGCGCCTCGGCCCGGACCGCCTCCACGCGGTCGGCGACGCCAGCCTCGGCGAAGACCGCACTTGCCTCCTCTGTCGAGATCCACCAGTCGGCCGCCACCACCTGAACGCCGAACTCCCGGGCCAGGAACACCGAGGTCGCGCCCTTGCCGGAACCCAGGTCAAGGACCCGCATGCCTGGCCGTAGGTCCAGGTCGCCGGCCAGATCCTCCAGCAGCCAGAGCGGATTGGGTCCCATGTCCAGACCGAGCAGCCAGCGCGGGTCGTATCCGGACGAACGCGGGTAACGGTCAGGGCGGATCAGCTCATCAACAGCGGTCATGGCAGCCGAGTGAAGCAGCCCGCGGCGAGTGCCCGCAAATCCGTTTCGACCGGTGAGCGGGCAAGCCGTGGAGCTGCCATGACGCGACGGCTGGTTTGGTCAGCCTGGGGCCGGGGCGGTGAGCCGGTGTTCGCGGGCAGAGGACCCCTTTCCCCGACTGCGGATACGGATGTAACACGTTGGCGGACAGCGGTTCCGGCACGGCCACCGGTCCAGGGCCCGGCACCTACGAACCGGGTGTCGAGTACTACAAGGTCCTCAAGACCCGCTGTCCGTCCACCGGCACCATCGCGGGCACCGCGTACGCGTTCTGCGGCAACCAGTGGTGGAGCTACGACACGCCGGGGACGATCGGCGGCAAGATGACGTACTACCGGAACCAAGGCCTCGGCGGCGTGTTCCTGTGGGAGCTCGCCGGCGACACCGCCAACGGTGAACTGATCACAGCCGTGAAGAACGGCGTGGCCTGACCCGAGTGCCGGCTCCCCGCACCGCGGGAGCCGGCGTCTTTACGCGCGCTGAACGTATGCAGGGTGGGAACCGAATACGCCGGAAAGGGGCCGTGGCCGCGCGTAATCGCTGGTCAGATGTGGCGCTCAGACCGCCAGCGGCGGGGGGAAGAACGGAAGAGAATCCAAACGAAGGAATGATCTTGAGTGGCGTTCGGCTTGGGATGGTCAGTCTCGTGGGCCGAAGACCCGTTGTTCGAGCCGTTCCATCAGCTCGAGATCGGCACTGCTGCCCGGTCCGGTGATCCGGGCGCGAACCGGCCGCCGCGGGCCGGTGGTGTCCGCCTCGTCTTGCTGGTCCTGCTCCTTGGCCTCGGCGAGCGCCCGGTACACCGAGGGGGATTTGCCCGCGTTCTTTCCGGTCTTGATCGTCAGCTTCCTGGCCGCCGTGCTCAGCGGATACCGGGTGTGAGAGGTTCACCGTCACGTCGGTCGGCCTCCGCAGCATGTCGTCTCGACCGTTGACCCCGCCCCCGGCCGAACCGGTTGAACCCCATTCATGCCCGGCTGGCCCGCCGCTGGGGCCCGCGCCGGCGGCGATGTTCACGGCCCGTCGAGCGGAAACCCGTTCATGACGGTGGCCCCCGTTCGCCTCGGTAGTGGAGGATGTTGAACGTGGGGGAGCCCACCGCTACGAGCCATCAAGCTGAGCCAGTAAGCCGCTGGCCACCCTTCGCTACGATGATCGCGGACCATGATGGGCGGCAGATTCGTGTCGCCGAAACGCGCGAGGAGTGCGGATGCAGCCGGATCCACCCCAGCCCGGGTTTCCTCAGTATGGTCAGCCGCCGATGGCTGGCGGACCCGCGCCGTGGGGTGGTGGGCGGAGCCCGTTGGCGGCGCCGCCCACGCCGAAGGCAAACGCTGCGGCGGCGGTGATCGCTGGCATCCTGGCGCTGATCACCGCCGGCATGCTCGTCTGGTTCGCGCTTAACGACGCCCTCTATGCCATCAGGCATGATGACTGGTCCAGCCTGGTGTTGCAGAACGTGTTCGGCGGCGTCATCGGCGCGGGGGTACTGCTGGTCGCAGCGGGGTTCACGTTCGCCCGCAGGCTTCCCGGCGCGTGGACACTGTGCGCGCTTTGCGTGCTTTTCGTCGTGGCGAACCTCGTGTTGGCGCCGCTACTGCATGGCACGCCCTTCGGCGCTCAGCTCACGTTCCTCTTCGGCTTCGACAAGATCAACGGCATCGCCGCAGGGCTGGCGACCATATTCTGCGCCCTGACGGCGATCGTGGCGATGATCGCCGGCAGCGTGAAGTCGTACGGACCAGTCACCGCCACGCCACCCCGTCCATGACCACAGCGTGAGCTGCCCCCTTGGACCAGCCGCCCAACGAAGACGACCATCCGCGAGCATGGGCGGCTGGGAGAGGTGGCACCACGGCCCACGGCAGTGTCTCGTTCTCTGCCGTGGACCGTGGGAACTGCGTGGCGCGGGCATCCTGAGGATGATCGTTGATCGGCCTGCCTGCGCCGTCGTGCGGAGCCGGTGGGCAAGAGGTCTGCCTGCCGGCGCGCCGGGACGTGGCTGGCCGCGTGCCCGGGCGGGGGCGCAGCAAGGCAGGCCACGTCTCGTTTCATCACCCGGCCTCCGTCCGTAGGGCGTCGGGAAGCTGGCTGCTCAGTTCCGGAGGCGGCGGGTGTATGCCGTTCTGGATCGCCCAGAGGCGGCTCTGACGCTGCGTCTCGCGGATGTTGGCCCACAGCGGTTGCGGGGTCGTGCAGGTCGCCTGAGTGGTAGATCCCGGCCGGGTTCCAGCCCTGCGATATGGGTGCCCATTGCGTGGCGTGCGGGCACGCAGCGCGCACCATTACGCCCCTTCTCGCTCAACGCGGTGCGGTCTGCTTGGTCGCCGAGCTGAACGCAGGCGCTCGGCGAGGTCAGCCGCGCGGGCGGTGGACGACCTTGTCCGTCGAGCGGCCGGGATACACGACGAGCAGGTGCTCCTCCAGCGGCGCGTCGGGGTAGTTCTCCTCCCATGGCAGTGTGCGGGCGTGGACGCGCAGGCGGTAGTGGCCTGGACCGGCGACGGCCAGGTTGGGCAGCGGCTCGGCCGTCCCGCTGCCGCCGCCCTCGGGGTATGTCGGCACGATCAGGCGGCCGCTGCGGCTGGCGATGCCCACCTCGACCACATGGTCCCAGCCGGTGAGCCGGTGAGCCGGAGCGGTGGGGCGCGTTTGAACACCTTGATTGTCAAGCACATCGCCGCGTTCCGTTGGTCACGATGGCGGCGCTGCTGCCCGCGGCGTCGATGAACCCGTCCTCGATGGCGTCGAAGATGTCGGCGGCCTCGTCGCCGTCGCCGTAGATGTTCCCAGGATCGCCCGCGCTGTCGTCACGGTCGTCGAAGACGGCGTAGCCGCCGCCTTCAGACAGCATGTACGCGGCCGTGCTCTGCCGCCTGGCCCGCACCCCGGGCCACGGGTCGGCGCACCGGGCGTTGGCCTCGGCCTTCCACGCGGCTTCCTGTAGGTCGCGCTCGGCCTGCCGGCGGTCGGCCTCGGCGTTCTGCCGGGCGACGATGCCAGGGCACAGGTACTCCAGGGCCGCGGCCAGCTCGATGGTCTCCGCCGTGCCGCCCGCCCGCTCGTGCTGCGCGTTCCGTTCCTGGTCGCCGGGCAGCGCGCACAGCTGCGCGCCGTAGGCGAGGATGCGCTGCTCGGGCGTCCAGCAGTCTGATCTTGGCGGCGCGTACGGCGTCGAGCACCGACCCGAGCAGCGCCAGCGGCCTGGCCAGCGCCACGCCGAGCTGGTTGGCCAGGCGGTGCACCAGCATGCCTGGCCAGAGCCGGTCGCCCTGCCCGCTCGACTCCAGCGTCAGGTCGGCGGAGGCGATCCGGTAGTCGCACGTCAGGAGGGCTTCGAGGGCCGCGCCCGAACATCCGCCGGCGCCTCGGCGAGGTTGGGTGCGGTGAGCCGCTCCAGCCGGCGCAGCGCCCGTTCCCAGCGGTTGACGAGATGGATCTCGGCGGGCCCCGGTCACGCGGGGCCCGAGTCTCCGGGACGCAACCGGACTATCGCCACTGCACAAAGCCGTGTCGACGACGAGTGAACACCCGTCGTCAACACGGTGCCGCACGGAACGCGATTCGTCCAGGCGGGGTAGCTCCGGGTGTGCGCCTCACGCCTGCACGTGTGCTAGCCTAGATCCAGTTGCAGTTGTGGTACCCATATGAACTTGTGTGCACCTGACGGTATGTAGCCTCAGGTGCATTTTTTGTTGCCGGTCTTCTCCGGGTGTGTGGTCCTATCGCGGCGACGCGGAACCCGTCTTATGCGGGTTCCGGCTTTGCACCTATCAAGAGGAGAACAACATGGCTTCTGGCACCGTGAAGTGGTTCAACGCGGAAAAGGGCTTCGGCTTCATCGAGCAGGACGGCGGCGGCGCCGACGTCTTCGCCCACTACTCCAACATCGTCTCCCAGGGCGGCTACCGCGAGCTGCGCGAGGGCCAGAAGGTGGCCTTCGACATCACCCAGGGCCAGAAGGGCCCCCAGGCCGAGAACATCGTCTCCGCCTGACACTGACGCATCACGTAGCCGGGGCCCGCACCGCAGGGTGCGGGCCCCAGCGCGTTGCTCTTGTGGCGCCCCATGTGCCGTGACGGCCTCACCGGCCACGAAGGACAGCATGCCCGTTCTTCCGCCGCACAGCGGATGGACCACCGATGGCTCCGGTTCGGGCACCAGTCCGCTCCAGCCCTGCGACCGGCATCGCAACCGCCGTTCTCTCCGGCGAAATGCCGACTGTCCCGACACGAGGCCAGGCTGTTTTCCGTCGGCTCGGCTCGTCTTTCTTCGGCTCGTGCTCGCCGTTCCTGTGCCGCTTATCGCGCCGGGAATCACTTGACACGTGCCGCATCGAGGAAGGTTCTGCATGAACCACGCAACTCGCAAGCACAACCGCTACTCCCTCACCCGCACGGGTGACTCCGCCAACCCCGGCCGGGGTGAGCGATCCGGCTCGTCGACTCGGAGCCGTTCGGGCGCCTCCAGGCACTCGGGTGGTCACGGGCGCCGTCCCGCCGCGCTTCAGGGGGAGTTCGCGCTGCCGGTCACCGTCACTCCGGCGCTGCCCGCAGCCGCGACCTTCGCCGAGCTGAGCCTGCCGCCCGCGCTGATGAAGACGCTCACCAGCCTGGGTATGAAAGAGCCGTTCCCGATCCAGGCGGCCACGCTGCCGAACTCCCTGGCCGGCCGGGACGTCCTCGGGCGGGGGCGTACCGGGTCGGGTAAGACGCTCGCCTTCGGCCTGGCCCTGCTCGTGCGCACCTCCGGGCAGCGCGCCGCATCGCGGCAGCCGCTCGCCCTGATCCTCGTTCCCACGCGGGAGCTGGCCCAGCAGGTCACCGACGCGCTCACCCCGTACGCCCGGTCGCTGAAGCTGCGGCTGGCCACCGTCGTCGGCGGCATGTCGATCGGCCGGCAGGCCAAGGCGCTGCACGATGGTGCCGAGGTCGTCGTCGCTACCCCCGGACGGCTCAGGGACCTCATCGAGCGCGGCGACTGCCGTCTGGATCAGGTCGGCATCACCGTGCTGGACGAGGCCGACCAGATGGCCGACATGGGGTTCATGCCGCAGATCACCCACCTACTCGACCAGGTGCGCCCCGGGGGCCAGCGGATGCTGTTCTCCGCCACTCTGGACCGCAACGTCGACCGGCTGGTACGCCGATACCTGAGTGACCCGGTGGTCCATTCGGTCGACCCGTCGGCGGGCGCGGTCACCACGATGGAGCACCACGTCCTGCACGTCCAGGACGCCGACAAGCAGGCCACCACCGTGGAGATTGCCGCCCGCGACGGCAGGGTGATCATGTTCCTGGACACCAAGCACGCCGTGGACCGGCTCACCAAGAGCCTCCTGAACAGCGGCGTACGCGCCGCCGCCCTGCACGGGGGCAAGTCCCAGCCCCAGCGCACCCGCACCCTCGCCCAGTTCAAGACCGGAGACGTCGCGGTGCTGGTGGCGACCAACGTCGCGGCCCGCGGCATCCACATCGACAACCTCGACCTCGTCGTCAACGTCGACCCGCCGAACGACCACAAGGACTACCTGCACCGCGGCGGCCGCACCGCTCGCGCCGGCGAGTCCGGCAGCGTCGTCACCCTCGTCCTGCCCAGCCAGCGACGAGACATGACCCGCCTGATGGCCGACGCAGGTATCGTCCCGCAGACCACCCAGGTCCGTTCGGGCGAGGCCGAACTCAGACGTATCACCGGCGCCCAGCCCCCCTCAGGGATCCCCGTGACCGTCACCGCCCCAGTGGTCAACCGCCGGCCGGGACGGAACGGCCGACGATTCAGATAACGGTGGATGACCGCCCAGCGGCCCAGGACCTCGGGAATGTCGATCATCGACTTGCTCAGATCGCTGCGCTCGGCCATCGACGCCCGCGACCAATGCGTGGCGTTCTTGGGCGCCTCTTCCAAGGTCGCCACCACGACCTGTTCGACCTGGTCCAGCGTGATCGACGGCGGTCGGCCCGGCCGTGCCTCATCCATCAGCCCGTCCAGACGTCATCGCAGGAACCGATGACGCCATGTCGACACCGTGTCCGGATGCACCCGCAACTGCTCGGCGATCTGCTGGTTGTCCGAACCATCCGCACACGCCAGCACGATCTTCGAGCGCATCGCCAGCACCTGCGAGGATTGCGCCCGCCGGGACCACCGCTGCAGCACCGCCCGCTCGGCGTCGGTGACCGTCAACTCCGCCTTGGGCCGTCCCGTGCGGGCCTCATCGACCAAGGCATCCAAGCCACCGCGAGCCATAATTATCTTGGATTCTTAGCCTCTTCTTGCAGGCCAGAGCGTTGTGATCTTGTCAGGCACGTGAGGCATGTCGGCTGGCGTTGCAGGCATGTGCTCCCGGGCGAGGCCCATGCCTGCGATCGGACCGGCCGTGTCAGCGACCGTGTCAGCGCGACACCGGCTGGGCATCAGAGCGGTCCGCGACCGTAACGGCCATGAACGGTTCAGTGATGGCGGCCGCGACGCCGCGTAAGGCGTAGGAAGACAAGATCGTCCTGGACGGCATCGACTTGCGCCACACGCTGTGGGGCCTGCTGGCCCGCTACGGCGTCATGCTCGGGAGCCGCCGGAAAGCCTGCTTGCCTTCGAGCGCGCTCGAAAGTCTATCTTCGGCGTCATGACTACGACAAACGGGACCAAGACCTGGATCATCACCGGTGCGAGCTCCGGGCTCGGCCTGGCGTTGGCCGAGGCGGCGCTGGCCGCGGGCGAGCAGGTGCTCGGCACGGCGCGGCGGGCCGGCCGGTTCGACGCGCTCCGGGCTCAGTACGGTGACCGGTTGCTGCCGGTCGAGCACGACGTGCGCGACACGGACACGGCCGCGGCGGTTGTACGGCGCGCGCTCGACGCATTCGGGCATGTCGACGTACTCGTCAACAATGCTGGAGCCGGGCAGGTGGGCGCCGTGGAGGAGGTCACGGACGCGCAGTTGCGCGACATGCTCGAGCAGCACCTCTTTGGCCCGGCCGCCTACGTGCGCGCGGTGCTGCCGCACATGCGTGCGCGTCGTTCCGGTGCGATCGTGCAGATGAGCAGTCAGGGCGGGCGGATGTCCTTCCCCGCCGTCGGCAGCTACTCGGCCGGCAAGTTCGCGCTCGAAGGCTGGTCGGAGGCGCTGGCGGGCGAGGTCGCGCCGTTCGGCGTCCGCGTCCTCATCGCCGAGCCCAGCCGCTTCCGCACCGCCTTCAATTCCGCCGAGGTACTCAACACCGTGGACCAGAGCCCGATCTACGACGAGGTGCTCGGCGCCGTCCGCGCGAACATGGCCGAGGCCGACGGCATCCAGGAGGGCGACCCGGCACGCGCCGCCTCGGCCATCCGCGACATGCTCGACAGGCCCGACGCGCCGCTCAGGCTTCCGCTCGGCGCCGAGGCCGTGCGCAATCTCACCCGCAGCTACCGGAACGCGCTCAGCGACGTCGAGAAGTGGGCGTATGTAAGCCAGACGGCCGACTTTCCCGGCATGCCGCCAGCGCTACGCGCGTTCTGAGCTCCGTACCCTGTCGAACATGGCCACCGAAGACCTGATCGAGCGCATCCTCGCCGCCGGCGACGAACCGTCCGCGTCGGTCATCGATGCGCTGCACGAACTCCTCGACGACACCACGATCGAAACCTCGGCGACGCCCAAGAGCGTCGCCGAGGCCGCCCGCCTGATCGGCCTGTCTCCCCACACCCTCCGCTACTACGAGCAGGAGGGACTCGTACGGCCGGCACGCAACGCCTCCGGTTACCGCGAATACTCGGCGTTCGACCTGCGCCGCCTCATCTTCCTCACCCGGATGCGGCTGTCGGGAATGACCATGCAGGATCTCAAGCGCTACATCGCCCTCGTCGAGCAGGGCCCGAGCACCATCCCGGAACGCCGGCGCATCATGCTCGACCAGCGCGACCGCATCGTGCGGCAGATCCGCGAGCTCACGCTCGCCCTGGAGACGACCGAATACAAGATCCGCGTCTACGACGGGCACCCAGAAGGCTGACCGGCGTCCGGGGTGACCGCGCAACAAGCCCTGACGAGCCTTCTCAGGCGCTCCTAGACCTGTTCAGTCCCTTCACAACAGGTCTACAGGCGCACCCGTGCGTCGACGTGGTCCCGGGGGACAATGTCGCGGTGACCAGCCGCTGCGCGACGACGCAATGCGTCGACATCAGCGCCATCCGTTCGCGCGCGACTCGAGGGGATTGAGGGGGTTGATCGTGAGGGCGGCCCCCGCCCAGGAGGAGACGTGCGCTTCACAGCTGAAGGTGTGCTAGGTTGTATGTAGTTGCAGTTGTGGTACCCATGAAACTTGTGTGCACCTGACGGTATGTGGCGTCAGGTGCATTTTTTGTTGCCGGTCTTCTCCGGGTGGGCTCATCGCGGCGACGCGGGATTCGTACAGTGCGGATTCCGGTTCTGCACCTATCAAGAGGAGATCGACATGGCTAATGGAACCGTGAAGTGGTTCAACTCGGAAAAGGGCTTCGGCTTCATCGAGCAGGACGGCGGCGGCGCCGACGTCTTCGCCCACTTCTCCAACATCGTCTCTCAGGGCGGCTATCGCGAGCTGCACGAGGGCCAGAAGGTGGCCTTCGATGTGACCCAGGGCCAGAAGGGCCCGCAGGCCGAGAACATCGTTTCCGCCTGACGAAGCACTGCCACGAGCCAGGCCCGCACCTTTCCGGTGCGGGCCTGGCTCGTTTCCGGGTCAGAGTGTGGCGGAACGCAAATGTACGCTACGACTGTTCCCCTAGGTGACTGGTGTTTTTTGATCTATCTCGCGGTGGTCTGTCCGCTTGTGCCGGGGTGATCCGGGGTTGAGACCCCAGGAACAGCGGTTGGCGCTGAGAATGATCATGGTGCGGGAGGAGGTCTGCCGCCGCGTGGCCGAGGTGATCCGCCTGCGATAGCTCCCCTGATTCAGCCGTCCGTTGGGCCTTGACGGGCCCGGCCGGTCAGATCGCAGTCTGCTGGTCGTGGTCGCGCAGCATGCGCAGGACGGTCGCGGCCGAGGGGTGACGGCCCTTCTTCTTGCCGCTGGTGATGACGAGCCGGGCGGCGATGTCGCGCAGGCTGAGGTCCTGGCCGCGCAGGTGCAGGGCCATGGACAGCATGTTCTCGTCGGTGACGGCGGCGCCGCCGATGTGTTTGCCGCGGGTGCGAGCGGATTCGTGGCCTTCCAGGGTGCGGTCGCGGATGTACTCGCGTTCCATCCCGGACAGCGCGGCGAGCACGGTGAACACCACGTCGGAGGGGTCGTGGGAGCCCTGCAGCTCGCCGGTGAGGAACTCCAGGGCGATGCCTGCCGCCTTCAGTTGCTCGGCGAGGGCGGCCAGGTCGAGGCCGCGGCCGAGCCGCTTGTGCTCGTGTACTACCAGGGTGACCGCCACTCCGGCCGCGCGCAGTTCCCGGGCCAGGGTGACGGCCTTGTCGAGTTCGGGGCGGGTGGTGGCGCGGGTGGAGATCTTCTCGGCGAAGACGCGGGTGACGCCGGCGGCCTGGAGCGCGTCGAGCTGGGTGTCGAGGGACGGGCGGAGGGTGGAGGCGCGGGCGTAGCCGATGCGCGCGTGCCCCGCGGGCTCGGCGTCGGCCGCGGCCGCGCGGGGCAGCTGGGCCCAGGCCGTGCCCGGCTTGCGGAGGGCTGGGGTGGGGACGTTGAGCGCCTTGGCGAGCGCGGGCACGAGCCGGAAGCGGGCGGTGTGGTACTGGACGGCCACCTTGCCCCGGCCGGTGCGGCAGGGCGAGCCGGCCGGGGCGGCGCAGGAGGTCATCGGGCAGTCGTGGGCCTCCACGCGGAGGAAGTCGTCGTGGTGCACCCCGGAAGTGTTTCAGACGGCCACCCGTTTGCACCGACTTATGAAACAGCGTTCGCTGTGGACGCGCTCAGCCAGAGGCGGTGTTTCATAGGTGTTCGCTTGTGAAACACATCTTCTGTGTGCTCGGTTGCGATCGAGGCCGGTCCGCGCGGTGCGCAGTGACCGCGCGGAACGGCTGGACTGGGGCTCACCGGCAGCTGACGGTCTCCTCTTCAGGGAGAGTCTCGGCGTCGGCCAGCGGGCCGAACACGGTCATGCCGATCGGGGTGGCCGGCGCCATCACGATGCCGACGTAGCTGAACACGCGCCCGTGCATGGCCGGTTGGACGGTTTCCTGGATCAGCGTCATGAACGGGGTCGAGAACAACGGCACCAGCAGTCCGAAGGCGAACATGAAGCCGTAGAAGACCCACAGGTTGCCGCTCAGCCCGAGCGCCGCGGTCACCAGCCCGAAGCCGTAGACGGCGACGAGGATCAGCCCGATCCAGCTGCGTCTGGCCAGCACCGTGGACATCAGGAGGCCGCCCAGCAGCATGCCCAGGCTGAAGGCGATCTCCAGCGCCGCCAGCATCCACTCCTGGGTGCCGAAACTGCGCGCGACCAGCAGCGGTGTGACGAACGAGGGCGCCACGGTGAGCATGAAGATGGCCGCGTACACGACGAGCAGCCAGCGCACGATCGGGTGGGTGCGGATGTAGCGCATCCCGTCGGTCAGGTCCTGCCGGTAGGAGACGCGGGACTCGGCCACCCGCTCCAGGGTTGGGACGGCGACCAGGGCGAGCAGGCCGGCGGTCCTCCGACAGGCGGATGTAGGTGTGGGGGACACGTCCCCGCCCGTCGGCCGCGACCAGTGCCGCCGGCTCCAGCACCGCGTGGTTCTCGTCCGGGTCCATGGAGTCCAGCAGCAGCCGGAACTGGTGGTCGGTGGAGTCGGCCATGATGGCCGCCTTCAACTCGGCGAACAGTCCCGCATCGGTGTGGGCACTGCGCCAGTTCAGCCGGGCCACGCCGGGGTCGGGCACGCCGGGCACGGCGATCCGGGCAGCCGCGGCGTCGAGCAGGTTGTCGTCGACCACGTCCCACGCCTCGGTGAGCATGGCCGGGTTGCTCAGGCACAGCGCGGAGAGATGGACCACGCGGTCGAGTAGTTCCGGTATGGCGTTGGCGACGGCGCTGATGGTCAAGCCGCCGAGGCTGTTGCCGACCAGCACGACGGGGCCGTGTTCGGCGAGCCGGCGCAGGGCGTCGACCACGTGCCGCACGTTGTCCTGCAACGTGACGGCACGCAGCGGGGACGCGGCATCAGCCAGTGCCCCGGGGTCGTGCGGCAGCCGGTAATAGGCGGCGGGGACATCGGCTCGATCGCCGGGGCCGGGCAGGTCGACGGCGTGCGAACGGTGCCCGAGCAGGGCCAGTTCGTTCTGCAGGGGCCCCCAGGCCCGGGCGTTGCTGGAACCGCCGTGAACGAACACGAACGAGGGGCGCGAGATTGCGCGCATGAGAAGAATCCTCGTCATCCAAAGGCGGAAAGGTGGACGCGGGACCCGGTGTGGCGACGGCCTACACCACAGTCAGAGCGCCGACCTGGTGCGGATGGACTGCCAGTTGTGGATGACGGAACACGTAGAGCTGAGTGTAGTAGACGGGGGTGCGGCCTTCGCGCACCCCCAGTCGGCGAAATTTCAGCGGATACGCAGGTGATGGCGTCTGTGTGACGCGCCGCGTACATCTCAGTTGGTCATGCTCAGCAGGACGACGGCGGGCACGGCCGCGATGAGGGTCATGATCAGGGCGGCCGGAGCGAGCATGCCGGCGGCCAGCAGCGGTGTGACGATGGCGG
Source organism: Nonomuraea sp. NPDC050202 (assembly GCF_040656115.1). Taxonomy (NCBI): domain Bacteria; kingdom Bacillati; phylum Actinomycetota; class Actinomycetes; order Streptosporangiales; family Streptosporangiaceae; genus Nonomuraea; species Nonomuraea sp. NPDC050202. Next base: position 104,843 of record NZ_JBFALF010000034.1, on the reverse strand, counting down.
CGCCGATTGGGGGCGTCGCCTGCATGAGCGTCCTGAGGAGGGCGAAGCCCCTGCCACGCAGGGGCGCCGGGATGCGCGCCATGCGCAGCGACTGCGCCCAGATGGTCATGGGCGCGCTGAACATCCCGATGACGAGGAATCCGGCGGCGACGGTGATCGTGAGCGGGGCGGTCAGCAGCGCCAGGAAGCCAGCGGCGGCGATGAGCTGAACCAGGGCGATGGCCCTGATCGGGCGGGCCCGGGGCTGTCGGGCGCCGGCGACCGCCGCGCCGGCGAGTTCGCCCGCCGACAGGGCGGCGAGCAGGAAGCCCAGGGCCTGCGGGCCGCCCTGGAGCTGGGTCTTGGCCAGCCAGGGACCCGTGACGAGCAGCATGCCCACGGCGATGTTGAACGCCATGAACGCGAGCGTCGTCGCGACCAGGACCGGGTCGCGCAGCAGCCTCAGGATGGCGCCGCGCGGCCTGGCGGCGTCCGGCGGCGATCCCGGAGCCTCCGCTGCTTGCGGGGTGAGCGGGCGGCGGACGGCGAGGGCGGCGACAGCGAACACCACATAGGAGACGGCGTCGAAGGCCAGCACGGCCTCGCTGCCGAACCCCGCGATCAGGACACCGCCGAGCGCGGGACCGATCATCCCGGATAGGCTGAAGCTCAGGCTTTCCAGCGCGTTCGCCGCGTCCCGGTCCTGTTCGGGGACGAGATCGGGAATCGCCGCGGGGAACCCGGCCAGCGGCACCATCTTGCACAACCCGTACACCGCGGCGACGACGAACGGCAACGCCACTGGCACCTCGCCCAGCAGCGAGACGATCGGGATCGACGCCATCGCCACGCCCCGGATCACGCTGTCGACGGCCAGTACATGCCGCTTGTCGAACCGGTCCAGGATCGGACCTGTCAGCAGCCCTCCCGCGAACACGGGCAGCGTGTAGCAGACGGTCAGCAGCCCGAGCTGCTGGACACCGCCCGGCTGGGACAACACCAGCCACGTCAGGGCGACGAACGTCATCCCGTCACCCACGAGCGAGAAGGACGAGCCCAGCCAGAGCACGCGGAAGTCACGCCGCGACAGCGCCCGCCGGTAGAAGGCCAGGCGGCCACCGGCGACATCGTTCACCATCATGCGGACAGCCTGGTCGCGGCCCACCTCCCGGCGCTGGCGGGCATCGGCCGTCGACCGTCGGCGTCCGATACCCGCCAGTCCCATTCATGCCCCTATGGCACGCTTGGCGGGGTGATTGAGGACGAGGTCGCGTTCGCGGCCATGCAGAGCCGGGACCCGCGTTTCGACGGGTGGTTTTACGTCGCGGTCACCACGACCGGCATCTACTGCCGCCCGAGCTGCCCGGCCGTCATGCCGAAGCCGCAGAACGTCCGGTTGTTCCCGACAGCGGCGGCAGCGCAGCTCAACGCATACCGGGCGTGCAAGCGGTGCCGTCCCGACGCCGCTCCCGGTTCGCCGGAGTGGAACACGCGCACGGACCTGATCGGCCGGGCGATGCGACTGATCGCCGACGGTGTCGTCGACCGCGAAGGCGTGCCCGGACTGGCCGCCCGCCTCGGCTACAGCCCCCGCCAGTTGCATCGCCGGCTCGTCGCCGAGGTCGGCGCCGGACCACAGGCCCTGGCCAGGAGTCAGAGGGCGCAGACCGCCCGGATGCTGCTGGAGGCCGGCCCCCTGCCGGTCAGCGACGTGGCCTTCGCCGCCGGGTTCGCCAGTATCAGGCAGTTCAACGACACCATCAGGCAGGTGTACGCGACCACGCCGAGCCGGTTGCGCGGGTCCAGAAGCGCGGCGCAGGTGCCCGGGGTCACCACGTTGAGGCTCGCCTACCGGCCGCCCATGGACGTTCCCGCGATGCTTTCCTACCTGGGCGCGCGGGCCATCCCGGGCATCGAGCACTATGACGACGGCGCCTACAGCAGGTCGCTGCCGCTGCCGCACGGCGCGGGCGTGGTCACGTTGCGGCCCGGGACCGGTCACGTGATCTGCGAGATGCGACTGGAGGATCTCCGGGACCTCGCCACCGCGGTGCAACGTTGCAGACGGCTGCTCGACCTGGACGCGGATCAGCAGGCCATCGACGCCTTCCTCGGCGCGGATCCGGCGCTCGGGCCCCTGGTCGCGGCCCGCCCCGGCCTGCGAGTGCCGGGCCACGCCGACCCCGGCGAGCTGGCGATCCGGGCCGTGCTCAGCCGCCGGACGCGAGCCGCGACGGTGCGCGGTCAGCTCGCCGACCTGGTCAGGACGTACGGCACGCCGCTCGCGACCCCGTTCGGCGAGATAACGCACCTGTTTCCTGACATGTCAGTCCTGGCGGAGGTCTCGTCCGCCGGCCGTGCCCAGCAGGCGCTGGCCCGCGCGCTGGCCGGGGAAACGCTCAGGCTGGACGCCGGGTGCGACCCGCACCACGCACGCAAGCAACTGCTCGACCTCCCGGGGATGAGCCTGTGGGCCATCTCCTCCATCCGGATGCGGGTCCTCGGCGACCCCGACGTCCTCATGCCGGGCCTGCCGGTACGGCGTTCCGTGCACCGGTTGAGGGCTGATCCGGACCGATGGCGGCCCTGGCGCTCCTACGCCATGCGGCATCTGGCGCTCATGCCCCTGAACACCGGAGTGCAGCCGAGGGGACACATCCGCTGAGACCCGCCCACACTGACGCGGGCCCCACGATGGGATCACGTGGGCTGAGGACCGGTTGCAACGACGATCGCAGCGGCGGGCGCACCACTCAGCTGGCCGCCCGGAACAACCCTGGCGGGCTGTCGCCACGCCGGACATCGCACCAGATGGCGGAAGACCGGCCTCCCAGTCGAGACAGCGCAGCCGCGTTCCGGGGTCTCAAGCTGGTGAGCTCGCACGTTCAACTGCCGCTCATTCCTCCCCGCGCTCCTTTCCGGCGATCACCGTGAGGGTTTTCCAACCTGAAACCGCAGGCTGCGGGCATGCCATGCGGCAGCGCTTGATCGACAAGTAGAAAAGCCCCTGGTAGAAGGGTTGTCGACCAAGATCAACCTTTAGGCCAGAGGCTCCGCGTTGCTGTTCTACCGCGCCGCGCTGCCGTTGTCACATCAAACGCTGTCTTACCTGTCCGGCATACTGCGCCGGCACCGCAAGGCGATCAGCTCACCGTGGCGCCGCCTCAACCCCGGCCAGCAGGCCCTGCTCGTGCTCGTCCACCTGCGCAAAGGCGAGACCCTGGCCGAGGTCGCCGTCGGCGTCGGCATCGCCACCGCCTGGCGCTACATCCGCGAGGCCATCACCCTGCTCGCCCGCCGCTCCCCCCGCCTGGATGCGGCCTTACGCGCAGCCAAGCGGGCCGGCTACCCCTACCTGGTGCTGGACGGCACCCTCATCCCCATCGACCGCGTCGCCGCCGACCGGCCCTATTACTCCGGCAAGCACCGTAAGCACGGCATGAACATCCAGGTCCTGGCCGCTCCGGACGGCACACCCCTGTGGACGTCGGGCTCCTTGCCTGGATCGGTCTCCAGCTGCAACGGCCCCGGATCTTCCTTCAGCTCCTGCAGGAACGCGCGCCCGCCACCGGCTCCCTCAGCCTTGCCGTCTTCGTCCTCGGTTCCGGACCCGGTGTCACCGTCCTGCTCCCCGGCGCGGTCTACCGTCGACCTGGCCTCGCCTTCGTCGCTCTCGCCCTTCTGTGCCCCGCCCGGTGCCGCATCGTTCTTGTCATCGGGGCCCGGCTCGTCCGCGACGATCAACTCCTCCAGCTTCTCGATCGACTCGGTGTTCAGCCGGTCCAGGGTTGTCTCGGTGAAGTGCCGCTCGAACATCGACTCCGCGGCGCTCAGGAGCCGTTCGATCCGGCCCGGCGTCGGTGGCTCGAGCCTCTCCTCCCGGCACCGCGTCAGCAGCGCTGTCCGTAGCCGGTCACGGGAGATCTCCATCGGGCAGATGTCAGAGGCCAGCCACACGACGAGCTTGTCCTCATCGCCGACGGTCGGCTCCTGGAACTGGTGATATTCGCGGATCTGCGTGCGATGATTCACCGCCGTGCGCGAGGTGAAGTCGTAGAAGGCGAACAGCGCGGCGTCCACCTTGACCTGGCCGGCCATGAACTCCACCGCGGCCCGTGGAATGTCTTCCCAGCGCGGGAAGCGCGCCTCCAGCTCGAAGTACTTCAGCATCAAGCCGAAGCCCAGCCTGGTCGCTCCCGATTTGTTGGCCAGCAGCGCCAGCTCCTGCTCATCCAGCGTCCAGCAGTCGGAGGAGGTCTTCCAGTTCCCACTCACGCCGCATCTCGGCACCCTTCTTCCGACGTGCCCCGAAGGTCAGAAGAACGATGGTTCGTATGGCTACCGAGCGGCATACACGAGCCGTGATAGCTGCGTAGCGGATCTGAGATGTGACTCTCAGTTACTTTTTCTCTGGTGGCATCAACTCGAGCGTCAGGCCAACCCGTCAACCCCGAGAGAACCGGAGATTGGGCGCGGTCACGTCAGGGGTGAGTGTGGCGCGCGGGGCGGGTTCGGTCTGGCAGGGCTTGCCGAGCGGGCCGAACGGCTCGGCGGCACCTTCGCGGCAGGTCCTTCGTCGTGCCGGGGCTGGCGAGTGGAGATGGTGCTGCCGATATGACGATCCGCGTGCTCATCGCCGACGATCAGGAGGACGTTCGCGGCGGCTTCGGCATGATCCTCGGCGCGCAGCCCGACATGACCGTGGTCGGGTCGGCCGCCGACGGGATCCAGTCCGTCGAGCTGGCGCGTCACCTGCGGCCCGACGTCGTGCTCGCCGACGTCCGCATGCCCGGGCTGGGCGGGCTCGAGGTCACCCGGCTGCTGTCCGGTCAGACGCGAGTGGTCGTGGTCACGACGATCGACCTCGACGAGTACGTTCACACCGCCCTGCGCAACGGCGCCTGCGGATTCCTGCTCAAACGCTCCAGCCCCACGCTCCTGGTCGAGGCCGTACGAGCCGCCGTCGCGGGAGACACCATGATCAGCCCGCAGATCACCGTCCGCCTGCTGAGCCGCCTACGCGAGCGCGACGTTCCCCCGCCGCCACCAGGAGAACCGCTGACGGAGCGCGAGATGGAGATCGCCCGGCTGGTGGCGCACGGCCGTACGAACGCGCAGATCGCCGCCGAGCTGTTCATCGGCGTGGGCACGGTCAAGACGCACGTCACCAACGTGCAGCGCAAGGTCGGCGCATCCAACCGGGTCGGCATCGCCGCCTGGGCCTGGAGCTCCGGAGCGGTCAGGTAACACGGGATCCGCCGCCTCGTCCATCTGCCATTCGGTAGAACTGCCACGTCACGCGGCGCTTCGATCCCTCCAACGGCGGATGGGCCCGAACCACCCGGTTGCCAGAAGGTAGGACCGTGGTGAAGAACTGGGCTCAATGGGCTGGGCTCGCCGCCGCAGCCTGGTCCCTCGCATATGGCTTGCCCGGTCTCTGGTGGGCGCTCGGCGGCGCAGGCTTCCCCTTCGGCCGTGCCGATCCCGACTGGGAGCCCGGCCTGTCCGTGCTCGGCGACGCCCAGCCGGCGCCGACCGGCTGGGCCACCGCCGCACTCGGGTTGCTCGGCGCGATCGCAGGGATCGCCATGGCTCGCGGCTGGGTCGCGGGAAACCGCCCTGCCGCCGCAAAAGGCCTACCCGGCATCCTGCGCCACGTCATGCCGGCGTTCGCCTGGACGGTCGCCGCCGCGCTGACGATCGTGATCGCCGACAGCCGCGTGCTCATCGCGGTGGCCTACGCGCCGTTACTGGCAGTTTGGGCGTTCACGGGGACGGGGGTGCCCGGCGGACAAAGCATGGCGGAGCTCATGCCGTGGTCGCGCATCAATCTCCTGATCCTGGTCGTGGGGGCCTGATGTGGGCCATGGCCGCTCTCGCATATCAGCGGCGCATGGCCGCCCTCGCCGACCATCGGCGCATGGCCGCCGACGCGCACCACAGAGGCACCCCCGGCAGACGCGCTCCAGACCCGGCCGGCCCGCTGGAGGAGTCCCGAACGCGTCAACCGCTGGGGCAGATGGGCAGCGGCCGTCGCAGTCATCATCCCCGCCACCTACGACGCCAGCCGCATCGCCTGGGCATGGGGCTTTCCTCTGGGCGTCACCGAGGAGTTCTGGCAATGGCTGAACGAGTCGGGCCTGAGGTGGGGTGGCCTGTTCCTCAGCGCCATGGCTATCGGCGGCGCCGTCCTCACCTTGGGGCTCATCCAGCGCCGGGGCGAGGTATATCCGCGCTGGATCTGGTTCAAGGCAGGCAAGCAGGTGCCGCCCATGCTCGCCGTCGTGCCCGCCTCCATCGTCGCGGTCGCCCTGACGTCGGCCGGGTTCACGTACTGGAGGCTCCGCTTCGTACACGGCTTCAAGCCCACGGGACTGTGGGCCACCTGGGCGCCCTCGCTCCTCTGGCCCGTCTGGGGCATCGCTCTGGGCACCGCCGCCCTGGCCTACTACCTGCACCGACGCGCCGGAATCTCCCGTCACGATGCGGAACCCACTGTCACGACGCAAGGCCAGCCGTGAAGATCCGGAAACTTGTGCGCGAACGTGCCGGACGTGTGTGTGAGCGCACGGGATCTGTGCGTGAAGGTGCTGGCCTCTGCCTGGAGATGTGCTGTGCGTGGGCGTGCCAGTGGTGGTGGCGCCTCAGAACCGGGTCGGCGGCAATCAGGCACGATCTCCCCATCCAAGACCCCACAACGTCAAAGACGAGAGGACCACGCTTGACATGGAGCAACGAGAAGGCGAGGAGCCCCTGGATACCCAGTTCGGGATTCTGGGGCCTCTGGAAGTGGTGAGAGCGGCCGGACGGATTCCCATTCCTGCGGCCAAGCAGCGGATCGCGCTGGCTACCCTCCTGCTGCACGCCAACCAGCCCGTCTCCAGTGAGCAGCTGATCGAGTACATATGGCCCCATGACACTCCGAACGACGCACGCGCGGCGCTCCATATACATATCGCCCGCCTGCGGCGCGTCCTGGACGGTGGCCGGGCCGGCGAGCAGTTGATTCACACCAGGGAGCACGGATACCTCATCCAGGTCGGCGCCGCTGAGCTCGACGTCACCCAGTTTCACGAACTCGTGCGCCGTGCTGAACGTGCGGCGCGAACGGCCGATGCCACCGCCGAGGCCGCCCGGCTCCACGACGCGCTGGCTGTGTGGCGGGGACCTGCCCTGGCCGACGTGCCTTCGGAATCGCTGCAGCATGACCACGCCGGCCGCCTCGAGGAAGAACGGCTGCGGGCGCTGGAGCGCTGGCTCGAGCTCGGCCTGCTGAACGGCCGGCACGAGCAGATCGTGGCGGAGCTGACCGCCGCGACGGCCGCGCACCCATTGCGGGAACGGCTGTGGGCGCAGCTGATGCTCGCGTTGTACCGATGCGGCCGCCAGGCGGAGGCGTTACAGGCCTACCACTCGGTCGCGAACCTCTTGAGAGAGGACCTCGGCATCGATCCGGGGGACGAGCTGCGCCAATTGCGCCAGTCCATCCTGGTCGCCGACCCCATGCTCATGCCGCCGGCGACTGCCGTCATACCAGTCATCAAGCAGGCGGAACCGGCCGGCGTGTGCCCCCGGCAGCTGCCTTCGGACATCGCCGCGTTCACGGGCCGCTCCAACCAGCTCGGGGCTCTGGATCGCCTGCTGGAGCCGGCCGGAGACGGCCCGGTGAAGATCGCCGCGATCACCGGTACGGCGGGCGTGGGCAAGACCACTCTGGCCGTCCACTGGGGCCACCACGTGCACCAGCAGTTCCCCGACGGGCAACTGTATGTGAACCTGCGTGGCTTCGGACCGGACAACCCGATGGAACCCGCTGCCGCATTGGAGATGCTGCTCCAGGGACTGGACATTCCCTCGCAGCGGATCCCCGCGGGGCTGGACGCTCGTTCGGCGCTCCTACGCAGCGAACTGGCAGGGCGTCGCGTGCTGATGCTGCTGGACAACGCGCGAGATGCGGCGCAGGTGCGCCCGCTCCTGCCTGGCTCGGACTGTGTGGTGCTGATCACCAGCCGCGACCAACTGCGCGGCCTGTCCGTGCACGGTGACACCTCGCATGTGACGCTCGGCGTCTTCTCGCCGGAGGAGTCCGCCGCACTGCTCGCCTCGATCCTGGGCCCCGATCGCGCGCAGGCGGAGCCGGAGGCCACGGCCGAGCTCGGGCAACTGTGCGCCCACCTTCCGCTGGCACTGCGGATCGCCGTGGCCAACCTCACCCTGGACCATTACCAGAGCGTGTCCGGCTACGTCGCCGAACTGCGCGAGGGCACACTCTCGAGGCCGCCGCCGCCCTCAGCGGGTCCACCGCGGAGGAGGCCAGGCAGGAGCTCAACCGGCTGGCCCCGCACACCTGATCCACCGATACGCGCCCGGTCGCTACCGCTTCCATGACCTGCTACGCCTGTACGCGGCCGAACACGCCCGCGACGAGGAGCGCCCGGAGGGCCTGAAGGAGGCCAGGCAGCGGCTGGTATCTGCTGAGCCGTTCGAGCCGCCGTCGAAAGAAGTCACCCGTACTGGGCCAGGCTGCCGCTAACCGTGAGCCGCACCGGCGGGACAGTAGCCTCTTTCGCCGATCTCACCTCAGCGGCGGCGTGGCTGACCACCGAGCATCGCACCCTCGTCGCCGCCATCCACCAAGCGGTCCTGTCCGGTCCGCGTCAAGCGGTGTGGCTGCTCACCGACGCCATGCCCAGCCATTTCTGGGCGAGCGGGCGCATGAGCGACTGGCTCTCCTGCGGGCAGGCGGCCGTGGCGGTCGCCCGCGAGGAAGGGGATGTGCCGGGAATGGCCGCAGCCATGCTGGCTCTGGCGGACGCGCATGTGTTTCAGGAACGCGACGCGTTCTCGTTGTACGCCGGTGCAGGGCGTGGCGGCCTCCGTGGTAGCCGGGAAAGGCGCGGTACAGGGCTGTCCGCCACAGCCGCTGGTCGTAGGAGTTGCCACTGCCGAGAAGGCTGACCCAGAACCCGAACGGCAATTCGGCGACCACGTGCGCCGGGGCGGGCACCGGGCCTCGCCGGCTCAGCTGGCGGACCGCCTCATCGATCTTGGCGCGCGCGCCGTGGTGCAGGTTGGCCTGGGAGTGGTTCCACCAGTCGTCTTGGCCGAACAGCTGGAACAGGTGCTGGTCTTCGGGCAGGCGGGCCTGGCTGAGCATACGGTGCAGGTGCTCGGCGTCGTGCTGCTCCACAGGCGCTCGCTCTCTCGGCAGGCGGCTCGTGCGAGCGTGGATGACATAAGCCCCGGGATCGCCTCTGCCAGCACGCAGCCCCGGGGCACAGCCATATCGGAGGCCAGCCGTACGACGCCGTCAACGATGTGTGCACGAGTGACCTTACTTCGGTGATCACCGCAGGTGGAACGCGGTTTTGCGGTTCTAGACGCTTCCTGATAGTCGTGATCTTTTCGTGATCTCTGAGGAAGATTCGCGCCTGAAATAGGGACGGCTGCAAGAGCTCAGGTGACCAGCAGGGGAGTCGTCCGGGGCTGGTGGGCCGACCAGGACACTGGCGCGCCGCACGTCAGCGTGATGTGAGTTAGATCACTCGCGCTAAGGAAGCGACCTCATCTGTAGACGGCGGGGCTGCGAGCACGGGCCGCGGGCGGGGCGGGCGGCAACGGGGCGAACTGCTGCCGACGCGGGGTGTTGGACGCGCGCACCTTCCTGAAGCGCCGCTCTACTGGACGTGGACGTTCGGGAACAATACGAACCTTCCGGTGAGCCTGATCCAGGCTTCAACGGACGAGCGGCAAGTCCGTACGGGCCTGCTCCAGGTCCGACGCCCGGATCCAGAGCCGGTGCTGCGGCGGTACGGCGTGGTAGCCGTACAGGCCGACCTCGGTCATCGTGCGAAGATCCACGCAGACCCGCTCGTAGGCCTCGGCGATGGCCTTTGCCTTCCCCGCAGCCACCATGGGCATCACTCACGACGCCGAGGCCCGGTGGCTCAGGACGGTACACACACCGTCTGGAAGGGCTCGCCGGGCAGGTACTGCTCCCACTCCTCGGCGCTGAGCGTACGGCCGGCGCGGGCGCAGGCGGCGGCCACCAGGTCCGCGGGTTCGGCCACGCCCCACACCCGGAAGGTGTCGTCATCGTTCACCGTGGCCAGCACGCCGTCGCCGAACTCCACCTGCGAGACCCTGCTACGGCCAGGAAGAGCGGCGCCAACCTGCTCCTGCGTGGCCACGTCCCACAGCCGGACGCTCTTGTCGTCGCTCGCGGTGGCGAGGGTGGCGCCGTCGGCGCTGAAGGCCACCGCGGTGATCACGCCGGAGTGCCCGCCCAGGTCCCGGCCGAGCTGCTTGCGGGAGGCCAGGTCGATCAGCCGCGTTCCGGTGTTGCCGGCCACGGCCAGGGTCCTGACGTCGGGGGAGAAGGCGACGCTCTTCGCCCTGCTGATGGGCGGGCCGGCCTCGGCCTGGGTGGACAGCTCCCACAGCTGGGCGTTCTCCCCGATGTCCACCGCGGTCAGGTATCTGCCGTCGGGGCTGATGACCAGCTGCGCGATGTTCTCGGGGCGGACGATGCGGTCGATCCGGCGATGGGTGCGCGCGTCGAAGAGCCATATCTCGGGCTTCGCCTCGGTCTGCGGGTCCGGTGTGAGCGCGATGGCCAGGGTCCGCCCGTCCGGGCTGTAGGCCGCCGGCCCGATGACGTGGCGAGGGGTTCGCACCGAGCTCACCTGGCGCCGGCTGGCGACGTCCCACCAGGTCAGCTCGGACTCCAGGCCGATCGCCAGCGTGCCACCGTCCGGGCTGCCCACCGCGGTGTTGATGGGCTGCCCCGGCCTGATGGTGAAGATCGGCGTTCGCGAGCCGAGGTCCCAGAGCCTGACTTGCCGCGCGTCGGAGGTCAGGATGCCGCGCCGATCGCTGCTGAACGTCGCGGCGCGCGCGGTGGTGCCCGCCGTGGGCAAGGGAGCTCCCAGCTGCCGGTGTGTGAACGGGCTCCACAGCCGCAGCCCGTCGAAGCCGCCGGCGGCCAGTAGTTTCCCGTCGGGGCTGAAGGCCACGCTGTACAGGCCGATCGTGTGACCGGCGAGCCTGGGACCGAGCTCCTCGCGCGTGGCCAGGTCCCACAGCCGGGCCCGGCCGCCGTCGCTCGTGGTCGCCAGGACTGAGCCGTCCGGGCTGAACGCCACGCGGATGCCGCCGATCTGCCTGTTCATGAGCGGCTTGCCGATGGGCCGCCACGTGGCGACGTCCCACAGGCGCAACGCGTGGCTGCTGGTGACCAGCCGCTTCCCGTCGGGGCTGAAGGCGAGGTGGCTGATGCCGGAGGGGGAGAGGTGCGCTTGGAGCGAGGCGACCTGCCTGCGCGAGGCCACGTCCCAGACCCGGGCCTCGGTCTCGCGGGAGGAGTGGGTCGCCAGCAGCCTCCCGTCCGGGCTGAAGGCGACGGCGTTGGCCCCGGGGAGCGCGTCACCGACCTGTGTGCGCGTGGCCACGTCCCACAGCCGCACTCTGTCGCCGCCGGTGGCCAGGAGCCTGCCGTCCGGACTGAACGCCACGGTGCCGCCGCCCCGGAGCGGCTCGCCGACCTGCTCGTGCGTGGCGGCGTCCCAGATCCGCACGTCCTCGGCCGCCGCCGCGACGAGCCGGCCGTCGCTGCTGAACGCCACCTCGGTGACCATCTGCTTCTGGCCGGTCAGGGAGCCGGTCGGACGGTGGGTGACAGGGTCGCGGAGTGTCACGACGCCCTCGTCGTCCCCGTTGGTCGCTAGGACCTTGCCGTCGGGGCTGAAGGCCAGCGCGAGCGCCGGGCCTGGCCTGGTGAAGACGGCGGGCCCGGCGAGCGCGTTACGGAGGCTGTGGCGGGCCTCCTTGGTCGGCGCGAGCCGCCAGGCGGTGACCGCGAGCAGGTGTCCGACCGTCGGCTCGGTGCCGACGAGCCGGACGCTCTGCGTCGCCAGTTGCCGGGACAACGCCTGCCGCTTCTGCGCCTCCGCCCGCTCCCGCTCCCTGTTGGCCTCGCCCGCGGCGGACACGGCCGAGACCGCGCCGGCGAGAGCGACGACGAGCAACGTGACCAGCGTGACCAGCGCGCCGCGCCGCATCTTCCTGGATCGGGCCAGCGCCCGGCGGCTGGAGTCGAGGAAGTCCCGCTCCAGACTGGTGAGCGTCATGTGGCGGCGCTCGGAGACGGCCCAGCTCTCGACCGCCTGCAGCCGGCTGCCGCGCAGCAGGTCGCCGTCGCCGCGACCGTTGTCGTCCCAGTGGCGGGCGGCCTGGCTGAGCTGCCCGACGACCGCCAGGCCCGGTCTCTCCGCGCTCACCCAGCCGCGCAGGCGAGGCCACGCGCGCAGGACGGCGGGACGGGTCAGGACCATCTGGCCGTCACGCTCGGAGAGCACGTAGGAGAACGCCCGGAGGATGGCCCGCAGGTCCTGCCCGCCGTACTCCAGTTCGGCCACGGGCACCGGGCGGGTCGTCTCCATGTCGTACTCGTCCAGGGTGAGCAGCCGCAGGAACACTCCGGGCACCAGTCGCCGCTGCTCCTCCGGGAGCGCGGTGTAGGCGTCCTCGGCGATCGTCCCCAGCCCCGGGTCCAGGCCATCGTCCGAGGCGATCTGCCGCGCCCGCTCACTGCCCGCCCGCAACAGCCCGGTCGCCTCGCCGTTCCCGCTGACCAGGGCGAGCAGCAACTCCCGGGCCGTAGGCCGCGCCTGCGGCTCCTTGGCCAGCGCCGCCGCCACCAACGGGCGCAGCGCCGGCGGCAACCCGTCCACGTCGGGTATGGCCGACAGGACCTGGTGGATCACCGCAGCGGCGTTGTCCCCGGCGAAGGCGTCCGTTCCCCGTGCGGCGAAGAGCATCACGGCGCCCCACGCGAACACGTCGCCCGGCGCGCCCGCCCGCCGCCCGCTGAACGACTCGGGTGGCATGTAGGCGGGCGTGCCGGCGATCAGTCCGGTGGACGTCACTGACATCTCCTCGGTACGCGCGATACCGAAGTCGATCACCCGCGGGCCGTCCGGACCGAGCAGGACGTTGTCGGGCTTCAGATCACGGTGGATCACCCCTGCCTCGTGAACCGCGGCCAGCGCGGTGGCGATCGCCGTGGCCAACCGGTGCAGGTCGTCCCCCGCGAACGACCGCCCATCCCGTACGGCTGTGCGCAGGCTGGGCCCGCTGACGTACTCGCTGACGATGTACGGCCGCGGGCCCGCCAGATCGGCGTCCAACACCCGAGCCGTGCAGAAGGAGGCCACCCTTCGCGCGGCCTCGACCTCCCGGGCGAATCGGTCCAGTTGCGTGCGGCCGCTGTCGGCGTGCAGGAGCTTGAGCGCCACCCGAGTGCCCTCACCGTCGTACGCCTCGTAGACGACACCCTGGCCTCCCTGCCCCAGGCGGCCGGCCAGCCAGTAGCCGCCGACCGTGTGCGGGTCCTCTCCCAGCAACGCTCTCATGGTCGCTGGGACGCGCACCTGCGGCCAAGGGCTCGGGCGCCCGGAGGCCGCCGGCGGCGGCGCGGCCCCTGCCCGGGAACTCGGGCCGGCGCCGGCTGTAGTTGAACGGACATCTCTCTTGCGCATATGGGGTCATCCGTTGAGGGGGGAGACGTAAACCGGCTGCTGCCGGTGATGAGGGAGGGAGGCGCCGACCACGTCATGATCTTCTGGGAGCACGGCTCTTAGTAGTCGGTGACCGAGATCTTCACGCGGACGGCGCCGTCGTTGTCGCGCAGGCAACCGTCGGCGTCGTTGACGCGCAGCTGGAGGAAGCCCGCCTGGCGCGCCTCGATCAAGGCCCTGCTGCCGACCCTGTAGTGGTCGTTGTTGATCCTCGCGATCATCGAACCGTGCGGGTGCCTGCTGAGGATCTTGCACCCCTGGTAGATCCTGCGGTCGATGCGCCAGGCGTAGCCGGCCGAGGACACGTAGGGGAACTCGCGGTAGTCGACCGTCCACCGGCCGCTGACGTAGTGGATCCGCACCATGTCATCCGGCTCGAGGTAAACGCCCGCGTTCTGCCAGCCGCTCTCGGAGCTGATCCATCTGCCTTTGCCGTAGCGCGTCGTGGCCGAGGCGGGCGAGGCGCCGGCGAGGACGCAGCTGCCGGCGGCGAAGGTAGCGAAGAACAGGGTGGCCAGCTTCGATTGCATGCAATGAATGCCTTTCCTGTCTATTTTCAGGTTCGCCGTACATGTGGGTTGGACAGCGCCCGGGGGAGGAAGGTTCGCAGCCTTGCGATCCTTTTCCGCCCCGCTCAACGCGTTCAACCGCACGACCACGAGTCAGCTGATCGTACGGGCCGTGCCGCCACGAACTCCTCACGCGCACGGGCCGGAAGCCTGGCTGGCCGGGGCAGGCGGCCGGCCTCGCGCTCGACATAGGTGGTCGGGGAAACCCAGCCAGCGGCCACGCAGTAGTCTTTCTGAATTACGGAGGAAGCGTCTTGGGCCTCTAGACCGAGCCGTGCCATTACGCTATGCGACCATGAAACTTCAGAGCGGGTCGTCCGGCGTCCTGCGAGCGGAGGGGCAGTCGTTCGCCTCCCATGTGGATGAAACCGTCAGCGCCCTCCTGCAACAGGTGACCGACCAGGGCATGGATGCGTCAGCGATCCGGTTGATCCCAACGTCACGAACCTGCCGGACGACCACATCGCCATCGTCGTCGAGCGTATGGCCGCTGCGGGGTTCACCACGAACCTGATCGATGATCGGACTCCTCCCCGGCCCGGCACGGTCCGATCGGGCAGCCTGGCGGCGCACGAACTGGCGGTGATGGACCAGGCATCGGCGGCCCGTGCGGAGGCAGAAACCGAAGGGCGCGATAGGACCCCCTCCAAGGCGGGAAGGTCATGATTCCGCGTCCATCCCGCTGCTGCTGGCCGCACCTGCCGGGCACCCTGATCGAACGGTTCTGGTGCTCACCGACGATGGACGCTTCGCCTACGCCGCCCCGCAGGCTGTGCTCGATCGTGGGACCGGACGCCTCGTTCTGACCCGAGTCAAGCTGCTCGACGCGGGGATCCGCGTACTATCCGGCAGCGGCGGCCGTTTGCCTCCGGTTGCGGGCCACTGCTGGACGATGTGCTCGACTACCTCAACGAATGGCTGGCCAGCGAGCAGCTGATCTCCGCATCGACCGCCGGCGAAGCACCTGGCAGGAAATGACGACCTCGAGGGAGCACGAAGCCGCCGTCGGTCCCATACCGAAGTAGGTGGCGTCATGACCCACCTACACGCCGCCTGTTCCAGCGCCGCGATGGTTGTCTGGGGTGGTAGGACCCTTCCAGCAGGTCAGAGGAAGATGATCTCTTCTTTCGCCTAGGCCAAGTTGGCCTTCGGCCCGCATAAGCTCAGAATCCGCATTCAGTGGATCTTGTGCCCTGTTTTTCCTGGTCAGGGGGCCGCTGGATGGTTCCGGGCAGGCGGCACCGATGGCGCGGCCTCCGTGCGGGCCACCTCGGCGGTACGGCGGACGCTGGCCCTCGCCCGTGCGCCCGTCTCTCGCGCGGAGATCGTCGAAGCGCTGATCACGCTGCCCGGCGCCACGCCGGAGAAGGCCGATGGGCTGATCGACGACCTGCTCCGCCAAGGGTTCCTGCACTACGACCTGCGGCCGCCGCTCACCGGCGACCCCCTCCGCCACGTGCAGGAGCGGCTCGTAGGCCACCCCCTTGCGGAGGACCTCGCCGGGTTGCGCAAGGCCTTGCGGGAGTGGGACGCCCGCCCGCTCGATGACCGGGTCGAGGCGTGGCCAGGCCTGCTTGACCGGGTCAGCACGATCGCGGCCGGGACCGACCCGCGCAACCTCCTCCAGACGGACCTCGCGCTACCTCTGGCCGGCACCGGCCTGAGCCGGCGAATCGGCTCCCAGGCGGCCGTGGCCGCCGAACTGCTGCTGCGGCTGAGCCCATACCCCGCAGGACCGCCTCATCTCAACGCCTACCGCCGAGCTTTCGAGAGCCGCTATGGCACGGGCCGCGAGGTCCCGCTGCTGGAGCTGGTGGATCCGGACTTCGGGCTGGGCAGCCCCACCGACCGGGCCAACGAGATCTCGGCGCCGGCCGCCCGCCACCGGCTCCTGTCCGGCCTGGCCATGAACGCCTGCCGTGACCGGCTGACCACCGTCGAACTCGACGACGACCTGCTGAGACGCCTCCAGACCTGGACGCCGGAGGCCGCCTTCGCCCCGCCGTCCCTCGACATCGCGGTCCTGGTGGCGGCGTCCAGCGCCGAGGCCGTCGACAAGGGCGATTTCCTGCTCGTCGTGGGACCGAATCTGGGCGCCGGCGCGGCCGGGCGAACCCTCGGACGCTTCGCCGACCTGCTGGGACCTCCGGCGGTGGCCGCACTGGCGCAGGCGGCGCGGGCCGAATCCCGGGATACGCCCGCCCGCCTCCTCGCCGAGGTGGTCTACACGCCAGAGCGAGCCCGTTCCGGCAACGTCGCCATCCGCCCGTCAGGTCACCGCCACGAGATCCATTTCGGTCCCTCCGCCGGCGTCTCGGACGAGTGGCTCGTACCGGTCGACGAGCTGGTCGTGGGCCTGCGCGACGGCATCTTCACCGTCCGGTGGCCCGCACGCGACGTGGAGGTCATCGCCACGCGGTGCCACATGCTCAACCCGGCGCACGCGCCTGCCGCGGCCCGTTTCCTGCTGGACGTCGCCCGCGACGGCCGGTGCGTGTTCACGTCGTTCGACTGGGGACCGGCCGCCGGCCTCCCATTCCTGCCACGGATCCAGCGGGGCCGCATCGTCCTCTCCCTGGCCCGCTGGCTGGTCGACCCCGCGGCCTTGCGTGATTCGCACAGCCTGGCCGCCTGGCGTGAGGCGCACCTCGTGCCCCGCCACGTGTACCTGGCCGGCGGCGACAACCGGCTGCTGCTCGACCTGGACGACGCCGATCAGGCCGAACTGCTGCGCATGGAGCCACCCGGACGTCCCGTTCTCCTCCAGGAAGCCCTGCCCCATCCCGCTCACGCCTGGTTGCCGGGTCCCGAAGGCACCCACCTCAGCGAGGTGGTGGTGCCGCTCGGCCTGCGGCAACGACGACCCGTCTCGCCGGGACGCCGCCGCCCCGAAGCCGTGCCCGCCAGGACCCGGCTGCGACCGCCCGGCAGCGACTGGCTCTATCTCAAGGTGTACGGCCCCCGTCGATTCGAGGACGAGCTGATCGTCGATTCGCTTCGCCCCTTCGCGCAGTTCGTCACCGGGGCGGGACTGGCCGACGGCTGGTTCTTCCTGCGCGATCCGAGTCCTCTCGGCACGACACCGCACGACCGGGCCCTGATGTCCCTGCTCGCCGCCCGCCGTCATGCTCTGCCGGCCACCCGCCCTTCCCCTGAAGTGTGCCGCAGCCATGTCCATCTGCACTGCAACCGCTTGCTCGGCGCCGGTCATGATCTCGAACACCGCGTCCTTGAACTCCTTCGTCGCACGCGCGAAAGCCTCATGCACACGGCCGGCGACCAGGCGGCACCGTAGGCCGGGGGATGGGCCGCCGGCGCCGCGAGGACTCCGTTGAGCGGAGAGAGATGAGCCGGCACAGCCGGCTTCGATACGGCTCAGGGCAACTGCGCGGGCAGGCTACGCGGGCTGACCTTCGCGACGATCAGCGCTGGGGCGGCGGAATCTTTCGCCTCGTCGAGCGCCCGATCGAGCTCCGCCGCGGTGTCCACGGAGTAGGTGCTGCGGATACCGACGCCGTGGGCGAACTTGGTGAAGTCCCACGGGTTGAGCACGACGTACGGCTTCGGCGCCGCGTCGGGGTCGTCGTAGTAGCCCGAGTCGATGATGTACTGCTCCAGGCCGTAGATGCCGTTGTCGATGACCAGGACGACGGCGTTGCGGCAGTAGCGCGCGAACGTGGACAGCGCCTGGGCGGTCGTGTGGAAGCCGCCGTCGCCGCAGATGACCAGGGGGCGCCGTTTCGATCCGAAGGACGCGCCGACCGCGGCGGCCACGGAGTGGCCGATGGAGGCCCACACGGCACCGGACAGGTACCCGTCGCGGCCTTTGACCGGCAGGTTCGCGGCTGAGGCGCTGCCGAGGAAGGTGTCGGGTATCACGAGCCATGAGTCGTTCAGCGCGTTCAGCGCGTTCAGCGCGGCGCCGACGCGGTCGAACACCTGGGCGTAGGTCAGCGGGCCCGCGGCGGGCGGCGGGGCCGGGTCGACGGCCGCGGGCACGGGTCGCGGCGCCTGCTTGGCAGCCTCGGCCACGAGCGCGGTCATCAGGGCGCGGATGTCCGCGTCCTGCTTGGTCCCGGCCTTGATCTTGATTTTGCCGTCGTAGGCGGTGACGATGTCGTTGGTACGGTTGCGGATGAACGAGGCATAGCTGCTGGGGAAGACGCAGCCGAGCATCACGATCAGGTCCGCCTCCTGAATGGCGGTGGGCAGGGAACTCGGCGGGGCGAAGATCCCGACCCAGCCGTCTCCCTCCTCAGACAGCGCCGACTTGGCCGGCACCTGGGCCGACCAGCGGATCCCGAGCTTGGCGATCAGGTCGGCCATCGTGTCGGCGAGCCCGTAGCGCTGGATCTCGAGGCCCACGAGAAGCACCGGCTTCGTGGCGGCGCGGACGAGCTCGATGATCGTGGTGGCGAGTTGTTGCTCGGTGCCCACCGCCGGGTTGGCGACCGGCAGCGATCCGTCGGGGGGCGTGCAGTCCTCCGTCCAGATGGCCCGGTTGACCTCGATGTAGACCGGCCGTTTCCTCCTGATCGCCGTCGAGATCGCGTTGTCGACCAGCGCGGGCACGTCGGCGGTGCGCTCGGCGCGGGCCGCGCTCGCGGTGACCAGCCGGTAGGCGTTGAGGTCTCCGTCCGGCTGACCGGTCGAGTGCGAGAACAGGACGTCGAAGTCCTTCAGGTTGGTCAGGTTGGCGGCGTTCGGACCGCCGTTCACGACGACGACCGGGCTGCGCTCCACGAACGCTCCGGCGATGGCGTTGATCATGCTGAGCACGCCGACGCCGTTGGCCACCGAGGCGACGCCGAGACCCTTCGTACGCGCGTAGCCGTCGGCCGCGTACCCCGCTTCGAGGTCGGTGGCGGTCACGACCGGCTTGATGTCGTGCGCGGCCACCGCGTCGAACAGCGGCGCACCGTACGCGGCGGGCACGCCGAACAAGGTGTCGACCTGGTGCTGGCTCAGCCGCTTGAGGATGTAGTCGGCGACAGTGAATGGCACGATGACGCTCCTGGTCATGCCCGCCGTACGGCAGATCGGTCGGAAACAGGCAGGCGCGGATCGTCCGGCCGCTGGGACGCCTACCCGGCGCGCGACCGGGCGAACGCGCGGAATCAAAGGCTTGACCGTTTGTTTTCGCAGGTCGGAGGCGTCTGGTCGGCTGCTCGGGTAGGCGTACCGGTGGCTATGCGTCTGAACCATCGGAGGCCGGAAATGTTGCTGGACGAGCGTGGCGTGAGCGCACTCCCTGATCTGCCGACCGCGGATTTCACTTTCGATCCCCATCAGCCGGGCGCGTGCGTCGCGGGTCTGAGGCCCTACCGCGTGAACTCCTATCGGCTCGAAGGGGAGACGCTGGGAGACAAGTTCGTCCTCCACAACTATGGCCATGGCGGTGGAGGCATCACGCTGAGCTGGGGCTGTGCCGCCAGGGTGCGGGACCTGGTCCTCACCCACCAGCGCCGGAGCGAGGTCGTCGAAAGGGACATCGCGGTGATCGGCGCCGGTGTCATGGGGCTGACCGCCGCCACGCTGCTGCTCGACCTCGGGCTCAATGTCACGATCTATTCCGACCGGGAGCCGGTCGAGACCACGTCGTACAAGGCCGGCGGCCAATGGGCCGTGTCCCTCCTGGAGTTCTCCAAGGACTTCGACAAGGTGCGGGAGCTCCAGTACATCCTCAGAACCGCCTACACGATGTTCAAGGCCGCCATCGGCAAGGGCTTCGGCGTCTCCGAGGTCGACAACTACAGCGTCAACTCCACCTCGGGCATCGACGTGGTGCACGACCTGGTGCCGGGGCTGCTGCCGCAGCGCGAATACCTGCGGCGCCTGCCGTTCGAGGGGCACAACGTCTCCGGCTACAGGTACCGGACCCTGCTGGTGGAACCGCCGATCTTCATTCCCCGGCTGGAGCGCGATCTGAAGGCGCGTGGCGTCAGGTTCGTGAACCGGAGGTTCATCAACAGCGCGGACGTGCTCACCTCCCTGACGCAGAAGATCATCATCAACTGCACCGGGCTCGGCGCGAAAAACCTGTGGAACGACTCCGACATGATGCCGCTCAGGGGACAGCTCGCGATGTTGCGACCGCAGCCGAACCTGGAATATCTGTACGGCCAGAACGGGTACCTGTTCCCGCGCAACGACCACGTCGTCATCGGCGGCACCGTCGAGGAGACCTGCGACGAGGCCTTCGATCCGGTGAAGTGCCAAGAGCTGGTGGGGTACATGGCCGGTGTGTTCGGTCAACTGCCGCCGGAGCCGATGCCGGAGTTCTTCATCCACCACCCGCGCAACGAAGTTCTGGTCGATCCGAGGTTGTCGATCTCCCCCTGACCGGGTCCGGAGCTGGACCGTCCGATCGCTGAGCGACAAGTCCGCAGTCGACAGCGTCCGCGGATCGCATCCGGCCGGACACCCACGTGGCGTTCACTGACCAGGTCCTGCTCACCGGCAGCACCAGCACCGGGCCTTCCATCGAACCCTTGCGGTGCAGTGCGGCGACAGCCGGACCACGCTTGCCGCACCCACCCGGAGTATCGGCGCACTCCCTCAACCAGCGCGGCATCGACGTCCCACTCGAACCTTCGCCTTGACGCGGTGCGGGCGCTGGGCCGTGTACGAGGATGGAACCGAAGCCGCGTCCTCACCACGGTCTGGATTGTCAGGCTCATGGGCAAGTGGCCGAGCGGGCGATGACCTCGGCAAGGTGGGATCGGGGCATCGTCGCGACCGGAGCCCCATTGCATCTGGGCAGGCGGATCGGAGCCTGGGCCGTCGTCGGCGACAGAGCTGCTCAACGAGGCATTCCCAAGCCAGAGCCGCCCCGACGTCCGGTAGCGACGACAGAACCGGCGGTGAGGACGACACGGTACTCGCACGGGTGAGGCTGCTCGTCCGCTCTACTGAGGGCGGCAAGAACTTGATCCAGGCGGGACTCCCGCCTGGACAGACTGTCGTCGAGCCGCTGCTCCATCGCCTGCAGGTCCTGGCGGGTGGCGAGGGTGGCGCGCCCGGCCATGATCTCGCCGAGCACGGGCTCGGTGTATTCCAGGATCTCCGCGCGGATCGTGGCGGGCAGCTGTTCCAAGCCGGTCTTGATGTCCGTGACGTCGCCCTTGATGTCGGCGAGGTCGCCGCCGGAGATGAAGGCGAACGACTCCAGCCGCTGAACGCGGTCGGCGAGGTGCTCGCGATGCTGGGGAGGCGGCGTCATACCCGTCATGGTAGTCCGGGCGGTGGGGAGGCGGGAGGATTCGGGACGGTCGAGGTCACTGCACGGCAGCCCGGACGCGGCCCCCGGCACAACGCGGGTGTTCCGGGCTGGCGGCGGCTCTGGACCGTCGCCATGGCGCCGGCCCGTCGCTTCTGGCCTGCGGCGGGGTCCATCCGTTCGAGGACCGCCTGCAGGCGACTGCCCTGTGCTGCTGCCGATACCCGGGGTGGACGATCTTTCCGGCAGATCAGCCGGGTCGGCACTCTTGGACACGCCCACAGGCGCACGATCCGCGTCGATCTGCAGCGGCACCATCCTCGCTTCATGCGCCACGCCCTCGGAACGCCATCGGTGCACCGCTGGTCACCCTCGCCTGCCCGGTCCGGCTCTGAAACCATTGGTCGCGGATCTCACCGTGCAGCCGCTGCCACCGAGACTTCCGCTTCCCATTCCTTCCTGGAATACCGCAAGATGATCGTCCGCGGCCCCCACCAGGTCCGTCTGCGAGCGAGCACCAGAACATCATCGGACCCCTCAATGTCGATCTCGGTGTCGTCGGGGAAACGCTGCGCCGCCAGGACCACATCGGCAGCGGCCATCCTCTCCGGCAGCGGCACGACGACGAGGAACGCGACCATGCTCACGAGCCCGAGGACCCATCCCATCCACAGCCAGGACCAGACGCCCGTCACCAGGCATCCGACCAGAGCGCCCGCCGGGATGCCGGCGATCGAGCCGAGGAGCCAGGTCGCCACCCGCGTCCGAACCGCGACAGATAACCGCATGTGCAACTCCTGCGACCTCGCGTTACATAACCATCGCAGTAGGAGAAACCGGACACGGCAAGAGGAAGCACGTCAATTCCCGCGACCAGCTGCTGGGCGGCTGTGCGTACCCCTGCGGCTCCGGTCAGCGAGAGACACTCCGCGCGAGGCCGGCCGACCCGGACCTCCGTCGTTCCTGCGTACCGGATCGTTCCGCGGAGGCCAGTGGCGTGCTCGCGCCTGTGTTCTCCGCGCTGGCCGGCCCCCTGGCTGACGCCGTCGGGGATCGGCCCGTGCTCGCCGGCTGCGCCGCCATCACCGTGGCCGGCGCGGCCACCGCCTTCAGCCTGCGTGACGTGCGCCACCTCGGTGAATCCGCCTCAACTGACATCTCGTGTGAAGGACAGGCTCGCCTGGCGATGGACAGTGAAACCAGGCCCTGGTCAAGATTTCGGGGCCGGTAGATGATGATGGCGCAAGCGGCCTTCCCCCAAACTCGGCGAGCAGACTCGTTTACCGAGATTCGGACGTCCCCAATGGTGCACGCCGACGTCCGGTAGGCAGGCCAGTCGTCGTACGACTTTCCATGTCAAATCAGCACTAGGAGGGCAATGTGAACGTACCGAAGGACGATCCGGCGGGGCGGGGCCGCTTACGGACTGGGCGGCGGTGGCACACCCGGCTCGCCGCAATAACCTCGATCGCGATCTTGTTCTCTGGGCTCCTCACTCCGGGCACGGCGCATGCCGGGAAAATCGTCCCCTGCCCCGCGGACATCACCGAGTGGAGACACATCGGCTGGGGCGGTCCCTTGCAGGTCCTCTGGGAGGGATACCGGTTCACGACGCTGTCGGTCACGCCGCAGTTCCTCGTCAGCGACGGCCGACTGCTCGACAATCAAACAGACCGGCCTGTCGACTACAACATTTCGTCGTCGGTGTCCCAGACATTTACTGTCTCGGCTTCGACCGGGGTCACCGCGAATGTAGGCTCTTACCTCACCACCACCGTAAACCGAAACATCCTGGCGAGCCGCGTCACCGCCATCGGAGTCTCCCTGACGACGACGGTGCCGGCATTCACCCGTCTGATCGCCGAATACGGCGTGGAAGGATACAACGTGTCCTACGCCATCGAGGCCTGGCGCGTAAAGCGCCGCGACGACAAGACGCCAACGACCGGCGACCAGTGCGAGGAGTGGGGTTGGTACCCGCAGAACACCATCGCACCGACCCACCTCGAAGGGTGGCGGCTGAGGACGGCATGACTCCAGCCTGCAGGCGCACCGGCGCCGGTCAGCCGAGCAGGCGGCGTCCGAGCGCAGCCACGGCGACACGTCCACCGCCAGCACGATCCGCCCGTCCGGCCAGCGCAGTAACGGCAACTCGGCCAGCACTTACGCAGTTGTCCGGTGTCGATCCGGCCGTGGTTAAGCCCGCTGTACAAGGCGCCGCGCCCGCGCCGATACTCTGGCGACAAGCTCAGCGCCACCGGCGAGTGCACCGGCCCCGGCTCGCACAACAGCGCGTCGGCCGGCTCGAATATCGGCCGGCGCCTTGAGGCAGGCATAGACGTCGTTCGGGAAGCCGGACAACACCCTGGAAAACTCGACACGGACGGCATCGTTCAGCGGGCTCACCCTCACGGCCTTCAGCGATCACTAGCGACTCGACACCGCACATGATCACTTAAGGCTATCCCGCTGTCAGCGAAATGACCAACTCGCCGCTCAGCACAACAATTCTGAGGATAAGAACAAGCTCAGCTGGGACCGACGGTGCCGCCCAGTGTTTCTTGGTCTGACATCAGGACAGCCAGGAGGTGATGGCGGCGCGCCTGCGGCTCCAGGTCGCAGGCGCGCTCGCTCCCCACAGCTCAGTGAGGGCGGCGCCGATCTCGGTGTCAGTGATGTCGGCGAGTGGCCGGTCGCGGCCGATCAGCCCGGCGGCGCGGTCAATGGCCGAGGCGTAGGCGCGGTGGGTGTCGGGATTGGCGGTACGCGGGGATGCCCGCGACGAGCAGGGCCTCCACCGGACGGCGCCAGGCGAGCCCCAGGCTCTCGCGGATATCGTCCCGGACGTTGGTCGGCCCTACCCGGCCGTGCTGCGCATCCGGAACGCGATCGCTGCAGCTTCCCGCCGAGCAGCAGGCTGGCCCGACGTGCCTGCGGCCGGGTTCCTTGGCGGCACGGCGGCACCTGTTCCGTCTCAGGGGGTTATCGGAGTAATGCGGACGGTGTCCGCGGCGATGAACGATCGATGGACGTCCCACCAGCGCCGCGCTCCGGCGAGCCCGAGCAGCAGCAGCCGGTCCAGATGAAGGCCGCCGCCTCCGACCACGGCCGGGTATACCAGGCGGGGCACAACCAGACCTTCTACCGGACAGTGCTGCCGGAAGCCGCGCTGCGGCCGGTCACTGAAGTGGCAGCCCCGCCGGGCCTGGTCAACCTGCCCCGCCACACGAGCGTGTTCGTCGGCCGGGACGTGGAGCTGACCGACCTGGCGGCGGCGTTGCGGGGCGGCGGGGAAGTGGTGCTGGCCGCGGTGCATGGTCTGGGCGGCATCGGCAAGTCCACGCTGGCCGCCCGCTACGCCCGCGCGCAGATTGCCACCCGCAACCCGGTGTGGTGGATCACCGCTGACACCGCCGGCGGGCTTCAGGCCGGCCTGGCCGCCCTGACGACCGCGTTGCAGCCGGAGCTGACGACCGCGCCGTTGCCACTCCTGGCCGAGCGGGCCACGGCGTGGCTGGCCGCCCACGACGGGTGGCTGCTGGTGCTCGACAACGTCGCCGACCCCGCCGACGTCCGTCCGCTGCTGGAGCGGATCCCGGCCGGACAGGTGCTGATCACCACCCGCCTGGGCGAGGGCTGGCACCGGCTGGGCGCGCAGGTGCTGCGCCTGGACGTCCTGGACGAGCGGGAGGCGATCGAGCTGCTGACCCGGATCGCCCTCCCCGCCGGCCCCCTCGCCGACGCGGGGCCGCCCGAGGACGTGGACGGGGCGGCCGAACTGGTACGCGAGCTGGGCTGCCTGCCACTGGCGATCGAGCAGGCAGCCGCGTACCTGCACCAGACCCGGCTCACCCCCCGCGCCTACCTCGAACTGCTCCGCGACCGACCGGCGGTGATGTACCACCGGACGGCCCGCGGCTCCGACGCCGAACGCACCATCGCCCGCATCTGGCGGATCACGCTCGACCGGCTGGCCGAGGTTCCGCTGGCCGGGCAGGCACTACGCGTCGCCGCCTGGTACAGCGCCGAGCCGATCCCCCGCGGCCTGCTGGAGGGCGACGGCGAAACGGCGCCGGACGTGCAGGACGCGCTGGGCCACCTCGCCGCCTACAACATGATCACTCTCGACGACGAGCACGTCACCGTGCACCGGCTGGTACAGGCCGTCGCTCGCACCCCTGACCCGGAGGACCCGCACCGCCAGGCCACGGACCTGGACACCGCCAGGGGCCTGGCCACCGTACTGCTCGCCGAGGTCGTCCCCGAATCGGGGAAGGACCCGGACGACTGGCCGATCTGGCGGGCGCTGCTGCCGCACATCACCGCTCTGGCCGACCACACCTCTCCCGACACCGACAGCACGTTCACCGCGTTCCTGCTCAACGCCACCGGCTTGTTCCTGGGCGACCAGGGTGCGGTCTTCGACGCGATCGACTGTCTCGAACGGGCCGCCGAGGCGTTCGAGCGGCTGGAGGGCGCCGATCATCTCGCCGCCCTGACCTGCCGCAACAACCTCGCCGGCGCCTACGAGTCGGCGGGCCGCCTGGACCGCGCCGCTGTCCTTTACGACAGCACGCTCGCGGCGTGCGAGCGGGTGCTGGACGCCGGTCATCCCCTCACCCTGACCTCGCGCAACAACCTTGCCGGCGCCTACCTTCTGACCGGCCGCCTGGAGCGCGCTGTCGCCCTGTACGAGACCACGCTCGCGGCGTCGGAGCAGGTGCTGGGCGCCGACCACCCCGACACCCTCACCACCCGTAACAATGTCGCCTACGTCCACCAGATGACGGGCGACCTGGGCCGGGCCATCCCGCTGCACGAGGCGACGCTGGCCGACCGGGAACGCATCCTGGGCCTCGACCACCCGGACACCCTGCAATCGCGTACGAACCTGGCCGGCGCCTACCGGATGGCAGGCGATCTGAACAGGGCCATCTCGCTGTTCGAGGCGATACTCGCCGACCGGGAACGCATCCTCGGCGCCGACCACCCCGACACCCTGAACTCCCGGAACAACCTCGCCGGCGCCCTTGCGGAGGCAGGGGAGCTGAGCCGGGCCATCCCCATGCTGGAGGCGATACTCGCCGACCGGGAACGTGTCCTGGGCGCCGACCATCCCGACACCCTGATCTCCCGCAACAACCTCGCCGGCGCCTATGCGGAGGCGGGCGACCTGAGCCGGGCCATCCCGCTGTTCCAGACGACGCTGGCCGACCGGGAACGCATCCTGGGCGCCGACCGCCCAGAAACGCTGACCTCCCGCAACAACCTCGCCCACACGTACCAGACAGCGGGAGACCTGGGCCGGGCCATCTCACTGTTCGAGGACACGTGGGCGGCCCGGGAGCGTGTACAGGGCGCCGACCACCCCGAGACGTTGATCTCCCTCAACAATCTCGCCCACGCCTGCGCGGCAGCGGGCGATTCGGGCCGGGCCGCTTCCCTGTACGCGACCGCCCTTCCACGCTGCGAGCGAGTGCTAGGCGTGGATCACCCATTGACGACGGTCGTACGAGGCGGCCTGGCGTCACTGCGATAGCGTCGGCGATTCATGGTTCTCTCCTCAAGCGCGATCCGCACACCGTTCAAGCGGCATCGCCTTCGACCCTGGCTGTCACCTGGCAAGCGAAACGTCAACCGCGCCCACGCTCGCATTCGAGCCGCCGGTGAGCGTGCCGTTGCGAGCTTGAGAGCCCGAAGGCGCTGCCCAAGCTGTGCTGTCGCCCGTGTCGTGCGACTGCACTCGTACAAGCGATCCTCGTGCTGCAACTCCTCGAGGAGGCGTCCACGAGTGGTGGTTGAGCAGTACCGGAGACGCCCTGACGAAGATTGTTTCCCAGCATGGTCATGATCGTCTCCCAGCCGGGGCATACGCGCTGCAACGCTACTGGGAGCTGGCCATCGAGCCGGTGTGGCCGCAGATGCAACTGGTGCTGGAGGCCGACATGACCTACCGGGCGCGACGACTGGCCGTGGGCGGCGCGCGCCTGCTGTTCGCCGACATGCATGCCAACCTGCGCCGGCATGACGGAGTGCTGTCCATCGACCAGATGATCGGCCGGCACCACGTGGCGGTGTCCGGGCGTGGACTGCTGCTCATGCCGTCGGTGTTCGCCCACAAGCCCGCCCCGCCGGTTCACCTTGAGGAACCACTGCGCCTGACCTATCCCAGCCGCGGAGTGGCCACCTTGTGAGCTCCGGCGCCAGCCCCAGATGCCACCGCTCTGGCGTCGCTGCTCGGCGCGCCGCGCGCCACGCTGCTCGGCCTCCTGGACGAGCCGCTGCCGACCGCGGAACTCGCCCGCCGCCTGAAGACGACCCCCAGCGCTGTCTCCCAGCACCTGCGCGTGCTGTACACCGCTGGTCTGCTCACCCGGGCCCGTGACGGACGGTACGTCCTGTACCGCCGAAGCGACCTCGGCGATCAACTCGCAGCCTTGCCCGCGCCCCCCGAACCCGGGCTTGACACAGAACTAGTCGTGCTTTGTCAGGTCGCGTTCGTGAAGCCGGGAGCGAATCAGGTCAGCTGGTGCCGATCGCGAAGATGGGTGGTCGTGGCGGGCAGGTCGTGCAGGTCGTGCAGCATCGGTTCGGCATCGCGGACGGCGTGCACTGTCTGAGGGTCGAGGTCTGCTGTGATCAGCTGGGGTTGATCTGGGCCCGCCTCGGTGAGCAGCCGTCCGTCGGGGCCCCAGATGGCGCTGGCCCCGCAGGCGTTCCAGCCGCCGGTGGTGCCGATGTGGTTTGCCATGACGGCGTAGCAGGTGTTGTCCAGGGCCCGGGCCGGGAACCAGGTGCGTGATTCGTGATAGCCGTTGCCGACGCTGAACAGCGCGCTGACGACGTAAGCGTGGCAGCCGTCCAGCGCCGCCGCGCGAGCGTGCTCGGGGAAGCCGGAGTCGTAGCAGATGCCCAGTCCCAGGCGCCAGCCGTCGAGTTCGAGGGTGCAGCCGGCCGCGCCCTCGCGATAGATCTTGCGTTCCGACTTGAACAGGTGCTGCTTGTCGTAGCGGGTGACGAACTCCCCCTTCGTACCGATGATCAGCGACGAGACGTACAGATCACCCTGATCGTGGAATGCGGCGCCGACGACGGCAACGGTACTGGTCTCCTGGCACGCGTCGGTGATGGGGCCGAGGCGCGGGTCGTCCGGCTGCACGGCGTGGCGCCACGGGTCGCCTTGGATGAGATCGGGCTCGTAGCCGCTGAGAAACTTCTCCGGAAAGACCACGAGCCGGGCGCCGACCCGGGCGGCCTCACGGATCATGCCCACCGCGATGGCGGTGTTGGCCTCGATGTCACCGGCTTGCGCCTGAGCCTGCGCAGCGGCTATGCGGATCGGGCGCATGGGAAGCGGGTAGACGCCCGGCCGGCCGGTATTTTCTGTCACGATCTTCATGCTAGTGCTGCGTTCCTGGTAGTGCTCTGCTGGGTCGGCGCGTGGTAGGGCGGCCGTGCCGGGTGTGGGTTGGTGCTGGACGGGCGGCGTAGGTCGATGCAGCCGATGGCGGAGCGGCTCGGGGCGTCCTCCACCCACAGCGCAGCCCTCAGACTCGGGTGTGTGGGGGGCGATGCGGTGCCCTGGCTGTTTGATCGCATTACCGGCTTCTACCGTGGTGCAGGCGTGCAAGGCGGTGGTGGCGATGGGGTCGTTGCTCGAGGAACTGGTGCGGCGGCAGGCCGAAAGCCCGCCAGCGGATCGAGGAAACCGGCCGACAACTCGCCGAGGTGCAGGAGGCCGACGCCGACGCAGGCAAGCGCGCCTTCACCCGCAACGAGCTGATCGCTCTGTTCGACCACGCCGACGAGCAGGTCGAGCGCATCCGCGCCGCCGGGCGCAAGGGCTGGCTCCCGGCATTCCGCGACGCAGCCCTGCT
Source organism: Nonomuraea sp. NPDC050202 (assembly GCF_040656115.1). Classification (NCBI taxonomy): domain Bacteria; kingdom Bacillati; phylum Actinomycetota; class Actinomycetes; order Streptosporangiales; family Streptosporangiaceae; genus Nonomuraea; species Nonomuraea sp. NPDC050202. Next base: position 75,622 of record NZ_JBFALF010000034.1, on the reverse strand, counting down.
CAAGACCGCTTACGCGTTCGGGCTGCGCCGCAACGAGGTACGGATGCTGGATGCCGTCGATTTCGGCAGCAACCCCGACGGGCCGGAGTTCGGCGAGTACGGCGTGCTCTACGTCCGGCATGGCAAGGCCAAGAAGGACTCCCCGCCCAAGCGCCGCAGCGTGCTGACCGTCTGGGACTGGTCGGCGGAGATCCTGCAGGAATGGATGGACGACATCCGCCCGCTGTTTCCCACCGCCGGGACATCGGCATGCTGGCCCTCCGAGCGCGGCCCGCGCATCGGGTTGAGCTCGATCAACACTCGTCTGGCGGCCTACCGCGACGAACTCGGCCTGGATCCTGTGCTCGACTTTCATTCGCTGCGTCGCTCATGCATCACCCACCTCATCGAAGACGGCTGGGACGCCCGCCTCGTCCAGGAACAAGCAGGCCACGACCATGCCAGCTCCACCTCCATCTACACCTGCGTGTCCTCCGACTTCCGCACCCGCACCCTGCGCCGGGCCCTGGACGCCACCCTCGAGGCCGCACTCAAGCCAGCCAGGAGAGCCCGATGAAACGACACGTCAGCTATCAATGGCGCCTGCGCGAGATGATGGCCGTGGCCGGCATGTTCGCCGCCACCGACCTCGAACCGCTCCTGCACGAGCGGGGCATCAAGCTGTCCTGAGTGCAGGTCTGGCGCCTGGTCACCCAGCCCCCCGAACGCCTGTCGCTGCCGGTGCTCACGGCGCCGTCGACCGGCACCTGCTGCTGCTTCAGCGATGGCTGACCGAACGGCTCACCGGCATCGACGACGTCGAGCACCGGCGCCTGCTCGAACGCTTCGCCACCGGGCACCTGCTGCGCAAGCTCCGCACGATCGCCAACCGGCAACCCCTCGGCACGAAACGCAACCAGGACGCCCGCCGCGTCCTCGGCCAGGCCGCTACCTTCCTGACCTGGATGGATGATCACGACACCCGCCTCGGCGGCTGCACCCAGGCCGACCTGGACGCCTGGCACGTCACCGCCTTCCTGGTCCGGCGCCCCGCCCAGGCGTTCCTGCACTGGTGCATGACCACCTGCCACATGCCCGAACTGGCCATCCCGACCCGCAGCACCGTCAACCCGGCCCCGATCAGCCAACGGCAACGACTCGCCCTGATCCGCAAGGTCCTCAGCGACGAGAGCATCCCCGGCCGCGACCGGGTCATCGCCCTGCTCGTGCTGCTCTATGCCCAGCCCATCAGCCGCATCCTCCGGCTCACCCTTGACGACCTCACTCGCGACGGCGATCAGGTCCTCCTCCGCCGGCTACGACGGAGACACCGCCACCCGGCTCGCCACCGCAGCCGGAAGCCCATGGAGCCGCTACGCCCCCGGCGACCACGAACAGTGACTCCTCTCAGGCGATCAGGTAGGAACACAGATCACTCGATCATTGGTCCCTGCCAGTGTGGCACCCGTGCCCGCCCCGATGGCGGGCCCGAAGCCGCTTGCGTGAAAGGCCGTTCGCCGATGATCTTCCCTGCCCGGCCCCTAGAGATCTGCCTGTCTCTCGGCAGGGGCCAGCGCTTCGGATTGCTCGGCCGGCTTGGGGCAGGGGCGTCCCATGGACGAAACAAACGCAAAGAAGGAGGCTGTCGAGCGGTTCACCGTGTCGGTGGGCAGGCACGCGGGTGTGATCGTGGCCTGCGCTGCCGGGGAGTTGGACTACGAGTCCGCCGAACTGCTGCGGCGCCAGGTCGGTGAGGTGTGGTCGGCGACGCCGTCGGCTGCGCTGGTCCTGGATCTGAGTGGTCTGACCTTCTGCGACTCGCGATGTGTCGGGGTGCTGGTGTACCTGCTGAAGCACAGCCACGACCAAGGCAAGGTCCTGATCCTGTCCGGCCTGCCATCCCAGCTGGAGCGTCAGCTGTTGGTGATGGGACTGCGGTCGGTGTTCCGGGTGGCGCCGTCAGTGGATGAGGCCATCGCGGTGGTGAAGGGGTTGTCGCCGGAGGCCTAAGAGCGAAGGAGCCGTCTCAGTGGTTCCCGCTCTCGCTGAGGTGGGGACGCGGACGTCCTGGTGACCGGCACCGCCGGGGCTTGGCTTTGCGTGCGCGGAACTACTTCTCGGAGGCTGCGCTCATGTGCCGGATCTCGCGTCTCCGCTCCCCGGGAGTTGTCCGGACGCTTCCTCGGTTCGGAGGCAGCGCCGCGAGCGCTGCTCGCCGGGCAGGTCGTCGGCTTCTGTCCGCGTGGCGGGTGCTGGGCCGGGTTGGTCGCCCTTCAAGGCGGCCGGCCCGGGCCCGAGTTCCCCTTCCTCGTCAGGGTCCGTCTTGGGCTCGGGCCTGCAGCAGTTCGCTGAGCAGCACGGTTTGCCCGGACAAGGTCTCGGTCAGCAGTTCGCGGGCCGCGCGCAGCAGCTCGACCACTCTGCTGCCGGTCAGCGTGTACACCACGGTGGTGCCCTCGCGCCGGGCGGTGACCAGGCCCGAGCGGCGCAGCACCGCCAGATGCTGTGACAGTCCGGGCGGCTCGACGTTCAAGGCGGTCAGCAGGTCCCGTACCGGCTTGGGCCCATCCTGTAGCAGTTCGAGCACGTGTATCCGTATCGGGTGACCCAGCAGCCGAAACAGCTCTGCCTTGGCCTGATACATGGGCGGCGACATCACCACATCGCCTGCCCGCTCGCTCGTGTCCCGTTCATCGACATCACCCCTTGCGCGCGGCTCTTCCGGGTCTTCGCCCGATCCCTCCCACTGACTCTCTTATTTCACTAATTGCGTCATTTCGCAATTACAGGTTAGCGCACAATATGGCGGGGCAGCTCAACAGGACCGGCCCTGTTCCCGGCTCGGCAACGGGGTGGAGCCCCGAGGCAGTCGGGGAAGGGAGGGGCGATGTCCGCGCTGCTGTTGTCGCACCAGCACCTGCCCGGTGTCACCATGATCTGCATCGAAGGGGACGTGGACGCCACCACTCACCTCCAGCTGGAGGCCTACATCGAGCAGGTCCGCCAGCAGCCGGGCGATCAGATCGTGTTCGATCTGTCCGAGACCACGTTCATCGACAGCGGCGGGCTACGCATCCTGATCAACACCCACACTGTCAGCGTCCGTCACGGCGGCGCGGTCCATTTAGCAGCACCGGCCCCCATACCAGCCCGTCTCCTGCACATCGCCGGCATGGCCCAGCACGTGCCGGTACACGCCAGCGTCGAGCAAGCGCTACGCGCGGCGCTCTCTGCCGCCGCCGAACGCCCAGGCTGAACCACACGACGTGCTCATGGCGGTGCTGGACGGCGGTGCTGCCACGGTGGTCCTGGCCGGCTGCGGCACGTCGGTCGGCTGGAAATCGCTCATCGGGCACCTCATGCCCCGGCATGACGGAGGGCCGGGAACGCGTGACGTTCCCAGCCCCTTGCCCTGATCGGGCGCGCGTCAGTGGCAGTCGCTGCCGGGCGCGCACGGCGTGCACCTGGCGTAGTCCGCCTCCCGCAGCGACCAGTCCGCCTCGAAGCCGTTACCGGCCACGACGTGCGCGGTCTTCTGCGCCGAGCCGTCGACCTTGAATGCGATCAGTGGCCCAGGGCGGGGTTGCCGGCCGCCACCCTCGCGCTCGGACCGTCCGACGCCTTCTGGAGTAGAGTGACTTTAGACCTAAACTCAGGAGGGGGCCGAGATGACGCGGACGATAGTGGTGACCGGCGGCGGCACCGGCATCGGCAAGGCGGTGGCGGCGCGTTTCGCGGCCGGCGGCGACCGGGTGGTGCTCATCGGCCGGCGTGCCGACGTGCTGGAAAGGGCGGCCGAGGAGATCGGCGGCACCGCGCTGCCGGCCGACCTGAGCGAGCCCGCGCAGGTCGAGCGGGTGCGCGCCGACCTGGCCGAGCGTTTCGGCGCGATCGACGTGCTGATCAATAACGCGGGCGGCAACGTCGAGGGGGCCGGTGCCCGCGAGGGCGTCGCGGAGCGCTGGTCGGGTAACTTCCGGGCCAATGTGCTGACGGCGGTGCTGCCGACCGAGGCGTTCCGCAATCTGCTGAACGCGTCCGGGCGAGTCGTGTTCGTCAGCTCGATCGCGGCCTTGCGGGGCTCGGGCGGCAGCTCTTACGGCCCGATGAAGGCGGCTCTGCACCCGTACGCATTCGACCTCGCCGCTGCCCTGGGGCCGCGCGGCATCACGGTCAACGTCGTCGCCCCCGGCTTCATCGAGGACACCGAGTTCTTCGGCGGCGATCTGAATGATGAGCGCCGTGCCACGCTCATCGCGCAGACCGACACCGGCCGGGCCGGAACGCCGCAGGATATCGCCGAGACCGTGCAATGGCTCGCCTCGCCTGGCGCCGGACACGTCACCGCGCAGATCATCCAGGTGAACGGCGGTGCCGAACGTGGCCGGTGAGCCGTTCCCCGACCGGGCCGACGCGATCCAGGACGCCTGGCGGCGTGAGCTGCCGGGCGTCCCGGTGGAGTCGATCGGGATCATCACCCGCATCTGGTGGGCCGCCAAGGCCTTCGGTGACGAGCGCCGCCGTCTCCTCGCGGACTTGGGCGTGGACGTCGCGACCTTGGACCTGCTGTCGACGCTGCGGCGCGCCGGCCCGCCGTACCGGATGAGCCCAGGCGACTTGGCCGACGCGTGCATGGTGACGCGCGGCGCGATCACCCAGCGCGTGGAACGCGCGGTCAGAGCCAGGCTGGTCGAACGCACCACCGCCGGATCGGGTTACCACGCGCGCGCGGTCACCCTCACCGACGCTGGCAACGCCCTACTCGACCGCGTCGTCGCTGACCTGCTCACGGCCGAGGACCACCTCGTCAGCCACCTCGTACCCGAACGCCGCGAGCAACTCGCCGGGCTGTTGCGCGAGCTGCTCGCCGGGCTCGGCGGCCCGGGCCTGGCTGGCCAGGTGGGGGATTGAGCGGTGGCCGTCCCCTCCGTGTATGGCCGCCACCAGCACACCCTCACGGTTCGGCTCTGGAGCCTGGGGTCGTAAGTGCCGTTCACCAACAGGACGGGCAGTGGTTCGCCTGGGCGCGGAAGCCCAGTTCGGCCGGGGTGCGGTCGGCCGCGTAGGTGAGGCAGTGGTCGTCGTACTTGATCAGGTAGGTCTTCGGGGCCGCCAGGGCGGGGGAGGGGACGAGCGCGGCGGGGATGGCCAGGGCGAGGACGGCCGCGAGCGTTGATCGTCTGCTCATGGCAGGGCATGCTACGACGATCTTCCGGGCGCGGGGCGCCGCTCGCCCGCCGTCACGGTGCCGGGTGCCTTGAGCCGGTACGGCGGTGTCTTGCTAGCCGCGTTCCGGCCGGGGGTCCTCGGGACCGGCGCGGGGACAGCCTTCGGCGGCCTGCGGGTCGTGGCGAGCCCTGCGCCTGATGGACGGGGACGGGGTTCCGCCAAGTGGCGCAGTACCTGGTCACGCCGCCGTCAGGCCTGGCCATGCGCCGTCCGCCGCCCCGTCCGGAGCGCTGACCACCATACCTGACGTGCCCGACAAGATCATTTGACTCTGGCCTGCCGGGAGGCAGAAAAACCCAAGCTACCCATTGCTCGGACAGGTCGTGCAGGGGGACGGCCACCGGCTCGATCACCTGCATCGTGGCCGCGGGCGTGGGGTGCGCGGGCGCAGGCGGGGCGCGTCTACGCGGGCCGGGCGGCGTGCGCGGGCTCGGGGGGCGGGGCCGGCCGCGCCGGCGCGTCGGCGTGCACTGACGGGGCTGCGTGCGCTGACGGGACGGCGGGTGCTGATGGGGCGGCGTCCGCGACCTCCGTGGCCTTCCTGAGGTGGCGAGGGTGGCGGCCGAGGCCAGCGCCGCTTCGGTGCCCCGCAAGGTGCGCGTAGGTGGGATGCAAGGTGACGATCCTGTCCGGGACTCGCGGTCTCCCTTCGGTCTCCCCGCCTAGCACGCGAGCCATCCGGTTTCGCCGGATTGCCCGAAAAGCCGCAGCCATGCGGGCAGGCCGCAGGAAACCGGGCGCCCCCGTCCACGAACCGGGAAGCCGTCGTCTCCTGCGGCCCACAACGTGTGAATGCGCGGCTCAAGTCACTGATCGATGGCGTCCTCCACCTTCCGCCAGTCCACGAACTTGAAGTTGGTCACCTCACGGTCACCATCCCCCGGCGCGTCGGCCCCGTCGTGCACGACCAGCAACCCCTCGGGATACGCGCTCCCCAGCGAAGCGCTGGTGACCATCGCCCCGTCGCTGACCTCCGCCCCGTCCGCCCGTGCCCCGGGCCCGACGCGGAACTGGGCGACGTGGTCGTTGTCGTCGCGGTCGTAGACGGCGAACGTGTCGTCGCCCTGGCTGGAGGCCAGCAGGTAGCCGTCGTCGCCGTCCTCGTAGATCGTCAGGCCCTCGGCGTCGGCCGACAGGTGGGAGCCGCCGTAGCCGCGGTCCTGGCCCGGCACGCACTCCTCCGTGGCCGGGTCGTAGGTGTCCTGCCGGCCGTACTCCCTGACCTTGTCCATCAGCACGGGACGGCCGGTCAGGTCGGCACGCAGGCGCCAGATGCCGACGTCCTCCTGGGCCGCGTACAGGGTGCCGCGGTCCACGACCATGCCCTCGACCTGGGGCAGCTCGCCGGGCTCGCCGCAGGGGACCCAGGTGGTGCCGTCGGGCAGGGGGAAGGTGGCGGGCAGGTCGAGGGTGCGGACGCGGTGGTAGGTGACCTTGCCGCCGGGGGCGGCGGCGAGCTGGAGCAGGCCGATCGTGGTCTGGTGGCGGCGGCTGACGACGACGCGGGTGCCGCTGACGGCCAGCCCGTAAGCGGTCCGCGCCTCGTCCACCTCCTCCTGGGTGGCGTTGAAGACGAACGGCACCGCGGGGTCGGTGATGTCGGTGAGCGGTGGCCGGCCCGCGGCGGCCGCGGCCGGGTCGATGGCGTAGACGCGGAGCTGGTCGCGGCCCCGGTCTGAGGCGACCGCGAGGTCCACCTTGGCGCCGGTGGACAGGCGGAAGCCGCGGACGAGGTCGACGTTGTTCAGCCGTCCGGGCTCGTGCTCCGGGCCGGGCGGCGGCTGCGCCGGCAGGTGCTGGAGCTGGGCGCCCGAGAGGGAGTAGGCGTACAGGCCGCCCTCCTTGGCGGTGGTGATCACGATGCTCCTGCCCGGGCGGGTGGGGTGCACCCAGATCGCCGGGTCGTCTCCGTTGGCGAAGCCGCCCGCCTCGTCGTCGTACAGCGGGGGCGTCTCCGCGGCCGCCGTGACGACGGCGGGCTCGGCGGCCGCCGGCGCGAGAGGGGTGACAAGCAGGAGGACCGTGGATAAGAAAGCACGCACAGGCATCTCCTCACGATCATCGATCACCGTGAACGCGGAGTGAACGTACCTCGCATAAGTCAGCATGTCTATACAAACAGATGACATTGATGTAGAACCAGGGCGAGCCCGTTGGTCTTGGAGGTGTCCTGTGAGACGTACCCCGATCGTGCTGGCCCTGCTGGGCGCGCTTGCCGTCACCGGCTGCTCCTCTTCCGGAGCAGGGGGGCAGCAGAGCGCCGCCCCGCCGGCGTCCTCAGCGGCCCCCCAGGGAAGCGGCGCCGGCTTCGCCGTCATCACCCACGGAGCCCCGGGCGACTCCTTCTGGGACGTGGTCAAGAACGGCGCGGAGGCCGCGGGCAAGCAGTACGGGGCGCGGGTCACCTACCAGGGAGACGGCGACCCGGCCAAGCAGTCGCAGCTCATCGACCAGGCCGTCTCCGAGAAGGTGGACGGCATCGTGGTGTCGATGGCCAACCCCGACGCGCTGAAGGAGGCCATCGGCAAGGCCGTCGCCGCGAAGATCCCCGTCGTGACGATCAACTCGGGGGCCGAGTCGTCCAAGGAGTTCGGCGCGATCACGCACGTCGGCCAGTCCGAGGACGTGGCCGGGCGCGGGGCGGGCGAGCAGCTCAAGGCGGCCGGCGTCACCAAGCTGCTGTGCGTCATCCACGAGGCCGGCAACGTCGGGCTCGACCAGCGCTGCAAGGGCGCCGAGGAGACGCTGGGCGGCACGGTCGAGCGGCTGCAGGTGGACGTGAGCAACCTGGCCGACGTCACCTCCAAGGTCACCGCCAAGCTCCAGTCCGACCAGCAGGTCAACGGCGTGCTGTCGCTCAACCCGGCCATCGCGATCGCCGCCAGGGACGCCATCAAGGACGCGGGCTCGCAGGCGAAGCTGGCCACGTTCGACCTGTCGGCCGACGTGGTGACGGCGATCAACGACGGGGAGGTCCTGTTCGCGGTGGACCAGCAGCAGTACCTCCAGGGCTATCTGCCGATCACGTTCCTCAACCTCTACAAGGCGAACCTGAACACCGTCGGCGGCGGCCTGCCGGTCAACACCGGGCCCGGCTTCGTGACCAAGGACAACGCCTCCCAGGTGGCCAAGCTGGCGGAGGCGGGCACCCGATGACGGTGACGGCCGACGAGCGGGTCGCCCACGTCGGGCCGGCCCGCCGCCTGCTCATCCGGCCCGAGCTCGGCGCGGTGGTCGGGCTCGTGGTGGTGTTCACCTTCTTCGCCGCGCAGTCGCCGGTGTTCCGCTCGCCGGACGGCATCGCCAACTGGCTCGACCCGGCGGCCACGCTCGGCATCATGGCGGTCGCGGTCGCGCTGCTGATGATCGGCGGCGAGTTCGACCTGTCGGCCGGGGTGCTGACGGGGACGAGCGGGCTGATCCTCGTCACGCTGGCCACCCGGTTCGGGTTCAACGTGTGGCTGGCCATGCTGGTGGGCCTGGTCGTGGCGCTGGCCGTCGGGCTCGCGAACGGGCTCGTCGTCACGCGGACCCGACTGCCCAGCTTCATCGTGACGCTGGGCACGTTCCTGATGCTGCAGGGCGTCAACCTGGGCGTGACGAAGGCGATCACCGGGACGGTGCAGGTCAGCGGGCTGCGGCGGGCCGAGGGGTTCGAGCCGGCGAACGCGATCTTCGCCGGCACCGTCGAGATCGGCGGTACCTCGTTCCGGGTGGCGATCCTGTGGTGGATCGTGGTGACCGCGGTGGCCACGTGGGTGCTCATGCGCTCCAAGGTCGGCAACTGGATCTTCGCGGTGGGCGGCAACGAGCAGGCCGCCCGCGCGGTGGGCGTGCCCGCCGCCCGGACGAAGATCGCGCTGTTCATGACCACCGCGTTCGCCGCCTGGCTGGTCGGCTCGATCCTGGCGCTGCGGTACACCTCCGTGCAGGCCAACATCGGCATCGGCCAGGAGTTCATCTACATCATCGCCGCCGTCATCGGCGGCTGCCTGCTCACCGGCGGGTACGGCTCCGCCATCGGGGCCGCCATCGGCGCGGTCATCTTCGGGATGGCCGACAAGGGCATCGTGTTCCTGGGCTGGGACGCCGACTGGTTCAAGTTCTTCCTGGGCGGCATGCTGCTGCTCGCGACGCTGGCCAACCGCCTGGTGCGGCGGTACGCCGAGGAGGTGAAGCATTGATCCTGGAGACCAGGGGGATCGGCAAGACGTTCGGCTCGGTGCTGGCGCTGCGCGAGGTGTCGATGGGCGTGGCGGCCGGGCAGGTCACCTGCGTGCTCGGCGACAACGGCGCGGGCAAGTCCACGCTCATCAAGATCCTCGCGGGCGTGCACCGGCACGATACGGGCGCCTACCTCGTGGACGGCCAGGAGGTGAGCTTCGCCAGCCCCCGCGACGCGCTCGACCGCGGCATCGCCACCGTCTACCAGGACCTGGCGATGATCCCGCTCATGTCGGTCTGGCGGAACTTCTTCCTCGGCTCCGAGCCGCGCAAGGGGCTCGCGTTCGACGTGGCCAAGGCCCGGCGGGTGGCCCGCGAGGAACTGCGCGCCATGGGCATCGACATCCGCGACGTGGACCAGCCGGTCGGCACGCTGTCCGGCGGTGAGCGGCAGTCGGTGGCCATCGCCAGGGCCGTGTACTTCGGCGCCCGCGTCCTCATCCTCGACGAGCCCACCTCGGCGCTCGGCGTCAAGCAGGCGGGCGTGGTGCTGCGCTACATCGCCCGCGCCCGCGACCGGGGGCTCGGCGTCGTCTTCATCACCCACAACCCGCACCACGCCTACCCGGTGGGGGACCGGTTCCTGCTGCTCAACCGGGGCACGAGCATCGGCGAGTACGGCAAGGGCGAGATCACCGCGCAGGAGCTGACCGCGCTCATGGCGGGCGGGGCGGAGCTGGAGGAACTGGCCCACGAGCTGGGACGCGAGTGAGCTTGGCCGACTCTTGACGCGTCGTGGTGGTCGCCGGGAGGGGCGGGCAGGTACGAACACCTCGGGACCAGCAGCCTCGGGGGATCGCCATGACCACGATGATGAGCAGGAACGTCGTACTGGAGCCGGCGGCGCAGCAGTTCGCCGACGCGAACGCCAAGCCTCCGTTCATCTACGAGCTCCCGCCCGAGCAGGGCAGGGAGGTGCTGGAGAAGCTCCAGTCCGACCCGAGCGTGCCCAGACCGGAGATCGACGAGGAGTGGATCCAGGTGCAGGGCGGCCCGACCGGCGTCATCCCGGTGCGGATCGTCAAGCCGAAGGGCGCCACGGGCACGCTCCCGGTGATCTTCTACATCCACGGCGCCGGCTGGGTGTTCGGCTCCGCCCACACCCACGACCGCCTCGTCCGCGAGCTCGCCGTACGCTGCGGCGCCGCCGTGGTCTTCCCCGAGTACGACCGCGCGCCGGAGGCGAAGTACCCCACCCAGATCGAGCAGAACTACGCCGCCGCCCAGTGGGTGATGGAGCACGGCGCGGAGAAGGGCCTCGAGCCGTCGCGGATGGCGGTGTGCGGCGACTCGGTCGGCGGCAACATGTCGATCGTGCTGGCCATGATGGCCAAGGAGCGCGGCGACGTGCGGCTGCTCGGCCAGGCGCTGTTCTACCCGGTCACCGACGCGAGCTTCGACACCGGGTCGTACAAGCAGTTCGCCACCGGCTACTACCTCAACCGCGACGGCATGAAGTGGTTCTGGGACCAGTACACCACCGACCCCGCCCAGCGGGCCGAGCCGCACGCCTCGCCGCTGCGCGCCAAGGACGAGGACCTGCGCGGCCTGCCGCCCGCGCTCGTGCTGAACGGCGAGGCGGACGTGCTGCGCGACGAGGGCGAGGCGTTCGCGGCGCGGCTGCGCGAGGTGGGCAACGACGTGACCGCGGTACGGCTGGCCGGGATGGTGCACGACTTCGCCATGGTCGACCTGCTGCGCGACACGAACGCCAACCGAACGGCCATGGAGCTGGCCGCGGGCGCGCTGCGGCGGTGGCTGGGCACGGAATCCACCAAGTAAGGGCGTCCGGCGTGGAGCTGTGGCCGGGCAGACCCCCGGGACCGTTATTACCCGGCTGCCCGATCCGGGCGGGCCGCCCGGGACCGGCCCCGGGCGGCCCGCACAGGTCAAGGGGGCCGGACAGGGCGGCACGCACAGGCACGGCGCCACCCGCCCGCCGTAGGGTGCGGCCAGATTCCGCCCCCCTCCGTAGGAGCACCATGACGGCCATCGACTCACCAACCCTGCCGATCGGCGCGGCGTTCGACCGCATGCCGTTCACGCGCAGGCACGTGCTCATCGCGCTCGCGCTGTTCGTCGCGTTCGTCATCGAGTCGTGGGAACAGCTCGCCCTCGTGTACGTCTCCGGCGATCTCGCCGCGAAGCTGGGCATCGACGAGGCGGGCGTCGGGCTCGTGCTGTCGGCGGTGGCGTTCGGCATGATCCCCGGGGTGCTGGTGTGGGGGCCGGTGGCCGACAGGATCGGGCGCCGGCCGACGGCGTTCTGGTCGCTGCTGGCGTACGGGGTGATCGCGCTGGCCTCGGCGTTCGCGCCGAACGCGGAGGTGCTGGTGGCGCTGCGGGTGGCCTCGGGGCTGGCGCTGGCCGGCGTGTACACGATCACGTTCCCGTTCTTCCTGGAGCTGCTGCCGACCCGGCATCGCGGCCGGGCGGCGGTGTACCTGTCGATCGGGTGGCCGATCGGCATGCTGGCCGCGATCGGCGCGTCGACGGCGCTGGGCGGGCTCGGCTGGCACGTGGTGGTGGTCGCCAGCGCGGTGGCGGGGCTGTGGGCGTTCGCGATCAGGGCGTGGGTGCCGGAGTCGCCGTATTGGCTGGCCGCGCGCGGCCGACAGGAGGAGGCGCGGGCGGTGCTGCGCACGCTGGGCAGCCCCGACGCCGAGGCGACGTTCACGGTGGCCGCCCACCGGGTGGGGCGCCCGCTGGACCTGTTCCGCGGCGGGCTGGCGCGCATCACGCTGGTGATGCTGGCGCTGAACTTCGTCTTCAACTGGGGTTACTGGGGGCTGCAGACGTGGCTGCCCACGCTGCTGCAGGAGCGCGGCCTGACGCTGTCGGCCTCGCTCGGCTTCGCCGCGCTGAGCGCGCTGATGATGATCCCCGGCTACGTGAGCGCGTCGCTGCTGACCGGCCGGTTCGGCCGCAAGCGGGTCTTCCTGGTGTACGTGGTGGCGGCGGCGCTCGGCGGGCTCTGGTTCGCCACCGCCGGGTCCTCCTTCGGCCTGTACGCGGGCAACTTCGTGCTGTCGTTCTTCAGCATGGGCGCGTGGGGTGTATGGAACACCTGGAACGGCGAGTTCTACCCGACCGCCCTGCGCGGCACCGGCTACTCGTGGGCCACGGCGGCACAGCTCGTGGCGACCACGGTGGCGCCGTCGGCGGTGGGCGCGCTGCTCGCGAACGCCACCGGGTTCACCACGACGATGCTGGTCATCAACGCGTTCATGGTGGCGACCGCGCTGATGGCCGTGCCGTTGCCGGAGACGGAAGGGCGCGAGCTGGAGTGATCCTCGGCGTCGCCCTCGGGGAGGCCGCGCCCACGGTGGTGGCCGTCGGCGACGGCGCCGCGACCTGGCCGGTGGCCCGTGGCGCGGCCCGTAACGCGTCGCGCGCGTGCGTGGCGGTGGACCTGGGCGGGGTGCCCACGGCGCCGGTGGCGGCGATCCGGGTGGGCGGCCCGTGCCCCGAGGCGCTGGGGCCCGTCGTCGGGTCGGGGGCCGCCACGATCGTGCGGGGCGGCCACAGCGTGACGGGGCGTCCGCTGGCTCCGCTGGACACCGAGGCGGTGCGGCGGTTCGCGGCCACGTGCGGGCTGGTGGACTTCGCCGTGACGGCCACGGGGTCGCCGATGCTGGCCGATCACGAGCTGGAGGTGGCGGCGATCGTGGCGGCCGAGGTGCCGCAGGCGCGGATCACGTTGTCGTACGAGTTCGGGTATCCGGGGTTGCGGGAGCGGGAGGCGGACGCGATCCGCAACGCGGCGCTCGGGCCCGAGGCGGGGCGGATCGCGGACGAGGTGGCGCGGGAGCTGCCGGGGGTGCCCGCGTACTTCGCGAGGTCGGGAGGCGGGCTGGTGTCGGCGCACTACTTCCGGCGCTTTCCGCTGACCTGTGATCGGGGGGCGGCGGCGAGCCTGGCCCGGGGGCGGGCGGCGCTCTCCCGGGGCGATGGACGCGTGGAGGTCTTGGACGGGGGGACGGCTTTGGGTGGTGGGACGGCTTCGGGCGGGGCGCAGGCTCCGGATCGGGCGGGGAGCACGGCTGGAGCGCAGGTTCCGGATCGGGTGGAGACCACGGCGGGGGTGGAGATCCCGGATGGGGTGGCGACCGCGTACGGGGCGGCGCTCGGGCGGCCGGAGGCGCACGTGGAGCGGATCGTGCAGGCCAGGGGGCGGGCGGAGCTGGACCGGGTGCTGCGGGACGCCAGGGACGAGGCACTCACCCGGGTGGTCAGCGCGGGAGCGGCGCCGGGCTCTGCCGGGATCGACGAGGTCACGGTGAACCCGCTGTCGTACCTGCCCCACGGCCTCTACCGGGTACGGGTGACGGCGGGCGGGCGGCCGTGGGCCGGCTGATCGACCTCGACGGGCTCGGCCGGTTCTCGGCGGGGTCGCGGCTGTTCGCGACCGGTGCGGCGCAGTCGTCGTACAACCTGGCCTACGACTGGGCCGCGTCGGTGGTCGGGCCGGGCGTCGAGCTGGTGGCGGCCGGTGAGCTGGCGCCGGGCACGCTGTGCGTGGTGGTCAGCCTGGTGGGCTCGACGACGGCGCTGGGCGAGCAGTTGCCGGCCGGGGACGAGCCGGAGCGGGCCGTGCGGGCGCTGGAGCGCAGGCTGGGGGAGCGGGCCGGGGCGGTGGTGGCGCTGAACCTGGCCGCCGAGAACGCGCTGATCCCGCTGATCGCGGCGGCCGGGCTGGGGCTGCCGCTGGTGGACGGCGACGGTACGGGGCGGGTGTTCCCACTGGTGGAGCAGACCACGTACACGCTGGGCGGGATGAGCGCGGCACCGCTGGCGCTGGCGGGCGGGTCGGGGGAGCTGGTGCTGCTGGAGACGGCGGCCGACCGGGTGGAGGAGCTGCTGCGTCCGGTGGTGCTGGCGGTCGGGGGGTGGGCGGTGGCGGCGTGTTATCCGATGGCGGCGGGGGATCTGGCGCGGGTGCTGGTGCCGGGCACGGTGAGCCTGCTCATGCGGGCGGGAGAGCCCGGGGCGCCGCGATCGGCGGCGGCGCCGTACGGGGTGCGGACGTTGTGCAGGGGGCGGATCCAGGCGGTGGAGGGCAGCACGGGGCACGGGGGCGAGCTGGCGCTGCCGTCGCTGCCGTCGAGCATCGTGCTGCGGGAGTCGGAGGGGCTGCGGCGGCTGGTACGGCTGGAGGCGCACAACGAGATCCTGCTGGCCCTGGCGGACGGGGCGGTGGTGGCGACGGTGCCGGACCAGATCTGCATGATCTCGACGGCGGACGGGATGGTCGTGGACGTGGACAAGGCCGAGCCCGGCCTGGAGGTGGACATCATGGTGGTCAAGGCCGCGCCGGTGTGGCACACGGACCGCGGCCTCGCGCTGGGCGGGCCGCGTGCGTTCGGGATCGCGCTGTGAGCGGGCTCCCGCGGCCGGGGGCTCGCGGTGAGCGGTTGCCTGGGTGCGGGGCGCGGGACCGCCGGACGGGGGGTTCGCGATGAACGGGGTGCGGGCGCCGGGATGGGAGGCGCCGGTCACGGTGGCGGAGCTGGTCAACGCGGGGCCGCTGGCCGGGGCGCGGATGTACGGCGCGGGTGAGAACCCCGTGCGCGGGGTGCGGATCGTGGATGAGCCGTCGGTGTTCGCCACGGTCGCGCCGCACACGGCGGTGGTGCTGATCGGGACGGCGGCCAGCGGGGGCTGGGCGGTGGAGATGGCCATGCGCCGGGCCTGGGAGCAGGCGGCGGCGTGCGTGATCGCGCCCGCGGGCAGGCTGAGCGAGGGCTCGGGGGAGATGCTGGCGGAGCGGCTCGGCGTGACGTTGATCTTCGTGGACGAGGATCCGCTGATCGTCGCGGTGCGGGTCGCGTCCGCCGCCTCCCGCCCGGACGCGGCCCGCACGCAGCTCGTGGCCCGCTGCGCCACCCGGCTGGCCGAGGCGGGCGCGTCGGCGCGTCGGGTGCTCGGCGTGCTGAACGCGGAACTGCCGGGCACCTCGGTCGCCTTCCTCGACCGGTACGGCCTGCCCCTCGCGGGCCGGCGTGACGCCGTCGGCGACACAGCCGCGTGGCGGGGGCAGCGTGACGCGGGGAGCGGCCCGGTTGCGGAGCGGGGCCGGCGTGACGCGGCCGGCGGACCGGTCGCGGGGCCGGGGCGGGGGGAGGTGGGGGGTGAGTCCGCCGGTGGGCGGGGCCGGTGGTCGGCCGAGGTGGCGGTGCCCGACGAGGAGGGCGGGGTGCTGGGGATGCTGGTGGCCGCCGGGTCGTCGCGGTCGCCTGGCTGGCCGGCTGTGGTCCGTACCGTGCTGGGGCTGGCGGTGGCGCCGCTGACGGCGTGGGCCGCGCGGGAGCGCCTGCGTGCCTCCCGAGACTTCACCCTGCAGGCGTCACTCGCCGAACGCGTCCTCACCGCGCCCGAACACGTTCTCGCCGCGCCGGAGCCCGCCCCAGAGCCCGCACCAGCGCCAGCGCCCGCGCCTGGCCGCGAGTCCGCCCCCGAGTCCGCCCCCGAGTCCGGTCGCGAGCCCGGGCCTGAGCTCGCGACCGAGCCTGGCCGCGAGCCAGAGCCAGAGCCAGAGCCCGAGCCCGGGCGTGGAGCCAGACCCGAATCCGGATCAGAGCACGAGCCCGAGGCGACGGCGGGCGACAGTGTGCGGGCCGCCGCGATCGCGCTCGGCTGGCCGGTCAGGGGCCCGCTCACGGCGTACCGGATCCGCCCGCTGACCGAGCCGGGCGACGCCCAGCTCGCCTACACGCTCATCACCGCGACCCTCGGCCAGGTCCCGGTCATGGTCAGAGGAGAGGGCTGGGCGGGCTGGTCCGCGCTGGGCCCGGACGAGCTGGCCGAACGCATCCGGCAGGCACTGCGGAGCATGCCGTGGCTGTGCGCCGGGGGAGTGGGCGGTCAGGTGGAGGGGCTGGACGTGCTGGCGGAGTCGCTGCTGGGGGCGGAGGCGGCGGCGTACGTGGCGGGCGCGGGCATGGTGCAACGGGCCGACCGGATCGGCCCGGCGGAGCTGCTCGGGGCGCTCCCGACGGGGGCGCTGCGGGCTCCGGCGGCCGTCGTGCTGCGCCCGCTGCTGGCGATCGACAGGGACGGCACGCTGCTGGAGACGCTGGGAGCGGTCCTGGACGAGGGCGGCGCGCTGAAGGCGGCCGAGCGGCTGGGCGTGCACCGCAACACGATCACCACCCGGCTGGACCGCATCAAGTCCGCCGGTTTCGACCTCGACGACGCCGCCACCCGCCTGGCCCTGCAGCTCGCCTGCCACGTGATGCTGCGCTGAGAACGCGCATGGCATGCTCGTAACGGCACTTCCGGAAGGAGATCCCGTTGGCGGAGGCGGAGCTGTCAGGCGCGAGCAGGTTGCTGGCCGTCAGTGACCTGCACATCGGCTATCCCGAGAACAGGGCCATCGTGGCGGAGCTGAAACCCGTCACGCCAGGCGACTGGCTGCTGGTGGCGGGCGACGTGGGGGAGCGGCTGGAGGGCATCACGTGGGCGCTGAGCCTGCTGGCGAGCCGGTTCGAGCGGGTCGTGTGGGTGCCGGGCAACCACGAGCTGTGGACCGTGCCGGGCGAGCCGCCCGAGCTGCGGGGGGTGGCGCGCTACGAGCACCTGGTGGGGGTGTGCAGGGAGCTGGGCGTCGTCACCCCGGAGGACGAGTATCCGTTGTGGGAGGGCGCGGGCGGGCCGGTGCGGATCGTGCCGCTGTTCCTCCTGTACGACTACACGTTCCTGCCGCCGGGCCACCACACGAAGGAGAGCGCCCTGACCTACGCCCACAGCACGGGCGTGGTCTGCACCGACGAGTACGTCCTGCACCCCGACCCGTACCCGACGCGCGACGCCTGGTGCCGTGCCCGGGTGGCGCTGACCAGCCGGCGGCTGGCCGAGCTGGACGACGACGTGCCGCTGGTGTTCGTCAACCACTACCCGCTGGTGCGCGAGCCGACGGACGTCCTGCGTTATCCGCAGTTCGCGCAGTGGTGCGGCACCACGGCCACGCGCGACTGGCACCGCCGCCACCGCACGGCCGCCATGATCTACGGTCACCTGCACATCCCGCGCGTCACCTGGCACGACGGGGTGCGTTTCGAGGAGGTCTCGCTCGGCTACCCGAGGGAGTGGAAGCCGCGCCCGGGCAACCGCCGCCTGCTGCGCGACGTGCTGCCGAACTCATAGCCTTTTCAGGGCCGAGCTCATGGTCCTTCCAGGGCCGAACTCATAGCCCTTTCAGGTAGGCGGCGAAGGCGCTCAGGGCGGGCTCGGGGTCGGCGCGTCCCACGCCGATCCTGAACCGGTCGCGGGGCGTGTCCGTCAGCTCGGAGCGGTAGATGCTCGCGGGCAGCAGCAGCACGCCGGCCCGCTCGACCAGTTCGGTGCAGAACGACTCGACGCCGTCGGGGCCGAGGTAGCGGGGGAAGGCCACGCAGCCGCCGTCGGGCGCCCGCCACTCGAACAGGTCGCCGTACTGGGCGAAGAACGCCTCGAACCGGGGCAGGTTCGCGGCGATGATGCCCCGGTTGCGTTCCAGGATCCGGTCCCTGGCCTTGATCGCGATCCGGGCGAGCACCTCGCTGGGTGCGGAGTTGCAGATGGTGGTGTAGTGCTTGGCGCGTTCGAGCCGGGAGCGCAGCTCGCGGTCGCGGCAGGCGATCCAGCCGATCCGCAGGCCGGGCAGGCCGAGCGACTTGGAGGTGACGTTCAGCGACAGCGCGGTGGGCGACAGGTCGGCGGCCTGCGGCAGCGTGCGGGCGGGGTCGAGTTCGAGGCCGCGGTACACCTCGTCGCTGAACAGGTGGATGCCTCGCTCCTCGCACATCGCGGCCAGGCGGGCCAGGTCGGCGGCGGGGATGAGCGTGCCGGTGGGATTGTGGGGGAAGTTGATCGACACCACGCGGGTGGCGGGGCGGATGGCCGCCTCCACGGCGTCGAGGTCGAGCGCCCAGTCGCGCTCGGGGTCCAGGGCCACTCCGGTGACCTCGCACAGTGACAGGGGCACGGTCTCGGCGGCCTGGTAGTTGGGGGTGATCACGACGGCGTGGTCGCCGGGGCCGAGCAGGACCTGCATGGCCAGGTAGAGGGCCTCCTCCGCGCCGGTGAAGCAGATCACGTCGTCCTCGCCGACCTGCTCGTACGTGCTCGCGACGGCCTGGCGCAGCTCCTGGGCGCCGAACGTCTCGGTGTAGCCGAGCGAGAGCGTCTCCCAGGCGCGGGCGTCGTCGGGGTCGGCCAGGGCGAGCAGCTCGGTCATGGTCATGGTCTGGGCGTCGGAGGCGGTCAGGTGGTGCCGCGCGGTGAACTCCCAGCGGGAGAAGTAGACCTCCAGCCGGAAGTCGGGCAGTCGGCTCATGGACGGCTCCTTCTGGGCTCGGCGGGCGGCGCGTACGGGGTGGATCGCGTCGGATGTTATGCCCAACCCGGACGTTTCATTCGATCCGGGCGGGGACAACGCTAACCGCAAACACTTCTTCGCGAACAACTCTTTGCGAAGAACTGTTTGCGGTCTAGTCTCCAGATCATGAGCGAACCCGACAAGAGCGTCGTCGTCCTCGACGCGCGCGGCCTGCGGGCCCTGGCCCACCCCGTGCGTGTCCAGCTCGTGGACCTGCTGCGCAAGCACGGCCCGTCCACCGCCACCCGGCTGGCCGAGCGCCTGGGGGTGAACTCGGGAACGGCCAGCTACCACCTGCGCAGGCTCGGCGCGGCCGGGTTCGTCGAGGAGGACGTCGAACGCGGCAACGCGCGCGAGCGGTGGTGGCGCTCGGTGCACCGCATCACCCGGCTGACGGGTGAGGAGCTGGCCGAGCGCGAGCCGGAGGCGGTGCTGGCGTACATGCAGTCCGTCGCCGCCCTGTACAACATGCGCACCCAGCAGGCGCTCAACGAGATGCAGACCATGTCCAGGGAGTGGCGCGGCGTGCTGGACCTCAGCTCGTACGCGCTGCGCCTGACCCCGGAGGAGGGGCGGCGGCTGCGCGCGGACCTGGGCGAGGTGATCTCCCGTTACCGCCGGGACGAGCCCGATGCGCAGGCGCCCGACGACGCGGTCCGGGTCTCGCTCATCACCCAGGTCCTGCCGGACCCGGCATGAGGTCGCGCTCCCTGGCCGGGGTGCTGGCGGCCATCACGGTGGCGCTGACCGGGACGCGGGTGTCGGCCATCGCGCTGCCCTGGTTCGTGTACGTGAGCACCGGGAGCGCGGTGCACACGGGGATGGTGGCGTTCGCCGAGATGGCGCCGTACGTGCTGGTCAAGGCGCTGGCCGGGCCGATGCTCGACCGGGTGGGGCCGCGGCGCGTCTCCTGGATCGCCGACGTGGTGAGCGCGGCGGCGGCCGGCACGGTCGTCCTGCTGCACGTGCTCGGCGTGCTGCCGCTGGGCGCGCTCGTCCCGCTCGTCGCGATGATCGGCGCGGCCCGCGGGCCGGGCGACCTGGCCAAGGAGATCATGATCCCGGAGGCGGCCGAGCGCGGGCGGGTGCCGCTGGAGCGGGCCACCGGTCTCATGGGCGTCACCGAACGGCTGGCCCAGACGGTGGGGCCCGCGGCCGGGGGCGTGATCGTCGTGGCGCTCGGGCCGATGACGAGCCTGGGGGTGAGCGCCGGATGCTTCGCGCTGGGCTCGCTGATCGTGGCCTGGGCGCTGCCGCGCGGCATGGGGCAGGGGGCGCCGGCGCGGGCGGAGGGGGAGCGGGAGGGGTACTGGCGGCGGTTCGGGAAGGGGGCGGCGTTCCTGCGCGGCCAGCCGCTGCTGCTCGCCCTGATCGTCGTGGTCGGCGTCACGAACCTGCTCGACGCGGCCTTCTCCCAGGTGCTCGCGCCCGTGTGGGCCAAGGAGTCCGGCCACGGGCCCGCCGTGGCCGGACTGAACAGCGGCGTGATGGGCCTGACGGCGGTCGGCGGGAGCCTGGTCGCGGCGGCGGTGGCGCACCGGATGCGGCGGCGGCCGGTGTTCTTCGTGGCGTTCCTGCTGGCCGGGCCGCCGCGGTTCCTGATTCTGGCCGCCGACCTGCCGGTGTGGGGGATCGTGGCCGTGTTCGCGGTGAGCGGGTTCGCCGGGGGGTTCTTGAACCCGATCCTGGGGGCGATCACGTACGAGCGGGTGCCGCGCGGGCTGCTGGGCCGGGTGGGCGCGCTGCAGACCTCGCTGGCCTGGGCCGGCATCCCCGTCGGTGGCCTGCTGGCCGGGGCGGCGGTGTCGCTGGCGGGCCTGGCGCCGGTCCTGCTGGCCTGCGGCGTCGCCTACGCCCTGGCCACGGGCGTGACCGGCCTGCGCCCGGAATGGCGGGAGATGGACCGGCGCCGCGGCCGCTCCGCCACCCCGGCGCCGGCGGAGAGCACCGGGGCGGCGCTCGGCCCGCAGCCGAGGGGCGGGGTCAGCGGGTGATCATGCCCTGGGCCAGGTCGGCCGCGGCCGCCTCCGGCGTGCGCAGCTCGGGCGGCCCGTAGCCGCCGCCACCGCCCGACTCGCACCGCAGCACGTCCCCCGCCCGCACCGGCAGCGCGTTGGCCTTGAGCATCTCCCGCTCCCCGTCGGTCCCCGGGTTGAGCGTGACGCGCGGGGGAGCGCCCGCCAGGCCGCCCGCCAGCCCCCACGCGGGGGTGACCGACCGCTCGAACCACAGCGACAACGACGTGTCCCCGCAGAACTCGTACTCCCGCACCACCCCGTTCCCGCCCCGCCACCGCCCGGCCCCGCCGGTGTCCGGCCGGACCTCGTAGCGGGTGACGCGGACCGGGAACAGCGTCTCCAGCACCTCGATCGGCATGTCCCGCAGCGACCCGTTGACGTTGTTGATCAGGCAGCTCTCGCCGTCGCCGCCCTCCCAGGCGCCCCAGCCGCCGACCGTGGCCTCCTGCGAGACGTACAGCTTGCCGGTGCGCGGGTCCGTCCCGGTGAACTGCACGATCATCGAGTCCCCGTACGAGGCCGCCGCCGCCTTGTCCGGCATCGCCCGCGCCAGGGCCTTGACCACGAGGTCGATGAGCAGCCCCAGGTGCGAGTAGTAGTACTGGCAGGCGGCCGGCGACTCGGCGGCCAGCATCGAGCCCGGCCTGGTCTCCACCGACAGCGGCCGGAACGAGCCCCCGTTCAGCGGCACGTCGCCGGAGACCAGCAGCTTGTAGCCGACCCGCACGGCCGCCACCGCCTGCGCCGCGCCGCAGTTGACCGGGCCGAGCGCCTGGTCGGCGCAGTCGGTGAGGTCCACGTGCATGCTCTCGCCGGACACCGTGACCGTCACGTTCACCGGCAGCGGCGTGGCCAGGTCGATGCCGTCGTTGTCGAGGAACCCCGACGCCTCGTACACCCCGTCGGGGACGGCCGCGATGGCCGCCCGCTCCATGCGCTCGGTCTGGGCGAAGATCTCGTCGCGGGCCGCCAGCACCGTCCGCAGCCCCCACCGGCCGACGATCTCCTTCAGCCGCCGCTGCCCGGTCATCGCGCAGCTCACCTGGGCCCGCAGGTCGCCGAGCGTGGCGGCCGGGAACCGTACGTTGCGGGAGATGACCTCGTGCAGGTCGCGGCAGGGCTCGCCGCCCGCGTACACCTTCACCGGGCCCAGCCGCAGGCCCTCCTGGAAGATCGAGGTGGAGTCCATGGAGCCGCCCGGGTCCTTGGAGCCGACGTCCAGCCAGTGCGCCCGCGACGCGGCGAACCCGGCCAGTTCCCCGTCGGCGAAGATCGGCCCGTAGACGGTGACGTCGTTGAGGTGGGTGCCGCCGATGTAGGAGTCGTTAAGCACCCACACGTCGCCCTCCTGCCAGACCTCCCGCCCGTACAGGCGCTCGGTCTCGCGGGTGCACACCTCCAGGTTGCCCAGGAAGATCGGCAGCCCGGACGACTGGCCGAGCACGTTGTGGTCGCGGTCGAGCAGCGCGACCGCGCAGTCCTTGGCCTCGTAGATGACGGGGGTGTAGGAGCTGCGGATGAGGGTGGTGTTCATGTCCTCCGCCGCCTGCAGCAGCGCGCAGCGGATGATCTCGGTGGTGACGGGGTCGATCACGTGTTCACTTTCAGGATGAGGAAGCCGTTGTCGTCCACGGTGGCCAGGCAGCCGGGCGGGATGACCGTGGTCGCGGTCTCCTCCACCACGATCGCGGGCCCGGCCAGCTCGCCGTCCAGGCAGGCGCGGCGCAGCACGGGGGTGCGGTGCACCTCGCCGTCGAAGATCACGTCCCGGACGTCCGGAGCGTGCTGCTCAGGGACGCCGGCGGCCGGGGCGGCGGTGCGCGGGAACGAGCCGAACCCGGTGCTGCGCAGCATGACGAACTCCACCGGCGCCTCCGGCGTGGCGTGCCCGTACCGCGCGGTGTGCGCCTCGGCGTAGCGGGCCGCGATCTCCGCCAGGAAGTCGGGCTCGGCCGGCTCGGCCGCGTCGCGCAGCGGGATGGTGAGCGTGTAGTCCTGGCCCTCGTACCGCATGTCCACGGCGTGCTCCACCCGCCGCCGCTCCTCCGGGACGCCCTGCCCGGCGAGCGCGTCGAGCGCATCCCGCTCCAAAGTCACAAGATTTCCGGACATGTCGGAGCCGTCGAGCGTGTCCTGCGGCCGGAAGTACGGATGCGTCAGATCCCTGCGCACCTCCGCCTCCAGCATCCCCCACGCCGAGAACGCCCCCGGGAAGCGCGGCACCACCACCTCGGAGATCCCCAGCTCGCGCGCGATGAACGCCGCGTGCATCGCCCCCGCGCCCCCGAACGCCACCAGCGCGAACTCCCGCGGCTCCACCCCGTGCTCCACGGTCAGCGTGCGGATCGCCTGCGCCATCTTGGCGTTGGCCACGTCGCAGATGCCCTCGGCCAGCGCCAGCGGATCGAGCCGCAGCTCCCCGGCCAGCTCCGCGACCGCGACCCCGGCGGCCTCCACGTCCAGCGTCATCAGCCCGCCGGCGAACCACGCCGGATCCACCCGCCCGAGCACCACGTTCGCGTCGGTGACGGTCGGCCGCGTGCCGCCCCTGCCGTAGCAGGCGGGCCCCGGCACCGCGCCGGCCGACTCCGGGCCGACCCGCAGCGCGCCCGCCTCGGCGTAGGCGAGGGAGCCGCCGCCCGCGCCGATCGTGTGCAGGTTCACGATGGGCATCAGCACCGGGTACCCCTCGATGCGCGCCTCGCTGTTGACGTCCGGACGCCCGTCCACGACCAGCGACACGTCGAACGACGTGCCGCCCATGTCCACGCAGATCACATTGCCCCGGCTCGCCCCGCCGACGCCGGGCCCGCGTCCGAGGAGCCGGGAGGCGGCCACGCCGCCCATCGTCCCGCCGACCGGCCCCGACAGCAGCGTCTGCAGCGGGCGGCGCATCGCGTACGAGGCGTTGACCAGCCCGCCCGACGACTGCATCACGTGCACCGGCACGGCCAGCCCGCGCTCGGAGAAGCGCCGCTCGATCCCGGCCAGGTACCGGCGCACCACCGGCCCGGTGTACGCCTCCAGCACCGCCGACGACGTGCGCTCGTACTCCCGCCACTCCCGCGCCACCTCGTGCGAGAGCACCACCAGCACGTCCTCGCCCAGCTCGGCCCGCAGGATCTCGCCAGCCCTGACCTCGTGCGCCGGGTTGACGTAGGAGAACAGCAGGCACACCGCCACCGCGTCGAACCCCTCGGCCCGCGCCCGCCGCGCCGCCGCCCGCACCGACTCCTCGTCCAGCGGCGCCAGCTCCCGCCCCCGGTAGTCGAGCCGGCCGCCCGCCTCCATGACGTCCTGGCGCGGCACCAGCGGCGCCGGCTTGCGGTAACGCAGGTCGAACATGCGGTCCCGGTTGCCCCTGGCGATCTGGTAGACGTCCCGGCCACCCCGGCTCGCCAGCAGCAGCACGCGGGCGCCCTTGCGCTCCAGCAGCGCGTTGAGCCCCTGGGTGGTGCCGTGCACGAAGAACGAGATGCCCGCCGGATCGTCGACGACCCGGCCGAGCGCGGCGAACACACCCTCGGCCAGATCCCCCGGCGTGGTGGGCGCCTTCGAGGCCGTGACGGCACCGGACAGCTCGTCGTAGCAGACGACGTCCGTGAAGGTGCCGCCGATGTCCATGGCGACGCGATAGCTCATGCGGTGAACCGTACGAGGCGGCGGCGCCCGCCCCGATGTGCGGGGCGCACATCCCGCGGCGAGCGGCAGTGCATCCCGCAGGGTCAGCCGATCCGGTTGCCGTCCCCGGTGACGATCACGCCGCTGGTGCGGCCCCTCATCGCCACCGGCCGGTCCCCGGAGGCGGTGACCGCCACCCGGGAGAGCATCGCGGCCACCTCCCGCCGCAACAGCGGGTCCGCCCGGAACTCCTCGATGATCGCGCTCCGCAACGCGGCCCGGCCTGACTCGTCGTCGGGCTTGGCGCCGGCCACGCGGCCGATCACCTGGTGGGCCTGCGCGTCTCCCCGTCCGAAGACCCGTTGCAGGATGCGCGAGCCGCGGGCCACCTCGGTGTCCGCGGCCAGCTCGCTGGTCTTGGCCAGCACGCCGGTGCCGTAGGCGTCGATCGCCGCCGTGACGAAGGGCATGATGTCGTCCGCAGTGTCCATGAGACCCTCCCATAGGTCCTTATGGAATGACGAGATCGTAGCTCCCATAGTTCCGGCGGCGAGGGCATACCCTTGCGACTGTGCCTGCCTCGTACCTGACATTGAAGACCGTCGTCGAGCACGAGACGGAGGCGCGGCGCTCGCGCTTCATCTGCGCCCTGGCCCCGGCGCGCACCGTCGAGGAGGCCGCGGCGTTCATCGCCGGGCGCCGCCGCGAGCATCCCGCGGCCACCCACAACTGCACCGCGTACGTGATCGGCGAGCGCATCCAGAAGGGCGACGACGACGGCGAGCCCGGCGGCACCGCGGGCACGCCCATGGTGCAGGCGCTGGTGGGCAGGGGGTTCAGCGACGTGGTGGCGGTGGTGACGCGGTACTTCGGCGGCACCCTGCTGGGGGCGGGCGGGCTGGTGCGCGCCTACGGCTCGGCGGTCACCGAGACGCTCGACCGGGCCGAGCCCGTGCGCATGGTCCCGGCCAAGCTGGTGCGCGTGGCGGTCGCGCACGACCAGGCCGGGCGGGTGGAGAACGACCTGCGGGCCTCCCGCCACGCGGTGCGGGAGGTGACGTACGCGGGCGAGGTCACGTTCGACGTCGCGGTGGGCGACGACGAGGTGCCCGCGTTCGCCGACTGGGTGGCCACGCTGACGGCCGGCCGGGCCCGCGTGGAGCTCGGCGACGACCTCCACGTGCCCGCCTGACCCGTTCGCGGTCAGCCCTCCAGGGCGTACTGCATGACGCGGAACTTCGCCTGCGCCTCGGCCAGCTCGGCCGCCGGGTCGGAGTCGCCCATGATCCCGCCGCCCGCGAACAGCCGCGCCCGCCGCCCCTGCACCAGCCCGGAACGCAGCGCGATGCCCCACTCGCCGTCGCCGTTGGCGTCGATCCAGCCCACGGGGCCGGCGTAGCCGGCGCGGTCCATGCCCTCCAGCTCGCGGATGACCTGGATCGCCGTCTTCGTCGGGGTGCCGCCGACGGCCGCCGTCGGATGCATGGCCGCCACCACGTCCAGCACCGACGCCCCGTCGGCCAGCCGCCCGGTGACGTGGCTGGCCAGGTGCTGCACGTTCGGCAGCACGAGCAGCTCAGGCTCGTCGGGCGTGGTCAGCGAGGAGCACAGCGGCGACAGCGTCTGGCGCACGGAGGCGATCGCGCACTCGTGCTCGTGCCGGTCCTTCGCCGAGGCGAACAGCGCCGCCCCGCGCGCCAGGTCGTCGGCCGGGCCCGTGCCCCGCGCGGTCGTGCCGGCCAGCACCAGCGACTCGATCTCCTGCCCCGTGCGCCGGATCAGCAGCTCCGGCGTCGCGCCGACCAGCCCCGCCACCGAGAACGTGTAGCACTCGGGGTAGCGGGCGGCCAGCCTGGACAGCAGCAGCCGCACGTCGATCGGCCGCTCCGCGGTGGCGACCAGGTCGCGCGCCAGCACCACCTTCTCCAGCTCGCCCTCGCGGATGCGCCGCGCCGCGCGCGCCACGACGTGCTCCCACTCGGGCGCGGTCAGGCTGCCGTCGCCGTAGCTGATCCGGCCCGGGTCGCGGACCGGGGTGAACGTCTCCAGCGGCGCGTCGCCGATCGTGGTCAGCCAGGCGTGGCCGTCGCGGCGGGCGAGCACGGCCCGCGGGACCACGAGGACGGAGCCGTGGGCGTCCTCGTCGAAGGTGAAGCTGCCGAAGGCGACCGCGCCGGAGCCGGGGGTGCGCACGTCGTCGTGCACCTGCGCGTCCCCGAGCACGGTGGCCAGCCACCGGCGGGCCCAGGCGAACCTGCCGGGCCCCGGCGGTACGGCCACACGGGCGGCCTCTCCCCAGCCGACTAGGCCCTCTCCGTTCCTGATCCACGCGTAAGGGGCCGTCCGGGGGAGGGAAGCCAGCAGGTCACCGGGGTCGCCGACAGGGGTGGTGCGAACCGGCAGCGGGCGGGTTGTTCCGAGCGCGACACTCACCCAAGACACTCTATGCGGGAACTGAACACGTTCGACTCGGACCCCCGTGAATGCGCGGTTACGGGCAAAGAACCCAGAAAAAACCGGATGCCAAGGAGTATTGGGACGGACCCTATCCGGTCCGGTCTGTCAAGCGGCGATATGAAGTCGGTCCTGAACTGGCAGACCTCGCCCCGAGGTCATGGTGGGCCGCTGATCGGCTCCCTAACTTGGAGCCCATGATCGCTCGCCTGGGGCCCGTCCTGGCCACCGCCGTCGTGCTCACCGCTTCGGGCACTCTCCCCGCCGCCGCCTCCTCCGCCCAGCCCGTCCCCAGCGTCATGGCCGCGCTCGGAGACTCCATCTCCACCGGCTTCAACGCCTGCGGCTGGTACGTCTCCTGCGCCGCCCGCTCCTGGTCCACCGGCGACAGCGGCGAGGTGAGCAGCCACTACGCCCGCCTCACCGAGCTGTCTGGAACGCTCCAGAAGCACAACCTCAACTTCGCCGTCCCCGGCGCCACCAGCGCCGACCTGCTCGGCCAGATGAGGAAGGCCGTCGCGGCCAAGGCCGACTACGTGACGATTCTCATAGGCGCCCAGGACGCCTGCACCCGTACCGAGCAGTCGATGACCCCCGTCGGCACCTACCGGCGGCGCCTGGACGCGGCGCTGGCCGAGCTGCGCTCCGGCGTGCCGGGGGCCAGGGTGCTCATCGCCAGCGTCCCCGACGTGCGGCGGTTGTGGCAGGTCGGCAAGGACAACGCGCTGGCCCGCACGTTCTGGGCGACCGGCCGCATCTGCCAGTCCATGCTGGCCGCCCCCACCTCGACCCGGCGCGCCGACGACCAGCGCCGGGCCAGGGTGCGGGCCCGCGTGATCGCCTACAACCGCGCCGCCGCCGGGGCCTGCGCCGCGTACGGCCGCAACTGCCGCACCGACGGGGGAGCGGTGTTCTCCTACCCGTTCACCCTCGACCACGTCAGCAAGTGGGACTACTTCCACCCCAACACGGCCGGGCAGCGGGTGCTGGCCGAGCGCACCTACGCGCGCGGCTTCACCTGGCTCGACCCGCGCTAGCGGCACTGCGCGAGCATGGTCCTCTTGTCGGCCGAGGTGACGGGGATGTCGTACTTGAGCGACACCTGGGCCCACCGGGTGACGTAGGCGCACCGCACGGCCCGCCGGGGCGGCAGCCAGCTCGCCGGCCCCGAGGCGTCCTTCTGCTCGTTGGCCTCGCCGTCCACGGGCAGGAGGTTCAGCGGGTCGTTGGCGAAGTCCAGCCGCTTGGACATCGGCCACCGCGGCGCGCCCATCCGCCACCCGTAGTTCAGCGGCACCACGTGGTCGACCTGCACCTCGTCGGCGTTGTCCTTGTGCCAGTGGATCAGCCGCCCGGTGTAGGGGTCGGTCAGCTCCATCGACACGACCTCGCAGCTCGACCCGGCCCTGAACTTCACGTTCTGCCCGTCGCGGGCCAGCAGGTCGTCACGGGTGCGGCAGCCGTTGCGCGCGTACGGCACCCCGGTCGCGCTGTCGGCCCAGTTCTCCCCGTACCGGGTGCGCGCGTAACCGGTGTTGGGGCCGAACCCCTTCACCCGCAGCCGCTTGATGAGCCCCCGCGCCTCGGACCTGTCGGCGTCGGAGATGATGGGTGCCAGACCCGGCAGGGTGCCGCTGATGTTGCCCAGAGGGCTGGCCGCCGTCGCAGGCGGGGTCTTGGCGCTGCCGATGAGGGAAACGACGATGATGGCTCCAGCGAGGACCGCGACCGCGTCCTTGGTGCTCAAGCACGCCTCCATGAGCTCCAGGTTGTCTAGAGAAATTCCCGGCATCGCCAGTTTTGACACGGGGAGGGTTGTGTGACTGATCGTCCCATCGATCCGGACGTCGATCTGCACGTGCCGGCGCAGCGGGCCGAGCTGCACTGGCCGGTGCTCGCCGCGATCGCGGCAGGCGGCGCGCTCGGCGCCCTGGCCCGGTACGGCGCGCAGACCGCGCTGCCGAGCGGCCCCGTCGACTTCCCGTGGGCGACGTTCCTGGTCAACGTGTCGGGCTGCCTGCTCATCGGGGTGCTCATGGTGGTGATCACCGAGGTGCGGACCGCCCACCGGCTGGTGCGGCCGTTCCTGGGGGTGGGGGTGCTGGGCGGGTACACGACGTTCTCTACGTACGTGGTGGACGTGCAGCGGGCGGTCGCCGCGGGCGCGCCGGTGACGGGGCTGGTCTACCTGGCCGCCACGATGCTCACGGCGCTCGCTGCGGTGGTGGCGGGCATGTGGCTGACCCGGCGTGCCGCCGCCGTGGCGGGGGCGGGCGCGCGGTGACGGTGCTGCTCATCGTGCTGGGGGCGGCGGTGGGGGCGCCGCTGCGCTACCTGGCGGACCGGGCCGTGCAGGCGCGCCACGACACCGTGTTCCCCTGGGGGACGCTGACGGTCAACGTCGCCGGGTCGGCGCTGCTGGGCTTCCTGGCCGCGCTGCCGGCCGGGAGCGCGGTGTGGGCGCTGGCGGGCACGGGGTTCTGCGGGGCGCTGACGACGTACTCGACGCTGGGGTACGAGACGGTGCGGCTGGTGGAGGAGGGCGCCCGCTTCCACGCGGCCGCCAACGCGGTGGCCAGCGTGGTGGCGGGCCTGGGAGCGGCCTACTGCGGGGCGGCGCTGGCCCAGGCAGTATGATCGCCGGGGAGGGACGACACGTGAGCCATGTGTTAGCGCGGCTGGCGGGGCACGGAGTGACCCTGGTGCCCTGGTGGCCCTACGGCTTCGAGCGCTCTCCCGACACCCCTGGCGTCGTCACCGTCATTCACGGGGCGGGCGAAGCGACGCGCACGGCGGCGGTCGACGTGACCGACGCCCGCACGGTCGAGCACGTCGTCGAGGTGCTCCCCGGCCCCGGCGAGAAGGTCTGGCGGATCGAGACGTCGCAGTACTCGGTGATCTGGCCGGACGCCTTCGCCATCGAGTCCCCGCCGACCGGCGACTCCACCCCGTTCTACCTGTGGGGCCCGGACGAGTCCCTCATCTATCCGCAGGGCCCGCTGGCCCGCGACCGCATCCCGCCGCTCGTCGAGCTGGCCGGCCCCGGCCAGACCATGGTGTCCCAGCAGCGGGACCCCGGGCTGGAGTCGGTGCACCTCGCCTACCGGCACGAGGGCGAGAGCTGGCGTCAATCCCACCATCTGGTGCCCTTCGGTGGGGGCCGCGCGCTCGTCATCACCGCCCAGGCGCTCGCCGCCCACGCCGACCTGACCTGGCAGGCCGCCCAGGCCGTCGCCCGCAGCGTGACGGCGCGCCCGCCCGGCTCCAGCGCGACGGCCGGCCCGCCCCGGCTCTAGAGGGACGGGGGCAACGGGTGGCCCGCCCCGCCTCTAGCGCGATGGCCTCGACGGTCGGCCCGCCCCGGCTCTAGCGCGACGGGCGCGACAGCTGCCCGCGGGCGTCCAGGGCGGCGGACCGCACTGAGCACCGCCGTGCAACACCCGACGGCCGGCCCCAGGGCGGCGTTCGTCGTGACGCTGTCACGGAATCAGGCGCCGAAACCCGCGATGGAACGGAATGTCACGCCTCCAGGGAAGGGAGGCGTGATGGTCGCTGAGGTCTGGTCCGCCGGGGACGCCTACGAGGCGTACGTCGGCCGGTGGAGCCGCCGTGTCGCGGAGGCCTTCGTGCGCTGGCTGGGAGTGCCCGGCGGCGCGCGCTGGCTGGACGCGGGGTGCGGCACGGGAGCGCTGACCGCGGCGATCCTCGCGGTGGCGGAGCCCGCCGAGGTCCTCGGCCTGGACACCTCCGAGGGGTTCCTGGCCGCTGCCCGGGCCCGGGTCACCGATTCCCGCGCCGGCTTCCGCGGCGGCGACATGCGGGCGCTGCCGCTGCCGGCGGGCCGGTTCGACGCCGTGGTCAGCGGGCTGGCGCTCAACTTCGTCCCCGATCCGGGACGCGCGGTGGCGGAGTCGGCCAGGGTCGCCGCGCCGGGCGGCACCGTCGCCGCCTACGTGTGGGACTACGCCGGCGGGATGGAAATGATCAGGCACTTCTGGGACGCCGCCATCGCCCTCGACCCGGCCGCGGCCGGGCTGGACGAGGCACGCCGGTTCCCGCTGTGCCGGCCCGGCGGCCTGCGCGCCCTGTGGACGCGGGCCGGCCTGGACGGCGTGACCGTCCGGGCCATCGGGACGGCCACCACGTTCGCCGGGTTCGACGACTACTGGGGGCCGTTCCTCGGCGGCCAGGGACCGGCGCCCGGTTACGTCACGTCCCTCACCGAGGAACGCCGGCGCGCCCTGCGGGAGTCGCTCCGCGCCCGCCTGCCCGCAGCTCCGGACGGCTCCATCCCGTTGACCGCCGGAGCGTGGGCCGTCCGCGGCACCGCCCATCACCGAACACACAGATCACGACAGGGGAGATCATCGCAATGAACGAAGCACGACTCATGGAGTTCCTCGGCAAGTTCGTCAGCGACGTCGGCGCCACCATGGCGGCGGGCGGAGTCGTGATCGGCGACAAGCTCGGCCTCTACCGGGCACTCGCCGACAAGCCGCAACTGCCGCAGGAGCTGGCAGACCGCACGGGCACGGCCCCGCGTTACGTCGAGGAGTGGCTGCGCGGGCAGGCCGCCGGCGGCTACGTCGAGTACGACGCCGCGACGGGACACTACTCCCTGAGCGAGGAGCAGGCGTACGCGCTCACCGACCCGGACGGCCCCGTGCTCGGCGGCTTCCAGCTCGCCATCGGCGCGCTGAAGGCGGAGCCGCGGATCACCGAGGCGTTCCGCACCGGCAAGGGGCTCGGCTGGCACGAGCACGACGACGACGTGTTCTCCGGCTGCGAGCGCTTCTTCCGGTTCGGGTACACCGCC
The DNA here is from genome assembly GCF_040656115.1 of Nonomuraea sp. NPDC050202. Taxonomy (NCBI): domain Bacteria; kingdom Bacillati; phylum Actinomycetota; class Actinomycetes; order Streptosporangiales; family Streptosporangiaceae; genus Nonomuraea; species Nonomuraea sp. NPDC050202. The sequence continues at coordinate 43,923 of NZ_JBFALF010000034.1, read as the reverse complement.
AACCTCGTCAGCGCCTGGCTGCCCGCGCTCGACGGCGTGGAAGGCGGGCTGCGCGCCGGGATCCGGGTCGCCGACGTCGGATGCGGGCACGGCGCGTCCACCACGCTCATGGCGCGGGCCTTCCCCGCCTCGGCGTTCGTCGGCTGGGACTACCACGGCGCATCCGTCGAGCAGGCCCGCGAGCGGGCGAAGGCTCTCGGGCTCGGCGACCAGGTCGAGTTCCGGGTGGGCAGCGCGCAGAGTTTCGACGGCGGGCCGTACGACCTGGTGACCACGTTCGACGCGCTGCACGACATGGGCGACCCGCTCGGCGCCGCGCGTCAGGTGCGCGGCCGGCTCACCGACGACGGCACCTGGATGATCGTGGAGCCGGCGGCGGGCCGGTCGCTGAGCGAGAACCTCAACCCGGTGGGCCGCGCCTACTACGCGTTCTCGGCATTCCTGTGCGTGCCCAACGCGCTCTCGCAGGAGGGCGGCTACGCCCTCGGCGCCCAGGCGGGCGAGGAGCCGGTACGGCGGCTGGCGGCCGAGGCCGGGTTCAGCCGGTTCCGCCGGGTGGCGGAGACCCCGTTCAACATCGTCTACGAGGCGCGGCCATGAGGAGTTACTGTGTAAGCAAGTAATCATCTGGAGGCTTCCATGGCGGACCCCCTCGACGCCTACTCCCAGGTCGTGTCGTCCGTGGCGGCCGAGCTGCTGCCGAAGGTGGCGAGCGTGCGGACCCGCCAGGGCAGCGGGTCCGCGGTGGTGTTCACCGCAGACAGGTTCCTGCTGACGAACGCGCACGTGGTCGGCTCCGCCCGGTCGGGCACCGTGGCGTTCGCCGACGGGTCCTCCGGCGAGTTCCAGGTGATCGGGCGGGACCCGCTGTCGGATCTGGCCGTGATCAGGGCGCAGGCGGCCACGCCGCCGCCCGCCGAGCTGGGCGACAGCGACGGCCTCGTGGTCGGGCAGCTGGTCGTGGCCGTGGGCAACCCGCTCGGGCTGACCGGGTCGGTCACGGCCGGAGTGGTGTCCGGGCTCGGGCGGTCGCTGCCCGCGCGCAGCGGCTCCAGCATGCGGCTGATCGAGGACGTCATCCAGACCGACGCCGCGCTCAACCCCGGCAACTCCGGCGGGGCGCTGGCCGACTCCCGGGCGCGGGTGGTCGGGATCAGCACGGCGGTGGCGGGGATCGGGGTGGGGCTGGCCGTGCCGATGAACGGCACGACCCGCTCCATCATCGCGGCCCTGATCAGGGACGGCCGGGTCCGGCGGGCGTTCCTCGGGCTGGTGACCTCGCCGGCGCCGCTGCCCGAGGAGCTGCGGCGGCACACCGGGCAGAGCGGGGCGATGCGCGTGGTCGAGGTGGTCCCCGGATCGCCCGCGCACCGGGCCGGGCTGCGCGCCGGCGACCTGGTGCTCAGCGCCGGCCGCAACCCGGTGGCCGACGCGCAGAGCCTGCAGCGGCTGATGTTCGCCGAGGCGATCGGGCGGCCGCTGCCCATCACCGTCCACCGCAACGGCGCGCTCGTGGACGTCATCGCCGAGCCGGTGGAGCTCACCGGCACGGGCGTGTGACGACCCCCGCCCGCCCGCACGTGCAGGGGCGCGGGGCCGTGTCCGGAGGCGCGAGCCTGCGTTCAGGGACGCGGGCCCGCGTTCGGAGGCGCGGGCCCGTGATCAGGGACGCCGGCCCGTGATCAGGGGCACGGTTCTGCGTTCAGGGGCACGGGGGCGGGAGCTCGGTCGCGTCGGCCGGGCGGGACCTGGCGTCGCGGCGGGCCAGCAGGTCGGCCAGCAGCGCGTCCCACTGCTGCCCGATGACGTCCACGTCGTACGTGCGGGCCGTCTCCAGCGCCCGCGCGGCCAGGCCGCGGCGCAGCGGCTCGTCCTCGATGACCCGGATGATCGACTCGGCGAGGTTGGCGTTGGTACGCGGCTTGACCAGCAGCCCGTCCACCTCGTGTGTGATCATCTCCTTGGGCCCGTGCGGGCTGTTGAAGCTGACGATGGCCAGCCCCTTGGCCATGGCCTCCAGGATCGTCATGGGGAAGCCCTCGTGCCGCGAGCTGAGCACGTAGATCGACGCCTTCTCCAGCTCCGCGCCCACGTCGGTGGTGGGTCCCGGCAGCTCGACCTTGCCCTCCAGGCCCGCCTCCGCGATCTGCTGGCGGAGATTGCCCTCCTGCGGCCCGGCCCCGAAGATGCGCAGCTTCCAGTCGGGGTGCGCGGCGGCGACCGTCTCCCAGGCGGTGATCAGCCGGTGGAAGCCCTTGATCCGGGTCATCCTGCCGACCGCCACGGCCACCTTGGTGTCGAGCTTGGACACGTCGCCCGACATCGGTGGCACGGCGTTGGGGATGCGCGCCAGCTTGCGCGGCTTCTTCGGCAGCGTCTCGCGGTAGTCGCGCAGGTCGGCCTTGGTGAGCGTGACCAGCGCGTCGAGGCGGCGGTAACGCCACTTGATCAGCTCCTGGACGGGCTCCGGCTGCGTGCGCAGGGCCACGTGCTCCTGCCCGATCGTGATCACGCCGGGCGGTGCTAACTGGGCCATCGCGAGGTTGAGCCCCGGCCGGGTGGCCATCAGCACGCCGGTGTCGAGCGAGCGGATGAAGCGGGCCAGCTTGAGGTCGGTCCAGAGGTTGAAGCGGTGGTAGGCCGACTCCTCCTTCGGGATGAGCTTGCTCGGCATCTTCGACAACATCGCGCGTACGGGGTCGTGGCCCGGGTTGAGCCGGTCGTCCAGGAAACGGAACTTCACGCGCGGATCGATGGGGAAGAACGGCTCCTCCGCCTCCTTCAAGATGCTGACGATCTCCACGTCGTGCTGCTCGGCCAGGTAACTGGCCAGGTTGAACACGGTCCTGATCGTCCCGCCCATCCCGTGGGCGTGCAGCAGCAGGATGCTCACCCGCTGAGTCGAGGGCGGTGGCGCGCTGCTCGCCTTGCGCCGGTTGTATCCCCGATAGAGCCGTCGCATCGCCGATTTGCCCTTGCGTGCCAGTGCGCGCACCTGACAGATCCCCCTTAGTCGCGGAAGCAGTCTCAACACACGTGGCCGGTGGTGAGAACGGTTGCCTCACCACCGGCCGATCATCTCTCCGTCGGCGGAGTGCACTCTGTTCATCCCCGATGCACTTTCCCCACCTATGATCTTTAGACGCCATAAAGGTCATTAAGGTTGCATGCGCGGCCTGTGCCGGGGATCGGGAGTGTGCGGCGGCTGGTCGGCCAGCAGCTCCAGCGCGACGTCGATGGCCCGCTCCAGCTGCGTGTCCACGCCTCTGGCGTAATCCTGCGGGGTGATGTCCACCTCGATGTCGGGATCGGTGCCGTAGTTCTCCACCTGCCAGCCCACGTCGTCGAAGGCGAAGGAGAACTCCGGCTGCGTGGTCACCGTCCCGTCGGCCAGCGTGTGCCGCGGCCAGATGCCGATCACGCCGCCCCACGTGCGCCGGCCGACCAGCGGGCCCAGCTTCAGCAGCTTGAAGGTGTGGCTGAAGATGTCGCCGTCGGAGCCCGCCCACTCGTTCGTGATCGCCACCAGCGGGCCGCGCGGCGACTCCGGCGGGTACGGCTCAGGGTCGCCCCACCGCGGGTAGTCGTAGCCGAGCCGCCGCCTGGCCAGCTTCTGCAGCAGCAGCGACGACACGTGCCCGCCGCCGTTGAAGCGCACGTCCACGACGAGCGCGTGCCGGTCGTACTCGGCCAGGAACCCCCGGTGGAACTCCCCGAACCCGTCGGGCCCCATGTCCGGCACGTGCAGGTAGCCGATCCGGCCGCCGGAGCGCTGGTGGCACTGGGCGCGGTTGAGGTTCACCCAGTCGCGGTAGCGGGCGGGCTGCTCGTCGGCCAGGGCCCGCACGGTGACGGTGAAGACGCGCTCCTCGCGCCGCAGCGTCAGCTCGACCTCCTCGCCGGCCTGGTTGACCAGGCGCTCGTTCGGGGTGGCCGTCGCCGCTCCGATGGGCGCGCCGTTGATGGCGAGCACGGCGTCGCCCGTACGCACGTCCAGCCCCACCCGGTTGAGCGGCGAGGTGGCCTGCGGGTCCCACGGGTCGCCCGTCACGACGGCGGCGATGTGGTAGACGCCGTCACGCAGCCGCCAGTCCACGCCCAGCTTGCCCTGGCTGTAGTCCGGGCCGGGGCGGTACTCGCCGCCGCTCTCGTAGGCGTGGCTGGTGGCCAGCTCGCCGTGCAGCTCCCACAGCAGGTCGGAGAACTCGCCCCGGGTCGTCACCCGCTCCACCAGCGGCCGGTACCGGTCGTACACGGCCGGCCAGTCGACGCCCGCCATGTCCTCGGTCCAGAAGTTCTCCCGCTGCAGCCGCCAGGCCTCCTTGAACATCTGCCGCCACTCGGCCTCCGGGCAGACCGACACCTTGATGCGCGACAGGTCGACCCAGCCGCTCTGCCGCCCGGGCGCCTCCTCGTCGCCCGGCACCTCGCCCGCCTTCACCACGCGCAGCCGGCCGCCCGCCCGGTACAGCAGCGTCCTGTGGTCGCGCCCCAGCTCGAACCCGCTCACCCCGTCGGCGAACGTCTCGCTCTCGCCCTTGGCGAAGTCGAACAGGTGCAGCGTGTCGTCCCCGTGCAGCGGGCTGGTCAGGATCAGCGCCTTGCCCTTCAGCCCCGCCACCCGCTCGTAGCGCCCCTCCGGCAGCGGGAACGCGGTGACCCTGCGAACCAGGCCGTCCACGTCCACGCGCAGCGGCTGGTCGTCCTCGTCGTCCCCGTCGTCCTCGTCGTCGTCCTTCTCCTCCAGCGGGCGCGGGCGGGGCACGAACGGGTCCGGCACGTCCGCGCGCAGCGCCACCGCGTACGGGCGCGTGCCCAGCGGGAAACCCAGGTCGAACTGGAGCTGGTCGTAGACGGGGGAGAAGGCGCGCTGGCCGATGAAGTACAGGTACCTGCCGAGGGGGTCGAAGGCCGGCATCGAGTCCTTGAGCACCGGCTCGCTGGCCTGCGCCGTCCGGCCCGTCTCCGGATGGTGGAGCTTGATCGCGGTGGTCTGGGCGTTGAGCGGGCTCGCGTACGCCAGCCACAGGCCGTCGTGCGACCAGGCGGGGTCCTCGGGCGGCCCGTGCGGGTTCGCCTCCACCAGCTCCGAGCGCCCAGACTCCAGGTCGAGCAGGTGCAGCTCGTGGCGGTGGTTGACGACCGCTACCCGGTCGTGGGCGGGGTCGGGCACCAGCTCGTTGATCCGGCCCAGCCGGGCCACCTCCGTGCCGGGGCCGCCCTCGCCGCCCTCCAGCACGACCAGCGTCTCCTCGTCGCCGTCGTCGCTGGCGGCCGCGATGAGCCGTACGCCGTCGTTCAGCCAGGTCAGGAAGCGGTAGCGGACGCCGTCGGGGGAGCCGTGCTGCCGTACCGGGCCCTCCCAGTTCGCCATCGCGTACGCCTTGCCGCGCGCCGTGATCGCCAGCGCGCTGCCGTCGGGGCTGAGCGTGGCGCTGTCGAGGTAGTCGGCGGCCTCGACGAACCTGCGGTTGCGCTGCGTCCTGGAGCTGGCCAGGTGCACCTCCAGCCGGTGCGGCCGCTCGCCCGGCTCCAGCAGGTAGAGGTCCGCGCCCGCGTGGTAGACCAGCCGGTGGCCGTCGCCGGACAGGTTGCGCGCGTAGTAGTCGTCGTGGTGGGTGTGCTTGCGCAGGTCCTGGCCGTCAGGGGTGCACGAGTAGACGTTGCCGACGCCCTCGTGGTCGGAGATGAAGCACACCCGGTCGCCGCTCCAGCACGGCGAGGCCAGGTTGCCGGGCAGCCTGATCAGCCGCCTGAACTCGCCGTCGCCGCTCGGGTCGATCCACAGGTCGCCGACGGTGCCGCCGCGGTAACGCTTCCACCGCGCCGGGTCGGCGGTGTTGCGGCCCAGCACGATCATGTTCTCCGGTCCGTACGCGATCGAGTTCGCCGGCCCGTACGGCAGCCGCTCCGGCACCCCGCCGGGCGCCACCCGGTGCAGCCACTTGCGGCCCTCGAACGGCTGGGACTGGTCGCTGGCGTACAGGATGCGGCCCTCCGGGTCCCACCCGGTCACCGTGCAGCGGGCGCCGTGGAAGGTCACCCTGCGGGCCGCGCCGCCGCCGGACGGCATCACGTACACCTCTTCCGGGCCCTCCTCGCGCCCGACGAACGCGAGCTGGTCGCCACGCGGGGAGATGCGTGGATAACCGGCCTCGGCCTGCCCGGCGGTCAGCCGGAAGGCCCGGCCGCCGCGGGCGGAGACCATCCACAGGTCGTCCTCGGCGGCGAAGACCACCACGTCCTGGAAGACGGCGGGGAAGCGCAGGTATGCCGACATGGCAGCTCCACTGGTCGATCGGACAGCCGGGGCACTTGGCGGGCCGCGGCCGTCCGATCACATCACCGTCGGGCGGCCGATGCCTCAGCCTTCGTCGGTGGTCTTCCGGCTCTCCCGCTTCGTCTCCTTGGCCTGCCTGCTGGTCTTGATGGCCTGCTTCTTGGACTTGCCGGACTTGGACGTGGGTTTCTTCTTCGTGTCAGCCATCGGAGATTCCCCCCTGTAACGGACGAGATGCACCTGATTGGTACACCAAGCCACTTAATACCCATCTAGCGCCGAAACCCGACATACCGCCAAGCCGGGCCGTCGGCCTGGCTGTCGGCTCGTGCCGGTTACCTGAGTCGGCGGTCGCCCGCCGGCTCCGACCACCACACACCCTCGCCGTGCGACAGCCCGGGCAGGCGCCGCTCGACCTCGTGCACCACCGCCGCCGGGATCTCGCCCTCCAGCACCCAGCCCTCTCCATGCCTGCGCGCCTCGCGCAGCTCCCCGCCGAGTCCGGCCAGCTGCGCCGTGACCGGGCCGAACGCCTCCAGCGGCACCTCCGCCTCGAAGCGGTGGCACGGCTCGTACACGGCCGTGCCCGCCCGGCGCAGCGCCCGCGCCAGCACGACCTGCGCACGCCCGCGGAAGTCGGCCGCCACGGTGACGGGCGAGGAGTAACCGGTCCTGGTCAGCGTCACCAGAACGTCGGTCACCGGCCAGCCGTGCGGCCCCTTGCGCAGGGCCAGGCGCACGCTCTCCTCGATCGCCCGGTGGAAGGCCAGCGGCAACGACCCGAGACCGACCTCCAGCCGGTAACCGACCCCGGATCCCCTGGGGGCGGGCTCGACCCGCAGCCCGACGGTGGCCATGAAGTCGTTGCGGCCCTGGCGCTGGATCTCCTCGACCGCCTCGCCGGTGCCCGCCGGGCGTTCGAAGTACACCGGGCGGCTCGGCTCGAAGTCGGCCTCCACGCCGAAGTCCCTGGCCAGGGTCTCGCCTATGACCTCCTTCTGCACCTCGCCGTAGAGCAGGACCGAGGTGTCGCCGCCGGCCAGCGTACGGGTGCCGATCAGCGGGTCCTGCTCGGCCAGCGCGAGGAGCGCGGCGTGCAGGCGGGGCTCCTGGCCGGGGACGCGAGGGCGGACCACGGTCTCGAGGCTGGGCGGGGTGAAGTGCGCCTGGCCCGCCGGCCCCGGCGCGCCGAGATGATCGCCGACCCGGATCTCCGGCACGCCCCACACCCTGACGATGTCACCGGCCACGGCCTGGCTCTCGCCGGGAGCGCCGGCGACGGCCAGCGCGGTCAGCCGGGCCTCGTACCCATGGCCGGCATCCACCTGCCCGCCGCTGTGCGTGCTCGTGCCGGCGCTGCCGGGCCTGCTCGCGCCGCCGCTGTGTGTGCGCGTGCCGGCGCTGCCGTGCTTGGTGGCGCCGCTGGTCGGGCGGAGACCGTCATCGCCGCTCCGCCCCTGCCCGCGATAGAAGATCAGTGGTTCCCGCACCCGCAGGACCCCGGCCCGAATCCGTACATAGGCCACCTTCTCCCCGGAGGCGGCCCGCTCGATCGCGAACACCGTGCCCGTCGCCGTGCCCTCCTCCGCGACCCGCGGCACGGCGGGGAAGAACTCGCAGATGCCGTCGAGCAGCTCGGGCAGCCCCTGCCCGGTGATCGCCGAGCCGAACAGCACCGGATACGCCACACCGTCGCCGCACTGCCGCGCCAGCGCCGCGCGTACCGTCCCGTGATCGGGTGTCTTGCCGTCGACGAGCAGCTCCAGCAGCTCGTCGTCCCGCTCGGCCAGCACCTCGGCGGCCTCGTCCGGGCCGGCGACGGGCCGGGTGACGGCGGCCGGGGTGCCGAGGCCGTCGACGGTGTTGAGCGGGACGCACGAGGGAGAGAGCCGGCGCCGGATGTCGGCGAGCAGCCCTTGCTCCCGCGCCCCCGCTCGATCGATCTTGTTGACGAACAGCAGGGTGGGCAGGCGCAACTTGCGCAGGGTCCTCATCAGGACCCGGGTGTGCGGCTGCACCCCTTCGACGGCCGACAGCACCAGCACGGCGCCGTCCAGCACGCCGAGCGCGCGCTCGACCTCGGCCACGAAGTCGGCGTGGCCGGGTGTGTCCACCAGGTTGACCCGCAGGTCGCCCAGGACGAAGGAGGCCACGGCGGCCCGGATGGTGATGCCGCGGCGGCGTTCGATCTCACCGCTGTCGGTCTGGGTGCTGCCCTCGTTCACGCTACCGAGCCGGTCGATGACACCGGTCTCGAACAGGAGCCGCTCAGTGAGGCTGGTCTTTCCCGCGTCTACATGCGCGAGGATGCCGATGTTCAGGACGTGCTTGATCAAGGAGCCCTCGGGAAACTCTCGTGCCGATGCTGTGCTGGGAGATTCCGAGGCGGCGCCGCATCCCAAGCTCCTTGATCGTGGTCCGGCAAATGCCCGGCCATCCTGCCACCGCCCTCGCGGCCCCGCCAGCGAATTTCCGCTCAGCAGGATGCCGCGGACCACACGCGCCCGCCTGGTGTCGGCCTCACCTGGTGCCGACCTCCTCGGGTGCCGGCGGCGTGGCGCCGAGCCCGCCTGGTGGGCGGTGCGCCCGCTGTCAGGGGCGGTGGCCGTTCGCGACGTCGGGCCCGTGCGCCGGCCGGCTCACGCTGAAGCCGCGCGCAGCTCCGGCCCCCGAGCGCACCGGGACGGCACGTCATGTCCCGCCGTGCGACAGCACCCAGGGCGGAACCCCCGCGCGTCAGAGGAGGCGGAGTTGCTCGGGCCGGGGCGGTGGTGACGGGCGGCGGGGTGGGATGCGGCGGGCCATGGCCGGGGTGGCGCGGCCGACGCCGTGGCGTTCGGCGAGCTCCTTGACCAGGGCGGTCACCCGCTGCTGGTACGACTTCGGCGCGTACGCCCCCCGCCCGTACAGCTCCAGGTAGCGCGGCACCAGGCGCGGGTGCTCGCGCGACAGCCAGCTCAGCCACCACTCCCGGGCTCCCGGCCGCAGGTGCAGCACGATGGGGGAGATGTGGGTGGCGCGCGACTCGGCGATCTGCTTGACCGTGCGGTCGAGCTGCTCGGGGGAGTCGGTGAGGTAGGGGAGGATGGGCGCCATCAGGACGCCGCAGGCGATGCCGTTGTCGTTGAGGGTCGCGCACGTCTCCAGGCGGCGGCGCGGGTTGGGCGTGCCGGGCTCGACGGCGCGCCACAGCTCCTCGTCCACGAAACCCACCGAGACGTTGGCGCCGACGTCCGTCACGTCGGCGGCCTCGGTGAGCAGGTCGAGGTCGCGCAGGATCAGGGTGCCCTTGGTGAGGACGGAGAACGGGTTGGCGGCGTCGCGCAGCGCGGCCAGGATGCCGCGCATCAGCTTGTAGCGGCCCTCCGCGCGCTGGTAGCAGTCGACGTTCGTGCCCATGGCCACGTGGTGGCCGCCCCAGCGGGGCGAGGCGAGCTCCTTGCGGGCCAGCTCGGCGGCGTTGACCTTGACGACGATCTTGGAGTCGAAGTCCGCACCGGCATCCAGGTCCAGATATTCGTGTGTTTTCCTGGCGAAACAGTAAACGCAGCGGTGGCCGCAGCCCCGGTAGGGGTTGATCGTGAAGTCGAACGGGACTCGGCTGGCGCCGGGGACCCGGTTGATGATGGATCTGGCCCGGATCTCGTAGAAGGTCATCCCCTTGAACTCGGGCGTGTCGAACGTGCGGGTGACCGCGCCGCGGGCGAAGAGCGGCTCGGTCGGATCGGCCCGCCCTGGCGCGGTCAGGCGGAGGTTGTCCCAGCGCATGGCATGATTAGAACAGTCGTTCGAGCTTGATCGCAAACCGAAAAGAGGTGGCAATTAAGTGGTCAGGCGGGGGCTAATGATCTTCATGGTTGGGCAGGAAGACGCCGTAGAGCTTGCGTGCGGGAGGTGCCTATGGCCTGGTCGCAGGACGAGGAGCGGATGCTGGCCCAGATCGAGCAGCACCTCGTCGATGACGACCCGCGACTCGTCGCCCGGCTCGAGTCGTTCAACGAACGGGTTCGTCGCAGCGAGGCGAAGTCGAACGGGGAGCGCGTGCCCCGGCGCCGGCCGCGCCGCACGACGGTCATCATCCTGATCAGCTGGCTTCTCATCGCCACCTTGGTCGCCACGCTCCTGATCATGCTCCTCCGCCACGAGGCCGCCGCCGCGATGGCCCTGGCCGTGGCCTTCTGACACCTCGTACGCACTCCCGACCCTGCGCCACTGCTCCCGGCTGTGCGCAGGGTTGCTTCATGTCGTCGGCGGAGCCGGCCGGACGGCTGCGCGCGTGCGGCGCGCCGGACACCGGGGTCAGCGGCGCAGGGTGGTCTCCCGTTCCATGTGCGACAGCTTCTCGGGATTGCGTACGGCGTACAGCCCGGTGATGAGCCCCCCGTCGAGGTGCACCGCCATGACGGTGTCGATCTCGCCGTCGAGCCGGACGATCAGCGCCGGGCAGCCGTTGACCTGCGCCGGCAGCAGCGGCGCCGAGCCGCGGATCCTGCCCAGCACGGCCGCCACGTTGCCGGCCCCCACGATGGGCGCCAGGGCGGCCTGCTTGACCCCGCCGCCGTCGGTCAGCAGGACGACGTCCGGCGCGAGGATGTCGAGCAGGCCCTGCAGGTCGCCCGTCTGGACCGCCCGCTGGAACGCCGCCAGCGCGTCGCGCGACTCGGCGGGGGAGACCGCCTCGCGCGGCCGGCGCGCCGCGACGTGGGCCCGCGCCCGGTGGGCGATCTGCCGGACGGCGGCCTGGCTCTTGTCCACGGCCTCGGCGATCTCGCTGTAGTCCAGGTCGAACACCTCGCGCAGCACGAACACCGCCCGCTCGGTCGGCGTGAGCGTCTCCAGCACCAGCAGCATCGCCATCGACACGCTCTCGGCCAGCTCGACGTCCTCGGCCACGTCGGGGGAGGTCAGCAGCGGCTCCGGCAGCCAGGGGCCCACGTAGGACTCCTTGCGCCGGCCGAGCGCCCGCAGCCGGCCCAGGGCCTGCCGGGTGGTGATCCGCACCAGGTACGCCCGCTGGTCCCGCACCTCGCCGAGCTCGACGCCCGTCCACCGCAGCCAGGTCTCCTGCAGCACGTCCTCGGCGTCGGCGGCCGAGCCGAGCATCTCGTAGGCGACGGTGAACAGCAGGTTGCGGTGGGTGACGAACGCCTCGGTGGCGGGGTCCGGGTGGCTCGTGCCCCCCGGACGATCTCCGGGGGCGGGCTCCGGCGTGTCGGCCATGGACGGCTCCTGTTCATTGTCGACTGTCACGTCCACCAGATGCCGGGTCGCGCCGTTTTGTGACAGCGCGCCGGCTGCTCGCCCATGCTGCCCGAGCGGCGATCCGCCTGTATGTGGCCCACGTCACGTGCTCCGCGCTGTCACAAGGGCGGGCTCGCCGGCATCTCGTGGTCGTCCGGCACCGGCCGGGCACGTCGAGATGAGGAACGTGATGAGTTCAGCGCTTGAGATCCTCCGCCGCGACTTCGGCGGCACCGTCATCGAGCCGGGTGGAGCAGAGTACGACTCGGCCGCCCGTTCGGTCGTGGCCTCGGGCAGCCCGGCCTACGTGCTGCGGCCCGAGAGCGTCGCCGACGTGCGGGCGGCGGTCAGGTTCGCCGCCGCCGCGCGGCTGGTGCTGTCCGTACGGGGCGGCGGCCACGGCTTCGCCGGGTTCGGCACCAACGACGGCGGCGTCGTGATCGACCTCGGCAGGCTCGCGAACGTGGAGGTCGTCGACAAGGAGCGTCACCTCGTCAGGATCGGCGGCGGTGCCACCTGGGGCGAGGTCGCGACCGCCCTGGCCCCGCACGGCCTGGCGATCTCCTCGGGTGACACGAGGAGCGTGGGCGTCGGCGGGCTGACGTTGAGCGGCGGCATCGGCTGGAAGGTGCGCAAGCACGGCCTGGCCCTGGACAATCTGGTCGCCGCGGAGCTGGTCACGGCCGGCGGCGAGGTCGTGCGGGCGAGTGCCGGGGAGGACCCGGAGCTGTTCTGGGCGATTCGCGGCGGCGGCGGCAACTTCGGGATCGTGACCGCCTTCGAGTTCGCGGCGCATCCGACGACGGACGTCTTCCACGGCCGGATCACCTTCCCGCCGCAGGAGGCGGCCACCGTGCTCCAGGGCTGGGCGGACCACCTGCGCACCGCGCCCGAGGAGCTCACCTCCATCGCGAACGTCGCCAACCCCTTCGCCGGCGGTCCGGAGGGGCCGGTCGAGATCCTCGTCACCTTCGACGGCGACGACCCGGAGCTCGCCGCCCGAGCCATCGACCCGATCCGCCGCCTCGGCACGGTGATCGACGACGACGTCGCGCCGATCCCGTACGCCGACACGCTCGTGGAGGGTGTGACCCCGCCGCCGGGCATCCGGTTCGCGACCCGGAGCGCGTTCGCCGGCGAGGAGTCGGTGCCCGCGGTCCTGGCCGTCCTGGCGGAGGCCAGGGCGGCGCAGGGAGCGCCGTTCATCTCCGTCCGCAGTGTGGGCGGCGCGGTGTCCCGGGTCCCCGACGACGCCACCGCCTACGCGCACCGCAGGGCGGAGCTGATGGTCGTGACCACCGCCGTGGGGCCGGAGCCGGCCCTCGAAGCCGCCCGGCCGGCCCTGGACGCGATCTGGGACAGGCTGGCGCCCCACGTCGAGGGCGCGTACGCGAACTTCCTCGCCTCCGCCACCGAGGAGGACGTCGCCGCGATCTACCCGCCGCGGACCTACCGGCGGCTCGCGGCGGTCAAGCGCCGGTACGACCCCGGCAACCTGTTCGCGCGCAACCACAACGTCCGGCCTCGGTAGGGCTCAGCGGACCCGGTCGTAGACGAGGGACAGCGTGCCGTGCTCGCCCGCGGCCTGCCTGGCCAGCGCCCACCGGCCCGCGGGCAGGCCGTCGTCGAACAGCCGCGGCCCGCCGCCGAGGAAGACCGGGAAGATCGTGATCGCCAGCCGGTCGACCTTGTCGGCGGCCAGCAGCGCCTTGATGACGCTCGCGCTGGAGAGCACGAGGATGTCGCCGCCCTCGGCCGCCTTGAGGTCCTCGACCACGTCGGCCGCCGGACTGTCGGCGATCGTCGTGCGCTCCCAGGGCGCCTCGCGGAGGGTGGAGGAGAGCACCACCTTGTCGGCGTCCACGAGCCACTTCGCGAACCCCTCGTCACGCGGGTCGGCGCCCTCCATGCCGATCACGGTGGGCCAGAAACCGAGGAACCCCTCGGCGTTCACCCGCCCGAGCAGCGCCGTCGTCGCGGGCTCCCAGAGGCTGGTCAGGTGGTCGCGGGCGACGTCGGTGACCGCGTACGGCATCACCCAGCCCATGTCCAGCGGGTCGTCCGGCCGGGCGTAGTGGCCGTCCAGGGAGAGGCTCATGTTGGTGACGACCCTGCGGCCGGTCTGCTGCGTCATGTCGTGCTCCTCATGTCAGTGGGGGTGGAGGCCGTGGCGAGGGTGGCCACGAGCTTGTCGAGGCTCTGGCCGAAGCCGAGCTCGATGCCTGCGATGAAGTCGGCGGAGCCGACGGTGCTGCCGGTGACCCGGAAGCCGACGTCGAGGTCGGTGCCGGCGCCGGTGGGCCGGAGGACGTAGTCGACGTGGGCGGTGAAGGCGAGCCCGCCGCCGGGAAGCTGCGGGGAGAGCCGGTAGGACAGGCGCTCGCCGGGGCGTACGTCGTCGACGACTCCCTCCGCGCGCCCGGCGACCACGTCGGAGCCGTCGGCGTCCTCGGCGTCGCGGTACTCGTGGACGATCCGCCCGCCCGGCCGCGCCTCGAACACGAGCTCGGAGACGCGCAGGTCGTCGGGCGTCCACCAGCGGGCGAGCAGCGAGGTCTCGGTCAGGTGGCGCCAGGCCAGCCCGGGGTCTGCCGCCAGCGACCGCTGGAACCTGAACGCCCGGCCGTCGGCCCACCCCGGCTCCCGCGCCTCCAGCCGTGCGGCGTCGAGGCTGAGCCCGTGGCGGTCGAACGCCTCGCGCGGGCCGCCAGGCTGCTCGGCGAGGTCGGCGAGCCGGTTGAGCTCCGCCGCCAGGTCACGCAGGGCGGCGGACCTGAGCGCGTAGATGCGGCGCTGGCCGGTGCGCTGGGAGATGACGAGACCGGCGCGCTCCAGGGCCTGCAGGTGCTTGGTCGTCTGCGGCTGGCGCGCCCCGGCGAGCTGGGCGAGCACACCGACCGGGCGGGGCCGCTCGGCCAGCAGGCTCACGAGCCGCCAGCGGGCCGGGTCGGCCAGTGCGGTGAGGAGTGCCTCCATGGAAAGAAGTATTCTTCATGGAGAATATTCGTGTCAAGGAATAAGTTCTGCCGGTTTCACGGGTTCAGTGCAGGCCGCGCTTGCCCGGCGTCCAGAACGGCTTGACCTTGATGGCCTTGCGGGGCCAGTTGCGCTCGCGGACGAGATAGTCGCGGATCATCTGGCACGTACGCGCCTCTCCCGCCAGGTAGGCGGCGCCGGTGTTGCCGGGCAGCTCCAGGCCGGCCACTGCGGCGAGCAGCGTCTTCGAGGACGCGGCCGGCGCGCCCCGGCGGTGCGCGCGGCGCAGCTCGTGCGGGCCGGGCATGGGCAGGTCGTGCTCGGCGGACTCGCTCTCCAGCACCCCGTGCACCCGCGCGCCCTCCCCGAGCGCGCGCAGCATCGGGCCGAACGCCGCGCTCGCCGTCTCGTCCCCGGCGAACAGGTGGAACGGCGCGTCGTCACGGGTGAAGAAGTCGCCCTGCGGCCACCAGAACGTCACCGTGTCCCCCGGCGCCGCCTCCTGCGCCCAGCGCAGCCCGATGCCGTCGCCGCCGTAAAGGTGCGCGCGCAGCTCCAGCGCCCGCCGGTCGGGGTCGAGCTCCCAGATCGTGTACGTCCGCAGCGTCTCGGCCGGGCGCAGGATCCCGTAGACGGACAGCGGGTCGTTGATCTGGACGCGGATGTGCTGACCCGGCCGGTACGGGAACGCGATGGGCGTCCGCGTCGCCAGGCGGATGCGCCGCATGGTGGGCGTGACCAGGCCGGTCTCGGTGACCCGGGCCTCCATGACGTACTTGGCGAAGGCGCTCGCCAGGGGATTGGGCGCCACGACATCTCCTTATTGAGGGTAAATTTGCTTAGAGGCATTAAGGAAAAATAGATGCCCTAGGATGTCAACGGAGCCAGGGAGGGTGAGCGGATGACCGCACAGGGCGTCAGCAGGCGCGAACGGGTACGGCAGGCGACGCTGGCGGAGATCCGCGCGGCGGCGCGCAGGCTGCTGATCGAGCAGGGGTCGCAGGCCGTCACGATCAACGCCGTGGCCAGGGAGATGGGCATGAGCGGCCCGGCGCTCTACCACTACTTCGCCGGGCACGACGAGCTGGTCGGGGCGGTGACGGCCGACTTCTTCCGCGAGCTGACGGAGGCCATGGAGACGGCTCGCGACGCCTGCCCGCCGGGGGAGCACGGCGCGCGGCTGCTGGCGGCCTGCCGGGCGATGCGGAGCTGGTCCGTGTCGCACCGGGCGGAGTTCGGCTGGGTGTTCGCCAGCCCGATCACGGCCGAGCGGCGCCCGGACTCGCCGCGCGAGCTGGCCGGGCGCGACTTCGAGCAGATCTTCCTGGAGGAGATCGCAGAGCTGTGGAAGAGCCGGCGCTTCCCGGTGCCCGCTCCCGAGGAACTGCCCGCCTCCATCAGGGAGCAGTTGCGGGCGTACGCGGACTCCACCGGCGTGGGGCTGCCCGTGGAGGCGATCCACGTGTTCATGTCGTGCTGGATCAGGCTGTACGGCCTGCTCTGCATGGAGGTGCTGAACCAGCTCGACTTCGTCTACTCGGACATGGAGCCGGTGTTCGAGGAGTGCCTGCGCGAGATCGCGCCCAAGCTCGGCCTCGACTACGAGACCGAGACCACGGCCAAGGCCGTACCCGGCCGGTCATGAGGCCGGCGGCCGGGCGGCGGGTGTTGTGACCAGCCGGGCCCCCGCGGCGAGTGTCGAGGCCGGGTTTGGGCGCGCGGCGGGTCTTGAGGTCACCCGGCCGTGCGGCGCGTCTTGAGATCAGCCGACCGCGCGGCGCGTCTTGAGGTCAGCCGACCATGCGGTGGGGTTTGTGGTCAGCCGGCCACGTGGATGGTCGGCTCGTGGCGGACCGGGAAGTTGACCGAGCTGGCGATGAAGCACGACTTGTGGGCGTCGGCGTGCAGGGCCAGGGCGGTCTCGGCCATCTCCTGCGCGGCCACGGTGACCGACGGGTGCAGCACCACCTCGGTGAAGTGACCGCCGTCCGCCGTCTCGGCCATCATGCCGGTCGCGGTGTCGGTGTACTCGGTGACGACCACGCCGGCCACGGCGCACTTGTGCAGGTACCACAGCATATGACATTGCGCCAGGGAGCCGACCAGGAGTTGCTCGGGGTTCCAGCGTGCCGGGTCGCCGCGGAAGGCGGGATCGGAGCTGCCGCCGATGACCGGAGGGCCCTCGGCGGACAGCTCGTGCTCGCGCCCGAAGTCGCGGTAGCCGCTGGTGCCGGTGCCCTTGTTCCCGGTCCAGGTCACGACGGTCTGGTAGTGGTGCTCGCGGCTCATCGGTGGCCGTCCTCGCTGTCCGTGGCTCCACCGGCGGGGTGGGCCCGGCCGGTCCTTCCGTTCGAACGCTATCGAACCCGCCCGGAAGTGGCTGTCGCGCCCACCCCGCAGGGACTCGGATGGCCCTTGTGGGCGAATACTCGTCTGCGTATACTCGCCTACGAGTAAACGTGGAGAAGGCGGTGGGTGGCGATGGCCCGACGGCGTCCCGTGAGCAACCTGCTGGCGCTGGCCGTGCTCACAGTCGTCGTCCAGCGCCCGATGCACCCGTACGAGATGGCCTCCGTCCTGCGCTCCCGCGGCAAGGACCAGGACATGCCGATCAAATGGGGGTCCCTCTACACCGTCGTGCGCAACCTGGAGAAACACGGCCTGCTGGAGGCGGTGGAGAGCGGCCGCCAGGGCGCCCGCCCCGAGCGCACCGTCTACCGCATCACCGACGCGGGCCGCCGGGAGGCCGACGACTGGACCAGGGAGCTGCTGCGCGAGCCGCGCCGGGAGCCGTCGGCGTTCGAGGCGGGCCTGTCGGTCATGGCCGGCCTCGGCCCCGACGAGGTCGCGCCGCTGCTGCGACGGCGGCTGGAGCTGCTGGAGGAGCAGATCGAGGCCGGCCGGGCGGCGCTGGAGGAGGAGCGGGCCGAGCTGCCCCGGCTGTTCCTCGTCGAGTCGGAGTACGCGCTGGCGATGCGGCGGGCCCAGGCCGGCTGGGTGCGATCGCTGCTGGCGGAGCTGGACGGGGGCACGTTCCCCGGCCTGGCGGAATGGCAGGCACATCACCGCACGGGCGAGATGTCGCCCGACGTGGCGGACCTCGCGAACAGGGGCCGCCCGGCCGACTGACCGGCCAGAAGGGGAGCCATCATGACCACGACCACCACCGGCACCGTGACGTCCGCCGACGGCACCACGATCAGCTACCGCGAGGCCGGGCAGGGGCCCGGCTTGGTGATCGTGCACGGCGCCATGCAGACCGGGCACAGCCAGATCGAGCTGGCCGGCGCCTTGGCCGGCGACTTCACCTGCTACCTGCCCGACCGCCGGGGCCGGGGCGGCAGCGGCCCCGCAGGCGCGGATTACGGGCTCGCGCGCGAGGTCGACGACCTCGACGCGGTGCTGCGGGCCACCGGCGCCCGGTACGCCGTCGGCGTCAGCTCGGGCGCGGTCATCACCCTGCACACCGCGCTCACCCGGCCGGCGGCCCTGCGCAAGGCCGTGCTCTTCGAGCCCCCGCTGGGCCTCGACGCCGCTGACGTGCGCGGCAGCCTGGAACGCTTCGACCGCGAGATCGCCGAGGGCAGGATCCCCGCGGCGCTCGTCACCGGCATGCGGGCCGCCCGGCTCGGCCCGCCGCTGTTCAACGCGCTGCCCCGCCGCGTGCAGGAGTGGCTGACGGGCCTGATGCTGAAGAGCCAGGACGGGGCGGCGGGGCAGGAGCCGACGTTCAGGGAGCTGGCCCCGACCCAGCGCCAGGACATCCAGCTCGTGGCCGAGGCCTCCGGGGACTTCGCGGCGTACCGGTCGGTCGAGGTGGAGACGCTGCTGCTCGGCGGCACCAGGAGCCGGGACTACCTCAGGACCGCGCTCGTCGAGCTGGAGCGCGCCATGCCGCGGGCCCGGCGCGTGGTCATGGAGGGCCTCGACCACGGCGCCACGCAGAACGCCGCCCAGCGCGGGCGCCCCGAGCGGGTGGCCGAGGAGATCCGCCGTTTCCTGAAGGGCTAGAGGTTCTTGAGGAACGTGGCCGCGACGGGGGCGGCCACCGCGCCGCCGCCGCCTCCGCCCTCGACGACCACGGCGAACGCGACGTCCCCCTTGAAGCCCATGAACCAGGCATGGGAGTTCAGCTTCTCGCCCGTGCCGTACTCGGCCGTGCCGGTCTTGCCGTGGGTGCCCGACGGCAGCCCCGCCGACTTGGCGGTGCCCTTGGTCACCACGGCCGCCATCATCGTGTGCAGCGCGGACTTCACCCCGTCGGGCAGCTCCCGCTCCTTGGCCTTCTGCTTGATCGACGGCACCAGCGTCGGCGGGCGCCACGTGCCGTCGGCGATGGCCGCGGCCACCGAGGCCATCGACAGCGGGCTGGCCGTGATCCTGGCCTGGCCGAACGACTCGGCGGCCAGCTCGGCGTCGGACTCGGCCCTGGGGAAGCTGGCCTTCGTGGCCGGCACCCCGATGTTCAGCGGCTGGTTGAAGCCCACCTCCTCGGCCACGTCCAGCAGCTTGTCCGCGCCCAGCTTCGACTCCGCCAGCGGCGCGAACGTCGTGTTGCACGAGTGGGCGAAGGAGTCGAGGAACGAGATGGACCCGAACGACTCCTCGTCGGAGTTGCGGATCGGCAGCCCGCCGACGTTGACGTTCTTCGGGCAGGTCACCGTGTCCTGCGGCGAAACCCCGGCCTCCAGCAGCCCGATCGCGGTGACCGCCTTGAACGTCGAGCCGGGCGGGTAGCGGCCGTCGAGCGCCCGGTTGAACCCGCCCACGTTGTTGACCACGGCCAGGATCTCGCCGCTGGAAGGCTTGATCGCGACCAGGGAGGTGGGCTTCTTCATGTCCTTGACCGCGGCCACCGCGGCGGCCTGCGTCTGCGGGTCGAGCGAGGTCTGGACGGGCTCGCCCTCGGCGCCCTCGATGGTCTCCAGCGTCTCGTCACCGAGCTTGATCTCGGTCGCGGGGGTGCCGGCGAGCTGCTCCTGGAAGGTCTCCTGCAACCCGCCGCGGCCGACGGCCTGCCCGACCTTGTAGGACGAGCCCAGCTTGGCGACGTCCTTCTTGGTGGCCTTGTCGAGGTAGCCGACGAGCTGCTGCACCGACCCGCCGACCGTGCCGGTGTCGATGCGCTCGCCGTCGGCGTCGGTGATCTCGGCGCGCTGCGGCCACTTGGTCTTGAGCGAGAACGCGGCCCCCTCGGTCATCGACGGGTGCAGCGTCGCGGGCTTCCAGTCCACCTTCCAGGTGCGGTCGGCCACCACCAGGTCGATCTTGCCCTGGTAGGTCCACGCGCCGATGTTCTTCAGGTTGAGCGTGGCGGTGTACGGGACGCTGGCGCGGTCGTCGCCCTCGGCGACCTGGCCCAGTTTGACGGCGGCCGACTCGACGGCGAGCGCGGTGCGCTGCTGGTCGTAGGCGGTGAGCTGCTCCGGCGTGGCCAGCTCGGCCGCCATCGCGGTCTTGTCACCGGCCTGCCACGCCACGGCGAAACGCTGTGCGGTCTCGGCCGGGGTGCCCCTCGTGTGCAGCACGTAGTACGCGCCACCGGCCGCGGCCCCCACCACGAGCACGGTGGCTCCGGACACGATCGCGATCGTACGACCCCGCGCCACTGATCAGCCCCCTGCTTCTCGACGACAGGTGTCCGAGCCTAGCGTCCGAATCAGGGCATTCCATTCGAAGCCTTGTAACTGGCCGCGTACGTCGGCACGTACTCCTGGCCGGACAGCTTCTGGATCGCCGCCATGATCTCGTCGGTCACCCGCCGCCGGTCACGCGCGTTGGCGTGGTCGCCCTCGAACCGCATCGGCGCCCCGATGGAGATGCCGATCCGTGCCGGCCTGGGCACCTTCGCCCCGTAAGGCAGGACCTTGTCGGTGCCGCTCAGCGCCACCGGCAGCACCGGGGCGCCGGTCTTGAGCGCCAGCCAGGCCACCCCGATCTTGCCGCGGTACAGGCGGCCGTCGGGGGAGCGGGTGCCCTCGGGGTGGATGCCGAACAGCTCGCCCCGCTCCAGCAGCGCGGCGGCGTCGTCGAGCATGGCCTGCGCGGCGTGCGCGCTCTCCCGGTCGATCGGCAGGCTCCCGCCCAGCCGCATGAAGAACCCGGAGACGGGGTTGCCGTCGAAGTACTCGTTCTTGGCGGTGAACGTCACGTGCCTGGGCAGCAGCGCCGGGAGCAGGAACGAGTCGAGCACCGACAGGTGGTTGACGGCCAGGATCGCGGGCCCGCTCCTCGGAACGTGGGCCGCGCCCGAGATGTGCGGCCTGCACATCGCGTTCGTCAGCGGCGCGGCGGCGAACTTGACCACTTCGTACAGCAACGAGCTCTCCTGATCATCGGGCCAGCGGCCACCCCACCATAGAGCAGGCGCCCCGCCGGTGCGGCGGGGCGCCTGGGAAAAGCTGTTAGGCCGATGTGGCGGTCGCCTCCTCGGCGAGGTGCACAACACGGCTCCAGCCGAACGGTATTCCGTGAAGGCGGTAATTTGCGGCCCGGGGGACACTAACCACATCGGCAATCTTGAGTTAAGCACACCGTCCGCCCCTGAAGGTAATCGCGCCTACCTCATGGGCCCGGCTTTACCGGCTCATGTCCTGGTCCAGTGCGGCTGCGCCACGTCGAAGACCCGCTGCTCCCGCCCCCGCAGCGCCACCTCGGCGAACTGCCACAGGATGGCCCCCGTCGGCGCGTGGATCACGATGGACGGCCCCAGCGGCATCTGCAGCAGCTCGCCCCGCCAGCGCGGCACCCCCGGCGCCAGGAAACGCTCCAGCGGCACCGCGTGCACCGAGGCCACCTCCCGCGGGTCCGGCACCGGCTCCTGACGGCCGCCGAACGCCACCACCGGCGTGATCACGAACCCCGAGTCGGTGACGAAGTCGTCGAGCAGGCCGGCCACCTCGACCCCCGTGACGCCGGTCTCCTCGGCCAGCTCGCGCAGCGCCGCCTCCTCCGGCCGCTCCCCGTCGTCGGCACGCCCGCCGGGCAGCGCCCACTGCCCCGGGTTGCGGCCGCGCGCGGCCCGCCTGATCACGACCACGTACGGGCTGGCCTCGGCATCCTCCAGCACGCACACGGTGACGCCGGCCCTGCGCACCCCACCGGCCGGCGGGACCTGTCTGCGCTCGAAGGCGGCCAGCCGGGCGGTGACCTGCTCGCGCAGCGTGTCGATCGGCGTCAGCATCGTTCCAGGATCTCACGCCGTGGTGCGCGGCAGCCGTACCTCCCCGCGCGGCCCGCCCCCCGGCCCAGGGCCGGCCACCACCTGAGGGCTCACCTCGGGGTGAGCAGGATGCTGAGCAGCGTGCCGAGCAACATCCCCGTGCCCGCGGTGATGGCGGCCCACCGGCCCAGGGGCTCGCCGCGGGCGTGACCCACGACTCCCAGCACGACCCCCGCCAGGCCGAACAGGACCGGCAGGTAGAGCACGGCCACCACGCCGCAGACGAACCCGATGACCGACGGGACCTGATCCAGCACCCGCGGCGCCCTCGGCACCCGCGACATCGGCGTCGTGGTCCGATGCGGCCGGTCACCCGCGTCCTCGGGCTCGGCGGCGTCGCCGCGTCGGGCCGCGTCGCCGGCACCGGTCCGGTTGCTCCGGTCGGGCGCGCCGCCCACGGTGAGCGGCTCGCTCCGGTCGCGCGTACTGCCTGCGGCGGCCGGCTCGCTCCGGCCAGGCGCGCCGCTCACGGTGAGCGGGTCGTTCCGGTCGGGTGCGCTGTCTGCGGCGGCCGGGTCGTTCCGGTCGGGCGTGCCGCCTGCGGGGGTCGGCTTGCTCCCGTCGGACGGGTCGACGGAGTCGGGTGAGGAGGACACGCGCGGGCTCCTCTCGGAGGGTGCACACATCACACACCGGACGAGAGGCCCGTGTCGAGGCGTGTGCCCATCTCAGGATGGGCGGGCGAGCTGCGGCGGAAGGGGCCGGGCGTGCACGACGTCGAGACGGGAGACGGCGCGGGTCAGGGCGACGTACAGGCGGTTGAGCCCACGCCGCTCGGCCTCGGCGATGGCCGCCGGCTCGGCCACGACGACGTGGTCGTACTCCAGGCCCTTGCACATCGAGGCCGGCATGACACTGAGCCGGCCGCTCACGTCGAGGCCCTCGTTCCACAGCGCGGCGGTGATCGCCTCCACGCCGGCGTCCGCCGTGATCACCCCGATCGAGCCCTCGAACCCGAACGCCTCGCGCACAGCCTCCACCACCCCCTTCTCGAGCACGGGCACCTCCGTCACCCGCAGCCGCCCGTCGGAGCGGTACGAGCGCGTCGCGGGCACCTCCACCTCCAGCGCCGCCAGCAGCGTGTTGGCCAGCTCCACCACGGCCGCCGGGACGCGGAACCCGGTGGTGAGCGCGATGACCTCGCCGCCGGGCTTGCCGAGCAGCCCCAGGCGCTCCGGCCAGGACGTGGCCGCCCACGACGTGGTGCCCTGCGCCAGGTCGCCGAGCACGGTCAGCGAGCCGTGCTCGCTGCGCCTGGCCACCGCGCGGCACTCCATCGGCGACAGGTCCTGGGCCTCGTCCACGATCACGTGCCCGTAGCCGCGCGGGCGCTCGATCAGCGAGCCGAGCTCGTCCAGCAGCACCAGGTCGGCCGCCGACCACTTCGCGCTCTTGGCGCTGCGCGGCGGCTTGCTCCAGGTCAGGGCCGCCCTCTCGGCGTCCGTCAGCAGGCCGCGCGCCGGGTCGCGGCCGTCCGGCGCGGGGCCGCGCAGCAGCTCGTACAGGACCTCCTCCGGCTTGACGGCCGGCCAGACCTGGTCGAGCCACGGGGTGACGCCGCGGCCGATCTTGCGCAGCCAGGCCGCGTCGGCCGTCTGCCTGCGGGCCTCTGCCTGGCGGCGGATGGACTCGACCACCCGTGCCCTGACGCGTTCGCGGCCGGTGCCGTAGGGGAGGGACTCGCGCCGGGTGTCGTCCACGACGCGGCGCAGCTCGTCCTCCCGCACCCGCCACCGGTAGGAGCCGTCGGGCACCGCGACCGGCTCGACCGGCTTGGCGATCCGCCCGTACAGGGCCGCGCGCAGCACCTGCGCCATGCGGGCGTCGTGCTTGATCACGGCCGTCGCCTCGTCGTCCGCCGCCGTGACGGGGACGGTGGCCAGCAGCCGCTCCAGTGTCGTCTGCTCGACGTCCACCTCGCCGAGCGCCGGCAGCACCGCCGAGATGTAGTCCAGGAAGGCCCGGTTGGGGCCGAGCACGAGCACGCCGGCGCGCTGGAGGCGCTGGCGGTGGGCGTAGAGCAGGTACGCGGCCCGGTGCAGGCCGACCGCCGTCTTGCCGGTGCCGGGGGCGCCCTGCACGCAGATCGAGGTGTCCAGCTCGGCGCGGACGAGGTCGTCCTGCTCGGGCTGGATGGTGGCGACGATGTCGCGCATGGGGCCGACGCGGGGGCGCTCGATCTCGGCGGCGAGGATCCTGCTCTCGCCCTCCTCGCCGCGCGAGAGCCGCTCGTCCTCGAAGCCGGTGAGGGTGGTGCCCGACCAGCCGAAACGGCGGCGCACGTCGACGCCCTGCGGATCGCGGGCGCCGGCCCGGTAGAAGGCCCGTGAGACCGGCGCGCGCCAGTCGATCACCACGGGCGGGCCGCCGTGCTCGCCGCTGATGTGCCGGCGGCCGATGTGGTACGCCCGTCCCGCGTGCTCGGCGGAGCCCGGGCCGAAGTCCAGCCGCCCGAAGAACGGCGGGCCCTCGGGCTCCTCGCTCAGCTCCTTGGCCAGGCTCTTGAGGTGCCGGCCCAGGCGTTCGGCGCTGTAGCGGTCGCCGGCCACGGTCTCACCGACGATGACGTTGTCCCGCGCGCCCTCCAGCATCCTGCGCAGGCCGGCCCTGCAGCGTTCGACGTACTCCCGCTCGTCGTCGAGCGTGGCCATCACACCTCCCAGAAGTGTTAACTCGGTTAAGAACTTAACTAGGTTAACACTTTGCTAGAGTGTGCTCATGACGGGACTGCGGGAGCTGCAACGGCGGCGCGTACACGAGGCCATCTCCACCGCGGCCATCACGCTCTTCCTGGAGCGCGGCTTCGACGAGGTGTCCGTCGCGGAGGTCGCGGCGGCGGCCGGGGTGTCCAAGCCGACACTGTTCAAGTACTTCGCGACCAAGGAGGACCTCGTCCTGCACCGGATCGCCGACCACCTCGGCGAGTCGGCCCGGGTGGTGCGGGAGCGGGCCGCGGGGGAGCGGCCGGTGCGGGCGCTGCGCCGCCACTTCCTCGACGGCCTGGCCCGGCACGACCCGGTCACCGGGCTCAACGACGACCCCGAGGTGGTGGCCTACCACCGCATGGTGTTCTCCGGCGCGTCCAGCCTGCTGGCGCGGCTGCACCAGCACATGGCGCGGGACGAGGAGGCCCTGGCCGAGGCGCTCGCGGAGACGGCCGACGAGCTCACGGCACGGCTGCTGGCCGGGCAGGTGGTGGCCACGCAGCGGGTGCTGGCCCGGCGCAACTGGCGACTGCTGGCGGACGGGCGGCCGATCGCCGAGGTCGAGGCGGAGGCTGTGCGCGCGGCGGAGCAGGGCTTCGCCATGCTGCCCGCCTGATTCCATCGCGCTTTTCAAGCATTGGCCCGATTTCACGCGTGGCGAATATCGCGTGATCAAGGGAGTTTAAGCAGGTGGGAGGGGGTGAAGTTGTTATCCTGACAACCCCTTAACGAATTGCAAATTTATGCAATTTGGGACAAGACGGGGTTGTCTTTACCTAGAAGGAGTGGTGGTGAACGGACCTTTCATGAGTATGCACGGTCACCGTACCGATTCGATCGGTGACACAACGTGATGGGCGTGATCGCCGCGGGCTGGGGCCACATCCGGTCGGTGCTGCCCGAACGGGCCGCGCTGGCCGCCATGCGCCACCAGCCCCGCAACAACCTCCTGGCCGGCCTGACGGTGGCGATCGTCGCGCTGCCGCTGGCACTCGGATTCGGCGTCTCCTCCGGCCTCGGCGCCGCCGCCGGCCTGGCCACCGCGGTGGTCGCCGGATCGCTGGCCGCGCTGTTCGGCGGCTCGGCGCTGCAGGTGTCGGGCACCAGCGGCGCGATGACCGTCGTGCTCATGCCCATCATGAGCGAGCACGGCGCCACCGGCGTGCTCACCGTCGGGCTGCTGGCCGGAACGCTGCTCGTCATGCTCGCCCTGGCGCGGGCCGGACGTTACATGTCCCTGGTCCCCGCGCCCGTCGTCGCCGGCTTCACCGTCGGCATGGCCGGCGTGATCGGAATGCAGCAGATCCCGCACGCGCTCGGCGTCCCCCCGCACGACAGCGACAAGGTCGCGGTCGTGGCCTGGCACGCCGTCATCGACTTCCTCGCCAGGCCGCACTGGTGGGCCATGTCGGTCACCTTCATCGTGGCGGCGGCGCTGCTGGTGGGCGCGACCCTGCGGCCGAACGTGCCGTTCTCGCTGCTGGCCGTGGTCGTCGCCACCGTCGTCGCGGAGCTGGCCGAGCTGCCGCTGGCCAGGATCGGCCACCTGCCGCAGGGGCTGCCCGCACCGTCGCTGGCCTTCCTCGACCTCGACGTGCTGCCGTCCCTCATCGCCCCCGCCATCGCGGTGGCCGCGCTGGCCTCGCTGGAATCGCTGCTGTCGGCCACCGTGGCCGACAACATGACCGGACGGCACCGGCACGACCCCGACAGGGAGCTGTTCGGCCAGGGCATCGCCAACCTCGTCACCCCGATGTTCGGCGGCATGCCCGGCACCGGTGCCATCGTCAGGACCGCCGTCAACGTCCGCTCCGGGGCGACCTCCCGGCTCGCGGCGCTGTCCCACGCGCTGATCCTGGGCGCCATCGTCTACACCGCCGCCGGGCTGGTGTCCAAGATCCCGCTCGCGGCCCTGGCCGGGGTGCTGCTGGCGACCTCCATCCGCATGGTCGAGCGCGACTCCGTACGCGCCATGTGGCGCTCGACCAGGAGCGACGCGGCGGTGCTCGTGCTGACCGCCGTCGCCACGCTGACGCTCGACACCGTTGTGGCCGTCATCCTCGGCCTGGTCGTCGCGGGGGCGCTGGCGCTGCGGGCGATCGCGCGGAACGTGCGCTTCTACCGGGAGCCGCTCCGCCACGACCTGCAGCCGCAGCACACCGAGGACGAGCACGCCCTGCTCGCCGAGCACATCGTCACCTACCGGCTGGACGGGCCGCTGTTCTTCGCCGCCGCCCACCGGCTCCTGATGGATCTGTCAGAGGTGACCGGCGTGTCCGTGGTGGTGCTGCGCATGCGCCTGGTCACCACCATCGACGCCAGCGGGGCCAAGGTGCTCGCCGACACCATCGAACGGCTCGAAGGGCGAGGAATCATGGTGTACGTGTCGGGCATCCCCGACGGGCACCACCAGCCGCTGGAGGCGCTCGGAGTGATCGCCCGGCTGGACCAGGCCGGTCAGGTGTTCGCCACGACCGACGAGGCCATCGCGGCCGCCCGCGAGCGCCTGCACAGCTCCGGCATCGTGCCCCGCCTGGCGGGCTGACCCCCGCAGGCGAACCGCTCCGGCCCGGCCACCCGCCCGCGCCGGAGCGGCACCACCCGCCGGACGCGCCACCGCACGGCCCCCTCCCACCGCCCTTCGGCGAGGACGCCCAGGGCCCCACCGCAGTGCGGCGAGAGGTCTGGAAGGGCGCACCATCGTGCGGCGAGGGGCCAGGTGGGATGCGCGCCACGGTGTGGAGCAGGGCTGGAGGGACGCGGCGAGGTGCCGCCGACGCGACGGCCTCGCAGTTCAGGCGACCGGACGAGGGGCGCCTGGTGAGGCGGTGTCGCCGGCCGGACGGTCAGGCGAGAGGACGGGCGGCCGGGAGGCGGAGGCGGTCGACGGCCTCGCGGCGGGTGCGCTCCGGGCGGCGGTCGTAGCGGGCCGTGGTGGCCGGCGAGGCGTGCCCCACGAGGGCCTGCGCCGTCGCCAGGTCCACCCCGGCGTCCAGCAGCTCGCCGATGAACGTACGGCGGAAGTCGTGCGCCGTGCGCCGCGCCGCCCCCGCCTCCCCGAAGCGCCGGGTCAGGATGTCGGCGATGCCCTGCCCGGTCAGCCCCACCGGCCGCCCGTCACGCGTACGCAGCCGCCCCGCCTTGCTGATCGGGCTGAACAGCGCACCCGGCACGCCGCCGCGCACCGCCAGCCACCGCTCCACCAGCCCGATCGCGTCCGTCGTCAGGTAGACCAGCCGCTCCTTGTCACGCTTGCCGCGCACCCGCAGCGAGCGCGACCCCGGATCGTAGTCGGCCAGCGTCAGCCCGCCGAGCTCGGCACGGCGGCAGCCGGTCGAGTACAGAACGGCGATCAGCGCCGCGTCGCGCACCCCGGCGGGCGAGTCGTCGCACGCCGACAGCGCCGCACCCACCACCTCGGGCGGCACGTGATGCCCGGCGGGCAGGCGGCTCTGCCGCACCGGGGCCAGGTCGGAGGCGCGGGCGAGGTCCTCGGCGCTGGTCTGCCCCAGCCGCCACGCCTCCTTCAGCACCCGGCGCAGCGCCACCAGGTGCTTGTTCACGTACGCCGCCGACCAGCCCTGGTCGGTGAGCATCGTACGGATCCGCACGGTGTGCTCGTACCGCAGCAGGTGCCACGGCTGCCCCGCCCCCGTCGCGCTGTCGTCACCGGTCAGCAGGCGGGCCAGCCGATCGAGGCAGCCGCGCATCGTGCGCCGTGACTCGGGGCTGGTCAGGGAGTCGAGGTAGACGTGGTACGGGTCGCGCGCCGGCTCGACCGGCAGCGCTCCCGGCATGGACACGGCAGGCAGGCTCACCCCCACGATCTTAGAAGGACCGGGCGAGCCCGCCCAGGCCGCCGCTCGGACAGGTCGCGTCGAGGGCCGCTCAGAAGGGCCCGGTCAGCTCGCCCAGCTTGTCGGTCAGCTCCAGGTTCGCGGAGTAGTCCACCGGCACCGCGATCACCGACACCACGTCCTCGGCCAGCGCCTTGCGCAGCGTCGGCAGCAACTCCTGCGCGCTGCCGATCCGGTAGCCGCGCGCCCCGAAGCTCTCCGCGTACTTGACGAAGTCGGGGTTGCCGAACGCCACGTTGGAGTTTCGTCCCAGCTCCAGGTCCATCTTCCACTCGATCAGCCCGTACGCGCCGTCCACCCACACCAGCACCACGAACGGGATGCGCTCCCGCACGGCCGTCTCCAGCTCCTGCGAGTTCATCAGGAACGCCCCGTCGCCCGTGGCGGCCAGCACCCGCCGCCGCGGATGGGCGAGCTTGGCCGCCAGCGCGCCCGGCACGGAGAACCCCATCGACGACAGCCCGTTGGAGACCAGCATCGTGTTCGGCTCGTACGTCGGATACATGCGGGCCATCCACATCTTCACCGCGCCCGTGTCGGCCAGCACGATGTCCTCGCGCCCCATGGCCGCGCGGATGTCGGCCACCACCCGCCGCGGCGACAGCGGGAACCCGTCCTCGGCCCGGCCCTGCTCCAGCTCCTCCCGGAGCATGCGGCGGATCTTCTCGCCGGTGCCGTTGATCTCGAACCGCCGGTGCACGGAGTCCGCCAGCACGTGCAGCGACCGCGAGATGTCCCCGTGCACGCCGACCGCCACCGGGTAGTGGTCGTCCACCTCGGCGGGGAACCGGTGAATGTGGATGATCTTCTTGTCCCGCTCCGGATTGATCTTGACCGGGTCGAACTCCTGCAGCTCGTACCCGACGCTGATCAGCACGTCGGCCTCGTCGAAGCCGAAGTTCACGTAGTCGTGCCGCATGAAACCCACCGCGCCCAGCGCGTGCCGGTGGTCGTCGGGGAAGACCCCCTTGCCGTTGAACGTGGTCGCCACCGGCAGTCCCAGCCGCTCGGAGAACCGGACGAGCGCCTGCGCGGCCCCCGCCCGGGTCGCGCCGTGACCGGCCAGCACGATCGGCCTGCGCGCGGTGGCCAGGATGTCGGCGGCGCGGGCGATCTGGGCGGGGGAGGGGTCCTGGGGGCGGACCACGTTCACCGGCAGCGGGCGCAGGTCGCCGGGGACGGGCGCGGACTCGACGTCCTCGGGGATGGCCAGGTAGACGGCGCCCGGCCGTTCGGTCTGGGCGGTCTTGAACGCCTTGCGGATCAGCTCGGGCAGCGCCCGCGCCGAGGGGGCCAGCTCCGACCACTTGGTGATCGGACGGAACAGCGACACCAGGTCCACCACCTGGTGCGACTCCTTGTAGATGCGGTCGAGCCCGACCTGCGCCGTGATCGCCACCACCGGCGTGCTGTTGGTGGTGGCGTCGGCCACGCCGAGCTGCAGGTTGATCGCCCCTGGCCCGAGCGTGGCCGACGCCACGCCCGCCTTGCCGGTCAGCCTGCCGTAGATCTCCGCCATGAACGCCGCGCCCTGCTCGTGGCGGACGAGCACGTAACGGATCGAGGAGTCCTTGAGCGCGTCGACGAAGTGGATGTTCTCCTCGCCCGGGATGCCGAAGACGTACTCGACGCCCTCCGCCTCCAGAGCCTGCACGATGAGCCGGGCCGCGTCGGCCTGCGCTGCCATGCGAAACGCCTTCTTCCATGAACGACTGCACTCGGTGGAGCACGGAAGGGGTGACATTCATTCCAGGACGGCGAAGCCGTCACGAATCGCGCCGCCATCCGGTCTTGCTTCCCGAAGTGCTATCGCCGACGCGGGTCAGAAGGAACACGAGATGCATGCGCTGGAGAACCGGATCGCCACGCCAGTCCTGGTGATCGGCACGGGAGGGGCCGGACTGCGGGCCGCGATCGAGCTCGCCGAGCGTGGGGTCGGCGTGCTGGCCGTGGGCAAGCGGCCGAAGGCGGACGCGCACACGACGCTCGCGGCAGGCGGCATCAACGCGGCGCTGGCCACGATGGATCCCGAGGACAGCTGGCAGCAGCACGCGGCGGACACCCTCAAGGAGAGCTACCTGCTCGCCCATCCGGAGACCGTGCGCATCGTCACCGAGGGGGCGGCGCGCGGGATCGAGGACCTGGAGCGGTACGGGATGCCGTTCGCGCGCGAGGCGGACGGGCGGATCTCCCTGCGCTTCTTCGGCGCCCACAGCTACCGGCGCACCGCCTACGCCGGCGACTACACCGGGCTGGAGATCCAGCGCACCCTGATCAACCGGGCGGCCCAGCTCGAGATCCCCGTCCTCGACACCGTGTACGTCACGCGCCTGCTGGTCCGCGACGGCGCGGTCTTCGGCGCGTACGGTTTCGACCTGACCGACGGCAGCCGGTACGTCATCCACGCCGACGCGGTGATCCTGGCCACCGGCGGGCACACCCGGATCTGGCGGCGCACCTCCTCGCGGCGCGACGAGAACACCGGCGACTCCTTCCGCCTGGCGGTCCTGGCCGGCTGCCGCATCAGGGACGCCGAGCTCGTGCAGTTCCACCCGTCGGGCCTCATCGCGCCCGAGAGCGCGGCCGGCACACTCGTCTCGGAAGCGGCCAGAGGCGAGGGCGGGCACCTGCGCAACGGGCTCGGAGAGCGCTTCATGGCGCGGTACGACCCGGAGCGGATGGAGCTGTCCACGCGGGATCGCGTCGCGCTGGCCGCGTACACCGAGATCAAGGAGGGGCGCGGCACCCCGGCCGGCGGCGTCTGGCTGGACGTGTCGCACCTGCCACGCGAGACGATCATGACGCGGTTGCCCCGCGTCTACCAGACGCTGCTGGAGCTGCAGATGCTCGACATCACCAGGCAGCCGATCGAGATCGCGCCGACCGCGCACTACTCGATGGGCGGCGTCTGGGTGCGGCCCGAGGACCACGGCACCGGGGTCGACGGCCTGTACGCGATCGGGGAGGCGGCCAGCGGCCTGCACGGCGCCAACCGGCTCGGCGGCAACTCGCTCATCGAGTTGCTGGTCTACGGCCGTATCGCCGGGCAGGCGGCGGCCGAGCACTCCGCGGGCCTGGAGGCCCAGCGCCGCTCGGCCGAGGCGGTCGGGGCGGCACGGGCGGAGATGGACGAGCTCCTGGCCGCCGACGGCCCCGAGAACGTGCGGGCGCTGCAACGCGCCCTGCGCGACATCATGACCGAGCACGCCGGCGTCGTACGCGACGAGAGCGGCCTGCTGAAGGGCCTGGACGAGCTGGCCGCCGTGGAGGCGCGCATCGCCGACGTGGGCGTGCACCCGGACCTGGCCGGCTTCCAGGACCTGGCGCACGCCTTCGACCTGAAGTCGGCGGCGCTCGCCGCGCGCGCCACGATCGAGACCGCGCTGGAGCGGCGCGAGACCCGCGGCTGCCACAACCGCTCCGACCACCCGAGGCTCGACCCCGCGCTGCGGGTCAACCTCGTGTGGTCCGGCCCGGGAGCGGTGGAACGCGAGGCGATCCCGCCGGTTCCCGCCGAGATCGCGGCGCTGATGCGCGAGGTCTCGACCGCCGGGAAGCTCGTCGAGTAGCCGGTGACCGACAACGCAACTGGGAAAGGAACGACCGAGATGACCCCTGTGACCGTAGGCGTGGACGACTCCGAGGACGGCCTGCGGGCCGTGGAGTGGGCCGCCGCCGAGGCCGCACGCCGGCGGCGGCCGCTGCAGATCGTGCACGCCTTCATCTGGCCCCTGCTCAACGTGCCCCTGGGGCCCGCCCCGGGAGCGCCGCCGGAAGGCGGCCTCCAGCACGCCGCCGAACGCGTCCTGGAAACGGCGCGGGCCCGCGCCCGGGCGGTCGCCCCCGAGGCCGAGGTGACGACCGCGCTGCCGGAGGGCGAGCCGGTGGCCGCGCTGCTGCACCACTCGCGGCAGGCGGAGCTGCTCGTCGTGGGCAGCCGCGGGCTCGGCGAGGTCGGCGGCCTGCTGCTGGGCTCGGTGGGCGCCCGGCTCGCGGCCGAGGCCGCCTGCCCCCTCGTCGTCGTACGCGGCTCCGCCCGGCCGGGCGGGCCCGTGGTGGTGGGCATCGCCGAGCCCGGCGAGAGCGAGGACCTGCTCGCCTTCGCCTGCGCGCACGCCGCCAGGACCGCCGACCCCCTGATGCTGGTGCGCGCCGGCACGCGAGGACCGGCGGACCGGAACCGTCCGCCCCTGCCGGAGGAGGACCTGGCCCGGTGGCGGGAGCGCTTCCCCACGGTCACGATCGACCAGGAGACCCTGGCCGGGCGCCCGGGCAAGGCGCTGACGCACGCCGCCGAGCAGGCGTCCCTGCTCGTGGTCGGCTCACACCACCGCCACGAGCTCAGCGCGCTGCTGCACGGCTCGGTCAGCCAGAACGTCCTGCACCACGCCGGCTGCCCGGTGGCGATCATCCGGGTCGGCGCGCCGGCCGCCGGGCCCGCGCCGGCCGGTGGAGGCGAATAGGCCCCGAGAAATTTCCCGGCAGCCGTCACGAGCGCGCGGGGCTGTCCGGTCTTAGCTGGCGACCGGGTGGCAACGAGGTGACCCGGCGGACAGAGAGGAATCCGCATGAAGATCGTGGTGATCGGCGGGACCGGCCTGATCGGGTCGAAGCTGGTGGCGAAGCTGGGCGAGCACGGTCACGAGGCGGTCGCGGCCTCGCCGAACACCGGCGTGAACACCCTGACCGGGGAGGGCCTGGCCGAGGCGCTGGCGGGCGCGCAGGTGGTCGTCGACGTGTCGAACTCGCCGTCGTTCGAGCGGGCCGCGGTGCTGAAGTTCTTCGAGACCTCCACGGGCAACCTGCTGGAGGCCGAGAAGGCGGCGGGCGTGGGCCACCACGTCGCGGTGTCGATCGTGGGCACGGAGCGGATGCCCGACAACGGCTACTTCGCGGCGAAGATCGCCCAGGAGCAGCTGATCGAGAAGTCGGGGGTCCCGTTCTCGCTGGTGCACTCGACCCAGTTCTTCGAGTTCGCCCGCGGCATCGCCGACGAGGCCACCGTGGACGGCAAGGTGCACATCGCGCCGGTGCTCTTCCAGCCGATCGCGGGCGACGACGTGGCCCAGGCGGTCGGCAGGACCGCGGTCGGCACGCCGCTGAACGGCAGGGTCGAGATCGCCGGGCCCCAGCAGTACCGGATGGACGAGTTCTTCCGCAAGGCGCTGGCCGCCTGGGGCGACCCCCGCGAGGTCGTCACCGACCCGCACGCGCGCTACTTCGGCAGCGAGGTGAGCGAGCGGTCGCTGGTCCCGCTCGACGACAGCGCCGTGCTGGGCACGATCACCTACCGCGACTGGCTCGACCGCTCCGGCACGGGCAAGTAGGTCCGTGACCGCACCGGCGATGGTGGCCGAGTTCGACGAGGTCGCCGGGTGGACCGCCGAGGCCGTCGAGCAACTCGGACGGCGGCACGCCATCCCGGCCACCTGCCGCGGCAGCGCGAGCCCGGCCGCGCTGGCCTGGCTGGCCGAGGCGTGCGAGCTGTCCCCGGGCATGACGCTGCTGGACGTGGGCGCCGGCGCGGGCGGGCCGGCGGCCTGGGCCGCCGAACGGTTCGGGGTACGGCCGATCCTGCTGGAGCCGATGCCGGCCGCGGGCCGTGCCGCCGCCCGGCTGTTCGGGCTGCCGGTCATCGCGGGGGACGGCCGGCGGATCCCGCTGCGTACGGGATCGGCCGACGCCGCCTGGTGCCTGGGGATGTTGTGCACCGTGCGGGACAAGGCCGCGGTGCTCAGGGAGATCCACCGGGTGCTGAGGCCCGGCGCCTCGCTGGGGCTGCTGGTGGTCGTCGCCCGGGGCCGGCGCACGCTGCCCGCTCCGGACGGCAACCACTTCCCGACCCAGCCCGAGCTGCGCACGCTGCTCGCCGGCGCCGGGTTCGAGCTCGTCGAGCAGGCCGGCCGGCCCGGCCGGGCGCCGCTGTCGTGGTCGCGACGGGCCGAGCAGGTGGCGGCGGTCGTCGCGACCCGGCACCGGGCCGACCCGGCCTACGCGCTGGCGGCCCACCAGGGTGAGCGCTTCACCCACCTGTTCGCGTCCGGCCAGATCAGCGTGCGACTGATCCACGCGGTCAGCCGGACATCCACCCGAGCCCGTATGGAGGAACGATGAACACCGGCGAGGACGACTTCCTGCACGAGCTGGAGGTCGAGGTCGAGGCGGAGGTGGCCCTGGTCGAGGCCAGCCGCCCGGAGGAGGTCGCCGGCCTGCCGGTCACCGAGTGGCTGTTCGACCCGACGGACGCCGAACGCGAGGAGATCGGCCTGCGGGGCCTGCTCGACGCGGTCGAGGTGCTGGAGGACGGCGCGCGGCCGGACGACCATGTCGCGTGAGGCGCGCATCGGCACGCTCGACAGCCTGCGCGAGCATCTGCAGTGGGCGATCGAGCTGGAGCACGCGACGCTGCCGCCGTACCTGTGCGCGCTGTACTCGCTGGACCGGGAACGCAACCCGGAGGCCGCCGAGATCGTGGGCAGCGTCTTCGTCGAGGAGATGCTGCACCTGGCGCTGGCCGCGAACCTGCTGAACGCCGTCGGCGGCCGGCCGCTCCTGGACTCGCCGCGGATGCTCCCGCCCCATCCGCGGCGACTGCCTCACGGCGACAGATCCCTGGAGCTGTCGCTGGTCCCCTTCGGCGCGGACGCGCTGGAGATGTTCCTGCGCCTCGAACGGCCCGCACCGCCGGGCGCCGCGCCGGAGGGCGACGACTACGAGACGATCGGCCAGTTCTACGCCGCGATCGAGCAGGGGCTGCGCCACCTGTGCGACCGGCTCGGCGAGCGGGAGGTCTTCTCCGGCGACCCGGCCCGCCAGGTGCACGCCGGCCACTTCCGGCACACCGCCGGCCGGCTCGTCGCGGTCCACGACCTGAAGTCGGCGCTCGCGGCGCTGGAGGAGATCGTCGAGCAGGGCGAGGGCAACTCCCACGGCGAGGTCTGGGACGGCGACAAGGACGTCTTCCACCCGGAACGGGATGAGGTCGCCCACTACTACCGGTTCCAGGAGCTGAGGTCCGGCCGGCGCTACCAGCGCGGCGACACCCCGGAGACCGGCCCCACCGGCGAGCCGATCCTGGTCGATCCGGCCGGTGTGCGCCCGATGCCGCCCAACCCGCGGCCGGCCGAGCCCGGCAGCGCGACCCGCAGGGCCCAGGAGGAGTTCGACCACACCTACTGCGCCGTCCTGCACCTGCTGGAGCGGGCGTTCAACGGCAACCCGAGGCTGCTCGCGGTCGCCACCGGCACCATGTACGCGCTCAAGGCCCAGGCCCTGGCGCTGATGGAGGCGGGCGCCGGCCCCACCTTCGGCTACGTGGCGCCGGAACGCCGCCGGTGGAGCGTCGGCGACGAGCGGCGCATCGTCGTCCTGCGCGACGGCCCGTACGTCGTGTACGGCGGCGTCCCGCTGCGGCGCAAGCGGAAGATCGTCTCCTCCGGGAACGACGCGCTCACCTGGCAGACCGGCGAGCCGCTGGAGACCGAGGAGACCTACGCGCTGTGCCGGTGCGGCCACTCGGGCGCCAAGCCGTTCTGCGACGGGACGCACGCTCTGATCGGGTTCGACGGCACGGAGAGCCCGGTCATGCGCCCGTACCAGGAGTTGCAGCACGTGCACGACGGGGTCGGCATCTCGGCGCAACGGGTGGGCGAGCTGTGCATCCACGCCGCCTTCTGCATCGGCCGCACCAGGCCGATCGCCGCCATGCTGGCCGACACCGGCGACAGCGACGTGCGCTCGAACGTCATGGGCCGCATCGACCACTGCCCGTCGGGCTCCTACAGCTACGCGCTCGAACGCGGCGGCGAGACGATCGAGCCCGACCTCCCGCAGGCCGTCTCGGTCCTGGAGGAGGAGGACGGGCTGGCCAGCGCGCTCTGGGTCACCGGCAAGGTGCCGGTCATGCGGTCGGACGGACGTCCGCTGGAGACCCGCAACCGGATGACGCTGTGCCGCTGCGGCCATTCCGGCAACAAGCCGCTGTGCGACGGCACCCACCGGGAGATCGGCTTCCGTGAGGAGCCCTCCCCGATCACCAACCCCACCACGAGAGAAGGAACGATCTCATGACCGAGCAGCCCGTCGTCGTGCTGGTGCACGGCGCCTTCGCGGAATCGGCATCCTGGAACCGGGTCATCGAACGCCTGCACGGCCATGGGCTGGAGGCGGTCGCCGTGGCCAACCCGCTGCGCGACGTCGAGGGCGACGCCGCGTACGTGCGCGACGTGATCGCCGGCCTCGGGCGGCCCGTCGTCCTGGCCGGCCACTCCTACGGCGGCATGGTGATCAGCCGGGCGGCGGCCGGCGACCCCGCCGTGCGGGCCCTGGTCTACGTCGCCGCCTTCGCTCCCGAGCAGGGCGAGAGCGCCTTCCTGCTGTCGGCGAAGTTCGAGGGCGGCACCCTGGGCGACGCGCTGGTCGCCTACCCGCTCGCGTCCGGCGGCAACGAGTTCCGCATCGA
This sequence comes from Nonomuraea sp. NPDC050202, assembly GCF_040656115.1. Lineage (NCBI taxonomy): Bacteria > Bacillati > Actinomycetota > Actinomycetes > Streptosporangiales > Streptosporangiaceae > Nonomuraea > Nonomuraea sp. NPDC050202. Next base: position 7,181 of record NZ_JBFALF010000034.1, on the reverse strand, counting down.
CCCCGGCAAGTTCCACCACCAGTTCTGCGCCGACCTGGACGCCGGCGAGGCCGCGCTGATGGCCGCGACCCAGCGGCCGGTGACCGAGCGGGCGCTGCGGGACGAGCCGGCGGAGGAGCCCGCCTGGCGCACCATCCCGTCCTGGTTCGTGCACGGCGAGCGCGACCTCAACATCCCGGCGGAGGCGCTGCGCTTCATGGCCGAGCGTGCCGGCTCGCGTGGCACCCGGGAGATCCCCGGCGCCTCCCACGCGCTCGCCGCCTCCCAGCCCGGCGCCGTGACGGAGACCATCCTGGAAGCCGTCCGCCACGCGGGCGGCTGATCCGGCGGTACGCGGCCCGCGGCGGGACAGAGCCGCGGGCCGCGTGCCGCTGTGCGCGGGCAGCGCTGTCCCGGATCGCAAGCGCCGGCCTGGTGGGTGGGTGGCCGTACTTCCTCGGACCGGCGGCAGAGGGTTTCCATGACCGCGCCGTCATCGGTCCTGCCAGTGGGGGTACGGCCACTTCGGCGTTTCCGGGCCCAGGCGGCTCCCGGCGCCGGGCACGCGGTCGCGGTGTCGTCAGTGGCCCTGGGCCGCGCTGCTGTAGGGGTGCATGCGCTGGGCCGGGCCGGGGGGCGCTGCTGTGGGGGGTGTATGCGCCGGCCTGGGCCGCGCTGCTGTGGGGGCGTCTGTGCTGGTCGTCCCGGAGCCTGTCGTCTCCCCGTCGCGGCTCTGGGACGTCGTGCCGTCGTGGTCCTGACGCTGCCGCTCGCGAGGCCCTGGGCGGGCGTGGCAGCCGTGGTCGCGGCCGATCGGGGCCGCGTGCGTGTCGCCGGCCGCCGCCACGAGGCGGGCGGCCGCCAGGCGTCGGCGCCGCTAGCGGGCGACGTCGGCGGCGAGCAGCCCTTCCAGGTCGGCGAGGCTGCCGGTCTGCGAGGCGGTGAGGAACGTCCGTACGAGGCGCTGGTGCGCGGTGGCGCTCACCGGGTGGCTGCGCCCGGTGTCGAGGTGCTGGCGGGCGCGCCGCAGGAGCTGCCGCGTGTGGTCCTCGGTCAGGTGGAGGATCTCGCCGATCTGGCGGTAGGGGTAGTCGAAGGCGATCCGCAGGAGGTAGACCGCTCGCTCGGCGGGCGTCAGCCTCTCCAGCAGCAGCCTGATCGCGCTGTCGACCGCCTCGTGCCGCTCGGCCGCCGTCTCGGGGCTGACCGAGTGGTCCGGCGTCTCGGGAAGCCAGGGCCCGGCGGAGGTCTCACGGCGCTTGCGGGCCGACTGGGTGACGTTGATGGCCAGCCTCGTGGTGGTCAGCGCGAGGAACGCGGCCGGGCTGACGACGATCGAGCGGTTGGCGCGGGACCAGCGCAGCCACGTCTCCTGCACCACGTCCTCGGCCTCGCCCACGTCCTGCAGGACGCGCAGACCGATCGCGTAGAGCCGGGGTGCGGCGCTGACGAACGTGGCGGCGGCTCCGTCCCACCCGCCGACCGGCCGGTCGCCGATCTGCTCGCCGTGGTCTCTGCACGACTCCAACAGGTTCATGGTCACGGTCTCAACTCCGTTCACAGCCGGCATCCGGCGGATGCCACTGCGATCACGGTCGCTGTCCGGACCCCTCCATCGCGCCCTGGGAACCCCGTGGTCCGGCACCCTGGCCCGGGTACCCCGGGGCCCCTAGGGGGCCCGGGGGGAGCGCGGGGCCACCGGCTGGTGACCGAGGAATCGCCTGGTCAGGACGCCTGCCGGGCCAGGGGAGGAACCCCTGGGGCCCCGGTCTCGCGCGGCGGGCCTGGTGCGGGAGCCCGGGCCGGCCCGTGGCGGCGGTGCGGGGCGGCCACGAGCTCGGTGCTCATCCTGGGCGCTGAGGCGGGAATCGGCAAGACCGCGCCGCCGGAGCAGTCCCAGAGCTGTCGCCTGGCCGTTTCCTTCCCCCGGCCCGGTGTCACGAACCGTGGCCGCCGTCCGGTCCAAGGTGGCGAGGACCGGCCGAGGGGCCGGTCACCAGCGAGAGGAAGACCATGAGCGACTACGTTCTGGAGCCGGCGGCGCAGGAGTTCGCGGAGGCGGCGGCCAAGCCCCCGTTCGTGTACGAGCTCGGCACGGAAGGCGCCCGCAGGCTGCTGGACGGCGTGCAGTCCGGCCCGGTGGCCATGCCGGACGTGGACGAGAAGTGGATCATCGTGCCCGCCGGGGTCGGTGACGTGCGGGTCCGGATCGTCAGGCCCCACGGCGCCGCGGGCGTGCTGCCTGCCGTGCTCTACGTGCACGGTGGCGGCTGGGTGCTGGGCAACGCGGGCACCCATGACCGGCTGGTGCGGGAGCTGGCCGTCGGGACGGGCGCGGCGGTGGTGTTCGTGGAGTACGACCGCTCGCCCGAGGCGCGCTACCCGGTGGCGATCGAGCAGGCGTACGCGACCGCCCAGTGGATCACCAAGGAGGGCGCGGGGGAGGGCCTGGACGCGACCAGGCTGGCCGTGGCGGGCGACTCCGTCGGCGGGAACATGACCGCGGCGCTGACGATCATGGCGAAGCAGCGGGGCGACGTGCGTTTCGTGCACCAGTCGCTGTACTACCCGGTCACCGACGCCGGCCAGGACACCGGCAGCTACCGCCAGTTCGCCGACGGCCCCCACCTGACCGCCAGGGCGATGGCCTGGTTCTGGGACGCCTACACCACCGACCCCGCCCAGCGCGCCGAGATCACCGCCTCCCCGCTGCGCGCCACGCTGGAGGACCTGGCGGGGCTGCCGCCCGCGTTCGTCGTCGTCGACGAGAACGACGTGCTGCGCGACGAGGGCGAGGCCTACGCCCGCCGCCTCACGGCCGCCGGCGTGCCGACCACCAGCGTCCGGTACAACGGCACGCTGCACGACTTCATGATGCTCAACCCCGTGCGCGACACCTGCGCCGCGCGCGCCGCCACCGCCCAGGCCATCGAGGTGCTCAAGGCCGCGCTGCGCGCCGGGGACGACCTCGACGACGCCGGCCGCGCGCGGAAGTGACGCCGCCGTGCCCGCGATCCTCATCCACGGCGTCCCCGACACCCACCGCGTCTGGGCGGGCGTGCGCCGGTACCTGGAGCGTACCGACGTGGAGGCGTGGGACCTGCCAGGCTTCGGCGCCCCCCGCCCTGACGGCTTCGGCAGCACCAAGGAGGAGTACGCCGACTGGCTGATCGACCGCCTGGAGGGGGTCGGGGAGCCGGTCGACCTGGTCGGCCACGACTGGGGCTGCATCCTCACCGCCCGGGTCGCGTCCCTGCGCCCCGACCTGGTACGCACCTGGGCGGGCGGCAACGGCCCGATCAGCGCCCGCTACGCGTGGCACCCGCTGGCCAAAATCTGGCAGGACCAGGTCGAGGGCGACCGCTTCATGGCCGAGCTGACCCCGCAAGGCTTCGCGGCCGACCTGGTCACCGGTTTCGAGGTCCCGGCCGGCCTGGCCGAGGAGATGGTGCGGCAGGTGGACGCGCCGATGAAGGACAGCATCCTCAGGCTCTACCGCTCCGCGTTGCGGATGGGCGCCGAGTGGGAGCCCGAGCTGGCGAAGGTGACCGCGCCCAGCCTGGTGATCTGGGGCTCGCGCGATCCCGCCTGCCCGGTCGAGTTCGCCGACGAGCTGGGCCGGGCCGTCCGGGCGGAACGCGTGATCAAGTTCGTCGACTGCAACCACTGGCCGCTGCTGCAGCGACCGCAGCAGGTCGCGATCGCCCTCGAGGAGCACTGGCAGCGCCACCCGTCATTACGAGGCGGAGACCATGACCGTCCAGCAGATTCATGAGCCCCGATCACCTCTGCGCTGGACCGCCCGCGCCGCCTGCCAGGACGCGGACCCCGGCCTGTTCTTCCCGATCACCTGGGACGACCATGCCGGACAGGACCAGGAGCAGGCACGGCGCATCTGCCGGAGCTGCCCCGTCCAGGCGATCTGCCTCGACTGGGCGCTGCGCACCGGCGAACCGGACGGCATGTGGGGCGGCACCACCCCCGAGGAGCGCCGCCGGATCCGGACCCGCCAGGGGCCGGCCACGGCCTGACCCATCCCGTTGACAAGGAACAGGACACCGATGAAGAACCTGGAAAGCGTCGCCGCCCCCGGGCCCGCCCGGATCGACACCCTCGACAGCCTCCGCGAGCACCTGCAGTGGGCGATCGAGCTGGAACAGGCGACGCTGCCGCCGTACCTGTGCGCGCTGTACTCGCTGGACCCGGAGCGCAACCCCGAGGCGGTGGAGGTGGTGGGCAGCGTCTTCGCCGAGGAGATGCTGCACCTGGCGCTGGCCGCGAACCTGCTCAACGCCGTCGGCGGCCGGCCGCGCCTGGACTTCCCGGGGATGCTGCCGCCCCATCCCCGGCGGCTGCCGCACAGCTCCCTGGAGCTGTCGCTGCTCCCGTTCGGGCCCGCGGCGCTGGAGATGTTCCTGCGCCTGGAACAGCCGGCGCCGCCCGGCGCACCGGCGGAAGGCGACGGCTACGAGACGATCGGGCAGTTCTACGACGCGATCGAGCAGGGGCTGCGCCACCTGTGCGAGCAGCTCGGCGAGCGGGAGGTCTTCTGCGGCGACCCTGCCCGCCAGGTGGCCGGCACCCACTTCCGGCACACCGCGGGCAATCTGTTCGCGGTGGACGACCTGGAGTCGGCCCTGGGAGCGCTGGAGGAGATCGTCGAGCAGGGCGAGGGCACGGCCAGGGGCCAGGTCTGGGACGGCGACCAGGACATCTTCCACCCCGAACGGGACGAGGTCGCCCACTACTACCGCCTCCAGGAGCTCAAGCTGGGGCGCCGCTACCAGCGCGGAGACACCCCGCGGTCCGGCCCCACCGGCGAGCGGATCTCGGTGAACCTGTCCGCCGTCCGCCCGATGCGGCCCAACCCGCGGCTGTCCGACCACGCCCCCGGCAGCGCCGTCCGCACGGCGCAGGAGGAGTTCAACCGCACCTACTGCGCCCTGCTGAACCAGCTGGAGCAGGCCTTCGACGGCGACCCGAAACTGCTCGGCACCGCCGTCGGCACCATGTTCGCGCTCAAGGGCCAGGCCGCCGCCCTGATGTCGCTGCCCGACGAGGACGGCACCGTGGCCGGCCCCACCTTCGACTACGTGCCGCCGGAGTCGCGCCCGTAAGCGTCCGGAAAGGAAGAAACCCCCGTGGACAACCCCTTGAGGATCGGCGCAGGACTCGTCGACTACGCGCTGATCTTCGTCTACTTCGCCGTCGTCCTGCTGGTCGGGGTGGCCGCGCGCCGGCGGGTCTCCAGCAGCCTCGACTTCCTGCTGTCGGGGCGGTCGCTGCCGGCCTGGATCACCGGGCTGGCCTTCATCTCGGCCAACCTGGGCGCCGTCGAGGTCATCGGGATGTCGGCCAACGGCGCCGAGTACGGCATGCCGACCATGCACTACTACTGGATCGGCGCCGTCCCGGCCATGTTGTTCCTCGGCATCGTCATGATGCCCTTCTACTACGGGTCGAAGGTGCGCAGCGTCCCGGAGTTCATGCGCCGCCGCTTCGGCCCGGGCGCGCACCTGGTGAACGCGATCACCTTCGCGCTCGCCCAGGTGCTGATCGCGGGGATCAACCTGTTCCTGCTGGCCACCGTGGTCAACGGGTTGCTCGGCTGGCCGCTGTGGGTGGCCCTGATCCTCGCCGCCGTGATCGTGCTCAGCTACATCACCCTGGGCGGGCTGTCGGCCGCCATCTACAACGAGGTGCTGCAGTTCTTCGTCATCGTCGCCGCGCTGCTGCCGCTCACCCTCATCGGGCTGCACCGCGTCGGCGGTGTCGGCGGCCTGATCGACCGGGTGCGCAACGCCACGGGCGGCGGTGCCCAGGAGCTCAGCTCCTGGCCGGGCACCGAGCTGGCCGGGTTCGCCAACCCGGTCCTGTCCGTGGTCGGCATCGTGTTCGGGCTGGGTTTCGTGCTCTCCTTCGGCTACTGGACCACCAACTTCGTCGAGGTCCAGCGGGCCATGGCCACCAGCTCGATGACGGCCGCGCGCAGCACCCCGATCATCGCCTCGTTCCCGAAGATGTTCATCCCGTTCATCGTCGTCATCCCCGGCATGATCGCCGGGGTGCTGGTGCCCGAGGTGATGCGGCTCAAGGCCGGCGACCCGGGCGCCGGGGTCACCTACAACGACTCGATCCTGCTGCTCATCCGCGACACGCTGCCCACGGGGCTGCTCGGCCTCGCGCTGACCGGGCTGCTGGCCGCGTTCATGGCCGGCATGGCGGCCAACATCTCCGCCTTCAACACCGTCTTCAGCTACGACCTGTGGCAGCAGTACGTGGTCAAGGACCGCTCCGACGGCTACTACCTGAAGGTCGGCCGGTGGGCCACGGTCGGCGCGACGGTGCTGGCCATCGGCACCGCGTTCATCGCCGCCGGCTACGGCAACCTGATGACCTACCTGCAGACCCTGTTCGGCTTCTTCAACGCCCCGCTGTTCGCCACGTTCATCCTCGGCATCTTCTGGAAGCGCATGACCGCGACGGCCGGCTGGGTCGGCCTGGTGTCCGGCACGCTGGGCGCGATCGCCGTGTGGCTGGCCAACGAGACCGGCCTGATCGAGCTGCCCGGGCAGGGGGCCGCCTTCGTCTCCGCGGGCGTCGCGTTCGTCACCGACATCACGGTCAGCATCCTGGTCAGCCTGGTCACCGCGCCGAAACCGGCCGGCGAGCTGAGCGGGCTCGTCTACGCCGAGACGCCCAAGGCCCGGCGCACCGACCCGGCCGCCACCCGGCTGCCCTGGTACCGGGCGCCGGCCAAGCTGGCGGGCATCTCCCTGGTGCTCGTCACCGCCCTCAACGTGATCTTCCGATGAAAGGGAACCGGCACATGACCGACGACCAGCCCGCACCCCGCAAGCCCGGCGCGTTCGACATCCGCGTCGTCATCGCCGGGCTCATCGGCTTCTACGGCGTCGTCCTGACCGTCATGGGGCTCGTCGTGGACACCGCCGCGGACCGGGCCAAGACCGGCGACGTGAACGCCAACCTGTGGGCCGGCGTCGGCATGCTGGTCGTCGCCGCCGCCTTCGCGATCTCGGCACGCCTGCGCCCCGTCCTCGTCGAATGACGCTCGGGCGAACGCGACGGCTCGGACGTGGGGGGGGGGCCCCCCCCCGCGGCGCCCGCGCCCCCCCAAACACCCCCCCGGGGCCGCCCCCCCGCCCGCCGCGGGGGGGGGCGCGGGCGAAGGCGAGGGGAGG
>NZ_JBFALF010000033.1:0-121529 GCF_040656115.1 Nonomuraea sp. NPDC050202 | reverse complement strand
TTCGCCTACAACGTGGCCGCCCTGCCGCTGGCCGCCCTCGGCCTGCTCAACCCGATGATCGCGGGTGCGGCGATGGCGTTCTCCAGCGTCTTCGTTGTCACCAACAGCCTCCGGCTGCGCCGCTTCAAGTAACACGAGCGGGATGGCTCCACGTCGAACGGCGCGGAGCCATCCCTTCATTGCTGGGGTGCAGCAGCCCTGGACGCGACGAATCTCATCCGGCCACGCGGCTTGAACACGGCCAAGAGCAGCAGCATCACCGCCAGGACGGAGTGGATGAGAACGGAAGGGCTCCGCAGCACATCAGGATCGGGCTCCGGGGCCGCCGCGACGCCGGCCAGTGCGATCGGTCGCGATGCCCCAGATCGCGGAGAGGGCCGGCATCGGCCGTGCGACGCTGTACAAGTACTTCCCTGACGTCGAAACGATCCTGCTCGCCTGGCGCGAACGGCAGATCACAGGCCACCTCGAACACCTGGCACAGGTACGGGATCAGACCGGCGAGCCCGCCGCCCGGCTACGGGCCGTACGGGGGCGCTCGCGGCGATCTCGCGGGCACGGGGATGGCGCGCTCGTGGCGTTCCTGCACCGCGACGAGCCGGTAGGCCACGCCCGGATCTTCGATGAGGTCTCACATACCGCTGAGGGATAAGGTCATGGGCGGTGGCGCCGATGGAGGGGCGGATATGGCCGGATACAGCCATGGCAAGAAGAACCACATCACCCGGTTGCGCCGTGTCGAGGGGCAGATCCGTGGCCTGCAGCGCATGGTCGAGGAGGACACGTACTGCGTCGACATCCTGACTCAGATATCCGCTGCCACCAGCGCGCTGAAGTCGTTCTCCCTGGCCCTGCTGGAGGAGCACCTCGCCCACTGCGTCGCCGAAGCGACCCGGCAGGGTGGCCCAGAGGCCGAGGCGAAGGTCAAGGAGGCCAGCGACGCCATCGCGAGGCTGGTGCGTTCCTGACCTGCGTTTCGTCACGTAGGTAGCAGGCGTGGCCGGGTACCGCTGGGCCAGGCGGCGGTGGTGAAGGTCTTGCCACCGTCCTTGGACTCCAGCACCGTGCCGTCCTCCAGGGCTGCCAGCAGGTGCTGCCGGTCCACGGCGGCGAAGGCTGCAGCTTGTGCGGGGAGCTTTCCGGCGGCCGACCACGTCCTGCCGGAGTCCTGGCTGATGTGTACCCGGCCATCGGCTCCGGCGCCCACAAGCACTTCGCCTGGCAGGACGTCGACGTGGCTGAGCGGGGGAGCCTTCGTGAGGTCGTCGTAGTAGCCCGGTCGTTCGGGGGAGACGTCCTCCGCCGAGGGGTGCCCGCTCGCCAGGAACGTCTTCGGGCCCATGATGGTGAAGCCCATGTGGTCCTGGTCGCGGTCGGCGACCCGGGTGGCGGCCGTGGGGGAAGTGATCCTGAACAGCCTGTAGTGGCCCGCTACGTAAAGGGCTCCATCGGCCGGGTCGACGCCGAGTCCGTGCACATGTCCGATGCCCAGGTCCGCATTGGCCGTGCGGCCCGGCTCCTGTGCCGCTTGGCCGCAGGCGGTCAGCGTGACGCCCAGTGCGATTCCGGCGACACCCATGCGCAGCCGCTGTCCCGCGAACTTCATGTCGCGAGTCTACAACTTACTACTACCGCTCATCGTAGTAGCTGGAGGGTCAGGAAGGAATGACAGTGATGGGCGAGGAACGCGGCCACGCCCGGTGCCGCCGCCACCGTGGCAGGACCCACGAGCAGCGCGGCAACCGCAACCAGCCCGGCGATGCGCTCCCGCCGGCCGAGCGGCGCCTGCGGATGCAGCATCCTGCGGACACGCGTCAGTGCCGTCTCACCGCCCGCGCCCAGTGCGAACGACGGCACCTTCCCCGTCGCGAGCCCGACCAACGCGGTCGCGATGTGGATGCGCTGGTGGCGGCGTGCCGCGACGTCGTCGGCCAGCAGCTCGACCAGGCGTGCGACCTCCACGCGGGCCTGCTCGAACAGGGGCACGCGAGGGAATGCCCGGGCCAGGGCCTCGGCGGCGGCGAGCACCAGGTGGTGGCGCCCCCGCAGGTGCGCCTGTTCGTGGGCGAGCACGGCGGCCACCTGTTCGGGGGCGAGGGAGCGCAGCGCGCCGGTGGTGATGACCGCGTGGCCCTTCCTGCCGGGCAGGCAGTACACCAGGCGCTCGTCGTAGTCCACCACGAGCGCGTCGAGGTCGCCGTCGTGTTTGCCGAGAAGCGACAGTGCTTCGGCGTGCCGGCGACGTTCGCGGCGCGCACGGAGCAGGACCGCGGCGCCCGTGCAGGCGACTCTGATCAGGAGAAGCCCGGCGAAGGCGATGCTCGCGCGGGTGCCGGCCGAGCTCAGGGCCGCTTCGTCGTGCAGCAGCGCGGCGCAGGCCTCGAACAGGTCGGCCAGGCCGTGCCCTACCACGGAGGCGGGCACGGCGACGGCGAACGCCGACAACAGCACCGAGGCGACCACCGACGTTCCGGCCGCCTGCCACATGGCGATCGCCAGTCGCGGCGCGCGGTCGGCCCAGGAAGCCCGCTTGAGCACCTTCGGCAGCGCCAGCGCCGCGAAGAGGCCGTACAGGGCCAGGACGATCGCCACGATCATGAGCTACGTCCCCGCGGCGGATACACCTGGAGCGCCGCCTCCAAGGCGCTGGCCTCCTCCGGGGTCAGGCGCTCGAGGAAGTGGACCAGCGTGGCCGCCCTGTTGCCGCTCGCGGCCAGGGACGCGCGCATCACATCGGCGGTGTAGGCCTCCTTGGACGACACCGCCTCGTAGATGTAGGCGCGGCCTACCGGCTGGCGCTTGAGCAGGCCCTTGGTGTGCAGCTTGTCCATCACGGTCATGACCGTCGTGTAGGCGAGGGTGCGCTCCTGCTGCAGGTGCTCCAGGACATCCCTGACCGAGGCCGGGCGCTTGACGGCCCACATGTGATCCATGATCGTGGACTCGAGCTCCCCTAGGCCACGCACCATCTGATCGTCCCTCCACCCGCGGTCTGCCCAAATGCTACCGGTGATCGTAGATGCGTGGCCAGGAGTGCCTGCTGGTCACGCCAGGGAACTCAGGTGATCGCCGGCCGCGACGGCGCGCTTGATACGGATCAGGTCCTTGGGCGCGTTCACCGCGGCCGCGCCGACGAGCGCGCCGTCCTTGGCGAAGGCGACGGCGAAACGTCCCTCGCCCGGGTCCCCGGTCACGATGCGGCTCTCGTCCGCGAGATGCGGCAGGCCGGCGGTCTGGATGCGCGCGCCGTGCACGTGGGTGGCGAAGGAGGGCAGGTCGGCGAAGGGCTTGGCGTTCTCCGGTCCGGCCGGCAGGTTGAGCGCCGCGGCGGCACCCTGGTCGTTGGCGTTCGACCAGTGCTCGATGCGGACCAGCGTGCCCCCGTACAGGTTGTGCGGCCAACGCGCGACGTCGCCGGCGGCGACCACGTCCTGCGCGCCCGAGGCGAACAGGCGCTGGTCGCACACCACCCCGTCGCTCACCGTCAGCCCGCTGCCGTCCAGCCAGTCGGTGTTCGGCACCACGCCCATGCCGGCGATGACCAGGTCGGCGGGCAGTGTGCGGCCGTCGCTCAAGCGCACGCCGTCACCCTGCCGTTGCCGTTGAACCCGGTCACGCGGGTCTCGCTGACGAGCTCGACGCCGTTGTCCCGGTGATGGCCGGCCAGCCAGCGTGCGGCTTCGGTGCCCAGGACGTTCCGCATCGGGTACGGGGACGCGTCCACGAGCGTGACGCCCAGCCCGAGGGCGCGAGCGGTCGAGGCGACCTCGCCCCGATGAAGCCGTCGTAGTGCACCTCCGAACCGTCGTCCAGGACCAGTCGCCGCTCCGAGGTGTCCAGCCGTACGGCATGGCGGCCCTTGAGCCATCGGTCGCCGAGCTCCTCGGCACCGGAAGCGTGACCTCGTCATCGCCCCTCAGCATGCTCTTGGACAGCGGAGGACGGTTGTAGGGCAGGTGCTTCTCGGCCCCCACCAGGGTGATCGTGCCGTCGAATCCTTCACGCCGCAGCGCCTGGAACGCGCGGAGACCTGCCAACGAGGCTCCGGCGATCGGGCGCCGTGGGGAAGCCGGCTACGAGCTGGTCTCCGCCTGACTGAAGCCGCACGAGAGGCCTTCGCCGGCGCTCTCGTTGAACGATGACAGCCGGGTGCTGTACATCCCTGGGTGGCGGCGCCCGGCTGGTTCCTCGCGGGTACTACGAGCCGCGTTAGTACACTGGCAAGTGTCGTGACGTGCCGCGGGGCAGGGTGGTGAGCAGGCCGACGAGGGCATCGAAGGCCCACCCCCGCCAGCGCACCCGGCTCCAGCCGCGGCTGTGGACCAGCAGGTTGTACGTCTCGGGGGACAGGATCGTCAGCGCGACGTCGGCCGCGAGCTCGCTGGTGAGCCCGTCGCGCAGGGGCGTTTTGCGGGCCAGTGCTTCGGCGAAGACGCGTTGCACGGTGAGGCGCTGCTGGAGGTTCGTGGTCCAGACCTCGGTGAGGTCGGGGTCGGTGGTGGCGGCGCTGCGCACGACGTCCAGGAGGGGAGCGGCACGCGAGTAGATCTCTCCGGCACCGGCCACCTGGCGGCGGAGCTGCCCGAGCGGGTCCGGGTCGGCGATCGCGTCCCGCGCCCAGGGGCGTTCGAGGGTGGACACCGGCTCGTCGTCGCCCGCGACGGCCAGATCGAGAGCCGCGGTGAGGATGGCCCGCTTGGTGCCGAAGGCGTAGTAGACGGTCTGCTCGCCTACGCCTGCCTCGGCTGCGATGGCATTGACGCTCGTGCTCGTGTAGCCGGTCGTGGTGAACAGCTCGGTGGCCGCCGCGATGATGCGGGCGCGGGTGGACCTGGCCCGAGCTGCCCTCCCGTCCTCCTTCTCGGGAGTACGGCCGCTGTCGTGTCGTCGTCGTGGTGGTGCTGCGCTCACGATTTGACTATAGCGTCACTACGAAAACATTCTTGTAGTGTGACTACGAAAATAGCGGTAGCAGGCAGGCTTGCCGTCTTGGGGATCGCCTGTGCCCTCACCACGTTCACTCTCAGGCGACCGGTTGCGGAAGGGGCAGAGAAGGGAGGGGCCCGTCGATGAGCGCCGTCCTCGTCCTCGGCGGATATGGCGCGGTCGGCCGCGAGGCTGCCCTGGCCCTGTCGGGACGTCCCGGCACGGAGGTGATCGTCGCCGGGCGCCATCCAGGCCGCGCCCGGCCCCTTCCCGGTGTGACGTCGGTTCGTGTGGACGCCGCCGACCCCGCCGACCTGGCCAGGTCGCTGGAGGGAATCACGACGGTGCTCATGTGCGCTGAGGCCGGCAACGCCCTCGTCGCCCGCGCCTGCCTGGAGCGCGGCATCGGCTATGTCGACGTGTCGGCCTCCCCTGACGTGCTGGCCTCGATCGAGAAGCTGGACGGTCTCGCCGCGGCGCGCGCCACGACCGCCGTCCTGAGCGTCGGCCTCGTACCCGGTGTCACCAACCTGCTGGCACGCGTGGTCGCCGAGCGGTCACCGGACAGCGACCTGCGCATCGGCGTGCTGCTCGGTTCGGGGGAGCAGCATGGCTCGGCGGCGATCGCCTGGACGCTGGACGGGCTGGGCGTGCTCGAAGGATCGTGGACGATGGCCTTCCCCGAGCCGTACGGCGCTCGTACCGTGCATCGCTTCCCCTTCTCCGACCAGTACACGCTGCCCGGGACGATCGCTGTGCCGTCCGCCCGCACGGGCCTGTGCCTGGACTCCCGCCTCTTCACCACTCTCCTGGCCGCAGCCCGGCGGCCCGCCATCGCAGGGTTGCTGCGCCGTCCCCGGACGCGAGAGCTGCTGCTCAAGACGCTGGCGAAGGTTCACCTCGGAAGCGACGGTTTCGCCGTGACGGTCAGCGCCGGCGAGGCTCAGGCGTCCTTCAGCGGGCACTCACAGAGTCGTGCGACCGGTCGCGCAGCCGCGTTGCTCCTCCGCCACCTGCCGGGGCTGCCGGCCGGCGTGCGCCACATCGAGCAACTGGTGGACCCGATCGCCTTCCTGACCGAACTGGCCGCCGACGGGTTCGTCCTCGACGTGGACGGGTGAACCGCGCGGGAGGCGGTCCCGTCGCTCGCCGGTCAGCCGGGGTCGAGCCAGCCGAGTCGTGCCGCCCGTACGCCTGCCTGGAACCGGCTGCTCGCTCCCAGTATCGTCGTCAGCTCGCCGACCAGACGGGTGACGGTCCGCGTCGAAACGCCCATGCTGCGCGCGATGGCCATCCAGGTGCCGGCGTCGGGGAGGGGCTCGGGGCGGGTGGTCCACCGGTAGACGGCGGCGAACCAGCCGCGCTCGGGGAAGCCCACCATGGCGGGGATCCGCGGCCCCAGCACGGCGAGGTCCTTGTCCTCGGCGTACTGCTCCGCCACGGCCGTGACGGCGTGTGGCGGGACCGACAACACGCCTGCCTCCGGGCTGGACACCCCGATCGCGGGATGGATCTTGCCGTCCCAGCCGGGATGATCTCGCTTGTCCGCGCCGATGATGTCCAGCTCGGTCACCGCGGGCCAGCCGTCGAGCCAGTGGGACAAATGGTCAACGAGCAGTCGCTCCACGCTTTCCTCCATTATACGGTAGGGGGGTATAGTACATGGGGAGTCCGGAGGAGGACATATGCGACGTCTCGTCCCGCTTGAGCCCGCCGACGCACCGGGCAAGTCCAAGGAACTGCTGAACGACATCCTCGACAGAAGAGGCAGCGTGGGGGAGATGGTCGCCACCATGGCGCACTCGCCGGCGCTGCTCGAGGGCTACCTGAACTTCTCGCGTGCCATGAGGCGGGTCAAGCTGCCCCGGGCCCTCAGCGAGAAGGTCTCCCTCGCTGTCCAGGAGTGGATCGGATGCGGCACCTGCTTGCAGGCGCACGTCGAGGCCGGACGCGCGGCCGGGCTCAGCGAGGCCGACATCGCGCTGGCCCGGCAGGGCACGTCCACCGACGCCAGGGAGGCGGCCCTGATCGCCGTGGCCGTACGGGTGCTGGCGGAGCCGTCCTCCCTCACCGACGCGGATGTCGCCGACCTCCGGGCGCATGGCTGGAGCGACCGCATCATCGCGGAGATCGTCGGCGTGGTCACCCTCAACCTGCTGACCGGAGCCTTCAACCTCCTGGCCGGCCTGCAACCAGCGAACTGAGCGGTGGCACGACGCCCTGCGTTCACTCTCTCTGAGGAATCGCCGGAACGCCGTATGGTCGCGAGGCGCGTAAGCCTGTCCGCGCGGTCCGCCAGCATCGTCTTTCGGCGAGCGCCCGCGTGTGCTGAGGTGACCGCATGACCCCCGCCAACGCCGCCGCCCGGCTGGCAACCGCAGGAATGATCGTGTTGACGCTGGCGCTGGCTTGGACCAGCGTCGAAATTCAAGGCGTCGCCGCAGATGGGGCCGCCTCTTGGACGCGCGCATGGGTTATCGGGTGGCTGATCGGACCGGCGATGTCGCTGCTCGTCCTGGCCGTGTTTGGCGCCCGCGTCTACCTGATCACGCGCGGTCAGCCGACCCGCTCGCCGACGTTATCTGGGGTGGCTCATGGTAGTCAGGCATGTGTGGCAAGTAAGGTTGGCGCGTACTTGCCGGACAGATATCTAGGGGTCTTCAGGCATGTCAGCCATGTCAGGTGCACTCGACCAGCGCCTGGTAGCGCTCGACCCCGCGCCGCTGGTCCGCGGTCAGGCCCGAGCTGGGCGCACAGCGGCGGCCCTGCCCGGCGCACCACTCGTCGACCGCGGCGGTCTGGGTGAACACCGTCTTCATCCGCGCCAGCGTGGCATCGTCTAGTACGTACGGCCTGGCCAGGCCGCGTTCCAAATGTGGCCTTCTGCTCGGCCACCATGGCGATGCCGCCGGCGATGTGGTCGGTGGGGACGGCGAGCATGCCCCGGCTGTACGGTCAACGGTCGAGGGCGACCAGATCGTCCGGGGTGAGCTCGATGGCGGCCGCGTTCAGGTTCTCTTCCAGGTGGGCGAGCGACCCCGTGCCGGGCGTGGGCAGGATGACCGGCGAACGGTGGAGCAGCCACGCCAGTGCCACCTGCGCGGGAGTGGCTCCGTGGCGCCGGGCGACTTCCGGCAGGTCGGATCTGGCCAGCGCGCCGTTGCCCAGCGGGAACCATGGCAAGAATGCGAGCCCTCGCTCCTGGCACATCTCCAGCACCGGCGTGGACTCGCGATCCAGCAGGTTGAAGCGGTTCTGCACCGAGGCGATCGGTGTGATTTCCAGGGCCCGTTCCAGTTCTTGCGCGGTGACCGTGTCGAGCCCGATGTGCCGGATCTTGCCCTCGGCCCGCAGTTCGGCCAGCGTGCCGAGTTGGTCGGCCAGCGGCACGTCCGGGTCGATCCGGTGGAGTTGGTAGAGGTGGATGGTCTCGGTCTTGAGCCGGCGCAGGCTCGCCTCGCACATGACGCGCAGCCGCTCTGGCCGTCCGTCGGTGTGCCAGAGGTTGGGCCCGGTACGGACGACGCCGCCCTTCGTCGCCACCACCAGATCGTCCGGGTACGGGTGCAGCGCCTGCGCCACCAGCTCTTCTGCGATGTCCGGGCCGTAGTTGTCGGCCGTGTCGATGAGCGTCACTCCGCGTTCCACGGCGCGACGGAGCACGGTCACGGCCTCTTCGGGCTCCAGACGTGGTCCCCAGTAGCCGAGCCCGGTCAGCATCCCGGTGCCGTACCCCAGCCGCCGCACCCGCAGCTCACCCGCGATGTCGAAACTCTGACTGACCAATGGGGGCCGTCCTCTCAATAGCTGTGGTCGGCGGTGACCTCGGCGGAGGCCGACACCGCCCGTTCGGACCTGCCGCCGCCCAGCCCGAGCAGGATCATGGACAGCGTGTCGACGATGGTGAGGTGGGCGAGGCGGCTGGCCACCGCCTCCATCCCGAAGACGAGGTCCTGCCCGCCGCCGAGGAGCACCCACGTGCTCTCCTCCGCCAGCGGCGAGCTGGCGTAGCTGGTGATCGTCACGACCTTCGCCCCAGCGGCGCGGGCGCGGCGGGCGGTCTCGACGGTGGTGCGGGTGGCCCCGCTGTGGCTGATCGCCAGGCAGACGGACCTCTGTGGCAGCAGCTCGGCGGCCAGGTGTGCGGTGAGCGGGTCGGGCGGCAGGTCCACCGGCAGGCCCAGGGCTCGCAGCCGGTAGGCGGCGTCGACGGCGATCGCGCCGGACAGGCCGGTGGCCGCCATCAGCACCCGATCGGCCCCGCTGAGCGCTTCGGCGGCGGAGCTCAGGTCGGTGCGCGAGAGCGTGGCAGGGAGCCCGCCGAGCGCTTCCTGCGCCGCCCGGACGGTCGCGGTCAGCGGGTCGAGCTCGTCTCGTGGCTCCGGCGGCGCCTCACGGGCGGCAGCGATCTTCAGCTCCTGGTAACCGCCGAACCCCAGCCTCCGGCACGACCGCACGACGGTGGACGCCGACGTGCCGGCCAGCCTGGCCACGTCGCTGACGCTCAGGTGGACGAGCTGGGCGCCCTGGTCGAGCACCACGTGCGCGACCCGCGCCTCGGCGTCGTGCAGCCCGGAGAGTCTCGCCCGCACGGTCGCACGGAGAGAATTCTGTTTCATCCATCGACAATATCAAGGAATCAAATTCCGTCTCCTGGTAGGGTCGCGGCCGTGGCCGATGCGACCGCTGCCGATCTGGACCAGTTAGAACATGACCTTGTCGAACTGCTGACCACTGCTGGGTTCCCTCACGCGGACGAGAACGTCAGCGGCTTCTCCTTGAGCCGTGACACCCGATCAATCCGTGTGGGCTGGTGCCTCTTTGAGACCATGCTCATCGGCCTCGACACAGACCATCCGATGGCACGCTTCGAGCTCGACGTGGTGAATGCCACGCTCAAGGCGTTCGCTGACATCCTCGCCATGGCCGGCTACACGGTCACCCTCAGCCTGCCCGACCACGACGAGGATCGGGATCTGCAGCTCAAAGTCATCGCCGGCCCCCGCCGCTCCGGCTGACTGCTCCAGTTGATGATCAGATCCAGCCGAGGCGACGCGAGATGGCGGCGAACATCGGCGAGCGTCGCGCACGACCTAGCGGCCCGCGTTGCCGGTCGCGCCGCTGACCAGGATTATCGCAGTGTCCGTGCGAAGTGTGCCGCCGCGGTGTCGGCCGCGACGGCGACTTGGGGCTCTTGGTCGTAGACGTCGAACCGGGTGCCCTGGGTCCACAGGATGTCTTTCGGCCCGGCTAGGCCGGCGTGGAAGCGGCGTGCCCCGTCGGGGATGGCCGCGTCCTGGCTGTGCACGATCAGCGTCGGCTGGGTGATCTTCGGTGCGTAGGCGATGGAGCCGAAGGCCAGCCAGTCTTTCCAGCCATGACCGCGAACCGGTTGGGCCAGGCGGGGCTGCCGCCACGTTCGGGGTTGAGATAGAAGTCGATGTCGTACGGCATGGCCGCGCGCGGGTCGGTGGTGCTGACCACGGGCACGTAGTCGACCTCACCGGTCGTCTCGAAGCGCGCCTGCGCTTGCGAAGCGAGGCGGATCGATCCGCCACCGCGGATGGCGCACCATAGCCGTTGTCACGGGGCAGAGAGACGCGGGCGTTCGGCGGTTCCGTTGGTGGCCCAACGCCCGCGCATTCACGGGCTCGGGATCCCTCTGGTGATCAACCGGAGCGGCAGACGCGAGCAGCCTACTTGCCTTACGTGCCTTAACGACCTTCAAGCCGTTGACCAGCTACTTCGCTTGAGAACCCCAGATAACACGCGCTGATACGGACCGAGCGGATCTTCCTCGCGGTGATGCTCGTGCTGTGCGGCTGGCCCCACCTGCCCTGCGCGCCTCACTCTGGAGCATGCGCCGCGCCCTCGCCGCCCGCTGACCCCAGGAGCAGCCATCAGGCCCTGGGCAGCCTGATTACCATGGGTGGGTGCGCAATCCGCCCTACTTCTGTGCCCTCGACGCCGCGATGGACGTCATCGGCGGCAAGTGGAAGGCGCTCATCCTCTGGGCGCTGGACCAGCGGACGCACCGGTTCGGCGAGCTGCGCCGCGGCCTGCCCGGTGTCAGCGAGAAGGTGCTCACCCATGGTCGGGGATCGGCCTTCCCCGGATGCCCGCTCGCGTGTTCCTCTGCCTGCTCACCTCCGGCTCCCGGGGCCTGACGTCCGCTGCGGCCGGGGTCACGGCGCCCGCACCCGGTAACGCCAGAATCCGCTCTGATCCTCCCCGAAGGCCAGAGCATGCCTCCTTCCACAAGGCCGCCCGCTCGGGGATGACGCACGACGAGGCGGACATCGAATACCCCCGCCCAGGTAGAGCTGTTCCACCGGCTGCGCCCCTGATGGCGGCCGCCGCTATGAACTCGCCGTCGATGTCTTGCGACGTACGGCACCGCGCTGGAGCAGGTGCCGGCCGTGATCGAGCCGCCGGGATGCTCATGTCCCAAGATCGCGGGGGTTGACCTTGAGTGCGCTCCAGCTGCCAGACTCCTGCCCGTCCTGACGAAGGGAAGCACGACATGGCACAGGTGAACTTCGCCCTCGGGGCGATGCGCTTCGGCAGCCAGGTGGACGAACAGACCGCTTTCGACTTGCTGGATCGGTTCGTCGACGCGGGCGGCACACTGATCGACACGGCGAACTGCTATGCGTTCTGGTCCGACCCCAACGGCGCGGGCGGGCACAGCGAGCGGCTGATCGGCACATGGCTGGCCAGACGTCCCGGCGTTCGCGACCGCGTACGACTCAGCACCAAGGCGGGCGCCCAACCGGTCGGCGGCGGCGAGTGGCCGGCCAATCGAGAGGGACTGTCAGCCCCAGCGATCAAGACAGCGGTCGAAGGCAGCCTCCGCCGCCTGGGCACTGATCACATCGACCTGTTCTGGACCCATATGGAAGATCGGTCGGTGCCGCTGGAGGAGACCGGACACGCACTGGCGTTGCTCGTGGAGTCCGGCGCGGTGAACCGTCTCGGCGCCTCCAACCACGCCCTCTGGCGCGTGGAGCGCGCTCGCCTCGTCGCCCAGGCCAACGGCTGGCCCAGCTACACCGCCTTGCAGCTGCGCCACTCCTATCTCAGACCGCGCCCCGGCGCCGCCGTTGCTGATCAAAGTCACCGATTCGGCTGGGTGACCGACGAGGTCATCGACTACGTTGGCTCGGAGCGCGAGCTCACCCTATGGGCCTATACCCCGCTGCTCAACGGCGCCTACACCCGCGACGACCGCCCCCTGGCCGAGGCTTATGACCATCCGGGGACGGCCCGCCGGCTGACCGTGCTGACCGAGGTGGCCGACGAAGTCGGCGTCACCCGCAACCAGATCGTGCTCGCCTGGCTGACCGGGGGCGTCCCGGCGGTGACACCGATCGTTGGCGTCAGCAGCGTGGCTCAGCTGGAGGAAGCCCTGGCCAGCGCCGCCTTGGCGCTCCCCGGGGAACTGCGCGCGCGGCTGGACGCCGTCGCCTGAGCGCCTCATCAGCAACGGGCTGTTCGGCTTCGCCAATCGCCTGGGTGAACCGACCCGGGTCCGCGGCGACGCCGCTTACGTGCGTCAGGCGTGCGAGGCGTAGCTGCGCCGGCTCGGTGTCGACCACCTCGACCTCTACTACCAGCACCGGGTCGACCCGCAGGTCCCGATCGAGGAGACCGTCGGCGCCATGGCCGAACTGGTGCGGGCCGGAAAGGTCCGCTACCTCGGGCTCTCCGAGGCCGGCGCGCGTACCATCCGGCGGGCGCACGCGGTGCACCCCATCGCCGCGCTGCAGAGCGAGTGGTCACTGTGGATCCGCGATCTGGAGACGGAGATCGCCCCGGTCTGCCGAGAGCTCGGCGTCGGCCTGGTCCCGTTCTCCCCGCTCGGACGTGGTTTCCTGACCGGCCGGTACAGCTCGGTGGACGGGCTGGCGGAGACCGACGTCCGGCGCAGCCAGCCGCGATTCGCCGACGGCAACCTCGAACGGAACCTGGCGATCGTCGCGAAGCTGAACGAGCTGGCCACGGCGAAGGGAGTCACTGCCGGCCAGCTTGCCCTGGCCTGGGTCCAGCACCAGGGCGAGGACGGGGTGCCGATCCCCGGCACCCGGCGGCAGCGCTACCTGGAGGAGAACCTCGCGGCCCTGGACATCGAACTGTCCGCCGACGACCTGGCCGCCATCGAGGCCGCCGCCCCGCCCGAACAGATAGCGGGCACCCGCTACGACGCGAACAGCCTCACCTTCGTCAACGGCTGAGCCCACTGTGATCCGCCGCGTCCGAATCCGCCCCGGCGGACTGCTCTGGTCCGCACCCACCCCCATCGGCCCTCAGGGAGGAACCATCATGATGAGCGAACGTGTTCTGCCGCGGCGCGAGCCGATCACCACGCCGATCATGGCGGCCGAGCCACGTCCGGTGCGGGCCTGGAGCATCACTGTGATGCTGCTCGGTGTCCTTCTCATCTCTTATCTGGACAAGGCGATCCTCGGGCTCGTCGCCCAGCCGGCCATGGCCGACCTCGGGCTCTCGGCAGCCGAGTTCGGCGCCGTCAGCAGCGCCGCGGGCCTGCTCAGTCCGCTCTCGGTACTGCTGTACTCCCTGGTAGCAGACCGGCTGCCGGTCAAAGTGACCCTCTTCACCGTTGTCGTCATCTGGTCGTTGCTCCAGTTGCCGATCGTCTTCGCCGCCTCGGGCGCGCTGCTCCTGGCGACGCGTTCCATGCTCGGCGCGACCGAGGGCCCCGCTGCACCGGCGGCGTACGCCACCGCCTACACCTGGTGGCCGAACCAGCGGCGCGGCTTCCCCACGGCATTGCTCACGACCGGAGCGTCCTTCGGTAAACTGCTCTTCGCCCCGCCCTTGGCCGTCGTCATCGCCGTCTTCGGCTGGGAGGCCGGATTCCTGGCCGTCGCCCTCCTGGGCTTCGCCTGGAGTATGGGCTGGCTGTTGATCGGGCGAGAGGGGCCGCATGGCCGGGCGACGTCCGCGACCGAGACCGTCGCGTCGCGTGCACCCCTTCGTTCCATCCTGCTGACGGGCACCTTCGCCGGCTTCGTGGCCGCATACACTGCGGTGGCGATGCTCGCGATCGTCGTCCTCACATGGCTGCCGTCCTACTTCCAGGTGAGCCTGGGCTTCTCCGCGGTGACCGCGGGCTCGCTGTTCGGCGTCCCGAGCATCACCGCCATGGTGTTCCTGTACGGGTACGGCGCATGGAGCGACCGGATGCTCAGGAAAGGGACGTCGGCCCGCCGCGCCCGCGGCCTGTCCGGCGGTGTGCTGCTAGCGCTGGGCGGCGCCCTTCTCGCCGCCCTGCCCCTCGCCTCGGGGCCGGTGGCGCCTTTCGCCCTGCTGATGCTGGGCTACGGACTGGCCATCAGCATCAGCGCCGTGCTCAATCCTGCTCTCGTGCAGATAACGCCCCCCGGGCAGCAAAGAAGCGTGCTGTCGGCCGGATTGGCCGCGGCTGGTCTCCTGGCCGCGGCCGGGCCATTGATCACCGGTCACGTCCTCGACATGGCCCGGGCGGCGGGCACCCTCGCCCAGGGTTACGCCATCGTGTTCATGCTGGCCGGCGGTATGGCCATCGTGGGAGGAGTGTTGTTCGCCGTGTTGGTCGACCCCGAGCGCGACGCGGCGAAGGTCGAGGCGGCCCGGCCGGCGGCACCGGCATAGTGCGCGATCAGCGCGATGTACGGGACAGGCGCGCCTCGAGGGTGCGTATAAGTAATAACCCTTGAGTTCCATCGGGCTTCTTTGGCCTCTCTAGCCCCCCTACCTGGCGGCTGGGGACACGTTCGGGAGCGGAGGGCCTCCAAGGGCAGCGCGATCGAGTGGGTGTACTGGGAGCGCGGCACCGCCCACCTGCTGCCTCGTCTGCTCCGGCTCCCCGACGGCAGCACCCGCACGCACGGCCCGCTGTTCCTGTCCGAACGCCGTCCGGTCCCGGCCCGCCACCCCGCGGCCGCCGACATCTGCCCGCACACCGGCCGCGCCCGCCTCGGCTACGACCGCGCCCGCGTCCTGCTGGAGAAGTACGCCGGACTCGACCTGCACCAGCTGCGCCACAGCGCCGCCACCCACCTTGGCGACGCCGAGATCCCGCTGCAGCTCATCATGGGCAAGACCCGCCACAAGAACCCCCGCACCGCCATGCGCTACGTCAAACCCGGCGCCGAGGCCATCGCCAAGGCCACCGAGGTGCTGGCACCCCGCCGCCGTACCCACTGATCAACTGAGTGGCGGCTCGCCGGAGCCATAGGAGTTCCGGGCCAACACGATCGAACGGGGAACACCCTCTACGCCCCGGTACACGCGGTTCGTGACGATCACGAACCGCAACTGTGATCTAGCTCATCGCTACTTTGGGGCTGGGGCCACGTTCGGGAGCGGAGGGCCTTGGACCGGACCGGAGCGCGCCGGTGCTCCATGTCGAGGTCCTCGACGTTCAGCGCCAGGATCTCCGCTGCTCTGGCCGCCGTTTCATAGAGCATCCGCCACAGCGCCCGGGGTGCGCCTTGGTGGCGATCTTGCCGAATGCGGGCCGATCGAGGGCGGGGATCTTGGAGGTGGTGGCGGGGTTCTCGAAGAGGAGGACGCCGTCGGCTGGCCGGAATCCCTCGGCGACGCCTTCGGTGCGCATGAGAAGGCCGGCCTCGGTGAGGATGTGGCGCTGCCGCAGCAGGGACTGGGTCGCGGTGGAGACGCGGGAGTAGACGATCTGCACCGGGCTCTCGTCGGGAAGGGTTGAAGCCCGATTTTCTGTCGGAAAATCCTGTCGTCAATTCATTGTTCGAAACCGGTCTCTGACGTCACGGTTCGCCACTCGATGTCCGGTTTTCGAGAGGGCTTGCGGGGCCCAGTCAGAGGGTGTCGTTAAATCTTCTAATTCCGACACCCAATCGACCGATGCCAGCAGCCTGCCGCCCCACAACGCCACGAACCCCACGGCGTGCCGCCGTGGGGTTCGACGAGTTGACTGTTGACGCACATCGGGCGCATCGGGCTACAACCACGGCGATAGCCGGTGGCACTTTCTAGACCGCGGCCCGCGCTACCTGGGAGGAAACCCGTCCATCTCACGCTTCCAATGTTCGTTGAACACCTCGTTGATGCGGGTGCCCATCTCTACGAGTTCCCACCCGTCCACCTTCACAATAAGGAGCTTGAAGCCAAGACCAGGACCCTCGAGGACGAGCCATGGCTCAATCTCGCGGCACCAACCATCACCGAAGCAACGGCCCAACTCTTCGAGCGGCAGGCGCATGACCCGCTGAGACAGTTCGTCTACGAACTCCTCCGAACACCTGCGCTTGTGCCGCGGGCTGGGCAGGAGAAGCGTCACGTCACTTTCGGGTGCGCTGTGTGGCATCGGGCTTCCTTCCGAGTCAAGGCCGTCGGCGCGCCGAAGCTTGCGAAGAAGTCTTCTCAGGGCCATGTGAACACTCTTCCGCATAACAGTAGGGACCGGTCCCGAACCTCCGATACACCGATCGACCGCGCGTCAGGGTACATCGCCCAAGCGTGCCAGCACCTTCTCGAGCCAGCCAGGCTCGAACAGGAGGCGTACCTGGCGACTGGGGACACATTCGGGAGCGGAGGACCTTCCCGAGTCGATCAAAACCTACTTTGGGGCTGGGGGCAGCTTCGGGAGCGGAGGGCCTGGCCGGATGCCTGCTCGCCGACGCCCAGACCTACCCGCGCGCCCAGATCGCCCCGCTGATCCCGCCGACCTTCTGACCCCCAGGACACCGCGCCCGCGCGGAGGAAGGACCACCCCATGACCACGATCACCTTCACCGGCCGCCTGGTCGCCAAGCCCGACATCACGTACACCGGCACCGCCCGCGCCCTGTTCCGCCTCGCAGACACCCCGCGCAGGCAGGTCCGGGGTTGAGGAACCGGCGGACAGCCGTTGGCGCTGAGAACGATCTTGACTGCAGCGCGACCTGATCCAAGAGCGGACCCTGGAGGGCCGGGCGGCCGCCCGCGCTCAGGGCCGCACGGGCGGCCGCCCGGCCGCGGTGACCGAGGACGTGCTCGCCGCAGCCCGGGCCCGCCGTGCGCGCGGCCAGTCGGTCACGCAGATCGCCCGCGAGCTCGGCGTCGGCCGCAGCACGCTGTATCGGGCGCTGGAAGACGACGACCCGCCCACCCTTGCCGAGGGCACCACCACCACGGCGGCCGCCGTCGCCCAGGGCCACACCTCAGCTCCCGCTCGAAGGGACTCCTCATGACCAGATCGGGCTAAAGCTATCAGGTTGCAATCCGAGTGACCGTGATGAGGTTCCATTTGGTGCCTGGCACATCATCGGCGCCACCTGACGAATGCGGGCGGATGAGCATGCCCCCCGCAGGGCCGCCGCCATCTTTGGTGTAATAGATCGTGACCCATCGATCAGTCATGTTTTTAATATTCAGTACCTTGTAGATGGCCACGTTAATTCCGCCGGTGCCCCTAAAGCAGAGTTTATTAGGCTCTTTTGTATAAATCAGGATTTGGTTTCCAGAACCGCAAGGCACTCTATAGGGGGCGGCGGCGTGTGCGGGCGCGGCGGTGATGGCCAGCACGGCCGTTGGCAGCAACACGGCTGCACATGCGGTGAGAGGCTTGCGGATGGCCTGCAACATGCGCTTGAGTTTCTGGTTCATTCCTGCTCCTTTGTCTGGTGTTGGTCGAGCAGTGCGCTAGGGCATTGGTCAACGGGCGTTCTTGACGGACGCGATGGCGCGGTGAGGCCCCGCAGCGCCTCTGCATCACGGGGCCACTGGAAAGATCGTCGATCTTGCGCTCACTGACACCCTCACCGGGATGCCCTGAAGCTCCAGCGGCCCCGTCGTTCCTCGGCCTGGCGCAGATCGGCCCCGATGGTGTCGAGGCTCGGGCACATCACGGTGCCGACGCTGGCGATCATCGCCTTCACACGGGCAATCTTCACCGCGTTGATCGACCGATTGACAGTCCAGATAGTGTCCACTTTCTGATCAACCATGGCAGCACTACACGGATAACCCGCAGACCCACGCCTGTTCACCTGGTCCGTGTACCGCGTCAAAAGTCATCACATCGAGCTTGAGCTGGAAGTTCTCCGAAGTGGCTACGCAGCTCGGTCGAACCGCCCATCGCATGGGACTTCGTTGATCGCGTACGCGGCCGTCGTGGAGGCGACGGTAAGTGAGGCCGTCACCGCGACGGTCGTCAGTGCGGCCAGGACGGTCTGTTGAACATCTGCTTCACGTTCACTCCTGTGGTTGTTGGCCCTCTCTGGACGTGGCTCCATGCTCGCCGCTCCCCGCGCCGCGGTCGAAATGGGACGACGACTCGCACGATCCGCATCTCCCCAATCGACCTCCAGCAGCCAAAGCGAGTGAATCAGGCGCCGATCTCCACCTTCATCGCATCGCCGGGGGACAGCCAGTGCCCTGCGTGGCCTATGGACTGTCAGTACCAGGCTGTCTCAG
This sequence comes from Nonomuraea sp. NPDC050202, assembly GCF_040656115.1. Taxonomy (NCBI): domain Bacteria; kingdom Bacillati; phylum Actinomycetota; class Actinomycetes; order Streptosporangiales; family Streptosporangiaceae; genus Nonomuraea; species Nonomuraea sp. NPDC050202. The sequence goes on along the minus strand of NZ_JBFALF010000033.1, from coordinate 103,163 downwards.
ATGTCGTGGCAGCACATACTGGGGTATATGGGCGCGCCGCACGTACGCCTACCGCTCGTACGTGATCTGCGATGACTGCGACCGGCGCATGCACGGCAAGAGCCGCCACAAGGTCGCGTACTACGCCTGTGAGCCCGATATGCGTCACCACAAGGATCGCCGCGATTGGTACGCCAGTCACCCCAAGAGCCTGTGGGTACGGGAAGACGACCTCTCTGATCTTGTGCATGAGTTCTTCGCCACGCGCGTCTTCAGCGACCAACGTATCGGGATCTTGCGCGACCAACTGCGCCCGAAGCCGTCGCGCGACGACACTCGCAGCGATCGACTCAAGAAGGAGATCCTCGATCTCGGCAGGCGGCAGGCGGCAGGACAACGTTCTGACCCAGATCGAAGAGCAGGAGCCAACGGGCGACGAGGAGATCGACCGGGACTTCCGCGAACGCCTCCAGCGTCGCTACGCCGATCTGGCTCGCACGCGCAAGGCGAAAAGCGAGGAGCTCAAGGCTCTGGCCGCCAAGGCTGAGCCCGAGGAGGATCAAGATCTACTCAAGGAGCTTCCTCGGCTCGCCACTGGCCTGGCCAGCGTGGACGAGAACCTGCAACGCAAGCTCTTCGACGCCTTCAACCTCGAGCTCCGCTACCGCGTGAAGACCCACGAAGTGCTCATCCGCATCACCGTCAAGGAGGACAACTTGCCAGCGATCAAAGCCCTGACAAACGCAATCGCCGACCCTCCCGAAGGAGGATCGGCGATCCAGGACGGTTCCCTTGTTCTGTGTGCCCCCTGCAGGATTCGAACCTGCGCACCCGGCTCCGGAGGCCGGTGCTCTATCCCCTGAGCTAAGGGGGCTCAACGAGTGTTAAGGCTACCAGCATCTGACCACCACTCGGCACCAGATAAAGCCTCGTGAACACTTCCAGCGAAACCACCCGTCACCAGGCCGCTACACGTTAGCTTTGCGCCCGTGGGTGAGGTTCTTGGGAAAGTACTGGTCGTAGACGACGACGAGGTCATCCGGCAGCTCATCGCGGTGAACCTGAACCTGGAGGGGTTCGAGGTCGTGACCGCCACGGACGGGCAGGATTGTCTGGAGCGGGTGCTCGACGTCATGCCGGATGTCATCACGCTTGACGTGATGATGCCGTTCCTGGACGGGTGGACGACGGCGCAGCGGTTGCGGGCGGAGGAGGCCACCAGTCACATCAAGGTCGTGCTGATCACGGCGAGGGCGCAGGATGACGACAAGGTCCGGGGGCGGGGGATCGGGGTGGACGCGTATCTCACCAAGCCGTTCGATCCTGCTGAGTTGATCCAGGTCGTGCGGGATCTGGCGGGGAGCGGGTCCCGGGACTGAGGTTGAGGTCTGAGAGGGGCGGGACCGGGCGGGACCTGCGGGTCGGGCTCGCGCCTCCTGGCCGGCCCTTGCCGGCTCCTGGGTGGCCTGGGGGCGGCGGCTCCTGGCTGTGAAGTTGTGCCCTGAGGTCTCGAGGGGGGCCGGTGACGAGCTGGCGCTCTCGTCCGCACTCCGGACCTCGGCGTCGCGGCGGCGCATGTGGTGGGGAGGCGCGGGAGCGGCTGGAGAAGGCCGTACGGCTCCGCAGGGGGATCGGGTTCCTGGCGGGGGTGGTGGCGAACCTGGTTGGATTGGCTCATATCGCTCTCGACGAAGGGCGGCGCGACGATGCGGTGGCGCTGCTCGACGAGGCGGGGGCGGTGACGGACGGTTGTGGCGCCGAGGGCGTCATGCGTTCGGTTGAGGGGGCTCGTACGCGGCTGTGAGCGGGGCTTGGCGCCCTGCCACCGGCACTCTCGCGTACGTCGCGGCCGGCGGTCGTCGGCGTGAGCAGCCAGACTTCAAGGTCAGAGCCAGGAAAGGGTTGAGAACGTGCGTAGCTCGATATTTCGGAATCTGGATCCTCAGCAGTTGCCTCCGGGGTTCGCGCTGGAGAACGGCAAGATGTTGCGGGTCCAGTTGCCCCACGAGGTGCTGGCCAAGCAGGGGTCCATGGTCGCCTTCCAGGGGCAGATGGACTTCGACTACGAGGGCTCCGGCGGGCTCGGGAAGATGTTCAAGAAGGCGATGACGGGCGAGGGCGCCTCGCTGATGCGGGTACGCGGTGAGGGCCTGCTCTACCTGGCCGACAACGCCGACGACATCCACCTGTTCTACCTGGAGAACGAGGGGATCACGGTCAACGGGCGCAACCTGCTGGCCTTCCAGCCGCAGCTCTCCTGGGACATCCAGCGGGTCCAGGGGGCCGGGGTGGCTGCCGGCGGGCTGTTCAACACCACGGTGACGGGCACGGGGTGGGTGGCCGTGACCACGCATGGCACGCCGGTGCTGCTGGACGTGGCGCGTATGCCGACGTTCGCGGACGGGCAGTCCGCGGTGTGCTGGAGCGCTGGGCTGCAGGTCGGGGTCAACCGGACGATGAAGGTGGGGGCGTTGATCGGCCGGGGGAGCGGGGAGGCCATGCAGCTCGCGTTCAGGGGGCAGGGGTTCGTGCTGGTGCAGGCCAGTGAAGGGGTGCCTGTGGTGCAGGCCTCCCGATAGAGGCCCTGGACAGGTAATTAGCTAATTGCCATAATGGTGGCGTGCTGGACGTCGACCTGGTCAAGGCGCTGGCCAATGACAAGAGGCTGCTGATCCTGGAGTGGTTGCGCGAGCCCGAGCGGCACTTCCGGCCGCAGCGCGACGGCGACCTCGTCCGTGACGGCGTGTGCTCGCTGTTCATCGCCGAGAAGCTGGGTGTGAGCCAGCCGACCTGCGGCGAGCATCTCAAGGTGCTCGCCAAGGCGGGCCTGATCCGTGGCCGGAAGATCAAGCAGTGGGTGTTCTACCAGCGTGACGAAGGCCGGATCGCCGCGGCGAAGGAGTTGTTGAGCAGTGACTGGTGAGCCGTACGCCGCCTACGAGCGCCTGATCGCCGACATGGACGCCGCGGGAGCGCGTTACCGGCTGATCGACCACGCGCCCGAGGGGCGGACCGAGCTGGTCAGCGCGCTGCGCGGGCACGACGTCTCGCAGGCCGCCAAGTGCCTGATCGTGATGGTGAAGATCGGCAAGAAGCAGACCCGGTACGTGCTGGCCGTCGTGCCCGGCGACGCCCGGCTCGATCTGCAGGCCGTCAAGGCGCTGCTCGGCGGCACGTACGTGGCCTTCGCTGGCACGGAGAAGGCCGAGGAACTGGCGGGCAGCGTGAGCGGGACCGTGCTGCCGTTCAGCTACGATCCCCGGCTCGAGCTGGTCGCCGATCCTTCCCTGCTGGACCAGCCCGAGCTGTACTTCAACGCCGCCAGGCTCGACCGCTCCGTGGCGCTGGCCACCGACGACTACGTACGGCTGGCAGCGCCCCGCCTGGCGCCCGTGACGAGCGACGAAGCCCCCGTGACGAGCGACGAAGCCCCCATGACGGGCGACGAAGCCCCCATGACGGGCGACGGGGCCGCCGCCACGGGCGACAAGCCCCCCGTTACGAGCAACGAGGCCGCCGTCACGAGCAGCTAGGCGTGGGGGCGGTGTTCGTGCCGTTCCAGGAGCCCAGGAACCCGAACGTGGTCGATGCCCCGGGCGCGAGCAGGCCGTTCCACGAGGCGTTGCGCACGGTCACCGAGGACCCGCTCGCGCTCAGCGTGCCGCCCCAGAGCTGGGTGATCTGCTGACCGCCCGCGTACGTCCACGCCACGGTCCACGCGGACCTGGACGTGGTTCCGGTGTTGGTGACGGTGACCTCGCCCTGGAAGCCGCCCTGCCACTGCCCGGTGGTCTTGTACGTGGCCGCGCATCCACCCGGGGGCGGAGGCGTGGTGGTGGTGACGGTGGGCGTGGCGGTGCCGCCGCCGGCCAGGGCGTCCACCAGCGCCGGGTACCACTTGTCGGACATCTTCTGGTCACCCGAGGCGTTCGGGTGCACCCCGTCGTAGGTGTCGGTGCTCGTGCTGAAGCCGGTCCACTGGTCCACCACGACGATCGGCGACTGCGGGGTGGTGGTCGCGGCGGCCCAGGCGGGGATGGCGTTGTTGAAGTTCACGGTGCGCTGGGCGCATTCGGCGCAGGAGGACGGGTTCATCGGGATGATCTTGGCGACGAGGATCTTCATGTTCGGGTTGCTGGAACGCATCTGGTTCACCAGCGTGGTGAAGGAGCCGAGGATCGTCGCCGGCGCGATGTTGCTCCACACGTCGTTGGTGCCGAAGTGCATCAGCACGATGTCGGGCCGCGTGGCGGAGAGCCAGCCGGGCAGCAGGTTCTGGCCGGCCACGTTGGTCGCGAGGTAGCCGCCGTGTCCCTCGTTGTCGCCGTCGTGGGCCACCCCGCAACCCTGCGGCGGGAGGGTGCCGACGAAGTCGATGTTCGTGTGGCCGGCGCTCTGGAGGCGGTTCCAGAGCAGGGCCCGCCAGCAGCCGGGGGATCCGGTGATCGAGTCGCCCAGGGGCATGATCCTGATGGGGGCGGCGCTGGCCGTGGCCGTCGCGGTGGCGAATAACACCGCCGCGGCCAGGGCCGCCAGCGCGGCCAGCACGGAGCCGGTCTTGCTGCGCATCGTGTGCTCTCCCGTCGTAAGCCTGCGCAGATCGTAGGAGCGGCGGCTCGGCGCCGGGAAGCGCGACGATCATGGCGCGGTGCTGACCTGGGAGTACGGATGTAACTTTCAGCGGCGTACCACCGCGAGCGGGCACGGCGCGTGGTGCAGCAGGGCCTGGCTGATCGAGCCGATGAGCATCCCCGCGAGCTGCCCGTGCCCCCGCGACCCGACCACCAGCAGGTCGGCGCGCATGGAGGCCTCCTTGAGCACCTCCACCGGATGCCCGTGCACGACCTCCGCGATCACGTGCACGCCCGGATGCCGCTCCCGGTGCCCGGCCAGCGATTCCTTCAGCGCACGCAGCGTGTCCTGCTCGCTCTCGCGGGAGGCCGGCTCGAAGCCGCCCGGATGGGGCCAGGCCCAGGCCCGTACGGCCCGCAGCCGCGTGCCGCGCAGCTCGGCCTCGGCGAAGGCGAACTCCAGCGCCCGCGTGGCACCGGGTGAGCCGTCTGCCCCGGCCACGATCTCACCGCGCCGGTACGCGGGCGGCTCGTGGATCAGGACGACGTCCGTACGGGCGTGCGCCGCCACCCCGTACGCGACCGATCCGATCAGCAGCCCCCGCACCCCGCCGATCCCCCGGCTGCCCACCACCAGCAGCTTGGCCTCCTGGGACGCCTTGACCAGCGCCGAGCGGGGGTCGCCCGGCAGCAACACGCGCTCCATGCGCACCTGCGGCCACACGCGTCGCGCGCGGTCGCAGGCGGCGGTGAGCACGGTCTCGGCGCCGTCGCGCATCCACTGCGCCACCTCGGCGTAGTGGACGGCGCCCTCGCACACCCACTTCGGCACGGCGTGCGCCACGGTCAGCGGCTCCTGCCGCAGCTCGGCCTCGGCGGCGGCCCAGCCGGCGGCCTCCAGCCCGGTACGGGAGCCGTCCACACCTACGATGATCATGACAGTGCGTAACACTCCACCTCGGCACGGCGGAACGGCAGCCCCTGTGCCTCGGAGTCGCGGGCGCACCTGCGCTCGGACTTGCTGAGCTTGAGCGTGCCGCAGACGGTCACGCCGGAGTACGTCCGGCAGTCGAGCGCCGGGTCGGCTCTGCCGACGCGGTACATGCGCTCGACCGCGGCACGGCACTTCGCCTTTCCCGTGTCGGAGTAGCGGCACTGGGCGATCAGAGTGTCGTACTGTTCCTGGCTGACTTCGTGCTGATCCATGCCGTCCCCGGCGGCTGCGGTGGCGCCGGACGCGGCCATCACGACGAGTAGTCCTGCGACAGCGGCGAATCTCTTCATGTTTCCCCTGATGGGGACCGTACCGCTCACGGCGATCGCCAAACCTCCGCGGCGAGGTTTCGGGCGTGGTGGGGCGTGGGTACGATCACCGCCGTCCAACGCGGGAGCCCGGTGGGGACCGGGCTGAGAGGACGGCTGACAGCCGCCGACCGCCAGAACCTGCTCCGGATAATGCCGGCGAAGGGAGTTTGCGCGATGACGAACGCGCGCTTTTCCAAGGTCTACACCGGTGAGCTGCGGGTGCCGATGCGCCAGGTGCACCTGTCGAACGGCTCGTCGGTGACCCTGTACGACACCTCGGGCCCGTACACCGACCCCACCTACGAGCCGGACCTGCGGCGCGGACTGCCGCGCCTGCGCGAGCGGTGGATCCGCGAGCGCGAGGAGGCGGGGCAGCCGGTCACGCAGGTCGGGTGCGCCCGGCGCGGGCTGGTGACCAGGGAGATGGAGTTCGTGGCCGTGCGCGAGGGCGTCACCCCCGAGTTCGTACGCGAGGAGGTCGCCGCGGGCCGGGCCATCATCCCCGCGAACGTCAACCATCCCGAGTCCGAGCCGATGATCATCGGCCGCAACTTCCTGGTGAAGATCAACGCCAACATCGGCAACTCCGCCGTCACCTCCTCCATCGAGGAGGAGGTCGAGAAGATGACCTGGGCCACGCGCTGGGGCGCCGACACGATCATGGACCTGTCCACCGGCGCCGACATCCACGAGACCCGCGAGTGGATCCTGCGCAACTCGCCCGTCCCGGTCGGCACCGTGCCCATCTACCAGGCGCTGGAGAAGGTCAAGGGCCGGCCGGAGCTGCTGTCGTGGGAGGTCTACCGCGACACGCTGATCGAGCAGTGCGAGCAGGGCGTCGACTACGTGACCGTGCACGCGGGGGTGCGGCTGGCGCACGTGCCGCTGACCGCCGGGCGCAAGACCGGCATCGTCTCGCGCGGCGGCTCCATCATGGCCGCCTGGTGCCTGGCGCACCACCGCGAGAGCTTCCTGTACGAGAACTTCGCCGAGATGTGCGAGATCCTGGCCCGCTACGACGTGTCGTACTCGCTGGGTGACGGCCTGCGTCCCGGCTCGATCGCGGACGCCAACGACGAGGCCCAGTTCGCCGAGCTGCGCACGCTGGGCGAGCTGTCGGGGATCGCCCGCGAGCACGACGTCCAGGTGATGATCGAGGGGCCGGGCCACGTGCCCATGCACAAGATCAAGGAGAACGTCGACCTGCAGCGCGAGCTCTGCGACGACGCCCCGTTCTACACGCTCGGCCCGCTCGTGACGGACATCGCGCCCGGCTACGACCACATCACCTCGGGCATCGGGGCCGCCATGATCGGCTGGTACGGCACGGCCATGCTCTGCTACGTCACCCCCAAGGAGCATCTCGGCCTGCCGGACAAGGACGACGTCAAGACCGGCGTGATCACGTACAAGATCGCCGCGCACGCCGCGGACCTGGCTAAGGGCCACCCGCAGGCCCAGGCGTGGGACGACGCGCTGTCGGACGCGCGGTTCGAGTTCCGCTGGGAGGACCAGTTCGACCTGTCGCTGGACCCCGAGACGGCGCGCTCGTTCCACGACGAGACGCTGCCGGCCGCGCCCGCCAAGACCGCGCACTTCTGCTCGATGTGCGGGCCCAAGTTCTGCTCGATGCGGATCAGCCACGAGATCAGGCAGGCGGGGTACGCGGAGAAGGCGGCCGAGTTCCGCCGGCTCGGCGGCAACATCTACGTGGAGTGACCCTTTGTCCCATGTCCGAAACCGCAGGTCTGGACAGAGATGACGTGGTGTCCGGCTCTTCCGGTGGCAACGTGACAGGTGAGCCCGGCGCGGCATGGCGAGCGCCGGGGATTCCCGCGACCACCGGAAGAGAGGATCTCTCGTGTCCTTCGCTGCTCGTATGGCCGGTCTTCGCAACCGGGCGGCCGTCGGCGGCGACGGCAAGGGGCACAAGACGTTCCAGACCGCCTCGATCGTGTCCGTCAAGGACGCGGGCCGGGCCTAACCCGGCAGCGTCTCGCCGCCGATCGGGGCCAGCACCTCGCCCGTGTAGTACGACGACAGCCGGTTGGAGGCGAAGAAGACGTACGAAGGGGCGATCTCGTCCGGATCGGCGGCCCGCCCCATCGGCACCTGCTTGCCGAACTTCTCCACCTTCTCCTCCGGCATGGTCGCCGGGATCAGCGGCGTCCACACCGGTCCCGGCGCGACGGCGTTCACCCGGATGCCGCGCTCGACCAGGTTCTGCGCCATGGAGTAGGTGAAGGCGTTGATGGCGCCCTTGGTGGCGGCGTAGTCGATCAGCGACTTGTTGCCGCGCAGGCCGTTGATCGACGAGGTGTTCACGATGGCCGCGCCCTCGCGCAGATGCGGGAGCGCGGCCTTCGTGACGCGGTAGTAGCTGTGGATGTTGACCGCGAACGTGTGCTCCCACTGCTCGTCGTCCAGCTCCTCCAGGCCGCTCACGGGCTCCTGGTAGGCCACGTTGTTCACCAGCACGTCCAGGCCGCCCAGCTCGGACACCGCCTGCTCCACCACCGAGGCGCAGTGGGCGCGGTCGCCCAGGTCGCCGGGCAGCAGCACGCAGCGCCGCCCGGCCTCCTCGACCAGCTTGCGGGTGTGCGCGGCGTCCTCGTGCTCGCTCAGGTACGCGATCGCGACGTCCGCGCCCTCCTTGGCGAACGCCACCGCGACCGCCCTGCCGATGCCCGAGTCGCCGCCGGTGATCAGTGCCTTCTTGCCGCTGAGCAGGTCACGGCCCACGTAGTCGCGCATCTCGTCGCGCGGCTCCGGCGCCATCTCGCCGGTGTGGCCCGGATAGGGCTGTTTCTGGGGTGGTGGTGTTTGCGACATGTCCAGCGGCCTGCCCTTGATCGGGTATGCCTAACGCCAGCTATTTCACGAATCCCTGTGACCTGAGCCAGTCGCGGGCCACCAGCACGGGCACGTCGCCGTCCACGTCCACCTGGGCGTTGAGGGCGCGCATCACGTCGTCGGTCAGCCTCGCGCTGATCGGCGCGAAGATCCGGGCGATCTCCGGATGCGCGTCGGCGACCGGGCGGCGCAGGGTCACCGCCGCGTTGTACAGCGGGAAGAAGTGCCTGTCGTCCTCCAGCAGGACCAGGTCGAGGGCCTTGATCCGGCCGTCGGTCGTGGTGACCATGCCGAGCGTGCACTGGCCGCCGGCGACCGAGTTGTACAGGACGCCGACCGACAGCCTGCGCACGTTCCCCCTCGGGACCTCCTTGCCGTAGGTCAGGCCGTAGCCCCTGAGCATGCCGAGGAAGCCGTCGTCGCGGCCGAAGGTCTCGTGGTCGACGCAGAACGTGCGCCGCGCCACGGGGACCTTCGTCATGTCCGAGATCTTCCTCAGCCCGTACCTCTCGGCCGTGGCTCGGGTGACGCCGATCGTGTAGCTGTTGTTCAGCGGGGCCGGTGGCAGCCAGACGATGCCGTTCTCGCGCAGGTCCAGGTCGCGTACGGCCTCGTACTGCCGTGTGCGATCCGGGATCGGCTTCGCCTGGCCGAGGTAGGTGATCCAGCCGGTGCCGGTGTACTCCCACATCAGGTCGGCGTCGCCCCTGGTCAGCGAGGCGCGCGCGTTCACGCTGCCCTGCACGTTCGTCTGGTCGGCCACGTCCGCGCCGGCGGCGGTGAGGGCGAGCACCGCGATCTTGCCGAGCACGAGCTGCTCCGTGAACTCCTTCGACGTCACCCGGATCCGCGCGCCTTCGAGGCCGGGCACCGGCCGGATGCTGCCCGGCTCGACCGGCGGCACGAACGACGACGCCGGCCGCAGCCCGCACGCCGTGACCGCGACGAGCAGCAGCACCGCCATGAGCACCCTCACGAGAGCCCCTTCGGCGACAGGTAACGCTGCGCGAGCCCGGCCAGCCAGTCGATGAACAGCGCGAGCACCGCGATCAGCACGCACCCCGTGACCAGCACCAGGTTGCGCTGCGTGCTCACCCCCGCGGTGATCAGATCGCCGAGCCCGCCGGAGCCGATGAACGCCGCGATGCCCGCCGTGCCCACGTTCAGCACCAGCGTGGTGCGCACCCCCGACAGGATCACCGGCACCGCCATCGGCAGCTCCACCTTGAACAGCACCCCGGCCGCCGACATGCCGATGCCCCGCCCCGCGTCCACCAGCCGCGGGTCCACCTGCTCGACGCCCACCATCGTGTTGCGCAGCGTCGGCAGCAGGCTGTAGGCGAACAACGCGACCACCGCCGTCCAGAACCCGATGCTGAACAGCACTGCCAGCAGCACCACCAGGCCGACCGCCGGGGTGGCCTGGCCCAGGTTCACCAGGGACAGCACCACGGGCGTCGCCCTGCGCAGCGCCCGCCTGGTGAGCAGCACGCCCAGCGGCAGCGCCACCACCAGCACCAGCACCGTCGAGAAGAACACGAGCTGGATGTGCTCCCAGGTGCGTCTGAGGAGGAACGTCAGGTTCAGCGAGCCCCGCTCGATGCTGTCGAGCGGCACCACCTGCGTGTAGACGACCATCGCGACGCCGACGACCAGGTAGCACAGCGGCGGCAGGAGCACGTGCCACGACCGCCCGATCCGCGGCTCGGGGGTGGTGGCCTCCCTGGCCGCCGCGCTCTCGACCGTCACGGGGCCTCGCCCCTGCGCAGGCGGCGCTCCCGCTCGCGGGCCTTGATGCTCTGGATCGCGTTCTGCACCGTCGCCAGCGACAGCGCCCCCGCGTACGCCCTGCGCCTGCCGAGCACGGGCAGGAAGTCGGTGTCGGCGTTGAGCAGCGTCTCCAGGGCGTCCTGCAAGGTCATGCGGTGGCCGATCGAGCCGGTGATGGGCTCGCCGGCCGTGCCGACCGGGCCGTGGACACCTTCGAGGTCGCTCAGGGCGACCCACCTGAGCGGGCGGCGCATGCCGTCGAGGACCAGCGCGTAGCCGCGGCCGTCGAGCTCGACCTCGCGCACCAGGTCGCGCGCGTCCATGTCCTCCGTCGCGTACGGCACCTGGTCCAGCTCGATGTCGCCCACCTGGGTCAGGCGCAGCAGCCGCATCGAGGAGCCGCCGCCGAGGAACTGCTCGACGTACTCGCTGGCCGGGTTCGTGAGGATCTCGGCCGGTCTGGCGTACTGCACGACGTGGCCGGGGCGCTGCATGATCGCGATGTGGTCGCCGATCTTGAGTGCCTCGTCCACGTCGTGGGTGACGAACACGATCGTCTTGGCCAGCTCCTCCTGCAGGCGCAGCAGCTCGTCCTGGATGCGCTCGCGGCTGATGGGGTCGAGCGCGCCGAACGGCTCGTCCATGAGCAGCACGGGCGGGTCGGCGGCCAGCGCCCTGGCCACGCCGACGCGCTGCTGCTGGCCGCCGGAGAGCCGGCGCGGGTAGTTGTCGCGGAACAGCCCCGGCTCCAGGCCCACCAGGGTGAGCAGCTCGTCCACGCGCTCGGCGATGCGCCTGCGGTCCCAGCCGAGCATCTTCGGCACCTGGGCGACGTTGGCGGCCACCGTCATGTGCGGAAACAGGCCGGCCTGCTGGATCACGTACCCGATGTGCCTGCGCAGGCGGTCGGGGTCGATGTCGCGGGAGTTCTGGCCGCCGATGAGGATGTCGCCCGAGGTCGGCTCGATCAGGCGGTTGATCATGCGCATGGTGGTCGTCTTGCCGCAGCCCGAGGGGCCGAGCAGGACCACGATCTCGCCTGCCGGGATGTTCAGGTCCAGCTCCTGGACGGCCGGCTCGCCGCCGCCGGGGAACGCCTTGGTGACCTTCCGCAGCTCGATCGGCACGCCGCCGGTGGCCGCCTGGTCAGGCACGGACGACCCCCCTCCCCGGCGTGGTGAACCGGCCGAGCAGGACGAAGAAGCCGTCGAAGAGGAGCGCGAGGATCGCCACGCCGATCGTGCCGGTCAGGGCGGAGTTGACCGCGTTCGCGCCGCCCAGCCTGGCCAGGCCCGAGAAGATCTGCTCGCCGAGGCCGGGGCCGGAGACGTACGCGGCCACGGCGCCGATGCCCATCGCGAGCTGTGTGGCGACCCGGATGCCGGTCAGGATCACCGGCCAGGCCAGCGGGAGCTCCACCCTGGTGAGCGATCTGCGGCGGCTCATGCCGATGCCGCGGGCGGCGTCGACCAGCGCCGGGTCCACGCCGCGCAGGCCGACGACGGTGTTGCGGATGATCGGCAGCAGCGCGTACAGCACGATCGCGGTCACGCTCGGCGCCACGCCGAGGCCGAGCGGGGGGATCAGCAGGCCGAGCATGGCCAGCGACGGGATCGTGAACACCACTCCGGCGGCCGACGTGGCGAAGGCCGACGGCCTGGGGCGGCGGTAGGTGGCCACGCCGATGAGCACGCCGAGGACGGCCGCGACCAGCACGCACTGGGCGACCATGCTGGCGTGCTGCACGGTCTCGAAGACGATGAGGTCCCATCGATCCTCGACGTACTCCCACAGGTTCATCCCCGGAAACTTAACCGGCCTTGTCAAACCTCAAACGCCACAGAAGTCACACGGGGCTTGCCGCCGGAGGCGCTCAGGGCTGCAGGGAGGTGACGAACTGGGACATGCCGGTCAGCCAGCGGTCCGGGTCCTCGGCCTTGCGGCGGGCGTACTCGGCGACCTCCGGGTGCGGGAAGATGTGGAAACGCTCGGCGGCCAGGCCGTCGATGACCGCCGTCGCCACGTCCGCGGGGTCCAGGATGGTGCCCGACGCGCGTACCGCCCTGGCCGTCAGGTGGTCGGTGTCGATGCCGTGCTCCAGCATCGCGGTCTGCACGCCCTGCGGGCACAGGACACTGACCTTGACGCCCTGGGAGGCGTAGTGGATGGCCACCCACTCGGCGAACGCGACCGCCGCCGCCTTCGTCACCGCGTACGGGGCGTCGCCGGGGCAGCTGATCAGGCCCGCGGCCGAGCACGTGTTGAGCAGGTAGCCGCCGCCCCTGGCCACCATGGAGGGCACGACGGCGCGGGCGGCGTACACGTGGGCCATCACGTTGACCGCGTACAGGCGGCTCCACTCCTGCTCGGGGGCGTCCAGGCCGTGGCCGCCGATGATGCCGGCGTTGGAGCAGAACAGGTCCACCGGGCCGAACGGGGTGTCGGCGAGCGCGGCCACCTCCGGCTCCGAGGAGACGTCCACGCGCACGGGGACGGCCCGCGAGCCGATCTCCTTGGCCACCGCGGCGGCGCCCGCCTCGTCGAGGTCCGCCACGACCACGCCGGACGCGCCCTCGGCGGCGAACCTGAGCGCGAGCGCGCGGCCGATCCCGCTCGCGGCCCCCGTGACGACGACGACCTTGTCCCGTACCAGCATGAGTGCTCTCCCTCCAGCCACCACCGAACCGGACCGGCGACCCGCACCCGTGCTCGCCCGGCCCGGGGACCGGCACGGTCGCGCGGGCGCTCGCGACTGCCCGTGCCCGCGCGGTCGCCTCGCACGAGCGGGCCGTGCCCGCCACCCGCACGCACAGAACATGATTCTACTGCTGGAGTGGGCCGAGGCCCAGATGAGAGGTTTCTCATCTGGGCCTCAGCGTGGTCTCCTCGAAGGGCGTCAGGGTGAGCGCATGAAACATCGGGGAACGGTGATCCTCCTCGCCCTGCTGGTGGCGGCGGCCGGGGTCGTGTCGGTGGGGCTGGTGCAGGCGGCCGACGAGGAGCTGGACCTGGGCGGGCCCGTCGTGGTCTCGCCGTCGTCCTCGCCCGGCACCGGCAGCGCGTCCAGGTCCGTACGGAGCGAGGATGAGGGGAGCGTGCCCGACCCCGCACGAACAGGGCAGGCGGGCACGTCCGAGCCCGCGCGGGCGGGAGAGGCGTCACCCGGGGCGAGCCCGGGGGCCGTCAAGAGCGGGGAGCCGGTCCGCAGCGAGCGGCCGACGCCGCGCAAGACGAAGGCCGAGCCGGTCAAGCCGCCCTCCCCGAGGCCGGGGGGCGGCGATGATGGTGACGACGATGATGGTGGTGGCGACGATGACGGCGACGACTGATGGGGAGGTCACATGCGGCTGAGCGCCCGTGCCCGGATCGTGGGCTGGATGCTCGTCGTCGTCGGTATCGCCCTGACAGTCGCCGTCTCCGTGACCTGGTCCACCCTGCTGACCCGCCTCGACCACCGGATGGACCTCGAGCTGGGCAACGAGGTCGAGAAGCTCCGGCGGTACGCGGCCACCGCGTACGACCTCCAGACGGGGCGGCCCCTGACCGACGTCGAAGACCTGATGATCGGATACCTCCAGCTCAACGCGCCCGACCGGTGGGAGACCTTCTTCAGCATCCTCGACGGCAAGGCCCACAGGATCACCGCGCTGCCGCCCCCCGTGCGCCTCGACACCGACGAGAAGCTCCTCGCCCGGATGGCCACGGCGACCCGGGTCGAACGTCACGAGATGGAGACCAGCAAGGGAACGGTCCACTATGCGGTGATCCCGGTGAGCGTGGCCGGAGACTCCCGGCGCGGGCACTTCGTCGTGGCGCACTTCTACGATCTCAACCGCGACGACATCGTCGACGCGGTGGGTGCGCTCGGGCTGTCCGCGCTGGCGGCCATGGGGCTGGCGGGGGCGGCCGGTTGGTTCGTCGCGGGGCAGGTGCTGGCGCCGGTGCGGCTCGTCCGCCAGACGGCCGAGCAGATCAGCGACTCCAGCGACCTGACCCGCCGCCTGGACGTGCCGGGCGACGACGACGTGGCGGCGCTCGCCTCGACGTTCAACCACATGCTCGACCGGCTCGAACACGCCTTCGTGGTTCAGCGCCACTTCATGGACGACGCCGGTCACGAGCTGCGTACGCCGATCACGGTCATCCGCGGTCACCTGGAGCTGATGAGCGACGACCCCGACGATCGCGCCGAGACCCTCGCCCTGGTCACCGACGAGCTCGACCGGATGAACCGCATCGTCGACGACCTGCTCACCCTGGCGAAGGCGGAGCAGCCGGGGTTCCTGGCGCTGGACAACGTCGAGCTGGCCGATCTGACGGTCAGCGTGGTCGCCAAGGCCCGGGCGCTGGGCGATCGCCAGTGGCGGGTCGACGAGGTGGCCGAGGCGCGGCTGCCCGCCGACCGGCATCGCCTCACGCAGGCGCTCATGCAGCTCGTGGCGAACGCCGTGCGCCACACCGCCGACGGTGACCTGATCGCCGTCGGCTCCGCCGTGCGTGACGGGCGCGTCGAGCTGTGGGTACGCGACAGCGGCCCGGGGGTCGCGCCGGCCGAGCGGGAGCGGATCTTCGGGCGGTTCGTCCGCGGTGCCGGGCGCACCGGGGCGCACGACGGGGCCGGCCTCGGTCTGGCCATCGTCAGGTCCATCGCCCAGGCCCATGGAGGCACTGTGAAGGTGACGGAGGCTCCCGGGGGAGGGGCCTGTTTTGTCATGTCTCTTCCGCTATGGGAGCTGTGGAGGCTGAGTTGAACCGGATTCTGATCGCCGAGGACGAGGCCAGGATCGCCTCATTCGTGGAGAAGGGGTTGCGGGCCAACGGCTTCGTGACCGCCGTGGTGGGAGACGGGGTCGCGGCGTACGATCTGGCCAGCGCGGGCGGGTTCGACCTGCTCATCCTGGACATCGGGTTGCCGTTGAGCGACGGGTTCACGGTGTTGCGGCGGTTGCGCGAGTCCATGGTGACCATCCCTGTGATCATCTTGACCGCGCGTGACAGCGTGAGCGACACGGTGGCGGGGCTGGAGGGCGGTGCCGACGACTACATCGCCAAGCCCTTCGCCTTCGAGGAGCTCCTGGCCAGGGTGCGGTTGCGGCTGCGGGCCGACCGTACGCCCGAGGTGACCGTGTTGCGGGTGTCCGACCTGTCGCTCGATCTGCGGACGAGGCGGGTGTACGTCGGGGACCGGGCGGTGGACCTGTCGACCAGGGAGTTCGCCCTGGCGGAGATCTTCTGCCGCCATCCCGACCAGGTGCTGACGCGCGAGCAGCTGCTCAGCCACGTGTGGGGGTTCGACTTCGATCCCGGGTCGAACGTGGTGGACGTCTACGTCCGCTACCTGCGCCGCAAGATCGGCGCCGACCGCATCGAGACCGTCCGGGGCACGGGCTACCGCATGAGAGTCGCCTAATCGTCAGCTCACCACCGCTTCACCCCCCACCACCAAGCTGTTCATCAGGAACACTGCGGAAGGAGCGGTTGTGATAACAGGACTGGCGATGGACCTCGGGGCGATCGTGCTGCTCGCCTACGGCCTCTACTTCCGCCGCCACCATCGGCGCGACCTGCTGTTCGCCTACATCGCGCTGAACGTGGGCATCTTCGCGGTCGTGTCGCTGCTGCTGGTCCAGCGGGTCGACATCGCCGTCGGTTTCGGGCTGTTCGGCGTGCTGTCCATCATCCGGCTGCGATCGAGCGAGATCACGCAGCAGGAGATCGCCTACTACTTCGTCGCGATCGTGCTGGGCCTGGTCAACGGCATCGCCGGCGCGTGGCCGCTGACGGCGCTCCTGCTGAACGGGGTGCTGCTGGCGGTGATGTACATCGCCGACCACCCCGGCCTCCTCGGGCGGACCCGCCACCAGGTCGTGACGCTGGACGTGGTGCACGCCGACCCCGAGGCGTTGCGGGTGGATCTGGAGAGCCGGTTGCGGGCGCGGGTGCTGCAGTGCGAGGTCACGCAGGTGGACTACGTGCGGGACGTGACGGTGGTGGACGTGCGGTTCATGGCCCCCAACGCGAGGGTCGGTGTGCGGTGACGCGGGAGCCGGGACGGGTTGTCGATCCCCCGGCCGGACACGCCTGCAGTCACCTGGGCGAGGACGGCGGGAGCGCGCGGGGATCGGCGGAGGTGGGCGGCGGCTCCGCGGACGTGGCGACGCGATCCAGGGCGGGCGCGCGCACGTGGTTCCCGCCGGCGGCGGGCGGATGGACGGGGAGGGGTGCGCATGGCTGAGCCGTACGCGGATGCGTTGCTCGCGGGGGTAGCCGCCACGATGCCGGCGGTCGGGCTGGAGGAGGTGCCGGAGCTGATGAGCCGGGTCGACTGCAAGTACATCGTCACCGCCTCCACCATGGCGCGGCTCGCGGCGGAGCTGGGCGACCGCTTCCTCGCGTTGCGGATCGAGGGGCGGCGGCAGTTCCGTTACACCTCCACCTACTTCGACACCCCCGGCCTGCTCACCTACCACCAGCATCGGCAGGATCGGCGGCGCAGGTTCAAGCTCCGCACGCGTACCTATCTCGACGGGGGCGGCCAGTGGCTGGAGCTCAAGCTCAGCGGCGCGCGGGGCAGCACCGACAAGCACCGCATCCCCTACGACGGGGTGCCGAGCCACACGCTCACGAATCAGGCGCTGGAGTTCGTCCATGACACGCTGCTCAGCGAGCTGCGCCTGATCGCGCCCGAGACGCTGGAGCCGGTGCTGGCCACCGACTACAAGCGGGTGACGCTCATCGACCGCTCCGGCACGGCACGGCTGACCTGCGACACGGGGCTGGTGTGCCGTGACGGGCAGCGCAGCAGTCCGGCGCGTGGTGACCTGGTGCTGCTGGAGTCGAAGTCGGTGGACGGGAAGGCGCTGATCGACAAGGTGCTGCGGGGGTTGGGGGTGCGGCCGGTGACTGTGAGCAAGTACTGCCTCGCGGTCGCCGCGCTCCGGGAGCTGCCCGCCAACCGGTGGCATCCGGTGTTGCAGCGCTACTTCGTGCATCGGCCTGGTCCTCGGCGCCCGGCCGCCCGGGGGCACTCGTCCAGGTCGTCGCACGGGGCCTCGGCGGGCTCCTGGTCCGGGCCGTCGGCAGAGTCCTGACGGGCCTTCAGCAGGGTCTCGCCTCGGCTGCGGCCGGGGGCGGGAGGTCGCCTCCTCGGAGCGGCGGCGGAACGTCGAGGCGGCTGGCATAGTGATCGGCCATGGACGTCGCCAGATGGCAGCTGATCGATGAGTCCGTCCGGGACGAGATCGCGGAGGAGGTCCGCACCGCCGTGGCCGCCGGGCGTCACGACTTCGAGCGGGTGGTCCGAGGCGTGATCGAGACCTGGATGGACGAGGTCGAGGACCAGGACCTGCTGGACGAGGCGATCAGGGGCGTCGTGGCCGAGGAGTTCGCCGGGCATCTCGCCGCCCAGGCCGGCTGGCCCGCTGTCACGGACAACGATCGGTTGAGCCTGGCCATGGGAGAGCTCGCGATGGCGGGGATCCTGGCCAGGGAGCACCACACCTGCTGCATGAGCTGCGGGATCGCCGAGATCGGCAGGGAGATCAGCGGGCTTTCCGGGGTGCGGGGCTACGTCTTCTACCACGAGCAGGACGTCGAGAGGGCTGTGGCGGGTGGCGGCATCCATCTCGCGTTCGGGCCCAGCGAGCTCGGTGGGGGGAGAAAGCGTGGTCCGGGCGGTGGGATCGGGGTGGAGATCGCCGAGGTGCTGCGGCGCCGGGGGCTGCACGTCGAGTGGAGCGGGGACGACGGGCAGCGGATCCACGTCCGGGTGAACTGGCAGCGGCGGCGCTTCGGGTGGTTGGCGCAACATCCGGGAACGGCCGGCGGCGGCGAGCCCGGGCCGGGGCTGCTGGTCACCTTCTGCGACCCCTCCTGGGCCGCTGGGGACGAGCCGGTCGTCATGTCGGCGCAGGAGAGCCGGGATCTGCTGCTCCGGCTGACTCCGCGTGATGGCACCTTCGCCTCCTACGAGGGGGCGTCGGGGAGTGTCCTGCAGTTCGCGTGGGAGGGCGGGACCCGGCTCTGGGCGGAGACGCCGGATGCGGCGGCCGGGTGCTCCCACGGGCGGCATGTGACCCTCGACGAGGGGCTGGCGATGATCGCGGTGCTGGTGGAGGAGGGGCGGATCGGGCTGCGGGACTTGGGGGAGCTGGAGGAAGTTTCCTGGTCCTAGGGCGTTTCGCCGCGAATCCGGCGGGCCGGCGGTGCCGCGAAGCCCGAGCCGCCAGGGCCCTTCGCGACGGTGGGGCGATTGACACCCTTATGGCTAACCGCTATCTATAGGCTAACCGTTAGGGGAGGGTGTAAGCGCAGTGCTGGCGATGCTCGCCGAGAAACCGTCGCACGAGTGGCAACGGGTGACCGGGCCGTGAGTGACAGCAGCTTCGGGCCGGAGCCGGCCGGCCGCAGCCAGAGCGCCGAGGGGCGGTCCGGTGCGCCGGCCCGTCCAGGCAGGCGTCGCCGCGCGTCCCGGGAGGGCATGCCGGACCGTGGCTCGTCCCGGGAGGGCATGCCGGGCCGCGACTCGTCCCGGGAGGGCATGCCGGGCCGCGACTCGTCCCGCGGCGCTCATGGTGTTGCGGGCGTGACGCCTACGGGGCCGGCCAACGGCGCCGAAGTGTCCGGGGATGCCGGCGGGAACGCTCCCGGTGGCGGGCGCGGGCGGTCGGACGGGGGTGGCGGTGGGCGGTCTCGCCGTACCGGATGGAAGCGCTATGTCCCGAGCTGGAAGATGGTGCTCGTGGGCTGCACGGTCCTGGTGGCCGGCCTCTTCGGCATGATCATGGTGGCGTACGCCAACACCCCGTTGCCCACGCAGACCCAGCAGCAGGCCACCGAGCAGGGCAGCATCATCTACTACCGGGACGGCAAGACCGAGATCGCCAGACTCGGCACCAAGCGCGAGATCGTCCCCATCTCCAAGATCCCGCTGCACGTCCAGGACGCCTTCATCGCCGTCGAGAACCGCACGTTCCGCACCGACCCGGGCATCTCGGTGTCGGGCATCATGCGTGCGGTGTGGAGCACGGTGAGCGGCCAGCAGGTCCAGGGCGGTTCGACGATCACGCAGGAGATGGCGCGGGCCTACTACGACGGCCTGAGCCAGGAGCGGACGCTCAAGCGCAAGGTCTTGGAGATCTTCGTGTCGATCCGCGCCGGCAAGGAGATGTCCAAGGACGAGATCATGGCCATCTACCTCAACACGATCTACTTCGGCCGCGGCGCGGACGGCATCCAGGCCGCCGCCCAGGCGTACTTCGACAAGGACGTGGACGAGCTGACCCTCGCCGAGGGCGCGTACCTGGCAGGCCGGATCCAGAGCCCGGACAGGTTCGACAAGGCGGAGGCGGAGAAGAACTGGGCGCCGACCCGGGAGCGGTTCGACTACGCCGTCCGCGGCATGGCGATCGTCGACCCGGCGAAGTACGGGCAACTGCCCAGGACGGCGAGGTTCCCCAAGCTCGCCCCGCTGGACAAGAAGGAGACCCTCAAGGGCGCCAACGGCTACATGGTCGACATCGTGCAGCGCGAGCTGGACAAGCGGGGGATCAGCAGGGAGCGCCTGCGCAAGGAGGGTTACCGCGTCACGACGACGTTCGACAAGAAGCTGATGGCGGCCGCGAGGAAGACGGTGGAGAGCCATCTCGCCGCCGTCGGCGACAAGCACGTCCACGCGAACCTGGCCGCCGTGGACCCGCGCAACGGCCAGGTGCTCGCGTTCTACAGCGGCCACGACTACCTGAAGAGCTTCACCAACAACGCCTTCGACGCCAACAAGCAGGCGGCGTCGGCCTTCAAGCCGTACGTGCTGGCCGCCTGGCTGGAGAAGGGGTACAGCCTCAGGAGCTACGTGTCCGGCGACGGGCCGGTCACGCTGCCGGGCACCAAGCCGATCGGCAACTCGCACGACGTGGGCGCGGCCGTGCAGATCGACCGGGCCACCGCCGAGTCGGTGAACACGGCGTTCGCCACGATGGCGCAGGAGGTCGGCCTGCAGGAGGTCGCGAGGATCGCCGAGGGTGCCGGGATCGACAAGGACGACCTGGAGCGGGCCATCGAGGATCACGCGTACGGCATGTCCATCGGAGCCGGCCTGGTCACCCCGGTCGAGCAGGCCACCGGGTACGGCATCTTCGCCAACGGCGGCGTCCACCGCGACGCGCACGTGGTCCTGTCGGTCAAGGCGTACACGGGGAAGACCGTCATGAAGGAGACGGGCCGGTCCAGGACGGTCATCAGCCCGGACACCGCCGCCGACGCCACCTACGCGATGCAGCAGGTGGTCAAGTACGGCACCGCCAGGGGCACCGCGCTGCCCGGCGGGCACCCGATCGCCGGCAAGACCGGCACCAACAACGAGAACAAGGAGGCCTGGTTCGTCGGCTACACCCCGCGGCTCTCGTCGGCCGTCGGGATGTACAAGGAGGTTCCGCGGATCGACCCGAAGACGCGGAAGGTCGTCAAGGACGCCAACGGCCACGCCCTGCGGAAGGAGGTCTCGCTCGGCGACATCCAGGGCGCGGGCACGCCCACCAGGATCTGGCGTGACTTCATGGCGATCGCGATGGCGAACAAGCCGGTCGAGCCCTTCCCCGCGCCCGTCTTCGGCGGCAGGCCGCACGACCTGGTGCGGAAGCCGACGCCGAAGCCGACGCGGGACCCGTCCGAGGACGTCGGCGACGACCCGGCCTGCGCCGCCGACCCCGCCTGCGCCGGCCCGGACGACGGCGACGCGGGCGACGACCCGCCAGGGGACGGTGGCGACGAGACGGCGGACGACGGCGGCGATCCCGATGACAGCACCACCATCGACGAGGGCACCCAGCCCTTCGGGGACGGCTAGGCTCGCCGGCGCGACATCATGCGGTCGAGCAGGACGGGCACTGTCGTGAGGGCCGCCAGGCCCGCGCCCAGCCACGGGATGGCGCCGACCCCGCCCGCGCCGACCCCGCCCATCCCGTCGCCACTGGCGCCGGCGTCGAGCACGAGGGCGGCGAAGGCGGGGACGAGGCTGATGCCGAGCTGGAAGGCGGAGACGGTGGTGGCGCCGGCCAGCGTGGGCGCCTGGCCCGCGATGGCGAACACCCGCCCGTAGATCGCCGGATTCAGCACGAATCCGGCGACACCCAGCAGCAGCACGAGGGGGACGACGGCCACCGCGTGCCGGGCGAAGGCCCCGAGCAGCACGGAGCCGGCCAGGATCCCCAGGGCGCCGGCCAGGAGCGCGTGGGTGGGCAGCCGGTCGGCGATCCTGCCTCCGATGGACAGCCCGATGAAGGCGCCGGCGCCGAACAGCGTCAGGACCGCGGGGATCCAGACCCCGGGCATGCGGGTGACGTCGGTGAGGAGCGCGGCCAGGTAGTTGAAGGTGATCATGTAGGCGGCGGTGCTGAGGAGGGTGGCGGCGTACACGATCCACAGCTGGGGACGCCGCATGGTGCGCAGCTCGTCCCGGATGCCGGCGCCGCCGCGCGCGCGGGAGGCGGGCAGCGCCACGAACGTCAGGAGCGCGCCGGCGACGGTGAGGGCGGCCACGGCCCAGAAGCCGCCACGCCATCCGGTGAAGTAGCTGATCAGCGTGCCGGCCGGGCCGCCGGCCACCATCGCGAGGCTGAGGCCGCTGACGACGACGCCCGAGGCGCGCGCCGCGCGGCCGGGCGGGACCAGGCTGATCGCGGTGACCGCCGCGACCGCCCAGAACCCCGCGTAGGCGAGGCCGGACAGGAAGCGGGTCACCAGCAGCACCGCGTAGCTGTCGGTCAGGACGCCGGCCACCACGCACGCGGCGAAGGCCGCCTGCGTGGCCACCAGCGTCGCCCGCCGCGGCCAGCGGAGCGTCGCGATGGCCAGGGGCGGGCCGCCGACGACCACGGCGGCGGCGAACGCCGAGATCAGCGCCCCGGCGGAGGACAGCGTGATCCGCAGGTCGCCGGCGATGGCCGGCAGCACGCCGGCGAGCAGGAACTCCGCGCTGCCCATCGCGAACAGGCTCAGCGACAGCAGGTAGACCCCCAGGGGCAGCCTGCCCCGCCGCGCGACCCGTACGGTGCCGGCGCTCATCGGCTCTCACCGTCCAGGACGCGTCGCTCGACGGAACGCCGCACGTCCTCCTCCGTCAGGTCGCCGTTGATGGCGAAGGCGGCGGCCGACCCCATCCCCGCCGCGGTGACGACCTGGGCGCGCGGGTCGACGACGTTGCCGGCCGCCCAGACGCCGGACACGCTGGTACGGCCGGTGCGGTCGGTGACGGTCCAGCCGCTGTCGTCCCTGGCACAGCCCAGGCCGGTCAGCAGCTCGTCCTGCGGCACCATGCGCGGGAAGAGGAAGACGGCGGCGCGGGGGATGGCGCGGCCGTCGGCGAGCTCGATGCCGCGCAGCCGGTCGTCCTCGACGGCGAGGCGGGCGATCGTGCCCTCGACGACGCGTACGCCGTGGCACTCCAGGCGTTCCCGGTCCTCCGCCGCCAGGTCCAGCGTGTGCCGCAGGAACAGCACGTCGTCGCTCCACTGGCGCAGCAGCAGGGCCTGGTGCACCGCTCCCGGGTGCGTGCCGAGCACGGCGAGGGGCTGGTCGCGTACCTCGTAGCCGTGGCAGTAGGGGCAGTGCAGCACGTCCTGGCCCCACCGCTCGCGGATCCCGGGGATGCCGGGCAGCTCGTCGCGCAGGCCGGTCGCCACCAGGATGCGGCGGGCGTCGAGCACCTGGCCGTCCGCGAGCCGGACGGTGAAACCGTGGTCGATCCGCTCGACCCGGCTCCGGACGAGCCGCACGCCGTACCGGGCGATCTCGGCGCGTCCGAGCTCCAGCAGCTCGGACGGGGGCAGCCCGTCGCGGGACAGGAAGCCGTGCATGTGCCGGGCCGGCGCGTTGCGCGGCTCCCCGGCGTCGATCACAACGACCCTGCGCCGCGCGCGTCCCAGGAGCAGGGCGGCGTTCAGCCCGGCCGCCCCGGCACCCACGATCACCACATCATGCCTGTTCATCGCCTTGTCCACAGCGATCACCTCCGGCGCCGATGGTGCGGTCGCGGGTGCTTGAATGACAACTATCGTTGCCATTTCCGCAACAGTAGAAAGGATCTGACGGTCATGAGCACCACGCTGGAGGAGACGCTGGCCCAGGTCGGCCCGCGGCTCAGGCGCATCCGTACGCAGCGTGAGGTGAGCCTGTCGGCGCTGTCCGAGGCCACCGGCATCTCCAAGAGCACGCTCTCGCGGCTGGAGTCGGGCCAGCGCCGCCCCAGCCTGGAGCTCCTCCTGCCGATCGCGCAGGCGCACCAGGTGCCGCTCGACGAGCTGGTCGGCGCGCCGGACGTCGGCGACCCGCGCGTCCGCTGCAAGCCCCTGGTCCGCAACGGCCGGACCGTGATCCCCCTGACCACCCAGCCGGGGCCACTGCAGGCGTGGAAGTCGATCATTCCCGCCGAGCAGAACCAGCCTCGGCCGATCACGCACGAGGGCTACGAGTGGATGTACGTGCTCTCGGGCCGCGTACGGCTCGTCGTGGCGGACCACGACCTGGTCCTGGGGCCGGGCGAGGCCGCGGAATTCGACACCCGCCTGCCGCACTGGTTCGGCCCCGCCGGGAACTCTCCGGTGGAGGTGCTCAATCTCTTCGGCCGCCAGGGGGAGCGCGTGCACGTACGGGCCAAGCCTCGCCCGCGTGCGGGGAAATGATGGGATCAGAGCAGAATCGCCCGTGCTGACCTGGGGAAAATCGACTCAGGGACTTCCTGGTGATAGGCAGGGATTGTGCTTGAACGCATTCATGAGATACCGGGCGTCATGCTGAGTGCGGATGAGTATCTCGACGACTTCTGGCCGAATTTCCATCAGATCGATGACGTGTTCTGGAAGCTCGAACGGCGGCAGAGCTTCCGGGGCCGGCCGAGCTGGGTCGCGATGGTGGAGGGCGACTGGGACCGATCGCTCAAGCTGCTCGACGACGGGGCCGGGGCGGCCAGGGGGCGCGAACGCCCGGCCAAACGGTTCCGGCGGCGGCGGATCAGGATCGTCGAGCAGCCGGTCACGCCGTACCTGCAGTGGGAGATGCACCTGCTGGCGGTGCGGGACGCCGCCGTCGAGCAGGTGCGGGTGCTCGACTCGGGGGAAGTGGCCGAGATCGAGGTCGGGCGGCGGTTGCCGGAGCTGGTCGTGCTCGGGACGGTGGCGATGTACGAGGTGACGTACGACGAGTCGGGGACGCACAGCGGGGCACGGCGGATCGACGACCGGGAAGTGATCGCGGCCTGCCAGGGGGAGCTGGACAAGCTGTTCGAGCGGGGGGAGGAGTTCCGGCCCTATTACGAGCGCGAGATCTTGCCGCTGCCCGCCCCCCGGGTGTCCGTCTGACGAGGGCCACGCTTTGACTTGCCTGGCGGGAAAGTGGAGTGTTAGCTTTCCTGGTAGGAAAGTCAAAACGTGGAGGATCAGCGTGAACCACACCGATGACGCACAGGCCCGGCTCGCGGAGATCGCCAAGCGTCGCAGCCAGGTCATCGACGGCGCGTCCCGCGGCCGGCACCGCGGCTGGGACGCCGCCGGCATGATCGCGATGATCGCCGGATTCGGGGCACTCGACCTTCCCGTGGCCTCGGGCCTGTCGCTGGGCCTGCTCGGCGTCGCCATGGTCGCCGCCCTGGTCTGCTTCACCCGTGCCGGCCGGCACAGCAGGGCGGTCATGCACCCGTCGCAGCTGACCGGCCGGTTCTGGGCCGTGCTCGGGGGGTGCGCGCTCGCCGCCGGTGCCCTCACCCTCGCCGGGATGTGGCTGGTCGGCCGGAGCGACCTGCCGTTGCGTAACACCCTGATCGGCGTGCTGCTCGTCGTCCTCGTCGTGGCCGGCGAGCCGCTGTACCGGGCGTTGGTGCGACGGGCGGCGGCATGACGGTCCCGGCGGGCTTCGACGAGCTGATCCATCCGCCCACCCGGCTGGGGCTGGTGGCGCTCCTCGCGGCGGCGCAGTGGGCCGAGTTCAGCTTCCTCAAGGAGAGCCTCGAGCTCACCGACTCGGCGCTGTCCAAGCAGGTCTCGACCCTCGCCGAGGCCGGGTACGCCGAGGTCCGCAAGGAGGGCGCCGGCCGCCGGCGCCGCACCCTGGTCATGCTGACGCCGCTTGGCCGGGCGGCCTTCGACGGCCATGTCGCCGCCCTGCGGCAACTCGTCGACCGCGCCTCCACGCCGGGCCTTCGGCAAGGGGCCCAGCAGGGCGACGGCAGTACGGTCGGCGCGTAGGCGCGTAGGCGGCGCAGCGCGGCCTGCACCGGCGCCGGCGGCGGCCGAACTGCCCGCGCCGAACTGCCCGCGCCGAACTGCCCGCGCCGAACTGCCCGCGCCGGGGCGGCCGTGCCAGGGGCGGCCGAGCCGCCCCCGGGCATGGCAGGGTTCCGGTGGTCAGATGGGCAGGCCGCCGGTGGCGGAGCTGGTGGAGCCGGTCGCCTGGTAGGCGGCGATGGTGCGCTCGGCGATGCGCATCTGGTGGATCTCGTCGGCGCCGTCCGCGAAGCGGGCCCAGCGGGCGTGCTGGAACATGTTCGCCAGCGGTGTGTCCGTCGAGTAGCCGAGGGCGCCGTGCACCTGGATCGCGCGGTCGATGATCCGGTTGAGGCTGTTGGCCACGAAGTGCTTGGCCATCGACACCTCCGTACGGAAGTCCTCGCCCTTGTCGATCTTGCTGGCGGCGTGCAGGACCATCAGCTTGCACTGGTACAGCTCCATGGCCGAGTCGGCGATCAGCCACTGGATGCCCTGCTTCTCGGCCAGCAGGGAGCCGTGGCTGTAACGCTTGAGCGCACGGTCGACCATCATGTCCAGCGCCGTCTCCGCCTGCGAGATCCAGCGCATGCAGTGGGCCAGACGGGCCGGGCCGAGGCGGTACTGGCCCAGCCGGTGACCGTTGCCGCGGCCGCCGAGGATCGCGCTGCCGGGCACGCGCAGGTCCTTGATGACGATCTCGCTGTGGCCGGTGGAGCCGTGCAT
Organism: Nonomuraea sp. NPDC050202; assembly: GCF_040656115.1. NCBI lineage: Bacteria > Bacillati > Actinomycetota > Actinomycetes > Streptosporangiales > Streptosporangiaceae > Nonomuraea > Nonomuraea sp. NPDC050202. Next base: position 76,708 of record NZ_JBFALF010000033.1, on the reverse strand, counting down.
GGTCTCCACCTCGCGCACGTCGTTCCAGCCCGGGTTGGGCAGGTCCACGAGGAAGGCGGTGTTGGCGCCGCGCGAGCCCTCCGGCACGTCCTGCTCGGTCCTGGCGACGAGGATGGCGAAGTTGGCCCGGCGGGCGTTGGAGATGAACCACTTGTGGCCGTTGATGACCCACTCGTCGCCGTCCTGGACGGCGTGCGTGCGGATCAGCGTGGGGTCCGATCCGGCCACCTCCGGCTCGGTCATGGCGAAGCAGGACATCTTCACGCCGTCGAGCAGCGGGCGCAGGTACTTCTCCTTCTGCTCGTCGGTGGCCCAGTGCAGGAGGGTGTGCATGTTGCCCTCGTCCGGGGCCTGGCAGTTGAGCACCCACGGCCCGATGCGGGTCTTGGCCGCCTCCGACTGCACCATCGCCAGCTCCACATGGCCCAGGCCCATGCCACCCCACTCCTTCGGCATGTGGGGCAGCCACAGGCCCTCCGCCTTGGCCAGGGAACGGAGGTGGAAGATCGTGCGGAGGTACTCGTCGCGGTCGCCCTCCTTCAGATCCTCCATGGCGGGCATGACCGTGCCCTGGATGAAGGCGCGGACCCGCTTGCGGATCTCCTCGTGCTCGGGGGCGAGGGTGAAATCGATGGCCATGTCGTTCATTACTCCTTGACAGGTAGGGCGGGGTAGTGACAGGCGAGCCAGTGGTCGTCGCCGATCTGCCTGATCCGTGGCTCCTCCTCCGCGCATCTCGCCGCCGCGCGCGGGCACCGCGTACGGAAGCGGCACCCGGAGGGCGGGTCGACGGGCGACGGGGGTTCGCCGCTGATCAACGTGTCGGCGGGCGGCAGGTCGAGGCCGCCGCCCGGGATGGAGGCGATCAGGGCCCGGGTGTACGGGTGCGCCGGGCGGCTGATCAGGTCGGCGCTCGGCGCCAGCTCGCACACCTTGCCCAGGTACATCACCATGATGCGGTCGCTGACGTTCTTCACCACGGCCAGGTCGTGGGCGATGAAGACGAGGGTGAGCCGGTAGCGGGCCTTGAGGTCCTCCAGCAGGCCGAGGATCTGGGCCTGCACCGAGACGTCCAGCGCCGACACCGGCTCGTCGCAGATCACCACCTCCGGGTCGAGGATCAGGGCCCTGGCGATGGAGATGCGCTGGCACTGCCCGCCGGAGAACTCGTGCGGCCGGCGCTCGGCCGCCGTCTCCGGGTCGAGGCCGACCGCCTCCAGGACCTCGTCCACGCGGTCGCCCGGGAGGTGCCACACGCGAGGGCCCTCGCCGACGATGTCGCGGACACGGCGGCGGGGGTTGAGCGAGGAGATGGGGTCCTGGAAGATCATCTGGAGGCGCCGGCGGGTCATCCGCAGGGCCTCGCCGCGCAGGGCGGTCAGCTCCAGGCCGTCCAGCCGGACCGAGCCCGAGCGGGGCGGCGGGAGCTGGACGAGCGCGCGGGCGGCGCTGGACTTGCCGCAGCCCGACTCGCCGACGATGCCGAGCGTCTCGCCGCGCGCCAGGTCGAAGCTCACTCCAGCGACCGCACTCACGGTGCGGCCGCGCCCCGCGGGGAACTCCACGACCAGATCCTCCACCCGCAGCAGCACCTCGTCACGGGGGCGCAGGTGCGCGTTTCCGCTACCGGCCACGGCTCTCAACTCCTGACGGCGGGGTGATGGCGGTCCCGAGGCCGGCGGGCGGGTTCTCGGCTCCGGCGCGCTCCGGCTCGGGAGCGGTGCCCTCGCGCGGGTACCAGCAGGCGTACCGGTGGTGGTGCGGGCCGTCCTCGAACAGGGGCGGCGCCTCCAGCTCGCACCGCTCCTGCGCGTACGGGCACCGCGCCCGGAACGCGCACCCCGCGGGCAGGTGCGCCAGGTCCGGCGGCCGGCCGGGGATGACGCGCAGCCGGTGGTGCACCGGGTCGGTGAGCCGGGGCGCGGCCTGGAGCAGCGACTCGGTGTACGGCATCCGCGGCCGCGCGAACACCTCCCCGGCCGGCCCCCGCTCCACCACCTTCCCGGCGTACATGACGATCACCTCGTCCGCCCACTGGGCGACCACCGACAGGTCGTGGCTGACCAGCACCACGGCCATGTCGCGCTCCTCGCGCAGCCGGTGCAGCAGCCGCAGCACCTGGTCCTGGATGGTCACGTCGAGCGCGGTGGTGGGCTCGTCGGCGAACAGCACGTCGGGCCGGCACGACAGGGCCATCGCGATCGTCACCCGCTGCCGCATCCCGCCGGAGAGCTGGTGCGGGTAGCGGCGCAGCGTGCGTGCGGGGTCGGGGATGCCGACGGAGGCGAGCAGGGCGGCGGCCTCGGCGCGGGCCTGCTTGCGGCTCATGCGCAGGTGCACCCGCAGCGGCTCCATCACCTGGGTGCCGATCGTGCGGACGGGGTTCAGCGCGGTCATCGGGTCCTGGAAGACGGTGCCGAGCCGCCGGCCGAGCACGGCACGCATCTCGGCGGGGCTGTAGGTGGTCAGGTCGTCGCCCGACAGGTACACGTGGCCGCCGCGGACCGAGGTGCCGGGCAGCAGGCCGAGGATGGAGCGGATCAGCATGGACTTGCCCGACCCCGACTCGCCGACGATGGCCAGGGTGCGGCCCCGGTCGAGAGTGAAGGAGACGCCGTCCACGGCCCTGACGACGCCGCGCGGCGTGACGAAGTGCGTGCGCAGCTCCTCGGCCTGCAGCAGGGTGTCGCGGATGGCGTGGGCGGCGGTCGGCATCGTGGTGGCGGCGGCCTGGCGTACCGGCTCCAGGCCGATCTCGCGCACGTCGGTCATCGCCCGCAACCGGTCGCCCACCAGGTTGAACGAGAGCACGGTCAGGAACATGACGATCGAGGGGGCCAGCACGACGTGCGGCGCGGTCTCCATGAGCGTGCGGCCCTCGTTGATCAGCCCGCCCCAGGTGGGGGTGGGCGCCTGGACGGACAGGCCGAGGAAGGCCAGGCTGCCCTCCGCGACCACGACCACGGCCATCCCGATGAAGGCGTACGAAGCGGCGGGGACAGCCACGTTCGGCATGATCTCCCGCCACAGGATGCGCCGGTCGCGGGTGCCGAGCACGCGCGCGGCCAGCACGAACTCGCGCTCGGCGAAGGTGAGGGTGGCGCCCCTGATGAGGCGGACCCAGGAGGGCACGCCGAGCACGCCGAGGACGATCAGCACGTTGCGCAGGTTCGCCCCGGCGAAGGCCACCACGGCCAGCGCGAACACCAGCGCGGGGAACGCCTGCGCCACGTCGTTGACCGCCATGATGACCGCGTCCGCGGCCCGCCGCCGGTAGCCGGCCAGGATGCCGAGCGGGGCGCCGATGCCCAGGCCGAGGAGCACGGCGCCGATGCCGACGCCGAGCGAGACGCGGGCGCCGTACACGACCCGGCTGAGCACGTCGCGGCCGAGCCCGTCGGTGCCGAAGGGGTGCGCGGCGCTGGGCCCCGACTGCGGCGGCCCGGCGAGCGTCTCGTCGTAGCGGGCGAACGGCAGGAAGTCGGCCAGCAGGGCGGCGAGCAGCACCAGCCCGATCCAGCCGGCGGCCAGCCAGACCCCGAGACCCAGCCGCCTACGCACGACGGATCCTCGGGTCGACGGCGGCGTACACCAGGTCCACCGCGAAGTTGACGATCACGTAGCCGACCGAGATCAGCACGACGCCTCCCTGCACCGTCAGGTAGTCGCGGGAAAAGATGGAGTCGACGATGAGCCGCCCGACGCCGGGCAGGCCGAACAGGGTCTCGATGATCACGGTGCCGCCGATGAGCGCGCCCAGGTTGAGGCCGATGGCGGTGATCAGGGTGATCGCGGAGGGGCGCAGCGCGTGCCGCCACAGGATGCGGCGCGGTGACAGGCCGCGGGCGCGCGCCAGCGTGATGTAGTCCTCCTGGAGGGTGGCGATCAGGTCGGCGCGCAGCAGCCGCGCGTACACGGCGAACTGCCCGCAGCCCAGCGTGATCGCGGGCAGCACCACGGAGGTGAGGTTCCAGCCCACGTCGACCGAGAGGGACGTCCAGCCGGTCGCGGGCAGCACCTGCCAGGTGACCGCGAACAGCAGGATCAGCAGCACCCCGAGCACGAACACGGGCGTGGACAGCAGCGCGAAGCTGAGCGCGGTGAGCATCTGGTCCAGGGCGCGCCCGGCGCGGCGGGCCGCGGCCACGCCCACCGGGACCGCCAGGCCCAGCGCCACGATCTGCGCGGCGACCAGCAGCTCCAGCGTGACGGGCAGCCGCTCGGCCAGCTCGGCGCCGACGGGCATCCGGGTGATGTAGGAGGTGCCGAAGTCGCCGGCGGCCAGGCCGCCGAGCCAGTCGAGGTAGCGCACCAGCAGCGGCTGGTCGAGCCCGAGCTCCTGGCGGAGCTGCGCGCGGGACTCCTCGGTCGCCGACAGGCCCAGGATCTGCGTGACCGGGTCACCGGGCAGCAGGTTGAGCAGGACGAACGACAGGAAGGTCACCACGACCAGCACCACCAGGAGCCGGACCAGCCGGTGGAGGACGATCACCGCTCGCTGACCCAGAGCTGGCCGAACGGGTGGTACGGGATGGGCGAGCCGGTCAGCGGGAGCCCCTTCTCGCCGTCGGGCAGCACGTGCTCGCCGATGCCGCGCACCTTGGTCCTGGCGATGATCGCGCCGGTGTTGAGGTGGTCGATGAACACGTAGGGCACCTGGTCGCGCAGCCGCTGCTGCACGGTCGCGTACGCCTGCTTGCGCGTGGCCTCGTCCGGGCTCATCCGGCCCGCGTCCAGGGCGGAGCTCAGCTTGTCGTCCTTGAGCCTGGTCATGTTGAGCGAGATGGAGCCGACGGGCTTGGCGTAGGACTGGTGCATCCAGACGTACTCGCCGTCGGGGTCCTGGGCGGAGAACTGGGTCCACACGGTGGCCGAGAATTGGCCGGTGATGGCGCGGTTGATCAGGTCGGCCTGGTCGGCCTGCTTGATCGACACCTCGATGCCGGCCTTGCGCCACATGTCCTGGGCCAGCTCGACGCCCTGCATGGTGTTCGGGTCGGGGGTGGAGATCAGCTCGAAGCTGATCGGGCCCTTCTCCGCCTCGACCTCCTTGACCAGGGCGGTGGCCTTGGCCAGGTCGTAGGCGGGGTAGCCGCCGGGGGCGTACCACGGGGAGTCCTTGGACCAGGGGCCGTCGGCGGGTTCGGTCATGCCGCCGCGCAGGGTCTTGATGACCGTCTCGCGGTCCATGGCGTGGGCCATGGCCCGGCGCACCCGTACGTCGTCGAGCGGGGCCACGGCGGTGTTGAGCAGGAACATGTACTCGGCCACGGCCATGCCCTGCGCCCGGTGCACGGTGTAGGTGTCCTTCATGGCGCCGAACTTGGTCAGGTCCTCGTCGCGGGAGGTGCCGATGGCGTCCACGCCGCCCGCTTCGAGGGTCTGGGCGCGGGTCTGGGTGTCGGGCAGGATCCGGAACTCGATCTCGTCCAGGTACGGCAGGCCCTGCCGCCAGTAGCGCGGGTTGCGGGTGACGACCATGCGGTTGTCCGGCACGTACTCCTTGAAGACGAACGGCCCGGTGCCGACCGGCTTGAGGCTGGCCGTCCTGGGGTCGGTGAGCGAGGCCGGCGGGACGATCATGCCGGTCTGCGTGGCCAGGTAGTAGGGGAAGGCCACCCACGGCAGGTGCAGGTTGACCTTGACCGTCATCGGGCCGGTGAGCTCGAAGGACTTGATCGGGATGAACGTCGCCGCGGTCAGCGGGGACTTCTTCTGGGCTTCCAGGTTGGCCTTGACGATGTCACCGGTCAGGGAGATCCCGTCGGAGAACGAGATGCCGGACCTGACCTTGATCGTCCATTCGTCGTACTTCTTGTTCGGGGTGAGCGACTCGGCCAGGTACGGCTTCCAGTCGCCGTTGGCGTCCACGCTCACCAGCGGCTCGATGATCGTGCCGGTCATGCTGTAGCTCTGCGCCGCGAATTGGTCGGTGATCGGGTTGAACCCGTTGGCGTCCGCGCTGAGCGCGTAGACCAGGCGCCCGCCCTGGGCGGGGCCGGTCGCGGCCGGCCCGCTGGACGGGGACCGCGGTTCAACCGGTCGCTGGCCGCTGCACGCCAGCATCACCGACGCGGCCAGCAACAGCGTGGCCGGCGTCCTCCAGCGTTTCATTCACGCCTCCTCCCGGCAGATCCCCCGAGAGCAATTTCACCGATAGTACTATCGGTGAAATTCCGCACAAGTGGCGCGAGACAATCGTTACGGGAGGGGAGGGACTCATGACGGGCACGCCGCTCACGAGGAGCGAGGCGAAGGATCTGACCAGGCGCAAGCTCATCCGCGCCGCCCTGTCGATCCTCGACGAGGAGGGCGAGGCGGGGCTGAGCACGGTCAAGGTGGCCAAGGCCGCGGGCATCGCGCAGTCCAGCTTCTACGTGCACTTCAAGGACATGCAGGAGCTGCTGCGGGTGCTCGCCGAGGAGGGCGGCGAGCGGTTGCGCGCCTCGATGCGCGAGGCGCGGCGCAGGGCCCGGGAGCACCCCGGCGACCTCGACCTGCACCGCGAGACGTTCCGCATCCCGCTGGAGTCGATCTGCCGGCACCCCGAGCTGCTGCGCATCCAGATCAGGGCGCGGCACGACCCCTCCTCCTCGCTGCGCGACTTCGCCACGGAGACGGCGGCGGCCTACCGCGAGCACCACGCCGCCGACCTGGCCGCCCTCGGCTACACGGCCGACAACGAGCGCGACAGGCGGCGGCTGGAGATGATCGCCGACGGCATCAACGCGGCCACCAACGCGCTGGCCATGGGGCACCTGGAGGGGCGCTACCCCGACCTGGACGAGGCAGCCGACATCCTGACGGCCCTGTCACGCGGCGCGCTGCGGCTGCTGCGGGCGACCTCGAACAGGCCGCTCACCGAGCCTCCCGGACAGCCGGGCGATCCGGTCAGCGAGCCTCCCGGAAGGGCGGGCGATCCGGTCAGCGAGCCTCCCGGACGATCCTGACCGCGCCGGCGGGGACCGTCAGGGACCTCTACCGCAGGAGCTCGCCGGCGACGGCGGCCGCCGCTGCCGCGTCCAGCCGGCCGTCGAGCACCGCCGTGACGACCCGCCTCGTCAGCGTGGTCTCCACGGTGAGCGGCCGGTCCCACGCCAGGGCCTGGCCGACCCCCGGGTACTCCTCGACCCGGACGAACCAGGGATCTCCGTCCGCCTGGGCGAAGACGAGCGTCCAGTCCTGGCCCTCGGGGGTGGTGCCCAACATGGCGAGCCACGGGGCGGTGCTGCCGTGCACGGCCTGCTCGTCCTCTGGAAGGGTGGTCCGCTCCACGGAGGTGCCCGGCGCGCGCCAGAAGAAGCCGCCGTAGCCCGCGCCCGCCCGGCCCTTGGTGGCCGAGCTGTTGATCTCCAGCGGCGCGCCGGTCAGGTTCGTGAGGGTGAACGCGAAGTCCAGCGCCCAGCCCTGCCCGAGCGGCCGCGCGGTCACGGTCCGCTCCTCGCGCGCCACCAGGCGGCCGCCCGGCCCGGTCCACTCCAGGTGCTCGGTGAAGCCGCCGTCGTCCAGGCGGGTGAACGCCACGTGCCGCTGCGTGCCGTGGTCGTCCAGCCAGGTCGGCCCCTGGTCCTTGACGTACGTGCGCCCGCCCCAGAAGTTCACCCCGCCGAGGTCGGAGATCGCCACCCCGACGCCGAGGTGGTGCACGTGGTCCTCGGGCCGGACCTGGGTGACCTCCACGCCGCCGAGGGTCCGCACCGCGTGCAGGTAGGGGCGGGGCGAGTCGGTGGCGGGCAGGTCGGGGCGGAGCTCGTAGGCGGCCACCGGCCGGTCCGACACCAGCAGCTCCACCCGCGTCCACGGCGCGTCGAGCTCGGAGTAGAGCGCCAGCTCCGCCGCGCTGCGCCGGACCAGGTCGGCCACGCCGGGCAGCAACCGGCCCACGACCGCGCCCTCGGCGTCCCGCTCCACGAGCTGGTGCCGCTCGGGGATGGGCATCGGCTCGGGAGCCAGCCGGATCGCGTCCAGCACCTGCGTGAACCGCTCGGTGCTGGCGAGCGGCACCAGCAGCTCGGCGCCCGTGCGGACGTGGTCGATGAGGTTCTCCAGCAGCTCCACCCGGTCGTGCACGGTAGTCGTGACCGAGCCGTCCGGCAGCTCCACCTTGAGCCGGTCGTGCGTGTACATCAGCGTCGCCCGGCCCGCGTCCCCCTGCACCACCAGGTGGGCCTCGCCGCGCAGCACCTTGCCCGGCGGCGGCGCCACGTAGGGCGCGCACAGCGTCGCCGCCATCGTGATCGTGAACCCGTCCGCCAGCCGCACGCGCACGCAGGAGGTGTCGTCCGACTCGATCGGGTGGGCGCGGTACAGCTCGGTCTCGATCTCCGCGATCGGGCTGTCGTGCAGGGCCAGCGCGGTGGCGATGGCGTGCGCGAACGGGTTCGTCAGCGCGCCGTCCATCACGTCCACGCCGTTCAGGCGGCGCCGGCCGGCCCAGGGGGCGCGGGTGAAGTAGGCCGACGGGCGGTGCCAGGCGCCCCAGCCGCCGATGCCGCGCACCCGGCCGAGCCGCCCGCTCGCGATCAACGCGCGCAGCGCCGGGACGGCCGCGGAGCCGAGCGACTGGAACCCGACCTGGCAGGCCAGCCCGGTCTCGGCCACCACCTCGGCGATCCTGCGCTGCTCCGCGGGGCTGGGCGCGGGCGGCTTCTCCAGCAGCACGTGCGAGCCCGCCCGCAGCGCGGCGATCGTGAGGTCGGCGTGGGTGTTGATCGGCGTGCAGACGATCGTGATCTCCGCGCCGGTCTTGGCGATCAGCTCGCCCAGGTCGGACGACTGCAGCGGCGCGCCGAAGTCCACCTCGACCGGCCGCAGGTCGCAGATCCCCGCCAGCTCGACCACGCCGCGGCCGGCCAGCTCCCGCAGGACGCCGAGGTGGTGCGTCCCGTGGCCCGTGGCGCCGGCCAGGACGACCTTCACCGGCGCCATCACGACCACCTCAGCCCGAGCCCGGCGTGCCCGCCCGCGCGCAGCACGCCACCGGAGATCTCCACCGGGTACGGCTCCGCCAGCAGCCCCAGCCGGGCGAAGGAGGCGTCCTCCACGTCCTCGGCCATGACCGGCAGCGGCAGGGCCAGCGCGAGCTGCCCGGACACCTCGCCCAGCAGGTGCGGGTAGACCGGCACGTCGTACGTCCTGGCCAGCTCCACGATCCGCAGGAACGGCGTGATGCCGCCGACCCGCACCACGTTCGGCTGCACCACGTCGCAGGCCCCGGCCGCCAGCAGGTCGCGGAAGCCGTAGGCGGTGTAGACGTTCTCGCCGACCGCGACCGGCACGTCGATGGAGCGGCGCAGCTCCACGTGCGCGGCCACGTCGTCGGCGGGCAGCGGCTCCTCGATCCAGTGCAGGTCGAACTCGCGCAGCGCGGCCAGCGCCCGCCGGGCCCTGTGCAGGTCCCAGCGCTGGTTGGCGTCGATCATCAGCAGCCGGTCGGGGCCGATCACCTCGCGGACCGCGGCCACCCGCGCCACGTCCTCGGCCAGGTCGGGCCGGCCGACCTTGATCTTGACGCCCCGGTAGCCGGCCGCGACCCAGCGCCCGGCCTGCGCGACCAGCTCGTCGAGGGGGTAGTGCAGGTTGACGCCGCTGCCGTAGACCGGCACCTCGTCGCGCCGCCTGCCCAGCACGTCGGGCAGCGCGTCGCCGCCGCAGCGCAGGTCCCACAGCGCCAGGTCGATTCCGGCCAGCGCGATCGTGGTGATCCCGCCGGGGCCGGCCTCGCGCAGGTGCCGCCACAGCCGGTCCCACACCACCTCGGGCTGCGCGGGCAGCCCGATCAGCGCCTCGCGCAGGTCGTGGTCGAGCAGCGCCTTGACGGCGTGCGCGCCGATCTGCGGCGTCCACGAGAAGCCGGTGCCGGTGCGCCCGTCCTTCAGCGTGACGTGGGTGACGATGACGTGGTTGTACGGCACGTCCTCGCCCCACGGGCGCGGCAGCGGCGCCGTGCGCAGCTCCGTACGAAGGTCCGCGATGGTCATGGCGCGACCAGTTCGAGACCGGTCTTGATCAACGCCTCCAGCTCGGCGAGGTGCTCGTCGGTCACCTCGACCAGCGGCGGGCGGACGGTGCCGACGTCCAGGCCGCGCAGCCGTACGCCGGCCTTGACCAGCGCGACCGGGTAGCCGGGCACCTTGCCGCGCAGCCGGACGAGCGGCGCGTAGAACTCGGTGAGCAGCCGCTCGTCGCCGTTGAGGTAGGCCAGCGCGATCTCGGGCGCGAACGCGAACACGGCGCTGGAGTACAGCTCCACGCCGATGCCCCGGTAGGCGGGCATGGTCAGCTCGGCGGTCGGCAGCCCGTTGAAGAACAGGAAGTCCGGGTGCGTCTCGCGCACCGCCAGCACGGTGCGCTGCATGCGGTCGATGTCGCCCAGGCCGTCCTTGAGCCCGATCACCCCGGGGATTCCGGCCAGCTCCACCACGGCGTCCGGCTCCAGCACGACCGAGCCGCGCTGGTAGACGATCACCGGCAGCACCTCGGCGACCGCCCTCACGTACGCCGCGAAGCCGTGTCCCGGCCCCTGGGCCAGGTACGGCGGCATGAGCAGCAGCCCGTCGGCGCCCGCCTCGCGCGCGGCCCGCGCCTGGTTCAGCGCCGCGCCGAGCGGCCCGCCCGCGCCCGCGAACACCGGCACCCGGCCGGCCACGACCTCCGCCGCGACCCGCGTGGCCCGCGCGTGCTCGGACTCGGACAGGGCCGAGAACTCGCCGGTGCCGCAGGCCACGAAGACGCCGCCCGGCCCGTGCTCCATGCCCTGCCGGACGTGCTCGGCCAGCACCTGCTCGGCGAGCGTGCCGTCGGCGTCGAAGGGGGTCACGGGAAAGAACAGCACACCGCTGAGGTTCATTCGGCTTCTTCCTTGAGTTCGGTCCGCCAGCTGCGCTTGGGCCGCCAGCCGAGCAGGCGCTCTGCCTTGGCGGTCGAGAAGGCGGGGGTGGTGCCGGTCAGGCCGGCCGCGTACGCCTCGGTGCCGGGCACGACCTGGGGGAGCAGGTCGGCGAGCGGCTTCCTGGCCAGCGCGTCGGCCGCGCCGGCGAAGAACACCTCGCCGTTCGGCAGGTCGGGCAGCGCCTCGGCGAGCACGGTGATCATCTCGGCGGCGTCGCGGGAGTCGATGTAGTTGAACAGCGACACCCCGCCCAGCTCCGGCCGGTCGAGCCGCTCGCGCACCGTGTGGCCCGACTGCGTGGGCGCGCCCGCCCACTCCTCGGGAGGGATCACGAAGCACGGCCGGACGGCGGCCAGCTTCGTCCTGCCCGCCCTGGCGTACGCCTTCATCGTCTCCTCGGCCGTCACCTTCGACAGGTTGTAGGCGTTCCACGGGCGCACCGGGTGCTCCTCGTCGATCGGCAGGTACGTCGGCGTCCAGCCGCCCGGCGCGCCGTACCCCATGACGGTGGGGCTGCTGGCCACCACCACGCCCGGCACGCCCAGGGCCACCGACGCCGAGCACACGTTGTACGCGAGCTGCGTGTTGACCTTGAAGATCACCGATTCCGGGACGCTGAACGGGGTGGCGATGGCGGCCAGGTGGATCACCGACTCGGGCCTGAACCGGGCCAGGACCTCGAACGTCTCACCGGTGTCGGTGAGGTCGGCCGGCAGCGTGACCGCTGCCTCCGGCGGGGTTCCTGGGGCGCGGTCGACGCCGATGACCTCGTGCCCGGCCGCCGCGAGCGTGCTGACCACGCTGCGGCCGAGGCGTCCTGCGCTTCCGGTGACGAGGACTCTGCTCACCGTGTGGGGCTCCTTCAAGACTGCAAACAGTTGCACTAAACCTTCATGTCCGGAAGGGTGAGGCGTCAAGAGGCGATTTCGTCACCGCCCGTCTAGCTGGGGGTTCCTAGAGGCTTCCGTTTCGGGGACGTGCGGCAAGCGCTTTCATCGTACTCATGGGTTCTGCAAGCGGTTGCGTTAGGGTGTGCGACTGTGACAGTGACGATTCGTGATGTGGCCAGGGCCTCCGGCGTGCATGTCTCGACGGTGTCCCGGACGTTCTCCGCGCCGCACATGGTGAACGCCGCCACCCGTACCAGGGTGCTCACCGTGGCCGAGGAACTCGGCTACCGGCCCAACCGGGCGGCCAGGGCGCTCACGACCGGGCGTACCCACAATCTGGGCCTCATTGTGGCCGACATCGCCAACCCGTTCTTCCCTCCGCTGATCAAGGCGGCGCACTCGGCGGCCCGCCAGCGCGACTACCACCTGTTCGTGGCCGACACCGACGAGGAGCCGGCGGCCGAGGAGGAGCTGATCCAGGCCTTCTCCAAGCAGGTGGACGGCGTGGTGCTGTGCAGCCCGCGCTCGTCGAACAAGGCGCTGGAGCGGCTGGCCGAGCGCGTGCCGTTCGTGGTGATCAACCGGCGGCTGCGCGGCGCGGCCACCGTCCTGATGGACGTCGGGCACGGGGCCAGGCTGGCCGTCGAGCACCTGGCGGGGCTGGGGCATGAGCGGGTCGCGCTGGTGTCGGGCCCCGCCGGGTCGTGGACGAGCGCGGAGATCCGCACGGCGGCCGAGCAGGTGCCGGGCGTCGAGCTCGTCGTCATCGGCCCGAACGCGCCCACCGAGCGTGGCGGGTTCGCCGCTGCCGTCCGGGTGCGCGACTCCGGGGTGACCGGCGTGCTGGCCTACAACGACCTGGTGGCCATCGGGCTCATCGAGGGGCTGGGCGACCTCGGCCTGAGCGTGCCCGAGGACATGAGCGTGGTCGGGATAGACGACATAGTGCCGGGACGGCTGAACCGCCCGAAGCTCACCACCGTGGCCATGCCGACGGCCGCTGCCGGGCGGCTCGCGGTGGACCTGCTCATCCAGGAGGTGAGCGCCACCACCTCGCTGGAGACCCGCCTCGTGATCAGGGACTCCACCGCAGCTCCACGGTAGTTCCGTGATGGCTCTGCGTCTGCAAACGGTTGTACTAAACCGGATCGTAATTCATCAGACTTATTGGGCGGACACCCTTGCTAGCTGGGAAAACGTCGTGGCGATATATCGGTAACGGCTATGTAACGCCTGCAAAGGGTTGACGTAACTTTCCTGCCAGCTATAGGAAAGCGCTATCCATTCACTTCTCGCCGGAAGGTCCGTGATGACTGAAGTTTCGGTGGCGGTGAAACCTGCGCGGGCCGTGAAGCAACCCCCGCGCGGCGGTCATCGCTCCACGAAACGGTCCCGCCGGGAGGCACGGGCCGCGTACCTCTTCCTGGCCCCATGGTTCGTCGGGCTGCTCGTCATCACGATCGGTCCGATCTTCGCCTCCCTCTACCTGTCGTTCACCGACTACAGCCTCCTGGAGGAGGCCAAGTGGATCGGGTTCGACAACTACATCAAGATGTTCACCGAGGACCCGAGGTTCATGAACTCGCTGTGGGTGACCACGGTCTACGTGATCGTTTCGGTCCCGATGCAGCTCGCCTTCGCCCTCGCCCTCGCCCTGGTGCTCGACCGCGGCCTGCGCGGCCTGTCCTTCTACCGCTCGATCTTCTACCTGCCCTCGCTGCTCGGCGGCAGCGTCGCGATCGCGATCCTGTGGCGGAAGGTCTTCGGCGCCGACGGCCTGGTCAACGCGGTGCTCGCGATGTTCGGCATCGAGGGGCCCGGGTGGGTGGGTCACCCGGACTACGCGCTGGGCACGCTGATCCTCCTGCACGTGTGGACGTTCGGCGCGCCGATGATCATCTTCCTGGCAGGCCTCCGCCAGATCCCGAGCAGCTACTACGAGGCGGCCTCCGTGGACGGCGCCGGCAAGTGGCGGCAGTTCCGGTCGATCACGCTGCCGCTGCTGACGCCGATCATCTTCTTCAACCTCGTGCTGGAGCTCATCAAGTCGTTCCAGTCGTTCACGCAGGCGTTCATCGTCAGCGGCGGCAAGGGCGGACCCGCCGACTCCACGCTGTTCTACACGCTCTACCTCTACCTCGAGGGCTTCAAGAACTACGACATGGGCTACGCCGCCGCGATGGCGTGGGTCCTGCTGATCATCATCGCCGCCCTCACCGGGGTGAACTTCCTCGCTTCCAAGTATTGGGTCTTCTATGGCGACACCAAGTAGGCCGGTTCCGGTCCTGTTCCGCCCGTTCAGGGGCGGGCGGGTGGCCAAGCACATCCTGCTGATCGGCTTCGGCCTGGTCATGCTCTATCCGCTGCTGTGGATGATCTCCAGCTCGCTCAAGCCGGAGGAGATCATCTTCCGCGAGCCGGGCCTGTGGCCCAGCGAGGTCACGCTGGAGAACTACACCGAGGGGTGGTACGCGCTCAAGCACCCCTTCGGCTACTACCTGTGGAACTCCGCGGTCATCACCGGCATCTCGGTGGTGGCGAACCTGGTGGCCTGCTCGCTGGCCGCCTACGCCTTCGCCCGGCTGAGCTTCCCGCTCAAGTCGTTCTGGTTCGCGATCATGCTGGGCACGATCATGCTGCCGCACCACGTGACGATCGTGCCGCAGTACATCATGTTCTCCGAGCTCGACCTGATCAACACGATCTGGCCGCTGGTCATGCCGAAGATCCTGGCCACCGACGCGTTCTTCATCTTCCTCATGGTGCAGTTCATCCGCACCCTGCCCCGCGAGCTGGACGAGGCGGCGGAGATCGACGGCGCCGGCTACTGGCGGATCTTCATCAGGGTCGTCATGCCGCTGTGCATGCCGGCGCTGGCCACGACCGCCATCTTCACGTTCATCTGGACGTGGAACGACTTCCTCAGCCAGCTCCTGTACCTCAACAACCCCGACAACTTCACCGTACCGGTAGCGTTGCGCACGTTCCTGGACGCCAGCAGCGATTCGTCGTGGGGCCCGATGTTCGCCATGTCGATCATCGCGCTCGGCCCCATCTTCGGGTTCTTCCTGGCCGGCCAGAAATACCTGATCCGTGGTGTCGCCACCACGGGCTTGAAGTAGATCCTCCACCCCCCAACAGTGAACACCCATAGGAGGTAGAGCCGTGAGCTCTGGCAAGAAGATGTGGTCGGCGGCGCTGCTCGCCACCGCTGTGCTGGCGGTCACCGCGGCCTGCGGCAGTGGCAGCGGCGGCGGAGAGACCGCCGACGGCAAGATCAAGCTGCGCTTCTCCTACTGGGGCAGTGACGCGCGGCAGAAGATGACCGAAGAGGCGATCAAGAAGTTCGAGGCCAAGAACCCGACCATCGACGTCGAGGGCGAGTTCTCGGACTGGGCCAGCTACTACGAGACGCTGTCCACCAAGGTCGCGGGCAGCGACGCGCCGGACGTCATGAGCCTGGAGATCCGCGGCCTGCGCGAGTACGCCGACCGCGGCACGCTCGCCGACGTCACCGGCAAGGTCAACACCGCCGACATCGACGCCAAGGTGCTGGCCACCGGCGCCATCGACGGCAAGCAGTACGCCATCCCCACCGGCATCAACGCCTTCTCCCTGATCGTCAACAAGGCCCTGGTCGAGCAGTCCAAGGCCACGCTCCCCGACGACAAGACGTGGACCTGGGAGGAGTACGTCGAGCTGGCCAACAAGATCACCGCCGGCAGCGGCGGCAAGATCACCGGAACGCAGCTCAGCTGGAACCCCGCCTACCTGCAGATCTACGCCACGCAGAAGGGCGAGCAGTTCTACAACGGCAACAAGCTCGGCGTGACCCCCGAGACCATCAAGGAATGGTGGTCGGTCATGCAGAACCTGATCAAGGGCAAGGGCGCGCCGGACGCCGCCAAGAGCGCCGAGATCGGCGCGACCAGCATCGACCAGTCGCTGCTCGGCACCAACACCGGCGCCATGGGCATGTGGTGGAGCAACCAGCTCGGCGCGGCCAGCAAGGCGTCAGGCCAGGAGCTGGACCTGCTGGTCATGCCGAAGATCAAGGGCGCCACCGCGGGCGGCATGTTCACGCAGCCGGCCATGTTCTACAGCGCCTCCTCCAAGACCGAGCACGCCGCCGAGGCCGCGAAGTTCATCGACTTCATGATCAACGACCCGGAGGCGGGCGCGATCATCCTCAGCGACCGCGGTCTGCCCGCCAGCTCCAAGGTGCTCGCCGCGGTCCGCGACAAGCTCCCCCCGGCGGACCAGAAGACGCTGGCCTTCCTCGACGAGAACAAGGACGCGCTGACCGACCCGCCGGCCGCCCCGCCGAAGGGCTCCAGCGCCACGGAGGACATCATCACGCGTTACTCCGAGGAGGTCATGTTCGGCCGCATGACCCCCGACGACGCGGCGCAGAAGCTGATCACCGAGGTCAACGCCTCCATCGCGGGCTGACCAGGTCGTAAGGAGAGGCATGAGGTACGCGTTCGTCGGGCTCGGGCACCGCGCGCAGATGTACGTCGACGCGCTGCTCGGGGAGTGGCGCGACACCGGCACCATCGTCGCCCTGTGCGACACCAACCGGACCCGCATGGACTACTACGTCGAGCGGATCGGCCGGCAGGTGCCGTGCTTCGCCCCCGATGAGTTCGGCAAGGTGCTCGAGCTCGCCGACGCGGTCATCGTCACCACCGTCGACGCCACGCACGCGAGATACGTGTGCGCGGCGCTCGACGCGGGCCTCGACGTCATCGTGGAGAAACCGCTCACGACCGACGCCGACGGCTGCGCGGCCATCGCGGCCGCCGCGGAGCGTGCCACCGGCAAGCTGATCGTCACCTTCAACTACCGGTACTCGCCCCGCAACTCCGCCGTACGCCGCCTCCTCCAGCAGGGCGCGATCGGCGAGGTCACCTCGGTGCACTTCGAGTGGCTGCTCGACACCATCCACGGCGCCGACTACTTCCGCCGCTGGCACCGCGAGCGGGCCAGCTCGGGCGGGCTGCTCGTGCACAAGTCCACCCACCACTTCGACCTGGTCAACTGGTGGCTGGGCGCGGCGCCCGAGCTCGTCTTCGCCCAGACCGACCTGCGCTTCTACGGCGCCGAGAACGCCAGGAAGCGGGGCCTGACCGGCCGCCCCGAGCGCGCCCACGGCGCACCGGGGCTCGGCACGGACCCGTTCCTGCTGGACATCTCCAGGGACGAGCGGCTCAAGCGGCTCTACCTGGACGCCGAGCACGAGGACGGCTACGTCCGCGACCAGGACGTCTTCGGCGAGGGCATCGACATCGACGACAACATGTCGGTCATGGTGCGCTACACCGATCGCGCGGTCCTGACGTACTCGCTGCACGCCCACGCCCCCTGGGAGGGGTACCGGGTGGCCTTCAACGGCACGGCGGGGCGGCTGGAGCTGGACGTGGTGGAGCGGGAGTGGACGCCCCCGCACGCCGCCATCGACCCCAGCGCGGCCTCCAAGGAGCACGCGACCGGCTCGTCGGAGCGGCTCCTGCTGCGCCGGCACTGGAGCGAGCCGGAGGAGGTGCCCATCGAGTCAGGGGCCGGTGGGCACGGCGGCGGCGACCGCCTGCTGCTGAACGACGTCTTCCGCGGCCCCGGCGACGACCCGCTGGCCAGGCAGGCCGGCTGGCGCGACGGCATCCGCAGCGTGCTGACCGGCCACGCGGCCGGCGTCTCCGCCCGTACAGGGGCTCCCGTGCGCCTGACCGACGACGGCACGCGTGTTCTCTGAGCTGGCCGGGATCGCCGCCGCGCAGCGCGGGCTCTACCCGGTCCTGCCCGGGCCCGAGCTGCGTGCGGCGGCCAGGGAGGCCATCGGGGTGCTCGACCTGGCCGCCGCGGACGTGCGCGTCGAGCGGACCTGGACCGACGGCGGCCTGTACGGCGAGGAGCTGTCGTGGTCGGTCGGGTTCGGGCCGCGCACGCGGGCGTACCTGCTCAAGCCCCGCGACGCCCACGGGCCGCTGCCCGGGGTGGTGGCGCTGCACTGCCACGCCGGGATGAAGTACGCCGGCAAGGAGAAGATCGCCGACGGCCCCGAGGAGCCGTCGCCCGAGGTGCGGCGGCTGCGGGACGGCATCTACGGCGGCAGGGCCTTCGCGAACGCGCTGGCCCTGCGCGGATTCGTGGTGCTCGCGCACGACGTGTTCACCTGGGGCAGCCGCCGCTTCCCCCTGGAGACGGCTGAGGGGCCGCCCGGCGCGGCGCAGCGTGGGGACGCCCCCGGCGCGCCCCTCAGCGACGCCGCCGGGAACGCCCAGGGGGCGCCTCTCCGCGACGCCGGCGGGAACGCGCAGGCGCCCCTCAGCGACGCCGACCGGTATGACCTGCTGGCCAGGGAGCACGAGCACGTCGTGGCCAAGCACTGCGCCGCGCTCGGCACCTCGTTCACGGGCGTCGTCGCCGGCGAGGACCTGGCCGCGGCGGCCTACCTGCGCTCGCGCCCCGACGTCGGCGCGGTCGGCTGCGCCGGCCTGTCCGGCGGCGGCCTGCGGGCGGCGCTGCTCGGCGCGTTCGACCCGGACGTGCGCGCGGTCGTCGTCGCCGCGATGGCCTCCTCCTACCGGGACATGCTCGGCGGGTACGTCGAGCGGCACACCTGGATGCTCTGGCCGCCTGGCCTGCCGCGGCTGGGCGACTATCCGGACCTGATCGCCGCCCGCGCCCCCGAACCGCTCATGGTCCAGTACGCGATGCGCGACGAGTTGTTCCCCGAGGCGGGCATGCTCCGCGCCGACGCCATCATCGCCGAGCGGTACCGCGGCGCCCCCGAGAGCTACGCGGCCGTCTTCGCCGAGGTGCCGCACAGCTTCGACGAGCCCATGCAGGAGCGCGCCTTCGACTGGCTGGCGGCTCACCTCAAGGTCTAGCCGCCGCCCGTCTCCTGCCACGGGCGGCGGCCACGGCCGTCAGTCGCCCTGCTTCCAGGTGGCGATCAGCTTGTCGTAGTCGAGGGTCTCCGGCTTGCCGCGCTCGTCGGCCAGCTTCGGCGCCGGGGCGCCCGGCTGGTCGTACCAGTACTGGGCGTCACGCTCCTGGTTCAGCTTGGGCGCGCACTGGCCGCCGTACCCCTCCCGCTGCTGCGAGAGCCGCTCCAGCCGCGACAGGATCTCGTCCTGCTGCCTGGCCAGGTTGTCCATCGACTGCTGCGGCGTGGTCTCGCCGGTCACGGCGGTGGCCACGTTCTGCCACCAGAGCTGGGCCAGCTTCGGGTAGTCGGGCACGTTCGTGCCGGTCGGCGTCCACTGCTTGCGGGCCGGCGAGTTGTAGAACTCGATCAGGCCGCCGTACTTCTCGGCGTTGTCGGCGAAGTACTGGCTCTTGACGTCGGAGTCGCGGATGAACGTCAGCCCGACGATCGACTTCTTCAGCGACACCGTCTTCGACGTCACGAACTGCGCGTACAGCCAGGCGGCCGCCCTGCGGTCCTGCGGCGTGCTCTTCAGCAGCGTCCACGAGCCGGCGTCCTGGTAGCCCAGCTTGTTGCCGGTCTTCCAGTACGAGCCGTGCGGGCTCGGCGCGATGCGCCACTTGGGCGTGCCGTCGCTGTTGACGACCGGCAGGCCCTGCTTGGTCATGTCGGCCGTGAACGAGGTGTACCAGAAGATCTGCTGGGCGATGTTGCCCTGCGCCGGCACCGGGCCGGCCTCGCTGAAGTTCATGCCCGCCGCCTCGCGGGGCGCGTACTTCTTCAGCCAGTCCACGTACTTCGTCAGCGCGTAGACCGCGGCGGGGCCGTTGGTGTCGCCGCCTCGGGTGACCGACGAGCCGACCGGGCGGCAGTTCTCCACCCTGATGCCCCAGTCGTCCACCGGCAGGCCGTTGGGGATGCCGGGGTCGCCGTTGCCGGCCATCGACAGCCAGGCGTCGGTGAAGCGCCAGCCCAGGGACGGGTCCTTGCGGCCGTAGTCCATGTGGCCGTAGACCTTCTTGCCGTCGATGGTGCCGTTGCCGTTGACCTTGCTGGTGAAGAAGTCGGCGATGTCCTCGTAGGCCGCCCAGTTGACCGGGACGCCGAGGTCGTAGCCGTACGCGTCCTTGAACTGCTTCTTGATCTCCGGGTCGGTGAACCAGTCGTAGCGGAACCAGTAGAGGTTGGCGAACTGCTGGTCGGGGAGCTGGTAGACCTTCTTGTCCGGGCCGGTGGTGAAGCTGATGCCGATGAAGTCGTTCAGGTCGAGGGTGGGCGAGGTGACGTTCCTGCCCTCGCCGGCCATGTAGTCCGACAGCGGCACCACGTAGTCGCCGCGCGAGTGGGTGCCGATGAGGTCGGAGTCGTTGACGTAGGCGTCGTAGATGTTCTGGTTGCCCTGGATCTGGGTCTGGAGCTTCTCGACGACGTCGCCCTCCTGGATCAGGTCGTGCTTGATCCTGATCCCGGTGATCTCGGTGAACGCCTTGGCGAGCTGCCGCGACTCGTACTCGTGCGTGGTGATCGTCTCGGAGACCACGTTGATCTGCATGCCCCGGTACGGCGCCGCGGCCTTGATGAACCAGTCCATCTCGGCGAGCTGCTGCTCCTTGCTCAGCGTGCTCGGGGTGAACTCCTGCGACACCCACCTCTGGGCCGCGGCCTTGCCGTCGGCCTCCTTGAAGTCGCTCGCCGGCTTCTGCGCGCCCTGCGTGCATCCGGCCGCTATGAGGGCGACCGCGGCCAGACCGGCGGCCACGGATCTGCGTGTCCGATGCCTCATCGCCTGCTCCTCTTCTGTTAGCCCCATATGCCGATCACGACCGCCACCAGCAGCGCGCAGCCGAGCGCGAGCCACATGGACAGGTCGGTGATTGCGATCCAGCCGGCCAGCACGACGGCGGCGCTGATCAGGCCGATGTAGAGCCGGTCGCCGCGGTCGGTCTCGATGCGCAGGAAACCGCGCCTGGCCACGGGCGGGGAGATGCGCGCCCAGACCGCCATGACGACCAGCAGGAGGGCCAGCCCGGCGAACACCAGGGCGGTGGGGACGGTCCAGACCATCCATTCGAGCATCGCTAGACCCTCCCCAGCGCGAAGCCCTT
The DNA here is from genome assembly GCF_040656115.1 of Nonomuraea sp. NPDC050202. Taxonomy (NCBI): domain Bacteria; kingdom Bacillati; phylum Actinomycetota; class Actinomycetes; order Streptosporangiales; family Streptosporangiaceae; genus Nonomuraea; species Nonomuraea sp. NPDC050202. Next base: position 55,891 of record NZ_JBFALF010000033.1, on the reverse strand, counting down.
GGCGATGTAGTTGCGCACGAACCAGATGACGACGGCGCCGGGCACGATGGTGAGCACGCCCGCGGTGGCCAGCAGGCCCCAGTCCACGCCGGCCGCGCTCACGGTCCGCGTCATCGTGGCGGCGATCGGCTTGGCGTCCACCGAGGTGATCGTCCTGGCGATCAGCAGCTCGACCCAGCTGAACATGAAGCAGAAGAACAGCGTCACGCCGATCGCCGAGCGGATCATCGGCAGGAAGATCCTGATGAAGAACCGCGGCAGCGAATAACCGTCGATCGCCGCGGTCTCGTCTATTTCCCGCGGAATTCCGGACATGAATCCTTCGAGGATCCACACCGCGAGCGGGACGTTGAACAGCATGTGCGCGATGGCCACGCCGAGATGCGTGTCGAACAGGCCGACGCTCTGGTAAATCTGGAAGAACGGCAGCAGGAAAACCGCCGGCGGGGCCATGCGATTGGTCAGCAGCCAGAAGAACAGGTGCTTGTCGCCGGCGAAACGGAACCGCGAGAACGCGTACGCCGCGGGCAGCGCCACGATCAGCGACATCACGGCGTTCAGCGAGGTGTAGACGATGGAGTTCAGATAGCTCGAATACCACGCCGAGTCGCTGAAGAATGTGGCGTAGTTGTCGAACGTCACCCGCTGCGGCAGGAGCGAGAAACTGCCGAGGATGTCCTCGTTCGGCCGGATCGACATGCCGAACATCCACAGCAGCGGCAGCATCAGCGTGGCCACGTACAACCAGAAGACCGTGCGCGCCCACGGGAGCCGCCGCCCGTTGACCCTCGCCATCCCGCTCACCTCCCCGACCTGGTGAGCACGGTGAAGAAGACGTAGCAGAAGACCTGCACGATGAGGAAGTAGAGCAGCGAGAACGCCGCCGCCGGCCCCACGTCGAACTGGCCGACCGCGATCTTCGACAGCAGGATGCTGAGGAACGAGGTCGCGTTGCCGGGCCCGCCGCCGGTCACCACGAACGGCTCGGTGTAGATCATGAAGCTGTCCATGAACCTGAGCAGGATCGCGATCGTCAGCACCCCGCGCAGCCGGGGGAGCTGGATGTGCCGGAAGGTGGCCCACGCCGAGGCTGCGTCGATCTGCGCGGCCTGGAAGTACGGCTCGGGAATCGAGCGCAGCCCCGCGTACGCCAGCAGCGCCACCAGCGGCGTCCAGTGCCACACGTCCATGACCAGGACCGTGATCCAGGCGTCCGTGGAGTCCAGCGTGTAGTTGAAGTTGATGCCGAGCACGTTGTTGACCGTCCAGCCGCCCAGGCCGATGTCGCCGCGGGCGAAGATCTGCCAGATCGTGCCCACCACGTTCCACGGGATGAGCAGCGGCAGCGCGACCAGCACCAGCGCCACCGACACCCACACGCCCCTGCGCGGCATCACCACGGCCAGCGCCACGCCCAGCGGGATCTCCAGCAGCAGCACCTGCGCCGAGAACAGCAGCGTGCGCACCAGCGCCGCGCGCACCTCGGGGTCGCGGGAGATCGTCTGGAACCACTCCAGGCCGACGAAGACCCGGTCGACGGGGCTGAAGACGTCCTGCACGGAGAAGTTGACCACGGTCATCAGCGGGATCACCGCGGTGAACGCCACCGACACCACGACCGGCAGGACCAGCCACCAGGCCCGGTTGTCCTTGCGTTTCAGCGCGGCGCGCGGCGCCTCCTCCTCGGCCGGTGCGGCCGGCGCCTCCGTGGCGACGACCTCGCCGCCCACCTGGCTGCCTGCGACGGTCACGCCGGCCCCCTTCCGTCCAGCGGCGCGAGGGAGCCGCATCTGACCTGGTCGCGGAAGAGGAACGTGCGATCGGCGGGGAAGTGCAGGTACTCGACCGCGTCCGGCCGGTAGGAGCAGCCCGCCTCGGTCTTGGCGATCACCCGGTGCCCGCCGACCGCGGCGTGGACCAGGTCGTAGGCGCCCATGCGGTCGATCCCGGTCACCCGGGCGGGCACGCCGGGGGAGCCGCTCGCCGGGGTGATCCGCACGAACTCGGGCCGCACCCCGATCCGCACGGGGCCCGGCGGCAGCGGCTCCTTGACCGTGCCCACGTCCTCCTGCCCGACGCGGACGACGTCGCCGACGATCTCGGCGGGCAGCATGTTCATCCCGGGCGAGCCGATGAAGTGGCCGACGAACTCGTGCGCCGGCGACAGGAACAGCTCCGACGGCTCGCCGGCCTGCACGATCGCCCCCTCGTTGAGCACCACCACCTCGTCGGCGAACGTCAGCGCCTCCGTCTGGTCGTGGGTGACGTAGACCAGCGTGTGGCCGGTGTCGCGGTGGATCTCCTTGAGCTTGCTGCGCAGCGTCCACTTCAGCGCCGGGTCCACCACGGTCAGCGGCTCGTCGAGCAGGACGGCGGCGACCTGGGAGCGGACCAGGCCGCGGCCCAGGCTGACGATCTGCTGGTGGCCCGCGTCCAGCCTGCGTGACCTGCGGCCCAGCACCTGGTCGAGGCCGAGGAGCCGGGAGACCTCGCGGACCCGCCGGTCCACCTCCTGCTTGGGCACCTTCCTGTTCCTGAGGGGGAAGGCGAGGTTGTCGTAGACCGACATCTCCTCGTACAGGACGGGGAACTGGAAGACCTGCGCGATGTTGCGGCCCGCGGTGGGCACGCCGGTGACGTCGCGGTCGTCGAAGAAGACGCGGCCCTCGGTGGGCGTGATCAGGCCGGAGATGATGTTCAGCAGCGTCGTCTTGCCGCAGCCGCTGGGGCCCAGCAGCGCGTACGCCCGCGAGCCGCGCCAGGTCCACGTCATCGGCTTGACCGCCCACGTCCGGCCGCCGTCGTAGCTGTGGCCCACGCCCTCCAGCCGGATGTCAGCCATGCAGGTCCACCTCCGCGGCGCTGGTGGCGAGCAGGCGGCCCCCCGACCCGCCCGCCTCGTCGAAGACGAAGACGTGCGCGGGGTCCACGTGCGCGACCGTGGGCTCGCCGGGCGTGAAGAGCTGGGTGCCCGGCAGATGGGCGACCAGGTGGCGGCCGTCCTGAAGGAGGAGGTGCAGGAAGGTCGCGCTGCCCGTCACCTCCGCGAGCCTGATCTCGGCCGGCAGCTCCAGCGCGCCGGGGCCGTTGCGCTCGATCGTCACCTGGTGGGGGCGGATGCCGAGCATGACCGTGCGGCCGGTGGAGTGGGCGCGGGGGGCCGGGAAGGACGTGCCGAGCACTTCTATCCGGCCGTCGCGGACCACGCCGGGCAGCAGGTTGAGCGGCGGGTCGCTGAGTGTGGCCGCCACGGCGAGGGTGGGCGGGTGCGCGTACATGGCGGCGACGTCGCCGACCTGCTGCACCCGGCCCTCGCCCAGCACCACGGTCGGCGCGGCGAACGTCAGTGCCTCGTTCGGGTCGGCGGTGGAGTAGAGCACCACGCCCGAGGAGCCGGCGAACATCGCCTTCAGGTCGGCGCGCAACTGCTCGCGCAGCTTGAAGTCCAGGTTGGCGAGGGGCTCGTCGAGCAGCAGCACGTCCACGGGGCGGGCCAGGGCGCGGGCGATGGCGGTGCGCTGCTGCTGCCCGCCCGACAGCTCGGACGGCCGGCGGTCCAGCAGGCCGGCGATGCCCATGAGCTCGGCCACCTCGCGCACCCGCCGGTCCAGGCCGTCACGGCGGAAGCGGGGGTCGAGGCGCAGCGGGGAGGCGATGTTCTCGTAGACGGTGAGCGCGGGATAATTGATGAATTGCTGATAGACGAAAGCGACCGAACGTTTTCGCACCGAGATTTTCGTGACATCTTCCCCGTTGACCAGCACCCGCCCTGAATCGGGCGTCAGCAGACCGGCGACGACGCGCATCAACGTCGTCTTCCCGGCCGTCATCGGGCCGATGAGGGTGGTCAATCCGTCGGATAATTCGAGGTTTATGTCGTCGAGCCAGGTCTCTGCGCGCTGCCGTACGGAGATGCCGTCGAGAATCACCGTCACTGTGCCCGGTCCTCTCTGCTTCCCTCCCTTCTAACATGATCTGTATGGGCCTGCAAAGAGGGCTTGTGAGGCATTTGTTGACGATGGTGCGTCTGTTGTCAGCGCATTTCTGTAGCCCCTGGTCAGGGGAGGATCGAGTCGACGTACCCGCCGTCCACCCGCACCGCCGCGCCCGTCGTCGCGGAGGCGAAGGGGGAGCTGAGATAGACCACCAGGTTCGCGATCTCCTCGGGCTCGATCAGGCGCTGGAGCAGCGACTGCGGGCGGTGCAGCCGCATGAACTCCCGCTGCGCCTCCTCCCACGGCAGCTCCCGGTCCACGAGCTGGTAGACGAACTCCTCCACACCTCCGGTGTGCGTCGGCCCCGCGATCACCGAGTTGACCGTGACGCCGCTGCCCGCCGCCTCCTTGGCGAACCCGCGCGAGACCGCCAGCAGCGCCGTCTTCGACATGCCGTAGTGGATCATCTCGTGCGGGATGACGATGGCCGAGTCGCTGGCGATGTACTGGATCCGGCCCCAGCCGCGCTCCCGCATCCCCGGCAGGTACGCGCGCGTCAGCCGGACCGCGGCCAGCACGTTGACCTCGAAGTAGCGCCGCCACTCGCCGTCGTCGATCTCCAGCGCCGGCCTGGCGCCGAAGATGCCCAGGTTGTTCACCAGGATGTCCACGTGCGGGAGCAGGTGCGCGACCCGCGCGCAGCCCTCCTCCGTCGAGACGTCTCCGGGCGCCGCGACGAGGTCGTAGTGCAGCCGCTCGCCGGCGACCCGCTCGGCCTCGATGCGCTCGTCGTCCATCCGCTCGATGGCCGCGGCCACCGAGCCCTCGCCACGGCCGTTGACGCCCACCCGGGCCCCCGCCCGCGCCAGCCCGGTGGCGATGGCCGCTCCGATTCCCTGGGTCGAGCCGGTGACCAGCGCGGTCCTGCCGCTGAGATCGATACGCATGATGTCATTCTCCGCGATCAGATCGTGACGGTCCGCGCCGGGGTCGCCGCGTAGTCTGGAGGCCGGGCGTGGAAGGGGTGTGAGTGCACCGGGTCCTGTGGCTGATCGTGGCGGCCGCCTTCGTGGCGGGACTGGTCATTCCTGACGATCCCGGGCCGGAGGAGTGCCCGCCGCGCGACACCAGGGTCGTGGCGCCCTACGCGGTCACCGGCTACTGGGTGATGCCGCGCGCCGACCGGTGCGTCACGCAGCGCATGGTCGAGGCGATCCACGCGATCGGCGGCGACACGCTGATCACGTTCGGGCCCCGGTTCAACGCGCGGCAGGACCCCGACTTCCCCGACTGCCTCGTGGACGGCAAGCCCTGCGCCGAGGTGCCCGGCGTGCGCGTCCGCCAGGTGTACACGTACCTGACCAGCGAGGAGTTCGGGCAGGGCATGCTGCGCTGCCCCGGCATCGACCGGCGGATCGGGAGCGGCGGGCGCACCTTCTACCGGCTGACGCTGGCCGAGTCGTGCGCCGCCGCCGAGCACGACCTCGTGCTCGCCGCCACCGACGGCGACGGGCTGGGCAACCTGATGCGGGAGGCGAGCGCGTACGGCATGACCGTCTTCCCCGGCCTGCCCGCCGCCTCGCAGCGCGAGGACAAGCCGTGGGAGCCCGACGCCGCCCACACCGCCGCGCTCAACGCGTTCACCGCCCGCGTGCTGGCCGACTACCGGGCGCGCTTCGCGGGACTGTCCGCGTTCGGCGGGGTGTACCAGTCGTTCGAGCTGGCCATGCGGGCGCGGGCCGAGCAGGACCCGATCATCTCCCTGTACGCCGCCCAGCACGCCGTGGTCGCCTCGGCGCTGCCGGGCAAGAAGATCGTGGTCAGCCCGTACATCGACGCGCGGCGGGGCCGCGGCTTCCCGCCGTCGCAGGTCGAGGAGGGGCTGGCCGACATCGCGGGCACGCGGGCCGGCGCGCCCATGGCGGTCGCCGTGCAGGACGGGCGCGGCACCGGCAAGGTGCCGGTGCACGGGCCGCAGGAGGGCGAGGCCACGGTGGCGCCGCGGCTGGTGCCCGTCGTGGGCGACGTGTCCAACGCGCAGGCGTACTACGGGCCCACCAGCGCGTACGTGGAGGCCGCCGCCCGGCGGGTGCCCGGCGGGGTCGAGCTGTGGGTGAACGTCGAAGGCTTCGAGCCCACGCCGGTCGAGGGCGAGTGCGGGCGGGCCGACCCGCTGCCGCCCCGCGGGCGCACCACGAAGGCCCGGCTCGACCAGCAGGTGATGGCGTCGGGGCCGCACCCCGTCAAGATCATCTCGTACGGGTGGGACCCCTTCTTCACCTGCCAGGCCCGCTACGACACGCCGTCGCTGGCCGACGACATCGCGGCCGGATGGCAGCAGCCGATCATCGTCGCCGCGCGGCCGGAGGAGCGGGGCGGGCGGCCGGGCGTGCTCGTCGAGGGCTACCACCTGCGGGGCGGCACGCTGCGGTTCGAGCCGGGCGGGGCCGTGGTGGCGCAGGAGTCGTACACCCGGGGGCGGCTCGAATCCGCCTGGGTCCCCTACGCCTGGCCGTGGACCTCCGTCACGGCCACGAACGCGGCCGGCCACTCCAGCACGAGCGGCTACCCGATCCGCGCGGAGCGTTGAACGGCGGCCACCCGGTTTCTGTCGGTGCCCGCCGCTACTTTCCGATCATCCCCCCGATCGATGGAGGTTGGTCGATGTACCGACAGGGCGACATCCTGATCGTGCCCGTCCCCGAGGAGTCCGTTCCCGGCGGGTTGCGGCCCGAGCCGCGCGACGCGCGCGGGCGGCTCGTGCTGGCGCACGGCGAGGCCACCGGGCACTGCCACGCCATCCCCGGCCCCGGCACGCTGTCGCGCGGCTTCCTGCACCTGCCCGAGGGCGGCCTGCTCGTGCACGAGGAGCACGACGCGATCTCGCTGCCGAAGGGCTGGTACCGCGTGGTGCGGCAGCGTGAGTACGTGCCGGGCTCCTACCGGGTGGTGGCCGACTGATGACGACCTTGACGTGGGAGCGCGTCACCGTCGCGACCGGGCCCGGCGAGGGCGCCGAGGCGGCCGTGCGGCAGGCGTACCGGGAGGCGGGGCTGGCCGAGCCCGAGCGGGTGCTGGTGCTGCCGTCGCCCCTGGCCGGAGCGGTCGTGGCGGCGTGGCTGACCGGTGACGAGACGCTTCGGGCGAAGCTGGAGCAGGCCAGGCCCGCCGATCCGGCGCGGCGGCACACCGGCCTGCCGGGCTTGCGGGCGGATCCGGCGGTGCGGGCCGTGCTGGAGGGCGGCGACCCCGGGAGGCCGGTGCGCGACGCCGTCCGCACCGCGCCGTGGGAGCGGGCCAGGGCGGCCGCCTACGCCGAGCTGGGGCCCGCCGGCTGGGCGCGGCTCTGGGCCGAGACGGGCGGGCGGCTGTGGCCGCAGGCCGAGCGGCTGGTCGGCGACCTGCGCCGCGCCATCGCCGACCGGGGCGCCGCCCTCGACACGGCCCTCGGCACGGACACAGACCTGGAGGCCGAGCGGTTCGGCGAGAGCCTGCGGCACGTGACGCTCGACGCCGTGCTCGGGCAGCACGACGCGCCCTGGCTGTCGGCGTTCGACGGGCTCGACGGGCTCAAGCGGGTGGCGGAGCGGGCGGGCTGGTGGTGGCCGTACGAGCGGCTCGCCATCGTCACCGAGCGGCCCGTCGAGCTCCACCTCGACGACCTCGGCCGGCTGCACCGCGCCGACGGCCCCGCCCTGGCCTACGCCGACGGTTTCGCCCTGCACGCCTGGCACGGCATGCCCGTCCCGCCTGGCTTCGGGGCCGCGATGACCGGGCTCACCCCCGAGCGTATCCGCTCGGAGCCGAACGCCGAGCTGCGCCGCGCCATGCTGGAGCACTTCGGCCTCGACCGCTACCTGGCCGAGTCGGGCGCGCAGCCGGTGCACTCCGACGAGACCGGCGTGTTGTGGCGGATCGAGCTGCCCGACGACGAGCCGCTGGCCATGGTGGAGGTGGTCAACTCCACGCCCGAGCCCGACGGCACCCGCCGCACCTACTTCCTGCGGGTGCCGCCGTGGGTGCGGCGGGCGCGGGAAGGGGTGGCGTGGACGTTCGGCATCGCCGAGGACGACTACCGGCCGCGGCGCGAGACCTGACGTCACACCGCACCGGGCAGGACGATCTCGAAGAAGTCCTGCGCCGTGTACGTGGTGAGCTTCCTGGCCCGGCCGGTCTCGACGTTCACGGCGTAGGCGGTCAGCGTCCGGTAAGGCTGGTCGAGTTGCTCGGCCTCCTCGTCGGGCCCCTCGTGGTAGGCCTCCAGGTCGCACGGGACGGACTCGGCCAGCGCCGTCACCTCCTCCGGCCCGAGCCACGTGCGCAGGGAGAGGCTGGTGACGCCCGCGTCCAGGCCCTGCACGATGACGGACCTGAGCTTCACGCCGGTGCGGGCGTCCAGCACGACCAGGTTGCCCAGGCGGGGGCAGGGGAAGTCGCGGGCGAAGTACCTCTCGACGGCCGCGATGCTGCGCCCGTCGGGGGCGAGCGGGCTGAATTCGTAGTCCTGCGGCAGCGTGACCGAGGTGCCGCCGCCCGAGGTCGTCCACAACCTCGGGATGGTGCGCAGCATCGATCTGGGCGCGTACTGGGAGAGCGTGAGGGTGCCGCCGTCCGGTGACAGGCCGGCGGGAACCCAGCCGTTGGGCAGCTCGCGGACGGCCCCCGCTCGCAGGTCGAAGATCAGCCCCGGGTCCTTGAACTGCGGGTTCTTCATGAAGGTGACGTAGCGGCCGTCGTCGGAGAGCATCAGGCGGGTCCTGCTGTACAGCCACTCCTTCGGCACCTTCGCGGGGGCGGTGGTGCGCCTGCCCGAGGCCAGGTCGCGGACCACGAACGTCTCCTCCTCGGCGCCGTAGTAGGCGATCTTGCCGCCGTCGCGGCTGATCGCCAGCGGGCTGTCACGCAGGCCGGTCCGGCCGGGCACGAGGCCGGGCAGCGCGTCCGGCACGCGATACGTCCTGCCGTCACGCGTGACCAGCCGCCACTCCCCGTCCCGGCAGTCCTCGGGCGCCCGCCCGCTCGCCGGCCGGCAGTACGTCCTGACCGCGTGACTCAGCGGCCCCACCCCCTTCGCCGGCAGGTCGCTCACCGAGGCGGCGTCGTCGGGCCCGGGCGGCAGCAGCCGCGCGGCCACCGTCACGCCCAGCGCCGTGACCACCACCATGGCCGCCGCGACCAGCGAGATCGCGGTACGCCGCCGGCGGTCACGGATCATGATCGTGCGCTCGGCCAGATCCACCTGGGGAGAGTCCCCGGCCAGGTCGACGAGCACGTCCCGCAGCCAGGTCATCGCTGTCCCTCCCGGACGTCGGTCTCCAACTCGGCGAGCCGCGGCGCCAGCTCCGGCGCCAGCTCGCGTAACCGGGCCAGCGCGTAGTGGGCCTGGCTCTTCACCGTCCCGACCGAGCAGCCCAGCAGCTCGGCGGTCTCGCGTTCCGTGCGGTCCTCGTAGTAACGCAGCACGATCACCGCCCGCTGCCGGGGCGGCAGCCGCATCAGCGCCTGCCGCATCACCACCCGGACGATCGTGGCGTCCTCGCTCGAGTACGGCCGCTCGGGCGGCGCGGCAGTGGACAGCTCGGCCCCCGCCCTGCGTGGCCGCCGCCACGAGATGTACTGGTTCACCAGCGCCTTGCGCGCGTACGCCTCCGGGCGCTCCACGCGCGACAGCCGGGACCAGCGCCGCAGCACCTTCAGCAGCACGCTCTGCAGCAGGTCCTCGGCCAGGTGCGGATCGCCCGTGAGTAGGTACGCGGTACGCATCAGCGCCTGCTGATGCCCCGCGACGAACTCGCGGAAGCTGTCATTGCGGTCCAAGACGACTCCTCTCACCCGTACCGACGCCGGTCACGGGCCGAAAGGTTCGGCGGGCTCGCCGGTTCCGTCGTCGCCGAACGACGACAACCTCAGCGGGGGACGCGTTCCAGGACGCCGCCGGCGAAGACGTCGTAGAGACCCAGCGGCTCCAGGTGCACGTAGCCGATGTGGCAGTCGCAGGAGGCCGCCGGGCAGGGGCGGGGGCGCAGGGCGGGGCGGTAGGAGCCGTCGTAGAGGTTGCCCAGGACCTCGGGGACGAAGTGGCAGCGGCGGACCGTGCCGTCGCCGTTCACCGAGATCACGCTGTCGCCCGTGCGGCAGGGCAGGCCCGCGCTGGCGTGCGGGAAGCGGCTGTAGGAGAAGAGGGGGTCGATCGCCGCCCACTCGGCGGCCTCGGCGTCGGTGTAGAGGCGGCCCTCCTCGGCGTTGACCCACACGTACGTCTCCGGCGGCAGGTCGGCCCGCAGCCGCCGCGCGTGCGGCAGGTGGGCGGGGTCGCCGACGATGCCGACGCTGTGCCGGACCGGGAGCGAGCGGACCTTGGCCAGGAACCGCTCGTACGGGACCTGCGTCGGGTGGTAGGTCACCCACAGCGCGGCCCGCTCCGACGCCTCCGAGAGCCAGTCCGTCCGGCAGCTCAGGTTCGTCTGGATCGCCACCTTCGCCACGTGCGGCAGCCGGGAGAGCTCCACGAGTGCCCGCCGGTACCACAACCTGACCAGCCCCTCGCCCCACGGCGTGAACAGGATCGAGACCTCGAAGTCCCGCCCCGCCACCCAGGCCGTGAACCGCTCCAGCGCGGCCCGGTCGGCGCGGAGCTGCTCGGGCGTGTCGCGGCGTTTGGCGAACGGGCAGTAGGCGCAGTCGTAGTCGCAGCTCGCCAGAGGGCCGCGGTAGAGGATGGTCAGCATGCCTGGTATCCGTCCATGAGCGCCCGGACCCGCGGCGAGAACAGGGCGGGGCCGATCGCGTCCGAGTACGCCAGCCCCTCCGGAGTGAGCGCGACCGTCGAGTCCGTGATCGTGAGCCACTCCGCGAAGGGGTCCAGGGGGAAGTCGTCCAGGACGTCCGTGCCGAACCGGCCGGCGTACAGGCTGCGTGACATGCCCTCGGCCCGCAGCAGCGACTGGATCAGGTGCCGCCGCCTGCGCTCGCCGGGGGAGAGCGCGAAGCCCACGTTCGCGGTGCCGAAGCCGGTCTCGGCCACGTAGTCGTCGATGATCGAGCGCACGTGCCGGGCCCCGACGGCGTAGTCGAAGGAGTAGTGCAGGGCGCTCGTGTACGACCGGGCGCCGCAGCCCAGCCCGACCATGCCGTCGGTCTGGCAGCAGTAGCCGGTGGAGCCGGGCGTGCCCGGCAGGCGGAACATGCGCATCGACACCTGCTCGTACCCGGCCGCCAGCAGATGGTCGCGCCCCGCCCGGTACAGCTCCAGCCGCTGGTCGTCCCAGGCCCGGCCCTGCTTGCCGAGCCCGGTCAGCGGCCGGACGTACAGCGGGTAGAGGTACAGCTCCTCGGGCCGCCAGCCGAGCGCCGTGTCCAGCGAGTACAGCCACGACCGCGGTGTCTGGCCGTCGATGCCGTAGATCAGGTCGATGTTCAGCACCGGCACGCCCGACGCCCTGATCGTGTCCAGCGCCGCGTCCACCTCGGCGCGCTTCTGCGGGCGGACGGCGGAGCGGGCCTCCTCGGGCACGAAGCTCTGCACGCCGATCGAGATCCGCGACGTGCCCCGCTCGGCCAGCACGGACAGGCGGTCGGGCGTGGCGGTGGCGGGGGAGGTCTCCACCGACAGCGGGATCCGCGCCAGGTCCACGCCCATCGTGCGCTCGGTGAGGTCGAACAGGCGGGTCAGCTCGCGGGCGCTGAGGTACGTCGGCGTGCCGCCGCCGAACGCCGCCGTGGCGAAGCCGGTCTCCTGCAACGCCTCGCGCACCTGCTCGGCCTGCCGTTCGAGGGCGTCGAGGTAGGTGGTGACCAGTTCCTCGGGCGCGCCGGTGCGGGTGAACAGGTTGCAGAAGCCGCAGCGCATCTCGCAGAACGGGATGTGCACGTACAGGGCGCCGGGCCGTTCCCCGGACCAGACCTCCTTCAGGCGTGGGCGCGGGTCGAGCGGCCGGTACGCGGTCTTGTGCGGGTAGGCGTAGACGTAACTCTCATACGGCCGCATGGCTCTCCAGGACGAAATGGGTGTAGGGGACCGTCCAGACCACCTCGTGGCCGATCCGGTGGCCGACGTGCCCGTCCTCGCCGTACGCCGTGCCGTGGTCGGAGCAGACGATGGCCAGGCAGGGCCGGCGGCGGCGCATGAGCGAGTAGAGCCGCCCGATGTGCCGGTCCACGTAGCGCAGGGCGGCGGCGTGGCTGTCCAGGCAGTCGCCGGTGGCTCCCGGCAGGTAGAAGTGGTTCGGCTGGTGCAGGGCCGAGACGTTGACGAAGAGGAGGACCGGGCCGGGCACGCGCGCCAGCACCTCGGCGGCGCGGTCGATCTGGTGCTCCAGCGAGGCGGGGTCCGTCACGCCGAACTCCGGCTCCCAGTGGCTCTCGGCGAACAGGCCGGGCAGCGCCGACCCGAGCGGCGTCCGCTTGTTGAAGAACCCGACGCCGCCGATGCACACCGTGTGGTAGCCCGCCCGCGCCAGCCCCGCAGGCAGGTCGGGCGCGTCGAACACCCACGTGCCCGCCGCCGTCGTCTCGCTGCCGGGGAACGTGGCCGCGAACAGCCGGGGATGCGGGCCCGGGGCGGCGGGCGTGGGCAGGAAGCCGGCGAAGATGGCGGCGTGGGCGGCGTAGGTGAAGCTGCCGGGGCTGTGCCGCCGCTCCCAGCGGGCGCCCGGGGGGAGGAGGTTCGGCAGCAGCCCGGCCTCGGCCTGGGCGGCGGCCACGTCGTAGCGCAGCGTGTCGAGCGTGACGAGGAGGATGTCGTGGCTGCCCACGATCTCGTTCATGTCCACGAGGTCAGCACCGCCTCGACCTGTTCGGCGTACGTGTCTCGCCCATGTCCCGAAAAATCCCCCAATCCCGGCAGCAGGTCCCCGAACGCGTTGACCTCCGCCACCGCCACCGACCGCCAGTCCGACCCGACCATCACGTCCACCCCCGTGCTCAGGCTGCGCGGGAAGCACCCGGCCGCCCGCGCGGACACCTCCAGCACCCGCTCCCACAGCCCGGCCCGCCCCCGCACCGCCTCCAGGTCGCCGCGCGACCCGCCGAGATGCAGGTTCGTCATCGGGCTGCGGCTGGTCCGCACGACGGCGTGCGTGGGCCGCCCCGCCACGGTCACCACCCGCAGGTCGAACGCCCGCCCGCCGCTCGCCGCCTTGGGGAACCACTGCTCGACGTGCAGCCCGTCGGGCGCCAGGAAGTCCACCAGCCGCCGCGCCTCCGCCTCGTCGGTCACGGCCCTGACCCGCAGCGAGTTGCACCACGTCCCGCCGGTCCAGGTGGCCGAGGTGACGGCGTGGACCCGCCCCGCGTGGGCCTGGAAGGCGATCACGCCGGAGGCCGAGGAGCCGTGGGCCGGCTTGACGAACACGCGGGCCCACCCACGGGCCGCCATCCCGTCCCGCAGCTCCTCGTACGAGCCCGCCGGGAACCCCTCGGGCACCGGCACCCCGGCCGCCGAGAGCACCGCGTGGCAGCGCCGCTTGTCGAACATCACCCCGATCTCGCCGACGTCCCCCAGCAGCCGAACGCCGGGGATCGCCGCGACCCGTTCCAGCCCCGCGGTGAACGCCCGGTACCAGGCGGCGCCCCCGCCGACCCGCGCCGGCTCGCCCGGCCCGCGCAGCAGCGCGTCGGCCTGCGCGTCCTCGCCGGGCGAGTCGATCCGCAGCAGCGCCCCCTCGGGCGCGCCCAGCTCCCGCCCGGCCAGCACGTCCCGCCAGGCGATCACGTACGGCTCCGCGAGGCCGCGGGCCACCACGGCGTCGCGGAACAGCGTGACCCGGCGATCTCCCGGTGTCCCGACGACGGCGAACCGCACCGTCACGCGGTCACCCCCACGCACATGCGCAATCGCCGAGTCACTTGGTCACCGCCACGCACATGCGGGCCAGCCGCGTCACCCCGTCTCCGCGACGCACGATCCGGGACAGCCGAGTCACTCGGTCACCGCCACGTACATCCAGCCGTCGTCCTCGGCGCGCTGCTGCTCGCCCAGATCGACGGCCACTCCGGGCAGCGCGTCCAGCACGCGCGGCGCCATGGCGTCGCTGAGGAAGTGGTGGCGCAGGTCGAGCACGCGCAGGTGGGTCAGCGGCTGGCCGCTGAGCAGGGCCTCCGCGCCCCGGTCGGTGAGCGCCCCCATGCCCAGGCTCAGCTCCTCCAGCCGGCCGACCACGGGCGCGGCCGCCACAGCCGCGGCCACGTCGTCCTGCCGCTCGCTGTCACGCAGGCCGAGCCGCTTGAGCGCGGGCAGGCCCGTGCCCGACAGGATGCCGTCCAGGTCGGCGGCGGTCGTGTCACCGCCGTACTGCTCGACGCCGAGCCACAGCTCCAGGTGCTCCAGCGCGGGGAACGTGCTCGCGCCCACCGCCCGCACCACCGCTCCCGGCAGCCCGCCGGACTCGAAGCGCAGCACCTTGAGGTGCTCGTGGGTGACAGGCCGCAGCTCCAGGCCCTGCGACCCGCGCACCTCCAGCCGCTCCAGCCTCGGGTACGCCTCCAGCAGCGGCGTGATGTCGCCGTGCCGGATCCAGGAGATCTCCCAGTGCTCACGCTCGATGTAACCGAGGAACACCGAGCGCAGCCCGGTCAGCCGCCGGGCGTGCTGCGCCAGCAGCCGCGGCGCGTTGGCGGCGCCGTGGCCCGTGACGGCGAGGGCCGTCACCTGGGCGGGGTTCACCCGGCGCAGCAGGTGGTCCAGCTCGTCGGCCAGGGCCGTGTCGTCCTTGTCGTCCTCGAAGCCGAAGCCGGTCTCGTCCGTCACCAGCCAGGCGACCTGGTCGGGCCGGCTGGGGACGCCGTCGTCGAGCTCCCTGACGGGCAGGCCCGCGAAGCGCTCGCGGTGCATGCCGGCCAGGTCGAAGCGGTAGACGGCCTCCTCGGGGAGGAACGTCTCCCCGGGATCGCGGGGATCGGCCGGCGTCTCCTCGTAGCTCTCGTCCTCGTCCTCGTCGGAGGAGTCGTAAAAGTTGTTCATGTCACTCGCTCACCGCGACGTAACGCCAGTCCTCCTCGCGGCTGCGCCGGTCGTCGAGCCGGACCTCGACCCCGGGCAGCGCCGCCGGCACGCGCTCCGCCATCGCGTCGCTCAGGTAGTTGTGGTGCAGGTCGAGCCGGCGCAGGTGGTTCAGCGGCTGGCCGCTGAGCAGCGCCTCGGCGCCGTCGTTCCCGAGCGAGCCCATCGACAGGCTCAGCGCCTCCAGCCGGGCCACGACGGGCGCGGCGGCCACGGCGGCGGCCAGCTCGTCGGCGTACGGGCAGTTCTGCAGACCCAGGTAGCGCAGCGCGGGCAGGCGCTCGCCGCTCAGGATGCCGGCGACGTCGGCCGCCGTGGAGTCACCGCCGTACTCGTCGACGCCGAACCAGAGCTCCAGGTGCTCCAGCGCGGGCAGGTCGCTGTCGCCGACCCCGCGCACGACCTCGGCGGGCAGGCCGCCGGTCTCGAACCTGAGCACGCGCAGCGACTCGTGCCGCACGGGCGGGAACGCCAGCCCCGACCCGCCTCGCACCTCCAGGCGCTCCAGCTTCGGGTACGCCTCCAGCAGCGGCGTGACGTCGGACTGCTGGATCCAGGAGATCTCCGACTGTTCCGGCGACATCGCTCCGACGAACACCGAGCGCAGCTCGGGAAGGCGGTCGGCGCTCGCGGCGAGCCGCTCGATGATCGGCGCGTTGCTGGTTTCGTAGCTCGACTCCCACTCGCCGATCACGATCGCCTTGACCTTCGCGGTGTCGACATTGTCGAAGAACCAGTCGAAAGTTTCGGTGATCTCGGCGGGGAGGTCGTCGTTGAACTCGCTGGCCTCCAGCTTCCAGGCGACGGCTCCGGCGTCTTCCGGGAGGGGCTCGTCCTCGTTCTCACCAGAAAGCCCGCAGAACACGGGCATCCCCGCGTAGGCCTTGTAGTAGGTGTCGTAATGGCTGGGTTGCGCGTCGATGGTCACGGACGGTCCTAGTGTCGGGGGGATCCAGCGAAGCCTGTCCTACCAGATCCACCCGACATTTCCCGCGTCCAGGCGGCCGAGCCCGCCTGCCCGCCGGCACCGGGGCAAACGTCCGGGACGGCGGGTTCAGCCCTTGAGGTTGTCGGCCAGCAGGTCCAGCAGGGGCTCGCGGCGTACGCACCGCTCCAGCAGGAACGAGTCGGCCAGCACGAACAGCTCGTCGTCGCCGAGCCCGCGGAACAGCCCGGCGTACTCGGGAAGCAGCGCCTGCGCCAGCAGGATGTGCCTGATCAGGTCGTCGGTCTGGTAGCGCGCGCCCCAGGGGTAGGGGTGCCACTCGGGGAACTCCGTCTCGACCAGCGCGTGCAGCGGGGCCAGCGCCTCGGCCGACTCCTCCATCGTCGAGCCCCAGCGGTCCACGCCGAGCCGCCGCTTCTTGGCGATGAAGCCGCCGAACCGCTCCAGGTACGGCTCCGAGACGTGGACCAGCCCCTGCAACCCCACGTCCTTGTACGTCCAGAGCGACCAGCCCGCGTCCTGCTCGTCGTAGATCGCGAGCTGGTCGCGCAGGATCTGGTAACGCTGCCGGTCCACGGCCGGGTCCCCGGTGTAGACGGGCCCGAACTCGCCCACCCACAGCGGCGTGCCCGTCTCGCGCTGGAAGCGGGAGCGTTTGGCGAAGGTGCGCTCCAGCTCGGCCCGGTCGCACCACTCGCCGCGGGTGTACCCCGGGTAGGGGCCGCCGTGGGCGAACCCGGCCAGCGCGTAATCGTGCATGACGAAGACGGTGTTCTCGTACACCTCACGAAATATCGAGAAATCGGTGGAGTAGGTGTTGCCGTCCAGGAACAGGACGTGCCGCGGGTCGGCGGCCCTGATCGCCTTGACCAGCCGGTCGTAGAACGGGCCGATCACCTTGCCCGACACGTCGCCGGGCTCGTTGACCGGGTTGTAGCCGGCCACCCAGGGATGGTCGCGGTAGTGGTCGGCGATGACCTCCCACAGGTGTACCGCCCGGTCCTGGAAGTGCCGGTGCTGCCAGAACGCGGCCACGTGGGTGGGGTTGTCGGAGTGCCAGTGCTGGTTCTGGGCGCCGGGCAGCGCGTGCAGGTCGATCACGCTGTAGACGCCGTGCTCGCCCAGCAGGTCGATCACCCGGTCCAGGTGGCGGAAGCCGCGCTGGTCGATCTCCATCGGGCGCTCGTCGGACTCCCAGTGGCGGTAGTTGACCGGGATGCGCACGCAGTTCATGCCCAGCCCGGCCAGCAGCGCGGCGTCCTGCTCGGTGAAGAACGAGGTCAGCAGCCGGTCGAAGAACAGCTCGGCCCGCTCGTCGCCGAGCACGGAGCGCACCGCGTACCGCATGGAGCTCTCGTTGGCCGGGAAGCCGGTGATGAAGTTCTCCATGTTCATCCAGCCCCCGAGACCCACCCCCCGTAGCCGTACCGGCGCGTCGTCGTCCGTCACGAGACGGGTTCCGGACACGTGCAGCATGGAGTCACCCCTTCGTCGCACCCGCGGTGAGCCCACCGACCAGGTGACGTTCCGCTATGGCGTAGAACCCGAGCGCGGGCACCATGGCCAGGATGAGGTAGGCCAGGATGCGGGCGGTGTCGGAGGCGTACTGGCCCTGGAACTGCTGGATGCCCAGCGGCAGCGTCCAGCTCGTCTCCTCGCTGAACACCACCAGCGGGAGCATGAAGTTGTTCCAGCTCCCCACGATGGCCAGCACCGAGACGGTGGCGATGGCGGGCCTGGCCATCGGCAGCAGGATCCGCCAGAAGAAGCCGAACGGCGAGCACCCGTCGATCGTGGCCGCCTCCTCGATCTCGCCCGGGATGCTGCGGAAGAAGCCGCGCAGGATGATGATCGTCAGCGGCAGCCCGAAGGCGGCCTGCGTGAGGATCACCCCGAGCGGGTTGTCCAGCAGCCCGAACGTGCGCAGCAGCACGAAGATGGGCAGGATCGCCACCGCGAACGGGAACATCAGCCCCGCGGTGAACAGCGTGAAGTACAGCTCCCTGCCGCGGAAGGCGAAGCGGGCGAAGACGAACGCCGCCAGCGCCGACAGCGCGACCGTCACCACGGTCGTGGTGACGGCGATGAACGTGCTGTTCCACATCTGCCGCCAGAACGACCCGGAGCCCAGCACGTCGGTGTAGTTCGCGGTGATCCACTCGCCGGGCAGGCCGAACGGGTTCTCGGACAGCTCGCTGTTGTCCTTGAAGCCGCCGAGCAGCGCGTAGAAGACCGGGATGACCATGAACACGCCGACGATGATCGCGATCACGTGCAGGGGCAGCGTGTTGCGCCGCCGCTTGAGCGGCTTCTTGTGGCTCATGGCCGTCCCCCTTGGGAGGTCATCGCGCCCTCCAGGTCGCGGCGCATCACGAGCCGCTGGTAGACGAGGGCGAAGACGAGACTGAGCGCGAACATCACGACGCTGATCGCGCTGGCGTAGCCGACCTGGGAGCGCTTGAAACCCCAGTCCATCATGGTGACGGCCATCGTCTCCGAGGCGTGCGAGGGTCCGCCGCCGGTGAGGATCCAGACCAGGTCGAACAGCTGGATGGTGTAGATGACGGACAGGAAGATGCTGATCCGGATCGTCGGGCCGAGCAGCGGCAGCGTGACGTGCCTGAACGTCTTCCAGCCCGTCGCGCCGTCGATCTGGGCGGCCTCGATGAGCTCGTTCGGGATGTTCTGCCGTCCCGCCAGATAGATCATCATGTGGAAGCCGAAGTACTTCCAGGTCATGACCAGGAAGAGCGACGGCATCACGGTGTCGGGGTTCGCCAGCCACTCCGACTCCCAGCCGAACACCGACAGGACCTGGTTCGCCATGCCCGAGTCAGGAGAGAGGATCAGCGAGAACAGCACGCCCGTGATGACCTCGGACAACACGTACGGCGCGAAGAACAGCACGCGGTAGAGCGCCCGCCCGCGCATGCGCTGGTTCAGCAGCATGGCGATGGCCAGCGAGAACGGCAGCTGCACGCAGGTCGACAGCAGGACCAGCACCAGCAGGTGCCACAGGTCCTGGGCGAAGATCTCGCTGCTGAACAGCCGGGTGAAGTTGTCCAGGCCGATGAAGTTGGTGGGCAGGCCGCCGAAGCCGTTCCATCGGAACACGCTCGCGTACAGGGCCACCAGCATCGGGGCCACGACCAGCATGAAGAAGAGCACCAGCGCGGGCAGCAGGAACAGGGTGATCGTCACCCAGCGGCCACGGCGCCGGGCGGCAGGCGCGGGGGCCGGAAGCTTGAGAGCCTCCGGCCCTTTCGTGAGCGTCGTCATCCGGCTTCGCTCTTGGCCACTTCGGTGATGTCCGCGCCGACCTCTTCAGGCGTCTTCGTACCGGCGATCAGCTCGGCCACGCTGTCGTTGACCTGCTGGCCGACGGCCGGCGGGTAGGCCTGGTCCAGGTAGAGCTGGTAGCCGCTGGCACCGGCCAGCAGCGTCGCCACCTGCTTGAGGTTCGGGTCCTTGACCGCGCTCTCCTCGCCCTTGAGCACCGGCAGCACGCCGCCGGACTCCACGGCCTTGGAGTGGTTGCCCATCTCGGTCATGAACTTGACGAAGTCCACGGCCTCCTTGGGCGCGTCCGCGCCGACGGTCAGCCCGCCGCCACCGCCGAACGCGTCGCCGATCGAGCCCTTGCCGCCCTCGACCGCCGGGAACGGGAAGAAGCCGAGGTCCTCGCCGAGGCCCTTGCCCGAGTCCTGCTGCACGCTCGGCGCCCACTGGCCCATCAGCTCCATGGCCGCCTTGCCGTTGCTCACGGTGGCGGACTGGCCGTCGGGGGTGGAGTACGCGGCGCCCAGGAAGCCCTTCTGGAACGGCTGCAGGTCCGCCAGCGCCTTCACCTGCTGGCCGGCGGCCACGAAGTCGGGCTTGGTGAAGTCGTGGTCGACGGCCGCCTGCTTGAGCGCGTCCAGACCGGCGATGCGCAGGGCGAGGTAGGCCCAGTAGTAGTGGCCGGGCCACTTCTCCTTGCCCGCCAGGGCGATCGGGGTGACGCCCGCGGCCTTCAGCTTCTTGACGTCCTCCAGGAACGCCGACCAGGTGGCGGGCGGCTCCGTGATGCCTGCCTTTTCGAAAAGTTTCTTGTTGTACCAGAAACCCACCAGCCCGATGTCGGTCGGCAAGCCGTACGTCTTGCCGTCCAGCTGGTACGCGCTGAGCGCCGCGGGCGTGAAGGTCGGCAGCACGTCGGCGACGTCGGCGGAGATGTCCTTGACCAGGCCGGCGTCGATCTGCTGCTTGAGCACGCCGCCGCCCCACGAGGCGAAGACGTCGGGCGCGTTGCCCGATTGCGTGATCGTGGTCAGCTTGGCCTTGTACGCCTCGTTCTCCAGGACCGTGGCCTTGATCGTGACGTGCGGGTTCTTGGCCTCGAACTCCTTGGCGCGCTGCGCCCAGAGCGACTTGAGCGGCTCGGCGGTCGAGAGGTGCCACCACTCCAGCGTCACCTTTGCGGGCGCGCCGCCCGTGCCCTGCTGAGGCGCTGCCTCCCCGCCACCGCCGCCGCAGCCGGCCAGGAGTACCGCGGCGGCGACCAACACGAGAGTGCGTTTCATAGGGGTCCCTTCCTCAGCGAATAGTCGAAAGTTTCGTGAACCCCCCGATAGTTTCTTTGGCGTGATCGTAGGTAAACGCCATGTAAAGCGTCAACACCTCGGCCGGGAGCGATCCCAAACCGAAACTTTCGGATACACTCCCGATTTGTGTCAGCGAAGAGGCGGGTGACGATCGCACTGATCGCGGAGGAGGCCG
Source organism: Nonomuraea sp. NPDC050202 (assembly GCF_040656115.1). Classification (NCBI taxonomy): domain Bacteria; kingdom Bacillati; phylum Actinomycetota; class Actinomycetes; order Streptosporangiales; family Streptosporangiaceae; genus Nonomuraea; species Nonomuraea sp. NPDC050202. Next base: position 35,253 of record NZ_JBFALF010000033.1, on the reverse strand, counting down.
GGGTCTCCATACCGACGGTCTCGAAGGTCATCAACGGGCGTCCGGAGGTCGCTCCGGCGACCCGCCACAGGGTCGAACGGCTGCTGCAGGAGCATGGCTACCAGCGGCGCATCAGCCAGGACGACACCCCGGCCGGCCTGGTGGACCTGGTCTTCGCGGAGATCGAGTCGCCCTGGGCCATGGAGATCGTCCGAGGGGCGGAGAGCGCGGCTCACGAGGCCGGCGCCAGCGTCGTCATCTCGGTCCTGCACACGCACGCGGGCCCCGGCCGCGACTGGCTGGAACGCCTGGCGGCCCGGCGCACGGACGGCGTGGTGATAGTCGCCTCGCGGCTCTCGACCGGCATCCAGGCCCAGCTCAGCGCGCGCTCCCTGCCGTTCGCGGTGGTGGACCCCGAGGGCGAGCCCGCACCGGGCGTGATCTCGGTCGGCGCCACCAACTGGAACGGCGGCCTGGCGGCCACCCGGCACCTGCTGGAGCTCGGGCACCGCCGCATCGGCATGATCAGCGGCCCCGCCGACATGCTGTGCAGCCAGGCGCGCATAGACGGCTACCGGGCGGCCCTGGAAACGGCCGGCCTCCCGGTCGTCCCCGAGCTGATCAGGCGCGGCACGTTCCTCGTGGAGTCGGGCCACGACCAGGGCCACGCCCTCCTCTCCCTCCCCGAGCCCCCCACGGCGATCTTCGCGGGGAGCGACCTGATGGCGTTCGGCGTCTTCGAGGCGGCCAGGCAACGCGGCCTGCGCGTACCCGAGGACCTGAGCGTGGTCGGCTTCGACGACCTGCCGCTGGCCAAGTCGGCCTGGCCCCCGCTGACCACCGTCCGCCAGCCGTTGCAGGAGATGGCGGCGCTGGCCACGCGAACGGTGCTGGCGATGGGCCATGGAGAGGTACCGGAGACGAAGCGGGTGGAACTGGCCACGGAACTCATCGTCAGGGACAGCACGGCCCGCTACGAGTAGGTTGCCCAGCCGCGCCCACCCGTTGCCCGTTCATGGGGTGGGCCGTTGTGACCCCACACCGAAAAGGGCTTCGGAAGGGGCGCTTCGCGTGGCAAGGACAGGGGGAACCGCAATGGACCAGGACGAACGGCTCCAGCACAGCTCATCATTCGGCGCAGTGGCCGCCGCATACGCCGAGCACCGCCCGGACTACGCACACGCCGCCGTGCACTGGGCGCTTGCCCCCGCACCCGGCCCGCGAGTGCTCGACCTCGGCGCCGGAACCGGCAAGCTGACCGCCACGCTGGTCGAGCTGGGCGCCGACGTCACCGCGGTCGAGCCCGACCCGGCGATGCTGGCCGAGCTGCGCCGCGAGCTGCCGGCTGTGCGCGCCCTGCCGGGTAGTGCCGAGGCGATCCCCCTGCCGGACGCGTCCGTCGACGCCGTGCTGGCCGGCAACGCCATGCACTGGTTCGACATGGCCGTCGCGGGCCCCGAGATCGCCAGGGTCCTCGCCCCCGGCGGCATCCTCGCCGGCCTGTGGAACCTGCTCGACGACAGCGTCGGCTGGGTGGCCGGGCTCGCGCGGGTCAGCGGGAGCGCGGCTGTCGGCCCGCGCGACACGCCCGCCGCCTGGCGCGCCGAGACGGCCGGCATGCACCTGCCCAGGACGGGCGTGGCCGCCCGGTTCGGCTCTCCGGAGCAGGCGGAGTTCCCGCACGGGCAGCTCCGCACCGCCGACTCCCTCGTCGCGACGCTCGCCACGCGGGCGGGGATGCTGGTCATGCCCGACCAGGAACGAGCGGCCGCGCTCGGCCGGATCCGCGCCTTCCTCGCGAGCCGGCCCGAGACCGCCGGCGGCGAGTTCACCCTTCCCATGCTGACGGGCGTGCTCCGGGTCCGGCGGCTGTGAACCTGCCGGCCGCCCGTACCTCTTCCGGGCCGCGCCGGGCGAGGCCACTGCCTAGTGGCCGATCTTGTCCAGTTCGGCGAGGTCCTCATCGGAGAGCGAGAGCCCCGCGCCGGCGACGTTCTCGCGCAGGTGCGCCACCGACGACGTGCCGGGGATGAGCAGGATGTTCGGCGACCGGTGCAGCAGCCAGGCCAGGGCGACGGACATCGGCGTCGCGTCCAACCGGGCGGCCACCGTCGAGAGCGCCGAGGACTGGAGCGGGCTGAAGCCGCCGAGCGGGAAGAAGGGCACGTAGGCGATCCCCTGCTCGGCGAGCTGGTCGACCAGTTCGTCGTCGTGCCGGTGGGCGAGGTTGTACATGTTCTGCACGCACACGATCGACGCGATCGACTGCGCCTCGGCGACCTGCTCCGCCGTCGCGTTGCTCACTCCGAGGTGCCGGATCAGACCCTGCCGCTGGAGCTCGGCGAGGGTCTCGAACGGCTCGGCGAGCGAACCGGGCCGCGGCCCCTGGGCGTCGCCGAGCCGGAGATTGACCAGGTCGAGCACCTCGAGGCCGAGGGCTTCCAGGTTCTCGTGCACGGAACGGCGAACGTCTTCCGGCCGCCGGGCCGGGGGCCAGCCGCCCTGCTGGTCACGGGTCGCGCCGACCTTGGTCACGATGTGCAGCGATTCCGGGTACGGGTGCAGCGCTTCCCGGATGAGCAGGTTGGTGACGCGCGGTCCGTAGGCGTCGCTGGTGTCGATATGGGTGATTCCGAGGCCGGTGACCTCGCGGAGGACGGCGAGTGCGCTGTCGCGGTCGGCCGGCGGCCCCATCACCCCGGGGCCGGCGAGCTGCATGGCACCGTAGCCGAACCGGGTGACGGTCAGGTCGCCCAGGGCCCAGGTGCCGCCGGGAAGCGAAGCGGGATACGTGCTCATACCTCTGCCTTTACGTGTTGAGCTGGGTGGTGCCTGTCGGTTCGTTGCTCCAGTATGGAGAGGTAACTTCCTGACAGGAAGCAGGCACTTCGAAGTGCGTAACACACCGGCGGGTTGGAGGAGCGGTCGATGGCGACGACGACGGCGGCCCAGAAGAGGGCCCAGGACAAGGCGGCATATGACGCCTTCATGGCGGCATGTCCAAGCCGCAAGCTGCTCGACCGGATCTCCAACAAATGGGTCACCCTGATCCTGGCCGCGCTCGGCAGCGACGGCTCGCCTCAGCAGGGCGCGGGCTGCGTGGGTGAGCCCCGGTCGATGCGTTACTCCGAGCTGTCCCGCTTGCTGGCCGGCGTCAGCCAGAAGATGCTCACGCAGACGCTGCGCTCCCTGGAACGTGACGGTCTCATCACGCGCACCGTGACGCCGACCGTGCCCGTCACGGTCTCGTACGAGCTGACCGACCTCGGTCTCTCCCTGCACCACATGATGCGCGGCCTCAAGGGCTGGGCCGAGACGCACATGGACGATGTGCTCGCCAACCGCGAGACGTACGATTCCCGCGTCGCCTGAACAAGTCAGTGGAAGGAGGACTTGCGCGAGTCCACACCGGTCCGGCCGGCGATGCAGCGGTAGAACCGCACCCCGTCCTCGAACTGGGACTGCGACGGCGGCATCACGTTCGCCTCCCACTGCTCGGCGGCGAAGTTCCGCGCCGTGCCGGTCCTGGTGGCCAGCAGGACCGTGCGGCTGCAGACCTTCTTCACGGCCGGGTGCCTGGCGAGGTCCTGCTGCACGTACGTCTCGGCGTCCTTCGGGATGGGCGCGACCGCGAACGTCTCCCACGAGTGGGACTCCTCGCAGCCCAGCCGCCTGGCCTTCGTGTCGCCCACGATGATGACCAGGCCGCCCCAGCACTCCGCCTCCCGCACGCACGCCGCACCGGCCCCCTTGACCTTCGCGGCGGGGCAGTTCTCGGTGTACGTGTCCAGGCCCGCGAACACGCTGGGCGCCTTCGCCGGAGTCGTGGCGGCGGTGCTCGGCGCGGCGGCGGTCTCCTGCTCGCCCTTGGCGGGCGGCTGGATGACCTGGGTGTAGACGAACACGCCCGCACCGGCCACGATCACCAGCGACAGGGCGGCGATGATCGCCACCAGGACCTTGTTGATGCCGTGCGGCGCCGCCGGAGGCCTGGTGACCGGCTCGTGCGGCGGGTTGGTGGTCTGCGGGGGTACCGGGGCGAAGGGCGCGGAGTGGCGTCCCGGTGGCGGGGCGGGGGTCGAGTGGTGGGCCAGCGCCGGGGGCGGTGTCGGGGCGAGCGCGTGGCGGCCTGAGGGGGTGGACGGCGGGAGCGGGACGGCGGCCAGCTCGTCGCGGAGGGTCGCCGCGCTGGGGGTGCGCTGCCAGGGGTCGCTGGCCAGGGCGCGGCGCAGGACGGCCGTCAGCTCCGGGGGCACGCCGGGGATGTCCGGGACGGGCAGGCGGTGCAGGGCGAGGATCATCGCCAGGTTGGGGACGCCGCTCTCCGGGAACCGGGGCGGGCGGCCGGACAGCAGCGCGTAGACGGTGGCGGCGAGCGCGTACACGTCGCCCACGGGTGACGGCTCGGCCAGCTCGAACGCCTCGGGCGGGGCGTAGGAGGGGGTGAGCGACTCGCGGGTGACCGAGGCGTCGGGGCCGGACGCGGGCATGGTGGCCAGGCCGAAGTCCGACAGCGCCACCTGGCCGTACCGGTTGAGCAGGATGTTGGCCGGTTTCACGTCGCGGTGCAGCACGCCTTGCGCGTGTGCGGCGGCGAGCGCGTCGGCGATGCGGACGCCGACGTCCCTGGCGTCGGCGGGGGAGAGCGTCCGCCCGGCCAGCGAGCCGCCGGGGCAGAGCTCCAGCACCATGTACGGCCGCCCGTCCGGCAGCAGCCCCGCGTCGTAGACGGGCACCACGTGCGGATGGCCGGACAGCGCGCCGGCCGCCGTCACCTCGCGCAGGAAGCGGCGCCTGTCGCGTTCGGACAGCAGCACCCGGTTGTCGACCTTGAGCGCCACCTCACGGCCGACGGCCGATTGCAGGGCGAGGTAGACCACCCCGAAGCCGCCCTGGCCGAGTACGCCCTTGATCTCGTAGCCCGGGACCGATAATTCCGACACGCGCGGAAGCGTACACGTGTGTGGTCAGGGGGCAGGCAGGAGTTCGGGCTGCCGGACGCCCGCCGCCGTCCCGCAGATGGACTATTGGCGTAGCTGGGGGATGAGCCGGTCGGCCAGTTCCTCCAGCGCGGCCACGGTCTCGCGGACCCGCTGCGGGTCGTCCGTGCCCAGCGCCGTGGCGAGCGCGTCGTCGATGGGGGTGTCGCGTACCCGCGTCACCCGCTCCGACACCTCGGGCGCCTCCCGGATGATCGTGCGGCGGCGGTCCCTCGGGTCGGTCTCCGCGATCACGGCGCCCACGGTGCGCAACCGCCCGATGGCCGCGGACACGGCGCTCTGCGGCAGCCCCGTACGGGCGGCGATCTCGCCCACCGTCGTCTCCGGATGGGCGCGCAGGTCGCTCACGACGATCAGGACGGTGCGGGCGCTCGTGGACTGGTCGCCCATCCCCTCGGACGGCATCGCCTCCTCGCCGATCTTCATCAGCGCCCGGCCCAGCAGGAACAGTTCGACCCCATTCACGCTACGCAACATACCCGCAGGGCTCGATAGGGTCGGGTGGCGTGACGACGGAGTTGGAGCGCCTTGCCGCGCGGCTGCGCGAGTTCGCGCGGGTCAGGGAGTGGGAGCAGTTCCACACCCCGAAGAACCTGGCGATGGCGCTGGCGGGCGAGGTCGGGGAGCTGGTGGCGGAGTTCCAGTGGCTCACGGCGGAGCAGTCGCGCGACCCCGATCCCGAGACGCTCGCCAGGATGCGTACCGAGCTGGGCGACGTCACCCTCTACCTCGTCCGGCTGGCCGACGTCCTGGGCGTTGACCTGCTGGAGGCGGCGCGGGCCAAGCTCGACGACAACGACCGCCGCTACGACGCCGACCTCTACCGCGGCTCCGCCAGGAAGGCCCCGCCGTCCTGACGCTCACCGCGGCGTGATCCGGAGCGCCCGGGGACCTGCCGCGAGGAAGAGCAGCGTGCGCGTCTCCGCTGGACCGCACCGGCTCGCTTCTCCTCATCCGCCGTCCTGCCGTTTGTCGGACGCTTCTCGTAGGGTGACGTGCATGCGATTTGGGGTGCTTGGGCCGTTGGCCGTCTGGACGGACGCCGGGGAGACCGTCACCATTCCCGGTCTCAAGGTCCGGGCGCTCCTCGTGGACCTGCTCGTCCACGAGGGTCATCCGGTGTCGGTCGACCGGCTGGTCGACGACCTGTGGGGTGCGGAGCCGCCGGCCAACCCGGCGGGCGCGCTCCAGGTGCGCGTCTCGCAGCTGCGCAAGGCGTTCGAGGACGCCGAGCCCGGCGGCAAGAACCTCGTCGTCTCCCGCGCCCCCGGCTACCTGCTGCGCGCCGACGAGGGCGCCGTGGACGCCGTGCGCTTCGCCGACCTGCTGGCCAGGGCCGAGGCCACCGACAGCCCCAGGACCAAGGCCGGGCTGCTGGCCGACGCGCTGGCGCTGTGGCGGGGGCCCGCGTACGCCGACTTCGCCGACGAGGAGTACACCAGGTCGGCCGTCCACCGCCTGGAGGAGCAGCGGCTGTCGGCGCTGGAGCAGCACGCCGAGGCGCGGCTGGAGCTGGGCGAGCACGGGCTGCTCGTGGGCGAGCTGGGCGACCTGGTCGACCGGCACCCGCTCAGGGAGCGGCTGCGCGCCGTCCACATGCGGGCCCTGTACCGCGCGGGGCGGCAGAGCGAGGCGCTGGCCAGCTTCGGCGAGCTGCGCGAGCGGCTGGCCGACGAGCTCGGCCTCGACCCGGGGCCCGAGCTGGTCGCGCTGCACCAGGCGATCCTCGGGCAGGATCCGGCGCTGAGCGTGCCCGCCGACCGTCCCGTGACGAACCTGCCCGCCTCCGTCAGCAAGCTGATCGGCCGCGACGAGGCGCTGACCGAGGTGTGCGGGCTGGTCGAGGAGGAGCGCCTGGTCACGCTCACCGGCAGCGGCGGCGTCGGCAAGACCCGGCTGGCGCTGGAGGCCGCCAACCGCCTGCTCGACACGTTCGCGGACGGCGCCTGGCTGGTCGCGCTCGACCAGGGCCCCCGCTCGCCGGCGGAGGCCGTCATGGCGGCCCTGGACATCAGGGAGGAGGCCGGCGTCCCCGTCGCTCCGGGCGGCGGCAGGCCCGACGCCGCCGGTGTCGACGCCGCCCTGGCGGCGCGGCTGGCGTCCGTGCTCAGGCCCCGGCGGATGCTGCTCGTGCTGGACAACTGCGAGCACGTCGTCGAGCAGGTCGCCGAGCTGGCCGAGGTGCTGCTGCGCAGCTGCCCCGACCTGCGCATCCTGGCGACGAGCCGGGAGCCGCTGGCCGTCGCGGGCGAGGTGTTGTGGAGCGTGCCGCCGCTCGACGTGCCCGCCGGCGCCGACCTGGCCGTCATGGCCCGCTCCGACGCCGTGCGGCTCTTCGTGACCAGGGCCGCCGCCTCGGCCCGCGGGTTCCGGCTGGAGGCCGGCAACGCGCAGGCCGTCGCGCAGCTCTGCAGGCGGCTCGACGGCATCCCGCTGGCGCTGGAGCTGGCCGCGACGAGGGTGCGCGCGCTCGGCGTGCAGGGCGTGGTGGCCCGGCTGGACGACAGGTTCCGGCTGCTGGCCTCGGGGCAGCGGGGAGCGCCGGCCCGCCAGCAGACGCTCACCGCGGTGATCGACTGGAGCTGGGACCTGCTGCCGGAGGAGGAGCGCGTCGTCCTGCGCCGCCTGGCCGTGCACGTCGACGGCTGCACGCTGGAGGCCGCCGAATCCGTCTGCGCCGACGGGGAACCCGCCGCCGCGCCGGACGTGCTGGACCTGCTGGCCAGGCTCGTGGACCGGTCCCTGGTGGTGGTCGTGGACGCTCCCACCGGCGTCCGGTACCGCCTGCTGGAGTCGGTGTCGGAGTACTGCAGGGCCAGGATGTCCGACGCGGGCGAGCTCGACGCCGTGCACCACGCGCACCTGCGCCACTACCTGGACCTCGCCGTACGGGCGGAACCCGCCCTGTACGGGCCGGAGCAGCGAGACTGGTTGCTGCGCCTGGACGCGGAGGCCGCCAACATGCGGGCGGCCCTCGACACGGCGGCGGCCCGCGGCGACGCGCACAGCGCGGCCCGGCTGGTGAACGCGCTGGCCTGGTACTGGTTCCTGCGCGGCAGGCTGGCCGAGGGCAGGCGGGCCATGGCGCAGGCGCTGGCCGTTCCGAAGCAGGACGACGACCCGGCGCGGGACAGGGCGGCGGCCTGGGAGGCCGGGTTCGCCCTCTGCCTCGGCGAGCAGCCCGGCTGGCGGCCCGTCCTCGACGCGGTCGAGGACCCGGGGGAGCGCGCCAGGGCCAGGCTCTTCGTCGGGCTGCACGTCGACGACATGCCGGCCGGGCAGGAGCAGACGGAGCTGGCGCTGGCCACGTTCAGGGAGATCGGCGACCGGTGGGGCATCGCCGCCGCGCTCACCAGGCAGGCCATGGACGCCTTCACGGTGCGCGACCAGGAGGCGATCGAGCGGATCGCGGGCGAGAGCGCCCGCCTGTTCACCGAGCTGGGGGACCGGTGGGGGCTGCTGCGCGCCACCGAGTGGCTGGCCTCGCTGGCCGAGATGCGGCGCGACGCCGAGCAGGCGAACCGGCTGTTCGGCGAGGGGCTGCGGATGGCCGAGGAGCTGGGGCTGTGGCCCGAGGTCGCCACGCACACGGCCTGGCTGGGCTGGGTGGCGCTGGAGAGCGCCCAGTACGAGCGCGCCATCGAGCTGTGCGGGAACGCGCTGAAGCAGGCGAACGCCCAGGGGTACAGCAAGGGCCAGACCATGGCCGAGATGGGCCTGGCCTACGCCGCGCGCAGGGCAGGCCGGCTCGACCTGGCGGAGCGGCACCTGCACCACCTGCTCGAAGGGCTGTCCCGCGACCCCGACGGCGAGCCCGCGCTGCACCTGCCCGACACCCTCATCGAGCTGGGCTGGCTCACCGAGCTGCGCGGCGACCTGGCCGGGGCCATGGCGCTGCACGCGGAGGCCCTGGCGTTCGCCTGGAAGATCGGCGACCCCAGGACGACGATCGGCGCCGTGGAGGGCGCGGCCGCCGCCGCGGGGCCCGCCGAGAAGTCGGCCCTGCTGCTGGGCGTGGCGGCGGCCGCCAGGGAGGGGTACCAGCTTCCGCCGAACGCGGCCGAGCTGGAGGACATCGAGCGGGTCACCGTGCGGACACGGGAGGCGCTCGGCGAGGAGGCGTTCGCGGCCGCGTTCGCGCAGGGCGGCACCTACAAGCTGGACGACGCCCAGGACCTGCTCTGATCGTTCACGTGGGCGGCCAGGCGGTCGAAGAACTCGATCCAGCCCGCCTTGGCCCCCTCGGCGTGCTCCTGGTCGGTGTTGACCCCGTACTGGTGGAACCGCATCTCGGTCCTGCCGCCGGCGTCGGTCAGCGTGACCGTCACGATTGACGCCGGCCCGTCACCCGGGTCGTCGGGGTCGCCGGTGGTGAACACCAGCCGCTCCGGCGCCGCCACCTCCCGGTACGTCCCGTCCAGCGTCACCTCGAACCCCTCCTCGCCCACCAGCGTGGCCCGCCAGACCCCGCCCGGCCAGGCGTCGAGCGTGATCCGGCCCACCGGCGTGGCCAGCGTCTCCGGCCCGAACCAGCGGGAGAACCGCTCGGGGTCGGTCCACGCCGCCCACACCAGCTCGCGGGGCGCGTCGAAGAGTCGGGTGAGCTCGTACTCGGCGGTCTGGGTCATCGTGCTGCCCTCCTTGGTGTTCATGACTCCACGGTGACCGGCCGGGCTTACGATCCCCTTCTCGCGGCCTTTAGGCGGTGGCAGTCTGGGACTCATGAGGATCATTCGCGCCGCCAAGGTGCTCACCGGGCGTCCAGGAGAAGTGATCGCGGACGGCGAGGTCCTCATCGACGGGGCGAAGATCGTCTCCGTGGGGCCACGCGGCAGCGCGGGGGCGGCGGAGGAGGTGCTCGACCTGCCCGGCCACACGGTGCTGCCCGGGATGGTGGACGCGCACGTGCACCTGGGGTTCGACGACAAGGTCGATCCGGTGACCAGGCGCAGCCCGGAGAGCGACCACCACCTGCTGCTGCGGATGGCCGAGAACGCCCGCAAGCTCGTCTCCGCCGGCGTCACCACCGCCCGCGACCTGGGCGGGCGCGGCTTCCTCGACGTGGTGCTGCGCGACGCCATCGAGGAGGGGCTGGCCGTCGGCCCGCACCTCGTGGTCGCCACCCGCCCGATCACGATCACCGGCGGCCACTGCTGGTACATGGGCGGCGAGGCCGACGACGAGCCCGCCATCCGCCGCGTGGCCAGGGAGAACCTGCGTGCGGGCGCCGACTGCCTCAAGGTGATGGCCTCCGGCGGCCTGATGACGCCGAGCGCGCCGCCGAGCTGGGTGCCGCAGTACAACACGGAGCAGCTCCGCGTGGTCGTCCACGAGGCCGCCACGCGCGGCAGGCGCGTCGCGGCGCACGCCCACGCGCACGCCTCCATCCGGAGCTGCGTCGAGGCCGGCGTCGCCACCATCGAGCACTGCACGTTCTTCACGCCGTCGGGCCACCAGTACGACCCCAGGCTCGCCGACTTCGTCGCGGCCAGCGGCACGTACGTGTGCCCGACCGTCCACGGGGTGCACGAGCGGATCGCCGAGGTGCACGGGCAGGCGATGGTCGACGCCTGGCTGGCCGGCGTCGCCGCGATGCGGGACGCGGGCATGCGGCTGATCGCGGGCACCGACGCGGGGTTCGCGGTGGGCGGCATCGCGAACCGTACGGATGGGTACGTCGGAGGTCTGGAGACGTTCGCGTCGGTGGGCTACGGCAACGCGGAGGTCATCGAGCTGGCCACCGTGCTGGCCGCCGACGCCTGCGGGGTGGGTGAGATCGCCGGCAGCCTGGACCCCGGCAAGCGGGCCGACCTCGTCGCGGTCGCGGGTGACCCGCTCGAACGCATCTCCGACCTGCGCAACGTCGCGCTCGTACTGGTGTCCGGCCGCTCGGTCGGGCAGGCGGGCGTGGACACGGTGACCTCGTCCGTGGGCTGAACGTCTCTGGAGGGAGATCTCATGCTGCCCTGGTCCGCCGAGCTGGCCGGTCGCCTGGACCACCACGTCGTCCACAGCGACCTGCTGCGGGGCAACCCGCTGGGGGATCCGCACGAACGGCCGCTCGTGGTGTACGTGCCGCCCGGGTACGACGACTCGCCCGGCCGCCGCTACCCGTCCCTGTACGTGCTGCTCGGCTACACCGGGCACGTCGGCATGTGGTTCAATAGGGCGCCGTTCCGCCAGCCGTACCCGGAGCTGGCCGACGCCATGTTCGCCGCCGGCGACGCGCCACCCGCCATCGTCGTGTACGTGGACGCGTGGACCTCGCTCGGCGGCAGCCAGTACCTCGACTCGCCCGCCACCGGCCGGTACCACTCGTACCTGCGCGACGAGATCGTCCCCTTCGTGGACGGCCGCTACCGCACCTTCGCGGACCGCGACCACCGGGCCGTCACCGGCAAGTCGAGCGGCGGCTACGGGGCCATGGTGACCGCCATGCTGGCCCCCGACGTGTTCGGCGCGCTGGCCACGCACGCGGGGGACGCGCTGTTCGAGGTCTCCTACCGGCCCCAGTTCCCGGCGCTGGCGCGCCGGTTGCGCGACATGTACGACGGCTCGTACGACAAGTTCCTGGCCGACTTCCGCAGCCGCCTGGCCGGCACCAAGGAGGGGGATCTCGAACTGCTCGAGATGTACGCCTACGCGGCCGCGTACTCCGGCGACGGCATCGTGCGCCTGCCGTTCGACGACACCGGCGCCGTCGTGCCGGAGGTGTGGGAGCGGTGGCTCGCCCTCGACCCGGTCGTGATGGCCGGGGAGCCGCGCCACGCGGAGGCGCTGCGCTCGATGCGGGCGATCTGGGTGGACGCGGGCAACCGCGACGAGTACCACCTCGACTTCGGCGCCGTGGCCTTCCGGCGGGCGCTGGAGGCGGCCGGGGTGCTGGAGGAACGGGTGCACTTCGAGCTGTTCGAGGCCGGCCACGGGGGCATCGAGTACCGCTACCCGCTCGCCCTCGCCTGGCTCTCCCACCGCCTTACGTAGCTCCCGGGGTCGTGAGCCGGCTGCGCATACCAGCGGCATACTGCCGCGCCCAACAATGGCGATCACGACCTACGGGAGGAACACCATGAAGATCGTGCGTAACCTGGCCGTCGTCGCCGCCATGGGCATGGCCGCGTCGATCGCCGCGACGCCCGCCATGGCGTCCGCCGAAGGGTACCTCGTCACCAGTTGCAGCAGCGGCGGCTACGGCATCGAGCTCAAGGTCCGGTACCTGACGAGCGCGACGAACCACGCGTTCACCGAGGTGTCCTGGCGGATCAGCGGCAACGTCGGCGGAAACAACACCGTCCGCGTCTACTTCGTGCAGGACGCCCAGCCGGACGTCGTGTTCAAGGCATTCAACTACACGGGCGGCAGGACGGGCACGCGGAAAATCTCGGTGACCAGGCCGAAGCCGCACCAGGTGTTCGTGAAGCTCGGTGCCCGTTTCGACACGAGTGCCTCCTCCGACCCGGGCTGCACGTCCCAGACCCGCGGCATTTAGCGGCGGCCCCGAACGTTCTCCTGGTTCGTCACGACAAGGTCCCGGAAATGCGTACAGCAGGAGAACGGGAGCTGGACGCCGACGCATTCGGCCTGGTCAGCAGCTAGGCCCGGTCCTGGTGAAGGGGCGGCGGGCGGCAATCGACATACCCCCGGCATACCGCCGCTCCCTACGGTCGGTTCCGTGGAAAGACCACGTGCGGACAAATGCCGATGAAGCCGCGGGAACGAGGCGCCGGCGGAACCGAGCAACTGCTCGGAATGCACCGGTTCCATGAATTCGGCTTTCATCTGGCCCGGCCCGGAACTGAATTGCGTGAGAAACCAGGAGGAATCGTGTCGCCATCAACGCTGTTACGATCCGTCATCACCACGGCACTCGTCGCCGCCTTCAGCATCGCCGGCACGGCGAGCGGCCACGCGGCGACGGCCGCTCCCGATCTCCAGCTCCCCTTCCCCTGCGGCCAGCAGTGGCGCCTGGACACCTGGGGCCACGCCCCCGCACTCGACATGGTGAAGGAGCCCGACCAGCACGGCACCGAAGGCGCCACCCTGATCGCCCCCGCCGCGGGGAGGGTGAACCAGTCCTACCGACACGGCAGCGCCGGCAACATGATCCAGATCGACCACGGCGGCGGCTACTACACCACCTACATCCACCTGCAGTCCCGTGCGGTATCGGTCGGCGAGAGGGTGCAGCGGGGGACGGTGATCGGCAGGGTCGGCAAGGACGGGGCGACCGCGAACGGCCACCCGCACCTGCACTTCGAGCTCGGCTACGACTCCGACGGCAACGGGTCGGCCTCCTGGGGGTTCGAGGGCGCCGAGCGGATCAGGCCGACCTTCGACGGCGTCACCTACGGCCAGTCGGACGGCCAGACCTGGCGTGACGTCACCAGCCGCAACTGCTCCGCGCCCGCCCCCAAGGGGCTCGCGTCGGTGTACGGGGTGCTCGCGGATGGGCGGTTGACGTACACGGCGATCGATGGGGCGTCGGGTGAGCGTACGCATGGTGCGGTGGCCTCTACTGCGGCGCTGGGGTTCACGCCCAAGGCGATGGCGACGTTGAACTTCAACACGTTGCTGGTGACGAGTGATGATCCGGACGGGAAGTTGTATCGGGTCGATATCCGTACGAACCGGGATAGTTTGATCTTCGAGTCGCCGGTGTATCTCGGTAAGGGTTACACGCATGATCTGCTGGCCTATGACGGCCGGAGTCATCTGTACGGGATCGCCGATGGGGTGTTGCGTCGTTACACGGTGACCGCGGCCAAGCCGGTGCTGGCTGACATCACGGGTAACACGCTGATCGGGAGCGGTTTCACGTTGAAGACGCTCACCGCGACGGGGCCGGACTGGTTGCTGGGTACCACGGCTGGGGGGCAGCTCATCTCCTACCGGGTCGCGGGTGCCGGGAGCTGGCAGCGGCATCAGTTGCGGGACAGTACCTGGCAGGGCTTCGATCATCTGCTCTCTCCGGGTGGGGGTGTCTACTACGGTCATCACCCGGCGGGTTCCCTGCACCGCTACTTCGATGCCGACCCCTACGACGGCCGGGACGACGATCTGTCCGGCCAGGGCACCGTGGACGCCAGCGGCTGGACGCAGACCCTCCTGTCCGCCCAGCCCGCCACCGTCACCTGAGAACACCTGACAGACACGGGTCTTCGGGCCCCGGCGTCGGCCGGGGCCCGAAGCGCGTCGTGGCCCGGTCGTAGCCCAGCCGTGGCCCGGCCGTGGCCCGCCGGGGAAGACGGGCACGGTGGCCGGCGGCCTGACCATCGCGGCGCCCCTGCCACATCGTGCCTGCCCAGGACACTAGGCTGCCGCTATGGATCTGAAAGAGCAGGTACGCGAGCTGCGCCTGCAGGGCAAGTCGCCCAAGGAGATCGCCCGCGCGCTCAAGGTCTCGCCGTCGGTCGTGGCGCCACTCGTCCGCGCCATCGCCGCCGAGACCGCCGAGTCCGCCGAGGCCGCGGGCCCGGGCGAGGCCGAGGTGGCCGGGTGCTGGATCAACGTGGGCTGGAGCGAGGGGCTCGGCATCGACCCGGCGCGCGGCTGGGTGGACGAGGCCCCCGCCTCCGGCGTGGGCGGCACGGTGTGCGTGCTCGTCGCCCGCCGGCACAACTGGGACCGGCTGTCCGTCTGCGGCTACCTGGCCGACGTCTACTGCATGGGCGTCAAGAGCGTCATCGGCCCCGACGTGCTCGACGACCGTGACCTGGTGCGGTTCCGCGAGTACTTCTTCGGCGAGTACCCGGCCTGGCAGGAGGCTCCGATCGAGCTGGCCAGGCATCTGGTGTTCGGCTCCGTCGACTACGCGCGCACGCTCGGGTTCGAGCCGCACGACCTGTTCGCGCTCGGCTCCGACCTGCTCGGCAAGTGGGAGGAGCAGTCGGCCGTCACGTTCGGCCGCGACGGCAAGCCGTTCTACGTGCAGGGGCCGGAGGACGACCCCGCCAGGGTGCTGCGCACGCTGCGGCGCACGCTGTCGGACGACGAGTTCGGGTACGTCACCTCAGGCCAGTGACCCGCAGCGTGAGGTTGAGGCGGCCGGAGGCCAGCCCGGTGGCGGGATCGCCGGTGCCCGGGTAGACCTTCGGCACGCCGTGGTAGGCGAAGCGGGACGGCCCGCCGAACACGAACAGGTCGCCCGAGGCGAGCTGCACGTCGGTGTACGGCCGCCCGCGCGTCTCGGTGTTGCCGAAGCGGAACAGGCAGGTGTCGCCGATGCTCAGGGACACCACCGGGGCGTCGGACCGCTCGTCCTTGTCCTGGTGCATGCCCATCCTGGCCTGGCCGTCGTAGAAGTTGATCAGCGCGGTGTCGGGTTCGTACGCCACGCTGTGCCCGTAGGCGTCCGCCAGGGCGCGCCTGCCCAGGTCGGCCAGCCACCCGGGCAGCTCCGCCACCTGACGGCCGTTCACGTCGTGGGCGATGCGCGTGTACCTGTACGGCTGCCAGTGCCACCCCAGGCACACCGTCCGCACCGACATGACGCCGCCGCCCGGCAGCACGGTGTGCCGGATCGGCACCGGGCCCCGCGCCCACTCGCGGCACTCCCGGACGAGATGGCGCTGCTCGTCGAGCGTCAGCCAGCCGGGCACGTGCACCGCGCCCGGCGCGATCTCCCTCATCGGCAGCGGGATCATGACGGCTCCCGAGACAGTGTGATGGTCATGACTCCTCCCAGGGCGGCGGAGTCCGGAAAAATCACGTTACGGCCGATCCGCTGTTCCATCGCGGTCGGCGCCGCGCATCCCTTCCAGGGTCCCAGGCGGACGCGATCGCCACGACCCGCCATCGGCGCTGATCAGGGTCATTTCGCGTCGTGGAAGACGAGGCCGAGCGTGTGCCGCAGCCCGGACCGTACGGTGCTCACCCCGTGCCGCACGGGCGAGGCCGACCAGCCGCGCGACGACCGGACGGGACGGTCCCGGGTGGTGAAGATCAGCCCGTGCCCCTGCGGCAGCAGCGTCACCGTCCCCCGCGACTGCGCCCGGGGCCGCTGCTCCACCAGCAGGAACTCGCCGCCGGTGTAGTCCTCGCCCGGCCGGTCGAGCCCGATCACCACCTGCAGCGGGAACACCAGGTCTCCGTACAGGTCGCGGTGCAGCGCGTTCCAGTCGTGCTCCCGGTAGCGCAGCAGGATGGGGGTCGGGCGGGTCTGGCCGGCCCGGTGACACATGTCGAGCCACTCGCCGAAGTCGTCCGGCCAGGGTGCGGGCTGCCCCAGCCGGGCCGCCCAGTCCCTGGCGATCGGCAGCAGCCGGGGGTAGAATGCCGCCCGCAGCCGCTCCACCAGGGGTGGGAGCGGGTGGTCGAAGTACCGGTACTGCCCGGCCCCGAACCGGTAGCGCTCCATGTCGATGGTGGCGCGGAAGAACCTGGCCTCGTCGTACAGGGCGGAGATCTCCGCGCACTCCTCGGGTGTGAGGAGCTGCGGCGTCAGCGCGCACCCGTACGCGTCCAGGCCGGCCGCCAGCTCCTTCCAGTCGGCGGCCGCCACGTTCGCGGCTGGCACGTTCCTCGCGCGGGGCTTCTCCTCGGCCCTCCCGCCGGCCCTCCCGCCGGCCCTCCCGCCGGTCCTGTCACCGGCCCTCTCGCCGATCCTCTCGCCGGTCCTGTCGCCGGCCATCACGCGGGTCTTCTCCTCGGCGTTCACAGCGTGCTCCAGAGCTGGGGCTGCAGGACGCCTTCGAGCGTGAGCAGCGCGCGCTTGCGTTCGAGGCCGCCCGCGTACCCCGTCAGGGCGCCGTCGGCGGCGACGACGCGGTGGCAGGGCAGCAGTACGAGCAGCGGGTTCGCGCCGACGGCCGCGCCCACGGCGCGGATCCGGTCCGCGGGTGCGCCGACGCGCGCGGCGAGCGCGCCGTAGCTGATCGTGGTGCCGTACGGGAGCTCGGCCAGCTCCGCCCACACCCGCTCCTGGAACGCGGTGCCGCGCGGGCCGAGCGGCAGGTCGAAGGAGGTGCGCTCGCCCGCGAAGTACTCGCCGAGCTGCCGCTCCGCCTCGGCGAACGCGACCGGCTCGCGCCTCCACCCCACCCGCTCCTCAGCGGATGCGAACGGCTCACGCTTCCGCGTCACCCGCCGCTCAGCGGATGCGACTGGCTCACGCCCTCCCCGCACCCGCTCATCGGCGGATGCGTCCGGCTCCCGCCCTCGCCCTGACCGCGCTCCGGCCCCCGAGGCGGCCACGTCGAACGACACGCGGGTCAGTGCCGTGCCGTCCCCGGCGAGCAGGATCTCGCCCAGCGGGCTGTCGATCGTGGTGTAGATGTCCATACTCTCTTCAACACCGGCGAGCGCCGGAAGGTCGGCGGTTTTCGGACGTCGCGGCCGTCGTCCTCCGTGGCGTACGCTCACCTCACTTTCGAGCTAGGAGTGAGCATGGCGGAAGCACGCGAGCACACCTTCACCGGCACGAGGGGCCGCAACACGGTCCGCGAATGGCCCCATGAGCGGCCGCGATACCTCGCGATCCTCGTCCACGGGTACGGCGAGCACATCGGCCGCTACGAGTACGTGGCCGACCGGCTGGTCCGCCACGGCGCCGCCGTCTACGGCCTCGACCACATGGGGCACGGCAAGTCCGAAGGTGACAGGGTGCTCGTCGAGGACTTCGAGGACGTGGTCACCGACGTGCACTCCGTCGAGGAGCATGCCAGGGCCGAGCACCCCGGCGTGCCCGTCGTGCTGATCGGCCACTCGATGGGCGGCATGATCGCGGCCCGATATGCCCAGCGGTACGCCTCCGGCCTGACCGCGCTCGTCCTGTCGGGTCCGGTGATCGGGGAGTGGTCGGTCGTGCCCGGGTTGCTGGCGTTCGAGGAGCCGCCGGACGTGCCGATCGACCCGGGCACGCTCTCCCGCGACCCGTCGGTAGGCGCCGCGTACGCCGCCGACCCGCTGGTCTGGCACGGGCCGTTCAAGCGCGCGACGCTGGAGGCGTTCGCGACGACCCTGGACACCATCGCCAAGGGCGGCACGTTCGGCGCGCTGCCCACGCTGTGGGTGCACGGGGACGACGACCAGCTCGTGCCGCTGCCCGGCAGCCGCGCCGGCATCGCGGCGGTCAGGGGCAGCGACCTGACGGAGAGGATCTATCCGGGGGCTCGGCACGAGGTGTTCAACGAGACCAACAAGGACGAGGTCCTGGACGACGTCACGTCCTTCATCGACCGCACCCTGCCTGCCGCGTGATCCACCGCCCGCTCGCGCGTCGTGGATCATGCACTCGGCCCGCTGCGTGACGCACCGCCCGCTCGCGCGTCGTGGATCACGCACTCGGCCCGTGGCGAGATCTACCGCCCGCTCGCGCGTCGTAGGTCACCCGCCCTGCCCGCAGCGTGATCCTCTGCCCGCTCGCGCGGGGTAGGTCACCCGCCCTGCCCGGGCGTGACGTGGCGCTCGTCTGTGGGCCGTAGGTGTCCGAAACCGGCTCTCGCTCAGATCCCGATCACGCCGTCTCCTTAGGCCGACATCCCCGTGTCGGCCACCACGAGGCGGCGGTGGCCGTCCTGGTTCGCGGCGAGCGTCGTGTCAACGATGCCGGGAAACGCCGCGCCAGGCCGGCCCGCTGCCCCCGGCGGGCGGGACGTCAGCGGACGGGCAGCCAGACGTGGCCCGACCCCCGGCTCCGGGACAGCTCGACCTTCCAGCAGCCCGGCTTCGGGAACACGAACCCGGTGCCCCACTCCTGCCCAGGCCGCCGCCAGCTCGACCCCCCGTGCTCCTCGGGACCCCAGACCCGCTCGGCGGCGGTCCCGTCGGGATGGGCGGCCCGGATCCGCAGCGGCCCTTCTCCGGTCATCCGCCATACGATCTTGACCTCGTCGCCCGCCCTGAGAGGCGTCGCCCGTACGAACAGCAGCCCCCAGAGCTCAGCGTCCCGCGCCGTCCCGCGCACCTCGGGAAAGCCCTCCCCCTCGAACACCGACGTGCCGTTGCACCCGGCACCGGTAGCACTCGGACGCGGGCTCGCCTCCTCACCGGCAGCCGCGCTCGTACGCGCACCACCGGCCGGGGCGGACGCACTGCCGTCAGCCGGCGCCGACGCGCTGCCGCCAGCCGGCGGGGAGGCACCACCGCCGGCCGGTGCGGAGGCGCTGCCACCTACCGATGCTCCGCCCGCACACCCGCCGCCCGCCACCATCACCACAGCCGCCACCGACGCCGCCCCGGCCCACGCTCTCATCAACCGCATCGAACCTCCTCGCCCTCATTACCCGAGCCACGAGCGGAAGGTTCCACGCGTCCTACCGGCCCCCGAAAACGGGCAACGTGAGCGATGACGGACGCCCGGCGTCATGAAAGATCTCGAACCGCGTCGGCCGCGTCCGCACCGCCTCACCCACCGGCTCGCCGGTCCCGTGGTTGCGGGCGAAGCGCGGGAACGCCCCACCCGCCACCTGCACCCGCAGCCGGTGCCCGCGCAGGAACCGGTACCCCGTCGGATGCAGCTCCACCTCGGCCTTCACCACGCCCTCGCTCCCGGCGGGCAGCCGCAGGATGCCGTCGGTGACGTTGCGTGACACGCCGGCAGGGTCCACGTCGCACAGCCGGACGAACACGTCGGCGTGCCCCGTGTCGGTCCGCACGTACACGGTCGCCGAGACGGGGCCGATCAGGTCCAGATCGCGGGGGAGCGGCGCGCCCGTGTAGACGAGCACGTCGGGGCGGGCCTCGATGGCGCGGTTGTCGCGCTGCTTCGACTCGCGCATGTCCAGGAGCGGCCCGCCCACCGAGCGGGTGGGGCGCGCGGGATCGTAGGTGAACACGTCCGGGGCGCCCTCGCCGGGCGCGCTCCAGCCGAGCCTGCCGTACGGCAGCAGGTGCAGCGGCGTCGGCGCCGACTGCGGGGGCGGCCACTGCTCGAAGTCCAGCCAGCGGCCGGCCCGCTGCAGGTAGAGCCGCACGGGGGAGCGCTGGAGCTGGGCGGTGTCACCGAGCAGGTGCGCCGACAGCCACGACACCTCCTCGGCCAGCAGCGCCCGCATCGCACCGAGGTCGTGCCCCCACGGGCCGATGAGGATGCGGCTGCGCCTCCCGGCCTCGCGCAGCGCGGCGTGGTCGCGCAGCTGCGCGGGCAGCAGCAGGTCCCACCAGCCGGTGACCATGCTGGTCGGCGTCGTCATCTTGACCGCGGCGGCGCTGTGGTCGACGTCCGTCCAGAAGGTGTCGCCCGCCGCGGCGTGCGCGGCGGCCTCCCGCAGGAACGGCACCTGCTTCCCGATTGCGGCCACGTCCGACCTGCCGATCGGCACGTGCGCCATGGCCCGCCGCACCCGCCTCTCCCTGCGCGGACTGGGCAGCAGCCCGCCCAGCGGCGCCTCCTCCTGCGTGCCGATGAGCGCCGCCCAGGTCAGCAGGTTGTGCAGGGCGAACACGCCGCCCGGATAGAACGTCGTCCTGAACTCGCTGGCCGTCACCCCCAGGCACATGGCCTCCAGCGGCGGATCCAGGTAGGGCCCGACCGCCCACTGCGTGAACCCGAGATAGCTCGCCCCGGCCATCGCCAGCCGCCCGTCGCACCACGGCTGCTCCCGCAGCCAGGCGGCCGTGGCCAGGCCGTCCTCCTTCTCCTGATGAAAGGCCGAGAACCGGCCGCCCGAGCCGAACGTGCCCCTGGCGTCCTGCACCACGACCTGCATGCCGCGCCGCGCCAGCACCCGGGCCGTCCCTCTGGCGTCCAGCTTGTGCCTCCCGTACGGCGTGCGGATCAGCACCACCGGCAGCGGCTCCGACCCGCGCGGCCGGTAACGGTCGGCGTGCAACACGACCCCGTCGGGCATCGGAACGCGCAGGTCGCGGGCGATCTCGAGGTCGGGAGTGGTGGCCTCGGGCAGGCCGAGAAGTCGATCGAACAGTCTGCTGAGCATCCCCATGGCAGATCCTTCCGCTCCGCCCCAGCGTACGGCTCACCCTCCGAACGAACAGCGCCCTCGCGTCCTCTCCGGCCGAGCGTCTCTCGGGAGGCGATGACTTTTCACCTCCCCCTGGGTCTGCATTCACGAGGAGGCGACATGAGCGACCAGAAACGTGCACTGACAGCAGGCGTGGCGCTGCTGGAACGGGCGATCGACTACGCGCTCGGCAGCTTGCGCATCGTGACCCCCGCGGCACTCTGCCGCCCCACGCCCTGCGCGGCTTGGAACCTCCATCAGTTGCTCCACCACCTGGACGACTCCCTCCAAGCCCTGCACGAGGCCGCCGCCGGTCACATCCGCACCGGCCCCGAGCTCGTGAACCCCGCCCCGCGGGCTCGCGCCGCAGACCCCGCCACGCACGCTCGCGCCGCGGACCCCGCCCCGCGGGCTCGCGCCGCAGACCCCGCCACGCACGCTCGCGCCGCGGACCCCGCCCCGCGGGCTCGCGCCGCCGACTCGGCCGTGCGCGCCCGCGCCGTGAACGCGCCTCCGCGGGACGCTCCCAGCGGCCTCGCCGCGGGGCTGCTCGGCCCTGCCGGCACTCCGCCCGCATGCGACCCGGTCGGCGGGCCGCCTGCTGTTCGGGGCGCCGCGACGACGCCGCCTGCAAGCGACTCGGTCAGTGGGCCGCCTGCCGCTCGGGGCGCCGCGACCACCTCGTCCGCATGCGACCGCGTCGGCAGGCCGGCTGCCGTTCGTGGCGGCGCGACCACGCCGTCCGCATGCGACCCCGCCGGTGGGCCGGCCGCCGGGTGCGGGACGGGTGCCGCCGCCGCGGGTGGTCCACCGTCGGCGCCGGAGCTGTGGACCCGCAACCCGGCCCTCGTGCTCAGGGACAGCGCCACGGAGGTGCTCGGCCGGTGGATCGCCGCGACCACCGCCGACCTCGTCACCATCCACGACCGCCACCTGACCAGCCCGATGGTGGCCGCGGCCGGTGCCATCGAGATCACCGCGCACGCCTGGGACGTGGCCAGGGCCTGCGGCGAGTACCACCCGATCCCGCCGCTCCTGGCGGAGGAGCTGCTGGACCTGGCCCACCTGTTCGTCACCCGCGCCGACCGCCCCGCGAGGTTCGCCCGTCCGGTGATCCTGCCCATGTCCGCTCCGGCTCAAGATCACCTCCTCGCCCACCTCGGGCGCCACCCCGCCTGGCCCGAACTCAACTGAACGACCGCCCGCACTCACATCCGCCGCCGCCACGCCGTACGATCACCCTGTACGGCAATGCCAGACCACACATCGCGGCACCACACTTGGCGGAACCCGCGACGTCATGCCCGATACGGTGAGAAGATCGGTAATGGCCGACCTGTCACGCCGGGACGACCACGCAGACCACACCGTGCCAGGGGGACGGGAACCTTCCGGCCGATCCGCGAGGCGGCACGCACGCGGTTGCCGCGGACAGGCCGATCAACGTGGTGGCGACGACCGTTCTTCGTGCGGCCGTCGCCATCACCCCCGCCACCGACCCTTCCGGGCTCGCCATCACCACGCCACCCACCTTTCCGTGCTCGCCACCAGCGCGCCGCCGACCTGTCCGTGCTCGCCACCAGCGCGCCGCCGACCTTTCCGGGCTCGCCATCACCACGCCGCCTTTCGCAGGCGCGGGTGGCTCAGCATGACGGCTGGCGGGGCCGCGATGAACCAGCTTGCTGTCGGCGTCGTCCGCTCAAGCGTGAGATCTCCCGCGAGTAGCAGGCAGCGCGGACCACGGCAGGCGTCGTAGGGAGCGCGGACCACGGCAGGCGTCGTAGGGAGCGCGGACCACGGCAGGCGTCGTAGGGAGCGCGGACCACGGTCGGCGTCGCAGGCCCGAGTGGACCGCGGCCCGCCGGAGCGCGCGGGGAGGGCGTCAGAGGAAGGTCTGCTCGCCCTCCTCCGGCTGCTCCGGCCGCTCCGTTGGCGCGTCGTCCCCGTGGAGCGTGCGCAGCACCTGCTCCCCGTACTTGGCCAGCTTGTTCTCCCCGACGCCGTTCACCTTGCTCAGCTCCGCCAGCGAGGTGGGCGCCAGGGTGGCGATCTCGCGCAGGGTCGCGTCGTGGAAGATGACGTAGGCGGGCACGCCCTGCTCCTTGGCCGTGGCGCCGCGCCACGAGCGCAGGCGCTCGAAGAGGTCGGCGGCCTCGGCGGGCAGCTCCACCGCGGGCTGGGCGGACTTGACGCCGGAGCTGGTCCTGGCGCGGGCCGGGCGGTGGGCGTCGCGGCGCAGGTGTACCTCGCGCTGGCCGCGCAGCACCGCCGCGCTGTCGTCCGTCAGCACCAGCGCGCCGTAGTCGGACTCCACCGCGAGCAGGCCCTGGGCCAGGAGCTGGCGCACCACGCCGTGCCACTCCGCGTTGCCCAGATCGGTGCCCACCCCGAACACCTTCAGGGTCTCGTGCCCGTGCTGCAGCACCTTGGCGGTCTTCTTGCCGAGCAGGATGTCGACCACCTGCCCCACGCCGAACTTCTGCCGCCGCTCCCTGAGCAGCCGCAGCACCGTGGACAGCACCTTCTGCGCCGCGACCGTGCCGTCCCAGGACTCGGGAGGCGTCTGGCAGGTGTCGCAGTTGCCGCACGGCTGCGACCCCTTCTGCCCGAAGTAGTCGAGCAGCATCATCCGGCGGCAGCCCACGGTCTCGCACAGCGCCAGCATCGCGTCGAGGTGGAGCACCTGGCGGCGGCGATGGGCGTCGTCGCCCTCCATCGCCATGCGGCGGTGCTGCACGACGTCCTGCAGCCCGTACGCCATCCACGCGGTCGCGGGCAGCCCGTCGCGCCCCGCCCGCCCGGTCTCCTGGTAGTAGCCCTCCAGGGACTTGGGCAGGTCGAGGTGGGCCACGAAGCGCACGTCGGGCTTGTCGATGCCCATGCCGAAGGCGATCGTGGCCACCACGATCAGCCCGTCCTCGCGCAGGAAGCGGGCCTGGTGGAGGGCGCGGGTGCGGGCGTCGAGCCCCGCGTGGTACGGCACCGCCGCGATGCCGTTGTCGACCAGGAACTCGGCGATCTTCTCCACCGAGGAGCGCGACAGGCAGTAGACGATGCCGGACTCGTCGGGATGCTCGGTGCGCAGGAACTCCAGGAGCTGCCGCTTGGGCTCGCTCTTGGACGTGATGCGGTAGTGGATGTTGGGGCGGTCGAAGCTGGCCACGAAGTGGCGAGCCTGCTCGAGGCCGAGCCGGGAGGAGATCTCGGCGTGCGTGGACGGCGTGGCGGTGGCCGTCAGCGCGATGCGCGGCACGTCGGGCCACAGCTCGCGCAGCCTGGACAGCTCCAGGTAGTCGGGGCGGAAGTCGTGACCCCACTGGGCCACGCAGTGCGCCTCGTCGATGGCGAACACCGCGATGTCACCCTTGGCCAGCAGGCGCAGCGTGGCGTCCACGCGCAGCCGCTCGGGCGCGAGGTAGAGCAGGTCGAGCTCCCCGGACAGGAACTCCGACTCCACGAGCTGCCGCTCGTCGAAGCCCTGCGTCGAGTTGAGGAACCCCGCCCGCACGCCGAGCGCCCGCAGCGCGTCGACCTGGTCCTGCATCAGCGCGATCAGGGGCGAGATGACCACCCCCACGCCTTTGCGCACCAGGGCGGGGATCTGGTAGCAGAGCGACTTGCCGCCGCCGGTGGGCATCAGGACGAGCGCGTCACCGCCGGCCACGACGTGGTCGATGATCTCTTGCTGACCCGCCCGGAACGAGTCGTAGCCGAACACGCGGTTCAGAACCTCGGTGGGGGTATCCATGCGGCTACCTTACGTGTTCGGGGATGTGCGGATCGTCAGTTCCGCCGATGGCGGAGAGAGGCAGCGCCGGCGCTTGCCCGCGTGCCTTCGGCGATCGATCGTAGCCGCCCCGACCGACAGTCGCCTGCCGCAACCTCGCCACCCGAGCACCCGCAGCCGTCGCCACCTGAGCACCCGAGCACCCACAAACCCTGCAATCCGAGCACCCGCAGCCGTCGCCACCTGAGCACCCGCAAACCCTGCCATCCGAGCACCCCCGGCCCGCCCTCCGAGCGGCCGCAGTCCACCCCAGGGGGTCCTCACGACCCCTGGGCTGCCGCCGGTCGCGACCTGTCGTACACCACCAGCGACAGCGCCCCCAGTACGCAGGCCGCCGCCACCACCCCCATCACCGCCGGATACCCGGCCACCTGCGCGATCCCGGCCGCCACCAGCGGCGCCACGGCCTTGGCCACCGTGATCGGCAGCGCGAGCGCCCCGCTCAACGACGCGTACGCGGCCGTCCCGTACCGATCGGCGAGCAACGCGGGCCGCGCGATCGTGCCCACCCCGAACCCCAGCCCGAACAGCACCACGGCCACCACCGCCCCGACGGCCCCGCGCCCGACCATCGGCAGCAGCACGGCCGCCAGCCCCTGCAGCCCGAACATGGCCGCCGTGATCAGCGACACCGGCCACCGCGCCTGCAACCCGGTGGTCACCAGCCGCCCGGTCACCGACAGCACCCCGAGCAGCCCGGCCACGCCGGCCGCGAACACGGGCGGATGCCCGAGCGTGATCAGGTACGTGACCAGCAGCACCCCCATGACCGCCACGGCGCCCGTCTGCGTCAGGAACGCCGCCGCCAGCAGCCAGAACGGCCGTTCGCGCAGCGCCGCCCCCACGATCTCCCGCCGGTCCACGTGGGCGGGCGCGGCCCGGCCCCGTACGGCCAGCCCGTGCAGGGGCACGGCGGTCAGCGCGTACCCGATGGCCAGGATGACCAGCGCCTGCCGCCACCCGTACAGCTCCACCAGGAGCCCTGTCAGCGGCAGGAAGATGCTGGAGGCGAACCCTGCCACCACCGTCACCGCCAGCAGCGCCCGTGCCCGCCGGGCCGCGTCGAACCAGGCCACGATCACCGCGAACGCCGCCTCGTACAGCACCATGGCCGACGCCACGCCCAGCACCCCGCACACGAGGTAGAGCTGCACCACCGAGCGCACCTGCGACCAGGCCAGCACCGCCAGCGCGCCCAGCACGGACCCGGCCGTCATCAGCCCCCGCCCGCCGCGCCGGTCCAGCCAGCGTCCGACGAGCGGCGCGACGAGCCCCGACACCAGCACGGACAGCGTGATCGCCCCGGTGAGCTGCGCGACCCCGGCCTGGAGCTCGCGCGACATGGGCGGGATGAACACGGAGAACGCGTAATAGAGAATGCCGTATCCGGCGGTCTGCGTGATCGCGAGTGCGCCGATCATTCGCGCGGGCGCTTTCGGTCCTGCGGTGGCGATCACGCTGTGATTTGTTCCCGTTCATCTGCCGTAAATACGGTGATAAAGGTCACTTCGCCACCGAATAATTCCCGCGAATTCCCGCCTTGCCGTCATAACGTCGGATCATGACTCTTTCGTACGTGGTGACCGGCGGCGGGCGCGGCATCGGCAGGGCCGTGGTCGAGCGGCTCCTCGGAGACCGGAACGTCGTGGTGGTCATCGAGCACGACAAGGACGCCCTCGACTGGGCGGGCCCCCGGGTCGTCCCGGTGATCGGCGACGCGGCGGACGAGGAGGTCGCCGCCTGGGCCGCCGACCTGGCCCAGGAGTCGGGCACCCTGGCCGGCTGGGTCAACAACGCCGCCGTGTTCCGGGACGCCTCCGTGCACTCCTCCCCGATCTCCGAGGTCAGAGCGCTGATCGCGGCCAACCTCGACCTGGCCGTGGTGGGCTGTGCCACCGCCGTGCGCCACTTCCTGGAGGCCGGCACCCCGGGCGCCATCGTGAACGTCACCTCGCACCAGGCCTCCAGGGCCGTGCCCGGCAGCCTCCCCTACTCCACGGCGAAGGCCGCGACGGAGGGCCTGACCAGGGCGCTCGCGGTCGAGTACGGCAGGCAGGGCATCCGGGTCAACGCCGTGGCACCCGGCTCGGTGGCCACGGAGCGGTACGAGAGGCAGCGCACGCCGGAGATGGAGGCGGAGCTGGCCAGGCTGCATCCGCTGGGCCGGGTCGCCACCCCGGCGGAGGTGGCCTCCGTGGTGGCGCACCTGCTCTCCCCGGACGCCGCCTTCGTCAACGGCGCCACGATCCCGGTGGACGGTGGCCGTACCGTGCTCGGGCTGGATCCGGAAGCCAGGGAATGAAAACCGTTGTCGCCTGGTTGCAGGGGCCATGAAGAAGAACCTGCACCCCCAGTACCGTCCGATCGTCTTCCGTGACCCGAGCGTCGGCTTCGCCTTCCTCACCCGCTCGACCCTGACCAGCGACAGGACGATCGAGTGGGAGGACGGCAGGACGTACCCGGTCGTCGACGTGGACGTCTCGTCCGCCAGCCACCCCTTCTACACGGGCCGTGGCCGCATCCTCGACACCGCCGGCCGCGTCGAGCGCTTCAACCAGCGTTATGGCAGGGCATGATGTGAGGCATGTTCGGCTCGCCCCTGTCCGCCCGGCTTGAGCGTTCCAGCCGGATCCTCGTCGCCGGCGCGGGCGGGGGCTCCGACGTGTACGCCGGGTTACCCCTCGCGTTCTCCTTGCAGGAAGCGGGCAAGGAGGTGCACCTGGCGAACCTGTCGTTCAGCCATCTCGACGCCCTCGACCTGGACGTCTGGCTGTTCGAGGACGTCGCGGAGATCCACCCGGACACCGAGGCCCGCGACTGGTACTTCCCCGAGGGCTGCCTGTCCCGCTGGCTGGCGGCGCACGGCCGGCCGTCCACCGTGTACGCCTTCCCCAAGGTCGGTGTCCGGCCGCTGCGCGCCGCGTACGCCAAGCTCGCCGAGCACCTCGGCCTGGACGCGGTGGTCCTGGTGGACGGCGGCACCGACATCCTCATGCGCGGTGACGAGGCCGGCCTCGGCACCCCGGCCGACGACATGACGAGCCTGGCCGCCGTGCACGCGCTCGACGTGCCGGAGAAGGCGGTGGTCTGCCTGGGCTTCGGCGTGGACGCCTACCACGGCGTGAACCACGTACAGGTGCTGGAGAACCTGGCGGCACTCGAACGCGACGGCGCCTACCTCGGCGCGTTCTCCGTCTCCCGGTCCACGCAGGCGGGCGCGCTCTACCTCGACGCCGTCGCGCACGCCCAGGCGGAGCTGCCCGCGTACCCGAGCATCGTGAACGGCTCGATCGCGGCGGCGGTGCGCGGCGAGTTCGGGGACGTGCGCTTCACCGACAGGACGAAGGGCAGCGAGCTGTTCGTCAACCCGCTGATGGCCGTCTACTTCGCCGTGGACCTCGACGCGCTGGCCAGGCGCTCGCTCTACCTGGACCGCCTCCACGACACCGTGCTCATGCGCCAGGTCGTCTCCGTCATCGAGGCGTTCCGCGACGAGGTGACGCCCCGGCCGCCGAAGGCGTTCCCGCACTAGGCAGCGCTACAGGCCCATGGTGTCGGCGAGCGAGTCGATCTCGGCCGCCAGCAACGCCGTCCCGACCCCGGCGAACGGGCCTCGCAGCTCCACGCTGAGCACCCCCTGCAACCTGGTCCACACCAGGACGGCCCCGGTCAGCGCCGCCACCGGGTCACCTTCCTGCACGTGCGCCCACGCGGGCAGCCCGTCCAGTGCGGGCGCCGATCGCGCCTGCGCGAACACCGGCAGGAACGGCCCGAGCACCTCCTCGACGCCCGCCAGGGTGGGCGCCGAGGACACGAGCAGGAACAGGCCGGGACGCGCCACGGCCCAGCCGTGGAACGCCCGCGCCAGCGCGTGCAGCCGCTCACGCGGCCCGCCCTCCGGCAGGGCTCCGGCGCGCACGGCCGCCGCCAGCTCGCCCAGCCCGTCCTGGACCAGCTCGGCGATCAGCTCGTCGCGGCTCGCGAAGTACTTGTAGAGGGCGGGCCCCGTCATGCCCAGGCGCCTGGCCACCGCCGTCAGGCTCAGCGGCTCGCCCGCGCCGATCCGGGCGAGCGCGGCCTGCTTGATCTCCCTCCTGACCTGTTCCCGGTAACGCTGCCGCGGTGTCGACATGCCCTCATCATCCACAGTTCCGATGCCACCACAGTGCGTGATCACCAAGCGCGGGTCAACACCCCGGCTTGCGGGCGTCTACCGGTGGGTAAGAAACGGTCGACGGCGTGAGAGCAGTGGTGGTGCGATGAGTCTCTCCGGAAGGGAACGCCGTATTCTCGCCGAGATCGAGCGCGCCCTCGAACGGGACGACCCCGAGCTGGCCAGGCGCGTCGCGGCCATCAACAGGATCGAGGCAGGCGGCGAGCCGCTGCCCCTGCAGCCCTACGGCGACCGGTTGCGCATGTGGGCGCTGGCCCGCGTCTGGGTGCTGTTCTGGGCGGCCGCGGTGGTGATCGTGCTACTGCTGCTTGCCGTGCTGACCACCTGAGCGGTGGTGCCGCAGCACCAGCAGGCTGATGGCGGCGCACACGGCCACCAGGGCGGCGATGGCGGCCTCCCAGCGCCACACCTCCTCGCCGGTACGCATGGCCAGGACGGTGCAGAACACCGCCGCCACGATCCCGAACACCAGGGCGACGAGCGACAGGACGCGCCGGGCACGCAGCGGGCTGCGGGCCGTCACCGGCTCGGTCCCCTCGCGGTTACGCAGCCACATGACCTCCTCCTCAGGCCAGGCACCTCAGTGCCGAGGCGATACGCGGGTCGAGGTGGTGCGAGGCCGGCAGCCGGCCCACCGTGGCCTCGACGAACTCCGGGTACGACAGGTTGGCGGTGACCCCGTCCACGGCGGCGAAGATCTCGTCGGCCGTCTGCTCCACCTGCACCTTGGCGTCCTGCTCCGCCAGCACGAACCGGCCGACCGCCATCCGCCACAGGGTCCGGTCGTCGACCTCGCCCTCGGCGACGGGCGCGCCCACGTCGTCGGCGTGGGTGGCGTACTCGGAGTCGTAGTGGAAGGCCTGCTGCCCGACGGGGTACGGCCCGGCCATCGTGTCGAGCATGGCGTGGCGGCCCAGCGCCCGCATGCGCTCGCGCGTCTCGCCGTTCTTCGTGCGCCACTCCGCCAGGACCTCTTCCACGGGCAGGGCCCCGCGCTCGCGCACGCACCACTCGTTGAAGTCGTTGTAGCCGCCGATGCCCGCGTCGGCCAGCCGGCCCATCAGGTCCTCCACGGTCCCGTCGAGGCAGGCGTGGTTGTACAGCTCCTCGCCCGCCAGGTGCGCCAGCACGTCGCGGACCGACCAGCCCTCGCACCGGGACGGCCGCCGCCAGCCGGCGTCGTCCAGACCGGAGAAGTACCGGTCGAGCCTGGCGGCCTCGGCGTCGAAGATGTCGAACGGGTCGAAGTCTTTGAGCAGGTCATGGGCCATACCCGGACGCTACCCCTCAGGTCTTGACTTTATCGCCGATGGCGGACCTGACCCTGCTGTACTCGTCGGCGCAGGCCGGCGCGCGCCCGGCCGGCACCCAGCCGCCCTTGGCGATCTTGCCGTACCTGCCCGGGTCGGCACCGTAGAGCAGGCAGGCGAACGTGGCCGACTCCGCCATGCCTGACAGGTGGTCGAGGCCGGCGTGCCCGGCGAGCAGGTGGCGGGCCTCGGCGGCGGCCACCACCCGTCCGGGGTTGTCGGCCGTCAGCGTCAGCGCGGCGAACCGGTCGGCCTGCCCCTCGTCGTCGGTCATGCCGTTGAGCGTGGTCAGCGCGTGGCCGAGCTGGTGGTGGAAGAGCACGGACAGGGCGCCGCGCATGCGCGCCCTGGTGGCCTTCTCGCCGGTCTCCTCGGTCTGGGAGATGCCCTTGATCGTGCGGTTCACCTGGTCCACCAGCGAGTAGCAGATCGTGATCTCGCGCTTGCCGTGGTCCCAGCCGGCCTTCGGCGCGTCGCAGTCGCGGGCGACGACCGTGACCTGCTCGGGCAGCCGGACCTCGGTCTTCAGCGCGTCGCTGTCCTTCAGCAGCCGCTGGGCCCGCTCGGCGCGGGGTGAGTCGGGGCGCTCGTACCGTACGGACAGCTCCGCGGAGGGGGCCGCTCCCAGCGTGCTCGTCATGCTCAGGACGAGGGCGATCACGGGATGCGGCATGCGTGGGCTCCTTCGGGGGTTCGATCAACGCAATGGGACTTCCCATGCGACGAATGCGTGATCGCTAAACCTGCCGGAGGCGAAAAAGCCGGAGGCCCAGCCCCGAAGGGCTGGGCCTCAGCGTGGTGATTCAGTAACTGGTGGAACTACCGGCGCCAGGAGTAGACGCGCACGTAGTCCGAGCGGCTCTTGGCGCCCTCGAGCTCGTCGTCACCGCTGTACACGGCACGGAACGTGCCGCTCTTGTAGGCCTTCGTCTTGGCGTAGAACTTGCCGCCGCGACCGGTCCAGTCGGAGGCGACCCACTTCCAGCCACTGCGGTAGTTGGCCTTGTAGTAGATGTTGACCTTCTCGCCGCGGACACCCTCCCAGCCGTCGTCGTCCACCAGGA
This sequence comes from Nonomuraea sp. NPDC050202, assembly GCF_040656115.1. Lineage (NCBI taxonomy): Bacteria > Bacillati > Actinomycetota > Actinomycetes > Streptosporangiales > Streptosporangiaceae > Nonomuraea > Nonomuraea sp. NPDC050202. The sequence continues at coordinate 4,040 of NZ_JBFALF010000033.1, read as the reverse complement.
GACGGCCGGAGAAGTGGATCGACTTGCCCTTGCGGACCTTGTACGGGTCGGCGCTGAAGCGCGAGATCGTGGTCTCGAGCTTGCCCTTCTCGACCTCGACCGAGAAGAACGCGTCGTCCTTGGCGATCTCCTTGCCGTCCTTGTCGAAGGCCACGGCGGTGGCCTTCCACTTGCCGGCGTAGTCGTTCTCGTTGAACCCGATGGCCCAACGCCAGCCCTCGAGGTCCTTGATGTCCTTGGTACGCATCGTGCGGAAGTTGTTCTCCGCGGGGGCGACGCTGAGCTCGACCTTCTGGACGTCGGAGCTGGCGCCGACGTCGAAGTACGCCGTCGTCTCGGAGCCCTGCTTGACCACGACCGGGTTCGGGCTGATGTCGCGGATCACGAGCTGAGTGTCTGCCTTGGTGGCGGCGGAGGCGATTCCCGCGCCCGACACCAGCATGGCACCGCCGATAGTGGCGGAAAGGATACCTACTGCGATCTTCCTCATGAGGGTGCTGATTCCTCTCCCCGTATTGACTTCGGAGCCGGTTTCGGGGTGACCGACTCCCTCTACTACTTTGAGGCACGATCAAGGGGAAAAGTTGGCTAAAGTTACAGAAAATATTTGATCACGGTCTTAACCAGGGCTTATGCGGAAAAATCGGTTTTGGGTTGACTTGACCGGCTACAGTCTGGCGCATGACGGACGTCTACACGCTGGGCGAGCCTCTGGGAGTGGTCTCCAGCGGCCGGGTCCGCCACGAGAACGAGGCCAGGCTGGACGTCTGCGGGCCAGAGTTCACGCTGGCCATCGCCCTGGCCCGGCTCGGGCACCGCTGCGCGTACCTGGGCAAGGTGGCCGATGAGGAGCTGGGCGCCAGGGCCCTGACCGTCCTGCGGGGCGAGGGCGTGGACGTGGCGGACATGCGCGTGGCCGAGGGCGCCCGCACGGGGCTGCTCCTGCGGGAGTCGCGCGTCGGCCGCGAGCTCGCCGTGACGCACTACCGCACCGGCTCCGCCGGCGCGCTGCTCTCGCCGGGCAACGTGCCCATCGACCGGATCGCTGCCTCCCGGATGCTGCACGTCACCGGCCTCACGGCGGCCCTGGGCCGGGACGCGCAGGACGCCGTGCGCGCCGCCATCACCGCTGCCAGGAACGCCGAGGTGGCGATCTCGTTCTCCGTCGAGTACGTCCCCGAGCTATGGCCCTCGGTGCGCGAGGCCGAGGAGGTGCTCAGCGAGCTGGCCTGCGAGGCGCACCTGCTCTTCCTCCGCCAGGACGAGCTCGACCTGGTCAAGCCCGCCCTCACCCCCGAGCGGGAGGTCGTGGTGGACCGCGGGGCGAAGGGCGCCAGCGTGCGGGCCGACCGCATGCGCTACGACGTGCAGGGCTGGGAGGTCCCCGTGGTGGACACCGCGGGATCGGGGGAGGCGTTCGCGGCCGGGTACATCAGCGCCGCGCTCGACGGTCTCCTTCCCCAGGAACGCCTGCACCGCGGGGCGCTGCTGAGCGCCGCCGCGGTGACCAGCGTGAGCGACTGGCAGGGGTTGCCCACCAGGGCCGAGCTCTAGTTGATGTTCAGCGTGAACGTCGAGGTCGTGTTCTTGACGTTCTGATGGTTGTTGCTGAACCGCAGGTTGTTGAAGGTGGCCGAGCCGACCGCCGGGCCCTGGCCGGGCTCGGGCAGCTCGTTCACCCAGATGCCGAACCCTGACTTGGCGTCGAAGGCGTCACCGCTCTTCTGCGCCCCGCTGATCGACACGTTCGTGAAGACCGTGTCCTTGATCGGGTTCAGCGGCGTCGAGGGGTTCGAGTAGCCGGTCTGGAACATGATCCCGCTGTACGTCGGGTCCACGATGTCCAGATTGCTGACCCGGATTCCCTGGAACACCTTCGAAGAGGAGAACAGCCACATCGCCGGGAACGTCTGCTGCCCCCAGAAGTGCCCGCCGGCCCGGACCAGCGAGATGTTGTCGAAGGTCGTGGGCGGGCTGGCGCCGAAGCCGTGCATCGGGATCCCGAAGTCCAGCGAGCTGATCGTGACGCCCGAGTACACCAGCGTGTCGGCCACGTAGATGTTCCTGAAGGTGTTGCCGTAGCCGCCGTACACGGCCAGGCCCGCGGCCCGCCAGGTCAGCAGCGAGGTCAGGTTCTCGTAGACGTTGCCGAACTGCTCGCCCGAGTTGTTGTCGATGGCCGAGAACAGCGCGAAGCTGTCGTCGCCCGTGGACCTGGTCTCGATGTTGGTGACGTGGTTGCCGGTGCTGCCGTTGGTCATGTTCAGGCCGTCGGCGAACACGTTGCGGATCCGCGCGTTCTTGATCGTCAGGTTGTCCGTGTTGGAGCCCCACAACATGCAGATCTGGTGCTCGATCCAGACGTCGTCGATCGTCATGCCGGACACGTTGTTGAAGTCGAACACCTTGCCCGGGCCGTCGATGCGCTCGACGTAGTTGCCGAAGTAGGCGAAGCCCGCGAACGTCGAGCCGTTGGCCGTGGCCTCGGCGCGGAAGCCGATGTCGGTGTTCGACTGGCCGGACGGCGCGTGGAACCTGGTGAACCACGGGCCCGCCCCGACGACCTTGACCGTCTTGCCGTACACCTGGAACTTGCCGTTGGTCTGGTAGTCGCCGGGCGGCAGGTAGACGCCGGTCAGGTTGGCGTCCATGCGGGCCTTGTCCAGCGCGTTCTGCACGTCCTGGTGGGTGAATCCGGCCGGTACGGCGTACTTCGCCGGGTCCGGGTTCGCGACCTGGGTGGCCAGCTCGAAGTCCACGAAGTCGATCGCGTAGTTCAGCGAGTTGGCCGCGTCCTTCTGCAGCCTGATCTTGCTGCCCTTCGGGACGGTGGTGCCGAGCAGCAGGTTCGCCTCGTCGTAGATGTGCCTGGGCGGGCCGGAGCCGGGGTTGTTGTTCGGGCTCGCCTCCGGGCCGTACAGCCAGGCGTAGCGCGAGGTCAGGTTGACGGCCTTGAGGAAGGAGCCGTTGACGTAGACGTTCAGGGTCGAGTTGAGCCCGCCGCCGCCCGGCGCGTCCGGCATCGAGAAGCGGGTGACCAGGGTGTTGGTGTCGGCCCTGGTGGTGAACTCGACGTACGCGCCGGTCTGGTTGAGCGTGACCGCGCGCCGTCCCGACGCCTCGCCGGCGATCGTGCCGATGTCCCTGCTGGGGCCGACGCGGGCCGCGCCGCCGCCGATGGTGGCGTCCTCGCCCTCGTAGGTGTCGTACGGCATGTTCGCGCCGCGACCCACGAACAGCGGCAGCGTGCTGGTGTTGTTGGCCCGCTTGACCGGCAGCTCGTTGGGGTCGTCGGCGAGCACCGTCCTGACCGTGTACTTGCCGTTGGCCGCCGTCCACGTGCCCAGGGTCACCGGGCTCGTGGTGGCCCCGGCGGCGATCGCGCCACTGGTGGAGCCGGTCAGCGTCCTGACGACGGCGCCGGAGTCGTCGGTGACGGTCAGCGTGATGCCGTGCGCGCCGCCGCTGGAGGCCACGGTGCCCTGGTTCCTGATCGCGACGGAGAACGTCACCGGGGTGCCCGCGGCCGGGTTGCCCGGCGTCCAGGCGACGGGGGAGGCGATCAGGTCGGCCGTGTCGACGGGCCTCACGGTGAGCGTGCCGGTCGTGCTGTTGTTGGCCTCGTTCTGCTCGGCGACCTGGCCGCTCTCGTCCACCTTGGCCGAGAGCTGGTACGTGCCCGCGTCCCTGGCCCCGATGTTCGCCGACACGGTGGCGGACGCCCCGGCGGCCAGCGCGCCCACGCCGGCGCTGCCCACCTTGGTGGTGCCCGCGTAGAAGGTGACCGAGGTGGCGGCGGAGGCGGCGGTGCCGGCGTTCCTGACCGTGGCCGACAGCGTCACCGCGTCGGTCTCGACCGGGACCGCCGGTGAGGAGGTCAGGCCCGACACGGTCAGGTCGGGGTTGGGCGCGGGGGTGCCGAAGATCTGGAACTCGGCCACCTGCCCGCTGGGGGCGCCGGAGTTGGCGGTGAACTGCAGCCGCACGTCGGCGGCCCTGCCGGTGACCGGGATGGTCACGGTGTTGCCCGTGGCCGGGTC